>JBNIDR010000020.1:0-23458 GCA_050108155.1 Bathyarchaeia archaeon | reverse complement strand
AACAGAAAAAAAAGCGACATCAAAGAAATCCTAAACATCCAAGACTCTGAACGCCCCGTAAGCGTCCAGCTAATCGGCAACGACGAAACCGCCTTAGCAGAAAGCGTCAAACTTGTTGAAGAATTCGCCGACATAATTGACCTCAACGTGGGCTGCAGCGAAAAAGAGTTCCTCGAAAAAGGCTACGGCGCTTACTTGCTCTCTGACCCCACGCGGCTAGAACGTATAGTGCGAAGGATGGTTGACGCAACGAACAAACCCGTTACGGTGAAGATGCGTATCGGCGTGGAGAACCAGAAAATCATCGGAGTCAAAGTAGCTCAAAGCCTAGAAACTGCGGGTATAGCTGCACTGTGTGTGCATGGCCGAACAGCTGACCAGAAGTTGGCGGGGAAAGTTAACTGGACAATTATGAAGCAGATAAAGGAGAAGCTTAGCATCCCTGTAATAGCTAACGGAGACGTTACCAGCTACGCTGAGGGCGTGGCGTTGATGGAGAAGACTGGCTGCGACTTCGTCATGGTTGGCAGAGGCGCAAGGGACCGACCATGGATATTCGACGCCACCAAAGCGTCGATGGGTAATCAGGGCATACGAACGCAGATTCTACGATTCATCGAGCTGTACCGCAAGTATGAGCGCCGAGGCTCTGCGCAGGAAGTCCGGGAGCACGTGTTTTGGATGCTTAAAGACTTCAAAACAAAACAGAATACGCGGGCGGTTATGAGTTTGAAGTCGATTGGGGCTGTAGAGGAATTCATCCGAGCCTTACAATAACAACTTACGCCACTTTAAAATCAAAAATGAATCGGTTTTGTTCGCTCAGAGAACCCTAACGCTTAGGGGACATTGTGGCTGTGCTCTTTACGTGGGTGCGGCGACGTAGGGCATATCATAAGGATACAAGTTAAAAGCACTACTTTTTGTGACTGCCCCTTGCTTGGCTGTAAAGTTTTAAACTAAAAAGGGGGGAGGAAAATAGTTCCCGTTGATTTCCAGCTAAGGTCGTTTTCTAAGCAACAAGATAACGGCTAACCCGACAATTATGATTGCAATTATGATAGCTATTGACATCGGCATGAAGTATAAGTCGGCTACGGATGGAGCTTGAGTTGGTTGAGGTGTAGGTGTTGCTGGCGCTGGGTCAACTGCAAAGGAGGTTATCGCATTTGATGGCCAATAGGATTCACTACCGCCGAATGAAGCATAGACGGTGTATTGTCCTGGAATGTCAGGTTGCCAATTGTAGGTGAAGAAGCCATCTGTAGTTGTTGCTGTGCCAATCTTTCGGTAGTTATCGTTCGCATCTAAGACGCTGAGGGTAACTTCTACGCCTGTTACATTGGTTGGCTTCGGCTTCTGCATGTAGACGTATTCCATCCATGCGCTCTGACTTTCATCAGAAACACAAGGCACACCATTAGGGAACCGAGCCGCTTGGGCGTCTTGTGTAGTACCTGCCGAAATGTCTGTAACAGTTCCTCTAATCACAATGCTTTGTCCGAGTGTGGATGCCGTCATGGGTGCTTCTACGGTTGTTGCGCTGGGGCCTTTGCCGATGCAGTATATCTGTCCGTCGTACATGTTATGGTATGCAATAAAGCCGTCTGCAACAGGATACCATTGACGTGGAGGATAGCCCATTGATCCGAGTAGAGTCCAGATTTCTTCGCCTGTGGTAGCGTTGATAGCCCTTATCTGTAAGCCTTTGTAGAGCGGAGTGTTGGGAGAGTGTTCACCACTAAACAAGAAGACTTTGCCGTCGGCGGTGTTGGATATGAATTGTGGATAGTTTCCCCAGGGTGTTTGCAGGCCGCCGAAAGTACTGTTGCCTTCGCCGCCGTTACCGTAAGTCCATAGCAGATCACCGTTCTTCGTATCATAAGCGTATAGTACTCCGCCAAAGCCGCTGTTGTAGAGAACACCATTATCGACTGTGCAGAACACTGAACCATGAGTTGAGTCAAAGTATGCAAAGTCAGAGATTCCTTCAGGTACTTCTGTTGTCCACATGTAATTTCCGTTGTCCATGTTGTAGCCTAAGTATTGGAATGTCTCTTTGTCTAACATGATGATGACGCGATTAACTGGATCGACTGCGCGTAACATACGGGTGATGTTGTCTGGCGGTGCATCGTATTGTTTTAGCCACAGCAGTTGCCCTCGTGATTCTGGCTTCAGACTGACAGCCCACATGGTATATGGGTTTGGAGTTCCGATGCCTGAAAAGCTTGTAAACGAGGTAGAGCCAAGCAGTATATCGTCACATATTGCTTTAAATGGAGAGGTGCTTGTGGGTATAGACGTTGGTAGGGATACGTTCCAGTCATAGCGGGCACTTGTGCTAGCGTTTACCCATCCGTTTGTAGTGTTCCAGTCAGGTACCCAGCCGCTTGAAGCCGTAGACCATAGCCGTGATGAGTTCCATTGAGCCAGCCATCTGCTTCCAATGTTTATCTGGTAGCGAAGTATCTCGCCTTGTGGTCCAACCGCAGCTATGCCTGAAGGTACACCAGTTACGTTGAAGATACGTTGTCCAGTCCAAGGTTCATATGCCACTGCAAAGTTGCTTGAGAATAAGACGCCATTAGGGATTGCGCCGTGTTGGTTCTCGGTGTGTGCAGAGTAGAGGTATCCAAAGGATGGAATGGGCCAAGTTGAATCAACGCCTATTTTATCGTTAAACCATAGTTGTTCGCCAGTTTGTAGATCAACGCACATGTATCCGCCGCCTGACATAGAGTTCTGGGATGGAACCGCGTAGAAGAGCAGACCATTCATTATTATTGGATTGTAGAATCTTGGTTGGTAGGCTGAACCGCTGTAGTACATTTCGCCTTCGATGCCTGTAAAGCTGCCTCCGACAACTCCGCCTTCATCAAGGCGTTTAGTCCACATTACGTGTGGGCTGTTAGGAGCTGTGCCGTCTGGTTGGTACATTGCGTCTGCTGCCACTAGATTGTAATGTAGGGGATGGTCACTGCCAAGCCAATGTGACGAAATAGACCACCAGTCAGTGTTCTCTCCTTCTATTGGGCGCGTCCAGTATTCTGTTGGAAGCGGGTAGCTGCTTATTGGTTCAGGTAGTTGTTCTTCTTGTACTGTGAGAGTGACTGACCTGCTTGCTCCGAGAAAGACATGGTTTGTCCATGTTCTCATTGCTGCTGTGGCATTCCAAGTATACGTTTGGTCAGGATAGCTGAAGTTTAATGTGTACGTGCCTACTTGATCAGGGGTGTATTTTGTGTATTGTGTTGATGTTGTGTCTTCGATGATGTTCCATTTCATGGTTTCTGTTTTTCCGTCAGGCTTGGTGATAGTAAGAGTGTAATCGTGGAAGCGAATGTCGTTGGTCACGGCTGCGTTTGGCAAGAGCAGCCCAGCCCACATCACAATGAGGACTGGTTGACCGACGCCCACAGGGTTAGGGTTAACAGTGAGCATGGCATGAGTAGTTGACTTTCCAGCAGATGTTTGACATTCAGTTGGCGGTATAGCAAAAAGGGGGATAGCAATAGTCAGCATTAGAAGCATAGCTATAGAGACTTTAATTTTCAGATTCGGTTTGATTTTCATTTTTAGATCACTTTTATTTATTCTTTTATAATGTTTTGTGGATAAAATGAATTAATTAGACTGACTCTCTGGGAGAGAGTTTGCTTTATATTCGCAAACTTTTATCTACTGCTGGGGCAAAATTCAATCAAGGGCATGTTGGATGCTATGGCTGAAAAGAGCGTAAGCTCAATTACAGAAGAGAACGTTGTCAAAAAAGTAGCTGAATTAATGGAGACGCTTGACGAGATCAAGAAATACAACGTTCTTGACAAATACCTGAAAAAGTTTACTATAATCGTTATTGGTTCTATCGCGGTTTGCATCGGGGTTAACCTCTCAATTTCGTTCTTTGGACTGCTAAGCGCATATAATGAATTTGAGCGGTTCTTCCTGAATTTTCCTATAGTGCTTATTCCATCAGTGGGAGTTGTAGTAGGAATTCTATTTGTAAAGAGGAAGATAAATGCGGTTAAGACTGGTGAGTGGAAAGAGGAGCTTTCTAAAGGATTCCCTTCAGCACTAAAACTTTTGTCAGATATAGATTGGGATAAGTCTTTCGATGTCGTTTCTTCGGGCAGATTGGGTTATGTCCTGTATAGTCTTGTCAAGGGAGCAGCTTATGGATTCATATTCTTCTTTATAATAGGCTTTGTTTTGAACCTCATTACCTACATAGTTCTTCACCGAACAGGTGCACTCGGCTACGCTTCATTTCACTTTTCTTTTCTAGCCATTATCGTTTATTTGAAACATGACCTTTCAAAACGATTTAATGAAATTCGAGAAATAGACAAGCTCCAATGTGAACTACGGAGAGTCAGCAATGAACTCAGAAACACCGAGCTCTAAACCTGACCTTTACGTAGTGGCAAGAATTATTAGTGCATTAAAGAAAAAGAATAAGGTAAACAAAACTGCGCTTGCAACTTCTACTGAGTTATCATACGATAAGTTGGTTAAGTATTTGGAGTGGATGTCAAAGAAAGGTTTTGTTGTAACTGAGGAAAACGGGTCAGTAAGTTTAACCAAGGCAGGGTCAGAAGTTTACGATGAACTTGTGCAATGGATAATGAAGAATGTAGGGCAACTGAAATTCCCACGTCTACGAGTTTCAACATAGCAAAAAGTGTATACAAAAGCATCAACCAAACACACTGTTTCCGGTGGAGGGTGTGGGGAGTTTATTCTGGCGGGTTAACTAGCCCACCGTAGCCACCGTCGCCTGCTATCACTATTGACTAAAAACTCTAAGGCTACTGCCGCAATCAAAATAGATTTTTCGTTCGTTCATTCAAATCCCATTGGCTACCTTGTTAAGGTTGACTAGATAAAAATTTTTGCAAAAAAATTAAAAGCAGAGTGGTTATCTTTTTTACAAAACGAGCGATAAGTATGAAGAAAGCTATTTTCGCTATAATAGCGGTTGTTATTGTATCGCTGCTTCTAACGGGAGCAGTATATTCGGTATTTATCCACCAGCCAAATTATGCAGAACAAATAAGCTCTATGATGGATAAAAAATGGAATGAATACGCTGCGGATAAGCCTGAATTTAATGGTACGCTGTCAATGCGCATTATCTCTCCTAAAGGCGAGTTCTTCGTTACAACGAACCCGGATAACATAACGGGAGATGTTCATTTTCGAGGGGCCAGCACAACTAAAACATTTACAGCGGCAGCAATCCTGCTCCTTCACCAAGAAGGCCGACTAAACATCGACGACAAGATAACTCAAACAATCCCCGGAAAAGACGTCCCTTATGTCCCTGACTCTATCGACTACGCTATCCCCTATAAGGAAAACATTACGATTCGTCAGCTTTTAGGGCACACCGCAGGAGTCTTTGACGTAAGTAACACCCCTATTCCAGAAAACGTTTCGGCGCCTTATGCAGGGCTTTACTATATTGATTACATCAAAGAAAGTGAGCCGGAACACGCCTTTACTTTTGATGAGTTAGTAGGCGTAGTATCCACCAATCAGCTGGCCTATTTCCCACCCGGAGAAGGCTACCACTACAGCAACACCGGATATTCTCTTCTCGGCAAAATAATCGAGCGAGTCTCAGGAATGGATTACGCATCGTTCGTTGACCAGCAACTGCTACAGCCAAACGGATTAAAGAATACTTCTTTCGCCACTCTAGCAAACGAACGCCAATTGCCAGCACCCTATGCACAGGGCTACACCTACGTTGAGGGAAAAATTTACGAAACAACACAGGACAATATGTCGCCACATATAGCTGAGGGGAACGTTATCACTACAGCTGATGATTTGTGCAGGTGGGGAAAACTCCTCTATACGGGTCAAGCTGGAATCAAAGATGACTTAGTGGCTCAGATGATCGACGTTAAACCCACTGGTGAAGAACACAAAGTCTATGGGTTGGGCACTGAGTACGCTGAGGGTCTTGGTTTTGGCCACAACGGCGCCCACGCCGGATACATGACGGTTATGCGCTATGACGAAAAAACAGACATTGCAATAGTCATCTATGCGTCAATATTGAATGCTGACGACCTTTACGGGCAGATGGAGATTATGTACGAGATTGGCCGCCAAAGCAAACAAATACTCGGGTACAGCACATAAACAAAAGCGCACTCAATCCCTCTGTGGCCCTGCGGAAAAGCATCAACAAACACACACTTCCACAGGGCTTAACCTTTAATTACCGCGGCTAGCCCAAATTTCCCGATGACCCCTTATGCATATAAGTGAATTCCAAGAAATGATGAACCGCCTCTACGGCAGCCGCGACAGAGCACGCGGAGTCGACGGAACCTATAACTGGCTGCTAGAAGAAGTAGCTGAACTCGGACAGGAACTCAAAAGCAATGACCGAGTTGCATTGGAGAAGGAATTCGCTGACGTTATCGCTTGGCTGTCATCCCTTGCCAACATCATGGGCGTTGACCTTGAGAAGGCGGCGCTGGCAAAGTACCCAAACAAGTGTCCCAAATGCCAAAGCATGCCATGTCAATGCACGTTCTAGCTGAGACGCCTCTGACCGCGACCAGTGGATAGCCAAATGTAGCGTCGGCTGCCCCTGTGCTCAACAGTGCCTTCGGCTTTTAGCAGACGCAGATGATAAATCACCACGTTGTAGGTGAGTTTGGACTGCGCTGCGATTTTGCCTGCACTAAATGCTTCCCTATCCAGCAGCACCAAAATTTTTGTTCGCGCAGAGAGACCACTGTGCACGTTTCGGATACTTTTCAGGTAAGCGTTGGGGTGCCAAGTTTCCTTGATCTGAGCCACCGATAGAATAGGCGCTGTTGCCCTTGAAAAGCTTATGTCTACTTGAACTCAAAAAGCGTCGTCTGCTTAGGCTTCTTGTTATCGAACATCAGCGTGATTTCTTCTTTAATCAGATCCATACGCTGCGTATAGTAGCTGGACAAACCATACTTATCGACGAGCTGCTGCGCCGCTTTGAGGTACTTCTCTATGTTACCGCGGTACACTGTTAAGGTAAGTGCGCCTCCGCATCGGGTACATTTACCTATAAGGGGAAGACGACGATATTTTGCGTTACAAGCTTTACAGCGGAAGCCCTGAGTGGAAAACGCACGCATGTTCCCAACAATATCACGCATCAAGTGACAGTTGAGAACTTTAAGCGCTACCCGCTTGGCATCCACGGCTTCAATCTTCTCGGCTAGCCCAAGCTGCATATTGAGCTTGTCCATCATGGATTTGAATTCTTTGTAGCTGCTATTAGCGTTGCCAAGGTTAATGTTGGTAGTGGGTGTTGTAAATTGGAAGCCCTCAAATTGCCCCTCAGTGCTAAGTCGATGGCTGATAACATCCATGAATGCGCTTACTTGTCGAGATTCACCTTTCTCCCACGTTTTGCGGTAGAACTCGAGGGGGTAGGTTTGGCTTACATCGAAGTCGTGGGCTTGACGCTGGACTTCTTTGGTGTTGCAAAATGGAATCATAAGGATGGGGGCATCCATGATTCCGCCGATTTGGCTGGGCAAAAACACACGCGAGAAATTAATCAAAGTGTCGAGTGCAAGCATAATAGCGTCTTCGTCACCGTCGCAGTCTCGACGCTTCGCTGAGTGCCAGACGGGGTGGGCGTAGATGAGGTTGCGGTCTGTATAGCCGACCACTCTGCCCAAGATACACGCGCAAGTGTGCGGGGCTAAACCAAAAATTAGCTGCCCAACAATATCCTCGGGGGTCTTGGCGTTGTAGTATGCTGGAAGCTTGTAAACACTTGTTAACAGTTCATCTATGAAAGCAGCGACTTGTACAAGGTATTTGCCTGCTGATATGGGGATAACTACGTCTTGAATTTTAAGTTCACAAACTTGGTTAGGATCTGTTAAGGGTAAGCCGTGTGTGTCGGCGAGGTAACCCATCTGATGCATCTTCTCAACCGAGACGCCGATTTCAGCGGGCGTGATGTGGGTGAGGGGCGCGTTGGTACCGTCGAAACGAATAGTACCATCCTTATAAGTAGACACGCCGTGCTTAGCGCGCAAAATACCCTTCTCAATCAGCTCAGGGGTCTTATCGAGGTTTGTTAAGCCTTTGACGCCTCGAAGCATCTTTGGCGGGGGGCAACCAAGTCGGCTGCAGGCAGCGTCTATCATTTCTTTAAAGTTAACTGGCTGGCGCTGATAGAGAACTGCGTCGGCTTTGCAGGTTCCACAGTAATTGTCCTTTAGGGCTCTGCCGCATCGGGGACAGCTTTTCTCCTGAACTGTCGGTGTGCCGCAGGTGTCGCAGATGAGTTTGATTGTGTAGGTTTTGCAGTTGGGGCATTTGCGTTTGACCATCTCGACGAACACGGGCCCTTTTTTTGCTGCTGCACAGAGGTCACGGTGGCTGCCGCCTGCCAAACTCACAGGAAAAAGAACATGCACCATTGGGCGCATTTCGCGGTGCTTGGCTTTCTCAGGTCTCCCCATTCGTCCGCCGACATATGTTGGAGATTTGTCTTTAATTTGAACGCCGCAAAGTTTGCTCAGCAACTCCAAAACAGAGGCGGCGTCAAAAGTCTCGGCTAGCCGCGGCGTGCCATAACCCAAAGTGAAAGCAAAAGCAGCAGCGTCCTCTCCAGTTATAACAATTTTATCTTCGACGAATTTGTGGGGCACAAAAATCTTTCGCAGCGCCTTAATGACTTCGGTATTTGCTTCACCTGTGATTTTAGACGCAAAGCCATCTTGCACTGACACGTCACAGCATACCAGCCACTTCCGCAGCACGTCCACATCTTGAATTCCAGTCAAGTTGGTCCAGAAGAGGGTACAGTTGGGCGCTAAGGGGATGCCGAGTGTTTGGCTTAGGGCAGCGGCCTCTTTTATTGAGGGCTTGTACTGGAAGGGGTCGCTGATGAAGCCTTCAAGATAGTCCGTTGCAACTTTGCAGGCTTCGGATGCTTTTCGGTAGTCACCGCCGAAGTTTTTGATTATGGCTGTTTGCAAGTCCTTTGACCACCATTCCTCCACGTAGCCTGAGGGCGGCAGGGTTTTGTTGCTGTAGAGGAAGTCGCCGAAGTCGATTAGCATGTCGCCTAAGAAGAGAATCTTGGCAATCTTACCCTTGACACTAGGAAAGTTTTCCATCGAGACGCGGACTACAGAATTGTCTTTGAGCAGCACGACAGGTTTCTCGATACTATCAACAGGTAATGTGACGCCTCCTTTTCCGGGCAGTTCCAGACGCATCTGAGTCCCTGCGGCTAGAAAGCCTTCAACAACCATCATCGTTGCTGGGTGGATACCAACGGCAGAGAGGCCGGTATTTCGTGATCTGCCGTAGCGAAGGCGAAAACCTCCCTTGGTTGAGGGAAAAGCAAAGATGGGTCTGCCAGCGATTACATCATCCATGAATCCGCCTGACTTCTTCTCAGTCTTCTTCTTGAAGTTCTTAAGCCAGTCCCACTCGTGAAAACCAATCTTGTCCACGATAACCCAAACCTTCTGTGCACGCCCCACGATGCCGTCGTTGATGACACGTAAAGCGCCGCCTCGGACACGATTGGTCTCTACACGCTCGAGATTACGGTATGAGGAGACTTCTACAGGGTCTGATTCTGTGCCTGTGCATTCCACGGGCACCAAGTTGAGGGCTTTGCGGAGTTCCTCGTCTGGAATGTGATACTGGAAGCGGCCCACAGAGCGCTCGTAGAGTCGAAGTTCTTCTATGAAGCGTGAGATTTCTTCTTCTGTGGGTTTGTAAATGTCTAAGCCCAAAGCAACCCGCACATAATCGCCGACCACCAACGTCAAAGCCTGATCGGTACCACCAGCAGAGCGAATTGGACCCGCAAAGTAGATGCCGAGGTAACGGGTTTGGTCAGCATTCTTTTTAATTTTGACTTGGGCGATTCCCTGTATTGGGGCAGCGGTTAAGCCCTCGGTAAAAATTGCCAAAGCTGTTCGGATAGCCTGCTCGGCTAGATGCTCTGGCTCTTTTTCTTCATCTGTCTGTGCAAATTTTCCCTGAGCAACCTCTTTTGCCACGTAAAAAGCGATTTCTTCTCGGGGCATCTTTTTGCTAAGCTCGCGGATGGAGACTGCGACACCTTTGGGTCCAACCAAGCCCTCCACCAAGTCAGCGATATCCTGCGCTATTATGCATTCGGTTTTCAATGCGGGGTCTAAGCCGCGTGATCTAGCGCTGTCGCTTATCTCATAGAGCCGTTTAAGTTCGGCTTCCATCGTTTCAACGTAGTTGCGGTATCCCTTGCTAATGCCTTGGTTGATGTTCAAAGCGGCAGCTCTCAGCCCCACATATGCGTTGCTGGGTATTTTGGGTTTTCTAAAAGTAGCTGTTAAAGTTCAGGGATACTATGGCTTGTGTTTGATAGCTGTAATGATCTGTGATATGCGTTCTTTGCCTTCAGCTGATTCTGTGAGGTTGCCAGTGACGATTATGTCTGCGCCTGCATTGGCTGCGGCTAGCGCTGCTTCTTTGCTTCGGATCCCGCCGCCCACAATGAGGGGTACGTTTATGGTGCCTTTGACTTTGCAAATCATCTCAGGAGGCACCGGTGTTGATACACCCGAACCGCCTTCAAGATAGATGAAGCGCATGCCCAGGTACTGACCCGCCAAGGCATGATCCGCGGCTAGTTGAGGGTTGCTGTAAGGAACAGGAATTGCCTTGCCCACTCTTCCTGCTGCGCCTCCGTCACCAACGATGACATAGCCCATCGATAATGGTTCGATGCCGAATTTTTTAATGTAAGGTGCACCTAGGATTTGGGCGCCCATGAGGAAGTAGGGGTCTGTGGAGTTAAGCATTGACATAAACCAGATGGCGTCTGCGTGGCGGCTTATGCCTGTGACGTTTCCTGGAAAAAGAATGGTGGGTGTGTCTACGGCGGCTTTTATAGCTTCAACTACGTCGTCGAGGTGCTGTTGAGAAGCTACTGTTGAGCCTCCTATCATGATGGCTGCTGTTCCGCTGTTCGTGGCGTTTTCTGCGACGTGTGCAGCGCCCCTAGCCGTAACTTTCTCTGGATCAATAAGAGTCATGTGGATAGAGCCATCGGCTTTGATTTTGTCCAGTAAGTACTGCTCTATTCGCCCAGGCATGAAGGTATCCTTCAGCTACTTTTGGTTACAGGTGTTCTTTTCTGGTTACCGTAAACGCGGTCAGTTAACATACAGTAAACGTCAACTTCGCCTTGTGCAGGTCGAATTGTGAATTCCTCTTTTAACCCGCAGCTACTGCATTGCGCAACGGAGCGTCCGCCTTCTTCTCGATAAATTTCTACGCGTACCGTTTCTTTTCCGCATTTAGGGCAAGAGAAGAACTTTGGCAACTTTTTCTTTGGAATATGAACTACTTTCTTTCTTCTTCGCCCCATACAAACATCCTTCGTGTTTTTTGGTGATGTTGAGTATTATCGATGCTTGTCCTTAAATACTTGCCTACTAACCTTTGCTATGAGGCTGCGTAGAAACCGTGAAGTTAACGCCTTCTGTATTGGATATTGATTTCTCCGAAGCTGAAACCAGAATCTGCCGTTTTATCAAAGAATACGTCAAAAACGCTGGAGCATCAGGCATCGTGATGGGACTCAGCGGGGGGGTTGACAGCTCCACCATAGCCGCATTGGCGAGCAAAGCAATCGGCGGCAACAACGTCTTGGCCTTGCTAATGCCGGAGAAGGAGACCCGAAACCAAAAAGACATCGACGACGCAAAAACCATCGCAGATCAATTTCAGCTACAAACCCAACTCTGCGACCTAACTGATGTACTTGAAGCCTTCTACAGAGGCATCCCGCCCTTTGACCCCGCGGATAGAATCTCCAAAGGAAACATCAAAGCCCGAACCCGAATGATCTACCTCTACTACTACGCCAACAGGCAGAAGCGCATTGTCTGCGGCACCTCGGACAAGTCGGAGACGATGATGGGCTACTTTACCAAGTGGGGAGACGCCGCAGCTGACATCGCACCCATAATTGACCTCTACAAAACTCAGGTCCGCAAACTCGCAATCCACCTCGGCGTTCCAAAGGAACTCGCACTCAAACCCTCGACGCCCTCGCTCTGGCCTGACCAGTTGGCGGAGTCAGAGTTGGAGATAAAGTATGAAACCCTTGACCTAATCCTCTATGGGCTCGAGCGGTTCATGGAAACAAAAGACATCGCCGAGCAACTTGGCATCGAACTAGCCGTCGTCGAACGCGTAAAGGACCGTTGGCTGGCTACAGAGCACAAACGCCGCTTGCCACTTGCCCCTAAGCTTGGCTTTCGAACGGTTGGAAACGATTTAAGATTACCAAGGCACGAGTACTAAGGGATCCGCTATGAAAAACAAGATTAAGCTTGCTCTCTGCCAAATAGCCGCTAAAAGAGAAGACAAAACCGCTAACCTCGCAAAGTACGAAGAGCTAACCCTTAAGGCGAAGGAACAGGGAGCGGACTTGGCGATTTTTCCAGAAATGTCCCTAACAGGTTACGTGCTACATGACCAAATCTACGAGCTAGCCGAGCAGATCCCGGGGCCCTCGGTGCAGAAGGTTGAAGCCTTAGCCAAGAAGACAGGCATGCACATTATCTTTGGAATGCCAGAGCTAACGCCGAAAACCCAAGCTACCCTCTACAACACCAGCGTACTGGTAGGTCCCAGCGGCTTAATCGGGAAATACCGCAAAATGTATCTGCCCACTCACAGCGTATTTGAGGAGAAACGCTATTTCCGCCCCGGATACGAGCCTGCCTCTTTTCAAACTCAACTGGGAAACATTGGCTTAACAATATGCTACGACGTATTCTTTCCAGAGGTCTTCCGTCTGCCCCGTTTGATGGGCGCTCAGCTTATAGTTTGTATTTCTGCCTCTCCAGCAGTCCGCAAAAGCTACTTTGAAGTTTTGACAACTGCAAGAGCCATCGAAAACACCTGCTACCTCGCCTACGTTAACCTTGCGGGGATGCAGGATGGGCTGCAATTCTGGGGTGGAAGCCGCCTTGTGAATCCAACTGGCGATGTTTTAGCCAAAGCCAACTACGACTTGGAAGATCTGGTCCTTTGCAACGTTGATTTTGGCGATTTGAGAACTGCAGAGACCTTTATTCCAACGCTAAGAGACCTCAGACCTGAAGTTTATGAGAAGCTTAAGGGTTTGTCCGAGCAAATTTAGGGTCATCACATATAAGTGGAACCCTTGGAGTTAAACATCACAGATGCATCACAGGGCTGTGATATCAAGTGATTTTGGGCTAAATCACGGTTTTTTGGTGATGTCACGGTGATTTTATGGTTAAATCACGTGTGAGATAACATGTTATTGATGGTTTTTCTGCTAGATTAGGGGTTAAAAAGTGTGTTTTATTTCGCTGAGAATGTAAAAAGTGGGTTGGTTGCTGGTTTGGGGTGTTTGCAAAAGTGCATTTTTTGTGTAAAGTTGAGGTGTTTTGTCTGAAAAAAACTACAAGGAAATAGCGTTTTCTATGTTAAATGGCATGAATAAGCCTTGTTTTACTTATAAATGGGTAAATTACACGTTTTTTAGCAAATAAGCGCTAATTTACCTTGTTTTTTACTGGGAATATTGGGTTTTGGGGGCGGCGAAAGGATAAAAACACGAGTTAGTATACAAAACTGTATCCATTTAGGATATGGAGGAAAACATCGGTTTGAAGCTAAAAGACGGAGTAACAGCATGGTTAAACGGGGCTCTAAACGACCCCATTGTACAAATACTGGCTAAAAACAGCCAATTAACTAAAACGCAACTTGAAACATTACTTATTGACGTTTTATCCGAGAATTTATCAGGCAAACAACTAAATTACGATGAAAAAGCCTCCTTACGACTAACAAGAGCCAAAATAAGCCGCGGAAGCTTTAATAGGACTTTAAAACAGTCCCGCGAAAACGTGATAAAATCCATCTATACAGTGCTTTTACTAGGGTATTTGGGTGTTTTTGAGACCACAACTCTTGACCCATACCTCGAAATAGCCAATAAACTGCACGATTACGTCGAGGCCCACCAGGATGTACCTAGCAAGGAAGAGGAGCTAAAAGACCATCTAAAAGTCATAGAAATCATCAGAAATGAGCTAGAAACGAGCCTAAAACGGCTATCTAGCCCGTCAGAAGAGGCTTTGTGACGTCACAAATCACACTTTTTTCCATCAATTTTCGCCATTTTTTATGATAACAAAAGCCCTTTCTATAGAAGCTTTATTCAAGGATTATTAATCAAAATAAGCTCAATTTATCGTTATTTTCAACCATTGATAAGCCATCATATTAAACCAATTACTTTCTCTGTGATATGTGATATCATATTATCCATGGAATTATGTCACCGATAACCTTAAAAGTCCATGGGAAATACTGTGATGTGTGATGCAACCGTTAAAATCACGGGGAATCACGGTTGTGTCACGGATAAATCACAGGGGGAGAACATCACGGTTGACCTCACACCATTAATCTTGGCCGCACTCATAGTCGTCACTGCCGTAGCTGCATACCAATACTACAAGCAGGTACGTATGGCGCATAAAGAATACGAGAAAGCCAAAGATTTTGTTGAGGATATTGTTCTAAGTTTCGACCGTGAACTTAAACGCGAATCAAACAAGTTTGATTCTATGACAGCAAAAGTCGATGGAAGCTACACAACAGCTGATATCAGCTACAGAAAAGCAGAGGAACTGGAACGTAAAGTAGAACCCATCACAGAACAACTCGCAGTCCTCAACCAATCCTACCAAGCAATATCACAAACAATCACACAGAACTTGGCAGAATTAGCGCAAAGCACTCAAAACAACGCCGCCGCCTTATCAGAGCTTTCAAGTTTAGAGACAAAACTAAAAGACATCGAAGCCGCCCAAGAAGCGTTAAGATCAAAAATAGCTGGATTTGAGGAGCAGATCCAAAAGCTCGCTACTGCAGCCCCTCCTCAGCCCCAAGTTGTAACAGAAATGGTGCTGCCACCTATGCCTATTAAAAGAGATAAAGCCCTAGCAGTGCTAACTGAAACTGAAATTGTAGTTCTGGAAATGCTTTCAAAGGAGGGCCCGAAAACTGCACCTGAAATTAAGGAAAGAGTTCACTTAAGCAGGGAGCATACGGCGCGGTTGATGAAGAAACTCTATGAAGAGGGATATGTGGAGAGAGAAGCAGGAAAAATTCCGTTCCGATATAGCATCAAGAAGGAAATGGAAGCGCTTCTTCAGAAAGCCGAGAACCCGCCAGCAACATAGCCTCAACGGAAAAATGATTCTTCACAATGTGTTCACACGGTTTACTTTTTTGTGAAGCACTTGTAAAGAGATGTGAACTTATTTGATGTGTTGCTTAATTACCTGTGGAATGTTTGGTGCTGTTTTATATTTGAGGTTGTTTGAGGTGCCGGTGCGCATAAGCATACCCTTTGTGGCCATTCTTGAAAGATAAGTTGAGATTGTGCTTAGGCTGACTGGCTCTTTTAATTCCTGCTCATAAACAGATTGGATGTCTTTAGAAGTGAACCAGATTAATGGAAAATTTTTCTGAATGACAAGTTGGACTTTTTCAAAACGTGAAAGTGAACGATTTTGCATTGCTGGTGCACTGCTGACTGTTGGAGCTTCACCTTGAGTGCCGCCTAACAATTCGACAAGATCCAACAGGCGTAGAGCTTTATCACGGGTCACTTGACCTTCAAAGGCAATGGTATATCGATTACCATCGCTATCGAAAAGCTCTACGCGCATTTTTCGAGCAGGCACTGTTTAACACCTATAGGTTGTTCACAACTTTATTCCTTCACAACTTATAACTGTGATGGTGAAACAGGAAAAGAAAAAAAAGCTAATTTAAGACTTTTTTACGGTAATAAGCTGTTTTTTTATTGCTTTCAGAATTACCAGCTTCACATGTTAAAGAAACACTAAAAAGCCAAACTTTAAGCCTTGGATTCAATTCTCCAGTAGAAACAAAGGGGTGCCTCCTTCACTGTTAACTGACACAATTAGGGTAATTTCTAAAAAAAGCGGCCGATTAAAGGAACAGATTTTTTGCTATTTCACATGGATTCACAGTTTTGTGAATGTAAAATCACATAACGTTATAGTCCTACAAAATCGCTTGATTTGTTTTTAGTTTCTGTTGAAGACAAGCCACAACTCGAAGCTGCAAACTTGATTTTTTGTTCGTTTTTCCATGAAATTTTAGCCTTAGGCACACCCCTATGTTTCCAGTCGAGCATTTTGGGGTAAAAAAGAGTTTGAAAATCGCTGAAAAAAAATTCGCAGAGTCTTAGTTTAATTTCTTGGATAATAATCATTAATATATATAATTGTAATTTACCACTCAGAGTATAATATATTCTATATTATTATTTGTGTTTTCTTTTTTAGCGACGATTTCTCCAGTAGAAACATTGGGGTGTGTGTTCTTACTGTTGCTGGGACTTACTTTCATCCTTTTTTAGGAATATGGTTGTCCTAAACCACTTTTTTATACTGCATCCTTTATCTGTTCCACAAGAAATAACGGTTGTACCTCTGAAAAAAAGGAGACGGGGAAATGGGCAACTCAAACGTACTAGACGACGTATTCGACAATTTCGTTAACGGCACAAGACTATTCAAAGACCGAGAAGTCCTACGACATGATTATCTACCAGATAAACTTCCACACAGAGAAGACCAAATTCGCTTGTTAGGTTCAACTGTAGCTCCAGTTCTAAGAGATGAAAGATGTTCAAATATATTCATCTACGGAAAAACTGGAACAGGAAAAACAGCAGTCACAAAATATGTTCTAAGCCACTTAGAATCCAAAGCTAAAGAATATGGTGCCCAAGTAAAATTCTGTTATATCAACTGCAGAATGACAGGCTCAGAATACCGAGTATTTGCTGCACTAAGCCAAAGCGTCGGCTTATCCATACCATTCACTGGATTATCAGTTGGCGAAGTCTTCGACCGCTTCCGCAGCGGTTTGGACCAATCCCGAATATTATTCATAATTGTCCTAGATGAGGTTGATGCACTAATCAAGGACCGGGGCGACGCATTCATGTACGAGTTAACACGCATCAACGAAACCCTCAAAAAAAGCAAAGTCTCAATCATCGGCATATCCAACGACCTGCGCCTCAAAGAATTCCTAGACCCCCGCGTCTTTAGTTCACTTAGCGAAGAAGAACTTGTGTTCCGACCCTACGATGCTGGTGAACTTAGAAACATTCTTTTTGAACGCTCCAAGATGGCTTTTCAAGATGGTGTACTTTCCGACTCAGCCCTAAGCATATCCTCTGCGCTAGCTGCCGCAGAACACGGGGACGCGAGACGCGCATTGGACCTACTGCGCGTCGCAGGAGAAGTAGCAGAACGCCAAGGCTCCAAAAATATAACAGAAGAACACGTCCGCCAAGCTGAGAAACACATCGAACACAACCGAGTTATTGAAGCACTTAAAAATCTCACATTACACTCAAAAATGGTGCTTCTAAGCGTATACCACCTCAACAAGTCCAGCGCGACCACAGGCGAAATCTATGACGTCTATAATGAACTCTGCGGAGAAATGGGCTCAGGACTCCTGACGCAGCGTCGACTTGGCACTTTAGTGAACGAGTTGGATTCTATGGGTTTAGTCAACGCCAAGGTCGTAAGTATGGGCAGATACGGTAGAACAAAAAAGATTCGACTTGAAATCAGTCGCAGCCTAATCAAAGACGTCTTCGCTACCGATGCCCGAGTGGGGCAACTCTTTCAGTACCAACCTAAGGCAGTGCATAAAGGCTCAGACGCCTAAAGTGGATTTATAAAATCCAGAACAGTTATCTCTAGCGTCTGAAGATTCACAACTGGCACCTTACCTGGAGTAGGTATTAATCCCAACTTCTCCATATACTCCGTTTGTTCTTGCCAACCGCCCGAGTTAACCACAAGCACGCCTCGATAGTTACAGTAGCCCAATACATGAATGTGGCCCGCATGGAAGATGTCAGGAACCTTATCAACAACAAGGTAATCGCGGCTCTCGGGCGAAAGCATAGTTTTGCCCCCATAAACAGGCGCCAAATGGCGTCCCTGCATAAGAAGCCTCATCGACTTCTCAGGATGATCATTGTCCATTCCCGGCACAACGCCGATTATATCGTTAAGGCTCACGCCGTGATACATCAAAATCTCAACGCCGTGCAGACTTAGATAACATGGGCTGCCCACAGAGTGAATATTTTTTTTGCCCTGACATGCCGAGAGGTACTCCTCTGCGATGGCTGGTTGAGGCTGAGATTTGCGTGCAGCATCATGGTTACCTGGCGCAAGAACAATTTCAATGTACTCTGGAACCTTCTCAAAGTACTTCGCCGCAAAATTGTACTGCTTGTGTACGTCACGGATGGTTAATTCTGCTTGCTGACCCGGGTAGATGCCAACCCCATCAACTATGTCCCCGGCAACTAAGAGGTACTTTACTCTGCCTGCGATTTCCCGCATCTCAGGCGTGCCATATTTCCCCCTGAGCCAGAGGATGAAGCGCCTGAAGGCTTCTTTAGTGAATTTTGCACTACCCACATGAATGTCCGATGTTAATACTGCATAGACAGGTTCTTGGGCGCGTTGGGGTTGTTTTCTGCCGACTTCAGGGAGGATAATGTCTTCCGCCATCAGCAGGTTTGTTCGGGTTTTGATGACCGCCGCGCAGAACACAGTATCGGGAAGCAGCATAAGCGCTTTCTTCTTAACTTCCTCGGGCGCCTTCTGCGGAATCAATACAGTTGCGCTTCCATGCAAGTCTTCCACAGAAAGGATTGTGCCGTTTTTTGTATCTCTTCTCTCGGTAAGCATACAAATGATTTTAAGTTTAGTTTTCGGCTGCGACTTTAGCGCTTCCGGAATGGGCGTAGCTGCTCTAACATCCATTCTTTGCCTAAGCAGTTTTTCGATGCGTTTGAAGCGATCTTGGAAGTAGGCACTGTACTCCTCCATGGTGCCGTTGGAGGTTAATTTGCCAGTGGCGTCATCGAGAATTTTTAGCTCAGAAGGTATGTATTTGGCGTAGGGATAAAACGTGCCCTCTGACGAGCAGATTTTGGGTTCCTTGGCGGAGTCAGTGTAGCTTGGTTCTTGCTCATCGACTGACTGGGGTTCATATGTACGTTCGACAACAGCTTGCTGAACACGTGTAGCCGCCTGCCGCATGATTGCCTCCAGAAACGCTCTTTCGATGAACATTGGCTTTTCCTCCCTAGCCGCTAGCCGTTCCAGCGCCAAATTCATGATTGCAACGGGGTCGGCGGTTTGGATAAGAAACTCGAAAGCTTCGCTGTTTAGCTGATAACCTGCTGTTATGGTTAATTCGATTGCCTTTTGGAGTTTCTCTTCTGCACTCATCCGCTATAGCCCATTAAGCTGTTACTTTAGTTGTTATGGGCACATTATTGTTTTTGAATTATTTACTGTTTATTGTTTGCCGCCCAAGAAAGCCAAAACCGGTGCTTACCTAAGCGATTCCTTCAATTCGATTATGCTTTTCTCTTTTCTGGAATGATCAGTTGATTTTGCGGCAATTTATATATTCCCTTTAATGTTTAGATATGTTATAACGGTGTGAAATTCATGAGTGACATGCGTAAGGTTCAGCAGACACCAACAGGCACCTTTTTTGTGTGTTTACCGCGCAGCTGGGCAAAAGAACACAAACTGCAGAAAGGTTCACAGGTCAATTTGGAAGTGACAAGCGACGGCAAACTCTTCATCGACACCCAATTTGACGTAGAACTCACACCAAAAGAAGTATCCCTAAAAGTAGGCCCATATTTGGGCCGCGAAATAGTGGGTCGCTACCTGCTCGGCTATGATATAATCCGTGTGGAGGCAAAAGACCGCATAGACCTAGCCGTCCGTAACCTCGTCAAATCCACCGCTAACTCACTGGCGGGTTTGATGATTGTTGAAGAAACCCCTTCGGTGATTACGCTTCAGTGCCTGATGCAGCAGCCCTTTGCCTCGCCAGGCAAGATTCTGCAGCGTAACCAAGCCAGCGCAGCCCGCATGATAAGGGATGCAGCTAGCTCATTTGTGGGGTTAGATATGGATTTGGCGCAGAACGTCATCGAACGAGATGTGGAAAACAACAAGTTCTATTTTCTGCTGGTGCGCATCTTGCGTACAATACTGCAGAATCCCCGCTTAAGCGAAAAATTCTCCATTTCACCCATTGAATGCCTCGACTATAGACTCGCCGCGGGCTTCATAGAAGGCATCGGCGATGCATGCGTTCAGCTGGCCTCAAACACGCTTATGCTTAACACTAAGCTGCCCGATGAGCTGCGTAAGCTGTTGCTTGAGTTGCAGTCTTTGTGCTGTGAAGCTAATGAGCAAGCGTTCAAGTCTTTTCTAAGCCGGAATATCTCGCAGGCTGAGAGTGTCCGCAGTATGAGCCCAAAAATCGAAGATACTTATCAGCGTATTGAGTCGGCGGCGAAGGAGGCTTCGGTGGATTTGATGCCTCAGGTTTTGGCAGCGGTGTCTTTTCTGCGTCAGGTGTATGAGCGCAGCGTCGACATGGCAGATCTCGTCGTATAGTTCTAAGAAACCCGGTTTCCCCTCTATTTAGAAAAGCCTATTTGACCTGTGGGTTTGTAGATGTTCTAATATTATCCGCCTAGAGCGGCTCATGAGACCCATATATATGATAAATTGACTATTAGTGCCAAATATTTTCTGCTACAGAAAATGAGCAGGCAGCTTTCCTAAAACTTGGTGCTTGTCTACTGAAAACTCTTTATGAGGGAAACACAAATCATTCTGAGGAGCCGGGGTGGCGGAGTGGTTATCGCGCCAGCCTCGAGATCAAAAAACAAAGGGGCGCCAGATCAAAAATGGCGGGATAGCTGGTGGGCTTCGTGCTCGCAGGGGTTCGAATCCCTTCCCCGGCGCCAACAACATTTTTCAGCAGGCCCTATGTTTTCGAAACGGTGTCTTTCAAGGATCTCTTTTTAGCAACAAACGCTGCTATACATAACACCAAAGACAACATAACCGCCACAGTTATGCTTGCTGGAAATTCTGGAATACTATTAGAAGAACCAGCAGAGTTTGACGAGTTTGGTGAGGAAGAGGATGTACCTGATGTTTGGGTGGTTGGGGTTGGCGAGGGAGAAGCAGAAAGGGAGGTAGATTCTTGAGCAGAAACGGTGTAGACTTCGATTATGTTCACTGCATCCAACGAACGCGTATCCTGAATTGCAAATATATATCGTGTTGCGTTTGAGTTGACCCAACCAACCTTTGTGCTTCTACCTGCATCGGGCAAAATGTCGTAAAGTTTTGTACCGCTATCATCAAGAACTACGCCGTTAGCGAGGAAAATTAATTTGCCATCGCCTGAAAAACGGAGATCCGTAAAATCTTCGTAGCAGCGCCACAAAACGTTTCCGCTGAGGTCAAACATTGTCAGCAGGCCGCCCCCAACTAGGATTTTTGTGCCATCAGGTGAAAAGCGGCAGGTAGAAAAACCGTTGTGTAAATCTGTGGTAAATCTTACAGTGCCGTCTGAAGTGTTGATTAAGGAGAAGTAGCCTGCTTTTGTTGCTACAGCTAAATAGGCTTCATTAGGCGATAGATCAAAACCGTTAACATAAGGCCAACATCCTATCCATTGTTGCCACACCAGTGAGCCGTCAGCAACCCTGAATTTGTAGAGGTAGCCGCCGCTTGAAGGAATGTAAACGTACTGGTTATCTTTAGTGAATAGTACTTCTCTTACTTCCGAGCCGATCCATACAGACCATTTAATAGACCCATCTTCCCGGTTAAGTAGGTAAGCATATGGACCGTGGACGGGTACAAGGAGGTAGTTTCCGTCGTGCGAGAACTTTACGGCGCGAGTATAATATTCACCTTCAGTAGAGTTTGGGAAGTTTTGTGTTGTAATTTTCTTTTCCCATATGGTTGTGCCGTCTGTTCCGTTCAGTAAACGTATGTAGTTGACAAAGCCTGTTGGTCCTGTTTGGAAGCCTTCAAGTTTTGTTCCAAAGGCCACGTATTTGCCGTCATCAGTGATGTCTGCTGACCATGATTCCCAGCCCATGTCATGAGTCCAAAGAATGTTGCCTGTAATAGTATTAAGTAGGTAGAGTTTTGATTGGGTCTTGATGGATTCATCTTCCCAGTTTTCCATGCCATTGACTAGTAGAAGTTTGCTTTCGTCCGTTGTAGCGGCACATCTCCAAAAACCTATGGTTCCCGAGTATTGTTTAGCTAAAGTTGAAGTTACTGTTTGGGAAACTTGCTTTCGAGTAAGAGTGACAACGTATGATTGTTGGATGTTGTTCCCGTCAATTTCAAGGGTTTTTGCGTAATAGTTTTCTTTTTGAGCAGTTAAGAAGTAAACTGGACTTTCACAGAGTCTGATTGAGAATTGACCATTTGCCCCAGATGTAATAGGCTGTTTTGTACCGAATGAACCCACGTCTATTGAAACGTTAGCTAAGGGGTTACCGTTCTCATCTACGGTTGTGCCCTGAATTAAGGTGCCGCCTTGTGAGGGAGAAGCGTTAACTACTTTTATCTGTATGGTTTGGTTTATCTGGAAGGTATTGTTGGGGCTGTCCCAGTTGTGGTTATTGTCAAAAAACTGGAAACAAAATGTGCGGTTAATTGTCTGCTCAACGTTAGCGTCATAACCTAACTGCCCGCTTTGGAAAACTATTTTGAACCACATGGATTCTCCAGGAGCCAAGAGCACGTCGCCTTGAGGTGCCTGTACTGCAGGGTTATGGGTGTTCTCGATACAGTATTGATCGAAGTGTGTGAGAAGAACATTGTTTCCTATGTTTGTGGCTTTAAATTTAAAAATAAACCAGCTTTCCGAGGGGTCAATAAAACTGTATTGTGTTTGGGAGAAATCAAGAGATAAATCGTCTTTTAGACAAGAAGAGGTGAAGCCTGTGGTAAATGCGAGGTTGGTAAGCGCTAAAAAACCGCATAATTGGAGAGCTATTAGTAGAATAAGGAGGGCTTTCTTCATTTTGGCACCATTAACAACTTTTTTTGTTTTTTAGAAAATTATTAAGTTTATGAATTCTAAATTAATATTCGCCGTTGAAGTGAAATATCAACCTAAAATAACAAGCCGCGACCTATATGGTATTATAGATTTCAAGAAAATAACGGATTCGTCCACTGCAATCGTGCTGTCAAAAGAGACATTGGAAGTACGAGGAAACGTCCATATTATCCCAATTTGGCTATTTCTATTAATAGCCTAATTGTGGTTGCAAAATGTAAAAAAAGTAGCTGCGAAGAAACAGTTTGGTTGGTGATATCGCCTGTTTCTCTGGGGGTTCGAATCCCTCCCGGGCGCCAACAATACTTTTGTTATTTACATAAAGGATACTCGGATCCAGATTAAGGCGTTCTGCGGCCTTCTTCAAAGGGTATCGTAAATT
>JBNIDR010000019.1:0-27706 GCA_050108155.1 Bathyarchaeia archaeon | reverse complement strand
CCGCATAAACTTTGAGGAACCCTGGAATGTCAACAGGTGCCGCTTGGGTTGGTGCGGTTGTCGATAGCTGTATTGCCATTGGAACAACTAAGACTGCCAGAAGAATCATAGTGATTAAACTTTTACTTTTTTGCATTTTTTTATTCTCCTTTTTGGTGCACCCATGTTTTTTGTTTTTTGTATTTATAACTTGTGGTGAGCTGCTTGTTTCTAAATACTTTATAGAAATTTTGTTAGTTATGATTTGATTTTAGTTATTTTGAATTTGAAAAACATAGTTTTTTCCGTACAAGATTGCAAATAACCGTACATGTGGTTAGCCCTTGTACATTAAAACTCCCGCATATGCGGATACTGTGACCGAGTTCTACGCCCCCTTAGTCAACAAATATCATCCACACCATATCCTCTAACGAGGAAAAACAATGACTCAAACAACCAATCCAATACACGTCCTTAAGTCACTCTCAGAGGCAACCAGCGAACTAATCAAGAAAACTTCACAGTCAGTGGTGAGCATAAAAGCACAAATGTCCCGAGGAACAGGTATAATCCTCACAAAAGACGGCTACATAATCACCTGCAACCATGTACTTGCAGGCTGCGGTACAGTCAAAATCGGGCAAGGCGAAAAAATCATCAAAGCGCAAATCATCGGCACAGACCCCTACAACGATATAGTCTTGCTCAAAGCTGAGCGAGGCGAATTTATACCGATAGAGTATGGTGACTCAGAAAAACTGCTGGTGGGCCAATATGTTCTGGCTCTGGCTAATCCATTCAACAGAAGCCAGCCAACTGCAACCAGCGGAATGGTCACCAGCGTAAACAGCACAATCAGAGGATGGCGCGGAGCAACAGCACTGGAAAACGTCATCGCAACTGACGCACAACTCAACCCTGGCTTCAGCGGCGGACCCCTCATTGACGCAGACGGCAAACTCATCGGCGTAAACACAGCATACGTATGGCAAAGAGGCATAGCAATCCCCATAAACAAGGTCAAAGGCATTGCTGATCGTTTAATTACTGGCAAAAATGCCGAACGTAGTTACTTAGGCATAATCGCTAACACCGTTGCAATCCCAGAAGAAATTGCTGAGCAAGCTGGACTGGACCAAGCTACAGGTGTCATGGTCTTCAGTGTCGAAGCAGGCTCGCCCGCAAGGAAAGCCGGATTAGCCATGGGTGACGTGCTCGTAAAATTCAACGGCAAACCAGTCACCGACTTCTATGACCTCCCCAGACTCCTCGCAGAAGATGTCATCGGAAAAGAAACAAAACTCACCATAATACGCAGAGAAAACCTCATCGAAGTTAACATAACACCAACTGCCCACGGAGGCGAACAGGATTGATCGTTAAAATGCCTGTGGAACTCGAGCCGCCGTCGCCGATTCCTACACCACCTCTACGAAGACGTCCCTCGATAACGCCACAATTCAGTACTGCAACAGAACTGCCTTCTCTAAGATTGTTCGTCGACCAAAAATGGAATTAATTGCCCCTTCTTTTTAGGGGCTGCTTACTTAGACAGTTCTAACAGCTTCCACAACGCGTTTTAGCAGCAGCGACGCAGCTTCTTGACTTGGCCAACTTCCAACTCCACAGTCGGGACCAGTAAAAGTCATGCGTTCCCCATATTTTTCTTTTGCACGCTTGTACCTTTTCTGAATTGTTTCAATGGGTTCAACAATTTGCTCCGCGGTGGGTTGGGTGAATCCTTTTTCGTAGAGTTCAGCCCAAATAGCGTCTATGTCTGTTCTGGCTATTCCCACGCGGATCTGTTTATCTGATTCTTCAAGCATCGCTTTTGATACTGAATCGATGTTTTTGGGGGATGCAGCGTACTCGAATGACACCACATCCAATCCTTTTACTGTTAAGATGTCGTGTATGCCTGAAGCGAAGTGCAGGTGAATCTGGCGTGTTGGCCCTTGGAAATTGTAGGCTTTTTCAAGTGTATCCCTGATTAGATCTGGTGTGCCCGTGAAGGGGCTGTGGCCGTAACTGGGTTCGTCAATAGAGATAACTTTAGTTTCAATGTACTTGTTGTTTAGGATGCAACTTTTTGCAAAGAGGTTAATTGTTTTGGCAAAACCGTCCAGCACATCGGGGTAAGCTGTTGCGCCTATTTCATGAAGGTACTGCTCTAGGGGTCCAAAAATTGAAATTCGTAGTGCGATTTTCTTTTCGAATTCTTCGCTGAGTCTTTTTGCTTCCTTGTTTATGACGTAGACTTCGGGGAGGAACGCCTGTTTTTCGTCAACGACAAAGGAGCCTTTTTCCATGGCCGTGTGGATTGCGTCGCCTACTTGCCTCAATCCGCTGAAAGCCTGTGGAAAATTAACTACGTCTAACCCGCTTGCCAACTTCTTTTTGAAGGATTCTATAACTGTTTCGCAGAAAATTTTTTGGACAAATGAGTTCTCTGAGGGTTCTCTACCGTTGGCTATGGCTTCGCGTGCCAATTCATATGCCTTAGCGTAATCCTGTCTTTTGATGTTTGTTGGCAGTGGAAAACTGCCCACGTCGTCAACTAATGTTTCCATAATCTACTATTGTTCCAGCAAATTCTATTAACCATTACCCTACCATTAAACCGCTGAAAGGTGTTATTGAGATGACTGAGGACTGCGTATTCTGCCAAATTATCGCCAAAAAATCTCAAGCGTGTATAGTCTACGAAGATGCCTCCGTTATAGCGTTTATGACTAACCGACCCGTCAACGAAGGTCACACGTTAATAGTTCCCAAGAAGCACCACAAGGACATCTATGATTTACCTGAAGAAGAAATCGCATATCTCTCTAGAGTAGTCAAGCGCGTTGCAGTGGCCGTTAGAGATTCAATGGGTGCGGAGGGTATACGTGTAGTTCAGAATAATGGTTTGGCGGCAGGTCAAGTTATTTTTCATTATCATGTGCATGTTATTCCGATGAAGCCAGATGAGGGCTTTATCCATGGTAAAGCCTACAGGAGTCATACTAAGGGTCGGATGCCTGAAGCGTTGGCGTTGGACGCTGAAAAAATCAGGCAAAAACTGCTGGAAGGTGCTTAAGCCTTAAATGCGGCGCTTATTTGATGCTGACAAGCTATTTGCCAAGCTTGGAATCAGCACCCTGATGCTTTTAATGTGCAATGACTGGAACTGTTTAGTCGGTTTTTTCCGTATCATCACGGTTTTCTGTTGGGCGACGATAGGTTTTTATGTACCGCTTAAGTCTCATAGGTGCACCAACATATATTAAACGGCAAAACAAATGGATTGATGGACCAATATGGTTAGAAAAGCACGAATACGCCTCACAAGCACCGATTACGCGAAACTAGAAGAGGTTTGCGGAGAACTACGAAACATCGCCCAGAAGACAGGCGTAAAAATGAATGGTCCAGTACCACTGCCAACCAAGCGCCTACGCGTTCCAACTCTTAAAGGGGTATCTGGCGAAGGCACTGCAACTTGGGACCGATGGGAGATGCGCATTCACAAGCGCCTAATTGACATTGACTCTGAAGAGCGTGTCATGCGCCGAATCATGCGTATCCGTGTACCAGAAGAAGTACACGTTACAATCGAGCTTATCTAAACAACCCTTTTAACTTTCAATTTTAGCTTTCACTTTTCTATTACGTTAGTTTGAACCCTTAATTAGGCAAATCAAAGCCTTTTTTGTTTTTTCTAGTTTAGAAGAAGAGGGATTCTGCCTATTACTTCTTCTACCTAAGAACTTTGCAGAGCAAAGTGTTTTGGTCTGTGTTTGGGTTGGTTTGCTGGTTGGTTGTGGCTTTTTCCTCAAACTGATTGGTACTGGTATGTTCTCTGAGGTAAGGTAAACAGTACCCTCTCTTTTTCTGCTTTTTCTGTGACTAGTAAAAAAGGAATCAGTAATCACCCTATCGTCGTTTTAAGGGTCATTAGCCTCGCCGTCCTTTTCCCTTTCCTTATCTTCAACGTCAGAGCGAATAGTGTAAAAGTGGGCAGTTACATGCCTGATTTTAGTCGTCGATAAGTTGTGTAGTCGACGTATTCGATGAATGGGTTTTCGGCGAGGAATTTAACGTTGATTTTCTGGCGTGTGCGTTTGTCGAGGATTTGGTTTGTGGTGCGTAGGACGTATGCGTCGCTGCCTGCGCCTGAACCGTAGCTGGCGACTAGGATGCGTTCGTCGGGTTTTGCGATGTCAAGTATTGCTGCTAAGCCGATGAGGGATGCGCCGCTGTAGGTGTTGCCGAATTTGGTCATCTGGATTGCGGGCATGAACTGTTCTTCTTTGAAGCCTAAGTCTTTGGCTACTCGTACTGGGAAGGTGGGGTTGGGCTGGTGGGGCACAAAGTAGTTGAGGTCTGATGCTTTTAGGTTGCAGCGTTCCATCAGTTTAGACGCTGCTTTTCGGACGTGTTTGTGATAGGCTGGGTCGCCTGTGAATCTGCCGCCGTGCATCGGGTAGGGTTCTCCGTCTCTGCGCCAGAAGTCTGGGGTATCGCTTGTGCAGCTGTACCAGCCTTCGACTTCGGCGATGACGTCTTGTTTGCCGAAGATGTAGGCTGCGCCGCCGTAGCCCACGAAAGCGTCTAATTCGCCGCCGGGGCATCCTCTGGGAGCGGCTTGGCTGTTGTCTGCGCCTATTACCATGGCGTACTTCACGTTTGACTTGGGATAGCTGACTAGGGCGCAGGCGTCTTTGAACATGCTTGATGCGGCTTTGCATGCGAATTCTGTGTCAATGGCGTCTACGCTTTGTAAGTCGCCTTCTTTTTCGCCTAGTTCAAGAACCTGAGCTACTTTGGATGCTATGGGCTTTACTGCGTAAGGGTTTGATTCTGAGCCTGCGTAGACTTTGCCAATCCATGAATTGTCAACGCCTGAGTGGATGAGCGCTAATTTGCCAGCTTCAACCGCTGCGGTCACCGAGTCTTCATCCATAAATGGTACAGCACGCTCCAACTGGTCTTCTTTGATGCGGAACCGCGAGGAGTAGGCGCCGTAGCCGACTATGCCGGGTAACTCGTAGTCTTTTGTTGGTTGGATTACCTTGTATTCTTGGTGTGGATAATACTCGTCAGCAAGGGTAAATGCTAAGGAGATTGTGGGTATAACTTCGTTTTTGCCTACTGAGTAGCGTCTGCGGAAGCGCGGTACGACTTCTCTGCCTTCGAGGCTTGGAATGTCCACTTTTTCGCCGTCACATATGAGTTGGTCTGTGAGGCGTGCGGGCACGCGGATTTTGCCGCCGTGGAAAGAGACGATGCCGTAGATGAAGCTGCCGAGTTTGGCGAATTTGTTTGTAGGCTCGTTTATGTATGTGGCGAGTTCGAGTGTGCCTTTGTCGTAGAATAAGTCGATGTTGTCCATTTTGCCATAGCTTTTACGGCCACAGTTGCTGCAGTAGTCGCGGACTTCAAAATATTCTTTGCCGCAGCATTGGCACCTGCAGGCTTTTAATCGGTCACCGAGATATGATACGCGTCTCTCGATTGGTTCGCTGCTCATTGATGTTTCTCTCCTAAAATTGATACGTAAGCTTTTGTGCCGAAGCCCTCGAACTCTACAGTTGCGCCGAGTTTAGGGCATCCTGTGAAGGTGATTTGGCGGTCTTCGGCTTCTCCTCTTATCTGGCGGAAAATCTCGAAGATTTGGGCTCCGCCTGTTGCGCCAAGCGGGTTGCCGTCGGCTTTCAAGCCTCCGTTTGTGTTAACGTAGACAGGTTTGCCGCCTATTTCGTAGTAGAGTTGGTTGTTTTTGTAGCTTTGGTAGATGTTTTTCCATGCGGTGCCTGCTGGGCATACGCCGATGTCTTCGAGCGTTACCATTTCCATCATGGTGGATTGGTCGTTGAGTTCGAGAAGTTGTAGGTCTGAGGGGGCTACTTGAGCGGTTTGTGCGGCGCTTTTCATGGCAAGTTCTGCTGCTACGAAGTGGGTGAGGTCTTCGCGTGCGGTGTAGTTGAGGTAGTCTGTGGCGGTGCCGCAGCCAAGTACGAAGACTGGTCGGTTGGTCATTTTGTTAGCGACGTTTTCGCTTGTCAAAATTACAGCGGTTGCGCCATCTGAGATTGGGGCGAAGTCGAAGAGGCCTAAGGGTTTGTGGGCGGCTTTTCGAGCGTTTATAACTTGGTCGACTGTGATTTTTCTTTGGAATTGGGCGTACTTGTTTTTGGCGCCGTTGGCGTGGTTCTTAACTGAAACCTGTGCTAAGGCAATGTTTAGCTGTTCGAGATCTTGGTCTTTTATGTCGTGTTTGTGGATGTAGGCTCGCATCATGAGTTCATGGTTGGATTCGGGGGTTCCGCCTGCGTAGTAGCTCCAGGGGTCGTCGAGGAGCATGAGGTCGTCGCGGATTTTGTCCCATCGGTCAGTCATCTTCTCTATGCCGCCGACGAGCACTGTGTCGTAGACGCCTGATTGGATTGCGTGGCAGGCAGTCATCAACGCGGCGCTGAAGCTTCGGGTGACCTCCATTGGTACATGTAACTCTGTTAGCTCAGAGAGAAAGCCCTCTTCTAAGCCTAACTTGTTGGTGATTGGTAATAAACAGTCAGACATGTAACATGCCTGTAGGTCTTTGCGTTCCATGTTACATTCTCTTGATGCGGCGAGCCAAGCTTCCTCGATGAGTTTTTCGGGTTCTTTGCCGTAGTGCTCACCGAACTTGGTTCTGCCAACAGCAACTATGGCTGGGCGATTCTGCATACTATGGTGCTCCGCTGTTACGTTTAGCATTAAAGACTTTTCAAAAAGGCTATTAAGGGTTTGCCATAAATAGCCAAAAACGGTGGTAGACCATATAAAGCTCTGGTGTACAGTTGCGTATTGGAAGGGAGATGTTGGGTAACAGAAAAGGTGTCTTGGCTGGTTTGCAGAAGAGGGTTGACGGCTTCTTTTACAGTTGTGAGTACATTAAAGAATGCGATAAAGTCACGCCTCAGTGTAGCGAGGGCGGTAATAGCTACTGTGGCGAATATAAAAAGCGGGTTAGAAACCGAAAATAGCTTTTTCTTTAGTTGTTGTTGCAGGGAACCGCCTATACACAACAACAAGCAACGGTTTGTGGGGAACAAACCGATTTAGCTTTGGCGTCTGGGAGCGATTGCAAACTGGTTGTGGAGCAAAATACAGCCAGAACAAACCTCAAGAATTGACGATGCGCTTGTTTTTCTATTTTAGCTGTTGCCGAGACCCCCGCTTTTTTCAACAACACCCAACGGCCTCTTGCGGAGGCGGCTTTTTTGGTTCAAGCTTAGTGCCGAACGGCAAGCTGGTTGTGGCGACTTCCTCAAGCAGACCCCGCAAAAAAACAAAAGCAACCTCCCGCCATAGCCGCCACACGACAAACCTGCTATTTAAAAAAAGCCTCTCAATGAGCTATATCAGCTATAATAAGCAATATACGCCACATTAAAAAGCGCAGCATCCACATCATCAATATCGCCGTCATGATCATAATCAGCCGCCGGATCCAAAACAGCATAATTAACGTAGTTACTATACGCATCCATAAAAGCGCCAATGTCAAAAAAATTAACTCTAAAATCACCCGTCAAATCCCCCACATAAGTCACCAGCACCTCGCCCTCAAAGAGGCTATGGCCAAAACTGCAATCCAACCCATCAACAACAAAAACAAAAGCACCCAACGAATAATTACCCGCCGGCAGCATCGAAGAATTACCCAAACAACAAACCACCACCGAACAGTTCGCCGCCACCCCAAAAATGTCCTGACCCACAAAACAGCCATTAGCATACAAATCCACCTCGACCAAACGAGAAACATTGCCGAGGTTTTGAAGCGTAACGTTTATGGGGAAAACGAACCCGCCGCTCTGCACAAAAGACACCCCGCACTCTACCTCTGTCACTAATACATCCTGCGTTATAGTCAGGTTTTCAAGGGTACAGGGCATTGACTCGCCCGCGGTAGAGAACAATTCTCCGCAGGTAAAGTTTATGCTCGTAGGTTGAGCGCTCATCACTTCAAAAGTTAAAGTTGCCAAATCGCCGCTGCCATTAACCCCACCAGAAAGCGAAGACCCACAAATATCCTGCAACGACCCATTAGCCACCAAAGGATCCATAATAGAACATAAAAACATGGTACCACCGATAGAAGACAAGAAGGATCCCTCAGACACATTACACAACTGAAGCACAGAAGAATCCCATGATAATCCTCCACCCCAACACAGAACATCACTAGCATTATCCACATGCACAGTAACGTTAAAGCATTCGCCAACAGCTGGCAACACCGACGGAGCCACAAGAGCCATAGAAGCAGAGCCATCATCATCATCTAAGAATTGTGTATCAAGCTCACCAGATGAGTCTCCGCTGTCAGTGGAAGTATATTGGTAATAACAAATGTAACAGTACATAAAATCCGAAATATCCAAATAATTGACTTTATTGTCACCATTTAAATCAGCATCATCATCCCAAGCCTGACCCGAATAATACGCAATGTACGCATCCATAAATGCCGAAATATCCAAATAATTAATTATTCCATCTTTGTTGAGATCACCCGCTCCAATCGAAGTAAGGGAAGCGGAGCCGCCTGATAGATTTATTCTTCCGTTTCCGTAAACTGCCATGCAGCCATCATAAGTCTGAGTGCTATCTGGGTTCCACCAGTATGAGTCGAATCCGTGACTCAGCGGATTGGTTTGACCACTAAAAAGGAGACCCCACATCTCCAGTGAAGCAACGTCTAAGGCCCAGTTCACCGGCATGCCGATAGATGCACTATAGTAGAAGAATTTTAAAACCCAATACTGATAAGGATAAGCACCAGTATCATAGGGTAGCTTCTGCGATAGAGACGCTGAGCCGCCTACAAAGCCTATGAAAACTTGGCCGCCATTATCAGGGTCAGAATAGGCATCATCGCTTATTTGTGTATTGACATTAAAGTTTGCGCCCAGCGCTGACTTATCAACCACAATTCGATGAGTAAAAGCATAGGACATGCCTCTCGCGCCATAGATACCTGGACCCTGCCACGGGTCACCAGTTTCGAGGTTCGTTAAGCTGGCTGAGTGACAAGTATTAATGAACGAAAACATGGTCTTTCCGTCAGCAGTTCTTGAGTATACATCCTTATCAAAAACAGCATTTTCAAGATGGTTCTCACGCGGCGGGTAAGTATTTGGCCTATAAGGACCCGTTTTAGTCCCCGTTTGGTCTTCGAGCATAAAATGGAACTCGCCAGCTAGGGTATAGCCGACACCATGGTCAAAGTCAACAAACGCCACATAGTCACTATTAGCCGTATAAGTTTGAATATCAGATTTAATTTGGTTAACATAAGAACCAGCCCCCTGAGTCCCCTGATTATTATGCGACACCCAACCTCCTTCAGCGAAAAAGTTTGAAATATTACGTGCAGCATTCTGCTGGAAAATAACTTCATCATGACTCTTCCGCCAACTAGGTCCTTCTGGAAGGGGATAACCTGTGGCGCCGGCACTCTCAGAACCCCAGATTACAGCAGTCTGCGTCTCTGCACTAACCGCCTCAACTGGAACCAAAACAAGCACCGCCAAAACCAAAACGCACACCAACCTAACACGCCTAAACCTACCCACTCTTGCATGAACACCAAAAGGTCTTTTACTTACAACAAAAAACACCATAGATCCACAAAAAATCAAAACAACAAGAAGTACAATCAACAAAGAGTTTGCTCCAGTAGCGGCAATAGCCTCGTTGTCCAAGGCAACTGGTTGATTATCCTCCAACGCAGAATCAACACCACTCAGAGCATCATTCACATTTACTAAAGAAGCCCCTTCGGGCGCAGGCATCGACGACCACGCCCCAGAAATTGATCTTACTTCACCAGTGTCCGCCCAAACATCAACCTCTACCCCATACAACTGACCATACCACATATCAAACGCAACACCCACACGCCAAACGGGAAAAAGATCTGAAACATCCTCACCCCGCGCATAGTCTGCATCAACAGAGGCATCAAAAATAAGACTAGTCCAACGCACGTTAGATTCATTAAAACGTGCAACTGAAAAAGCGTCATCGTCAAGCTTCAAACTATAAGCATAGGTCTTGGCGGTCTCTAACGCAACTGCTATGGCATCTTTTTCTGTGAGGTTTACGCTCGTGCTGCCAACACTGTAGAGTTGCCAGTTATCAACAAAGCCTAAAAAATCATCCTTAAACACTAATGTAACAAATTTTGAATAAACTGCTTCAACCCCATTACATGTGTAGTACCATTTAAAGCTGCAAGAACCCTCATCTGCTTCCACTTCAATATTTATGTTACCCACAGTCTTTGAGAGGTTCTCACACGTAGCTACTATGTCTAAAGTGGATTTTAATTCTCCAAAAAGAGAGTTTTTAGTATAGGCTTGGTAATTGGTTAGAAAGGTCTTGGCGTTTTCGAGGGCGTCAGTGCCGCCTGTTTTTAGTAGAAGTGGATTACCTTCTTCTTCGAATACATACAAAGTTTGCAAGTTGTCATCTGCAAAAGTGGCGAATGCCTTCATTTTGCTGGTGGCAGAAATAAATTCATAAGCCACAGTTTCTTGAGTAACAGTTTCTAAGAAAGAAGTAGAATTATTGGGTTGATAAGTTTTTGTAGTTACATCATAACTTGTTGCGTCTAAGCCAAGTATGTTACTTAAAATATCTTCACCTTGCTCCTCGATGGTTAGAGAAGATGCTTGGACTGCAGAAGTAGCATAGAAACTAACAGTCAACAGTACAGCAAGCAGTAATCCTGTGCAGAAAAAAGGTGTAAATCTTTTATTCAATTTACCCAGTTACCCCTAGTATTTATTAGCAAGCGATGTTTTTTTAAACTTTTAGTTAACAAGACTCAATCTCCAGTTTATCAACAAAACTTGAAGGAAAATTTAAATCCGATACAAAACAACAAACAATCTGCAACAGTTATTCTCAAGCAAGAAGGTACCCTGATGAATAAAACACTAACAACTGTTGTTGTACTTGCAACAGTAATTTCCCTCCTAGTTTCCTTTTTCTTGAGCATAGCATTTGTCTCTGCTTCTGCAGCCGAAGGCACTTGGACGGAGATGGCGCCCATGCAAGAAGCCAGAGGCGATCTGGGAGTTGCTGTTGTAAACGGCAAAATATACGCCATAGGCGGCTCAACTATACAATACTTTTATCAGTATGGTGTTCTCCGAAACCTCACTGGCGAATACGTAGGCACAAACGAAGAATACGACCCCGCCACAGACACTTGGACCTACAAATCATCCATGCCCACATCAAGAAGCGGCTTTGCCATAGCCGTCTACCAAAACAAAATCTACTGTATAGGCGGATACACAAACGGACCCCCAAGCAAAACTTACCTTATTGGAATGACACCTAATCAAACAAGCGCAAACGAAGTCTATGACCCCTCAACTGACACATGGGAAACTATGACACCAACCCCGGTGCCCATAGCCTATTCAGTTGCAAACACTGTAGAGGATAAGGTCTACATCACAAGCAGCTCTTCCAATGGAACAATCAACGTATATGACCCTACCACAGATACTTGGACTACTAAAACGTCCAACCCCATGACAGCAGAAGCCTGTTGTTCAACCGTCTTAGATAACAAATTACACTACATTCAAGGAGCTTCAAATCCAGAGGATAAGTTCCACCAAGTTTATGACCCCCAAACGGATAGTTGGAGCCAAAAAATGCCTCCCCCGGTAATCACAGCATACGGAGTGGCAGCCGCAACTACCGGCGTCAATGCACCTAAACAGATATACATACTGCACTTCAACTATGAATCGGCGAACGCCGCCGCGCAAGGTGGCACCAACTATGCAGCCAGTATTGCAACCAGCGTCTATACTATAGCAAACGATACTTGGACAACGGGTGCTTCACCTCCAACATATCGCCAAGGAGGCTATGGCGTCGCTATTGTAGATGACTGTTTGTACGTTATCGGTGGATATACCGCTGCGGAGGATTACTTTTTAGTAACTGACAATCTTACTCAGTATGCAACTAACGAGATGTATACCCCGTTTGGGTACAGAACTCCAACATCAGAAACACCACCCATAACTGCAACAACAAACATTGTCCAATCAACAGTAACAACCACCCTAGTCATCGCCTTAGCAGTCTCGATAGCAGCCGTCGCTATCTGCGCAGTTATATACTTTAAGAAGCGGCACCGAGGCAGTTAATGCGCTACTTAGTTAGTAGCTAAGTAAGCTCTTTTTTCAACAACAACCAGCAGGTTGCGTGGGCGACTGCGTTTTGTCGTCTGCATTATGGGGGCAGGCTAGTTGTGCAAGCAGCAACAAGCAGTGCAACGCTTCGTTTCCTCAAAATAGCTCTAAGCATGCCCATGGTTGATTTCATTCTGGGTAATCTGAACCTTCAACGCCTCAGTTAACTCACTCAGCCTATTGCTTAACTCAACAGGGTAGAGGGGGGCGCCAGTCAAGGCAAGATACTGGGCAGGAAGCTTGCTTAAGCCTTCAGCGGCGGCTCTACGAATTTCACCCAGCGGCGGCAGCTTATACGTTAATTTGCCTTTTTCCATCACCTTCACCAGCAGCGGCATCCCAACAGCGGGTTCATCCGCCAACGCAATCACATCCTTAACAAAGTTGCCCTCGGCGTCGGTGAAGCGGTAAACCTGCTTTCTGCCGGGCAGGGTGTTTTTGTCTTTGCTGAGTTTCATAATCGGCTGGAATTTGCCGTCTGCGGTTTGGGTTTCGCAGAGTTTGTAGATGCCGTCGAGGTAGGGGCGGTCAGCGCTAGTTCCCATCTTTGTGCCCACACCGAAAGAGTCAATGGGTGCACCCGAGGCGAGTAGGTCGGCGATTTTGTATTCGTCGAGGTCTCCGCTGGCGAAGATTTTTGCGGACTGCAGGTTTTTGCTGTCCAGGAGGGTGCGGATTTTTTTGCTGTTTTCGGCTAAGTTGCCGCTGTCCAACCTTACGCCGCTTAAACGGATGCCTTTAGCCTCGAGTTCTTTAGCTACTATAGCGGCTTTTTCTGCGCCTGCGATGTCGTCGTAGGTGTCGATTAGCAGGGTGGATTTGTCGGGGAAAGTTTTAGTAAAGGCACGGAACGCGTCGATTTCTTTATGATACGACATGATGAAGCTGTGCGCCATCGTGCCGAAGACGGGAATGCCATACGCTAAGCCGGCGAGGACGTTGCTTGTGCCTTGGCAGCCGGCGATGTAGCTGCTCCGGGCGACCTTCATGCCCGCGTCGATTCCGGGTTCGCGGCGCAATCCAAATTCGATGACGGCTTTTCCGTCGGCGGCTTGAACGACGCGGCTGGCTTTGGTGGCGATCATCGTCTGCAGATTGATGCTGTTTAACAGAAAGGTTTCCACGAGTTGCGCCTCGATAATCGGGGCGGTTACGCGTAGAAGCGGCTCGTTTGGGAAAACAAGAGTCCCCTCGGGGATAGCCCAGACCTCACCAGTGAACTTGAAGTTTCGGAGGTAATTGAGGAAGTCTTCTTTGAAGCCCTGCATTTTGAGGTATGCGAGATGTTCCTCGGTGAATTTGATGCTCTGGAGATAGCCCAGTGCTTCTTCTAGACCTGCGAAGAGGAAGTAACTGCGGTTCTCGGGCAAGCGGCGGATGAAGAGGTCAAAGGTTGCGGTTTCAAAGTTTTGGTTGTCGAAGTAGGCGGCGCACATGGTGAGTTCGTAGTAGTCGGTGAAGAGGCTCATGTTTTCCTCTTTTAGGTAGCCCAGAAACGGTTTCATGAAAGTAGTAGAGTTGGGGTTGCTGATTTAATTCTTTCTGGCACTTCAAAAATCGAATAGTATGGACTTGTACGGTTTTTTCGGTGTTCTATGAGTTAGTTTTAAAAAGCAATACGGCGCTAAGGCAAGAAGTGATGGCTATGCCGCTAATGTATCCCGTTAAACACGTCTTTAGAAACTGGAAAATCTTTGCAGCCTTACTAATCGGAGTAGCCTTGGCAGCTACCTTCTGTGCAGGCATAGGAGTTAAAGCCAACTTATCCGCTGAACAGGCCCTCGATCAACAAATAAAAAGTGTAATCGCTGATTTGAGTTTTCAAGCAGACCTAAACCAAACAAACCTTGCTCTGGCTCTAAAAAATATAACTGACACTCCGGGAGTTACCGAAGTAGAGGCCTATGCAAGCTTTTATAATCAAATGTGGTCATCCGCTGATAATTATTCAAGGTCAGAGTTTCCCCGACTCGTGAGTTTTCCTAGTTCCTCAAAATTTTATGACCAATGGACCAATAAACCGCTGGATGGAATCCCAGCAAACTACACCTATATCGTTGCAGGAAGCGATCTAGCAAAGAGGCTCCACGTGGGCGACAACATAACTACTATGATTAACTTTCCAACTCCCAAATACTACAACACATCAACAGTCTACGTTAACTTCACTGTTGCAGGTTACGCCGAGATAACCGATGAAGGATACAACCTTCTTTCAGGCGGAGGCGGCATAATATACGCTGTAGACAGGACTAACTTCGCCAGCTCATCATCGTCTCTAATATCCAGTTTACCCTACGGCGGCACCGGCTACAGAAGCAACATGATGATTATCAGTTGGGAAAACACGCTTAAACCCCTATGGAACAGCACACTAGACAGCAGCACTGCCACCATGAATTTCATAATTAACCTCGACCGCGAAAACCTCATCAGCCCTTGGAACATTCCCACATCAGTAACAAAGATCAATCAAATCGCCAGCAACATCCAAAACCAAATCATGGCCAACTACCTTGCCTACCCCACATACGTCAACAACATGCTCGGTAACACCCTAAGCAATTACCAATCCAACTTTGATTCTATGATTTGGAGTTTTGCCATAGTGTCTATTCCAATTTTCATAGTTGCTTGGTACCTCGGCATGACTGTCTCCGACGTGTCATTTAACATTCGAAGACGAGAAATCGGTCTCCTCTCAACCAAAGGTCTCTCAAGCGGCCAAATTCAAAGAATGTTCTTAACGGAAGCGGTGATAATCGGTTTAGTCGGCGGCGGACTCGGCGTCGTCGGCGGCTTAATCCTAAACCAATACTACTTAGGCACTGTAGATCTAACCAGCATGTTTAGTCGCCAGTTATTCAGCCCAGAAATCGCAGTTGTCACCATAGCCTTCGGTGTAATCCTGTCCTTAATCTCAGTGTTCTGGTCCTCACGCAAGGCTGCTAGAATGCCCGCTGTTGAAGCTCTAAGAGATTACACAGCGATCGGAAACAAATCGCGGTTCAGATTTATTCCTTGGATTGCTTTGATTTTGGGCGGGTACAAAATCGTCCTCCAAGCCTTCGGTTTGAATATCATGGATATGGCTTATCAATGGCTCTATACAAGCGGGAGTTCTTTTGGAATTTACGCTGTCCAGGCGCTCGGCTTCTTCGATGGTATCATGACGATTTTCGGTCCTTTCCTCTTCTTCTGGGGAATAACCATAATCATAATCCGCGATTCCAGCAAATTCCAAACATTAGCCACTAAAATCGCCTCAGTAATGGGCGACTTAGGCGCATTAGCAGCCAAGAACGTACGAAGAAATCCTGGTCGCCTAGCCGCCATGGCATGCATAATCGCCTTCATCATTGGCTTCAGCGTTCAAGTAACTGGGCAAGCGGCAAGCCAACAAGACTACATCGTACGGAACGTTCACAACTCCGTCGGAGCAGACATCTCCGTTAGTATGGTTAACGCTTCCCATGCTCAAGCTGTCCTCAATGACATCTTAGGCAACATCACAGGTATTCAAAATGCTACTATTCAGCGTACGTTGAACCCTCGACTGGCCGACAGTTATAACTCAATGACGGTTCAAGCTATCGACCCCGACAGCTGGATAAAATCTGCTTACTTTGAGCCTGAATGGTTCAGCGGCGCAAGCATCGAGCAGATGATGACTGATCTCAAAAACTCAAATAACACGATCATACTAGACAAAAGCGTAGCTAAGGCATTGGGCAAGAACCTCTATGACATGGTTGGTGTTGATTTTGACTCATGTGCCCGTAACCTAAGAATTGTCGGGTTCTACGGTCGAGACCCTCCGGACACAAGCAGTAGCCAGCCAGTTACTTATTATGGCGGAGTTGAATCCAAACCCTTCATTAACGCAATGTACCAATCCTACGTTCCAGCTAACCTCTTCAACATGACTGAATACAGCGACATTTACCAACTAGAATCCTTCACCACAACCTACCTGATTACGCTAAAGCCGGGAGTTAACGGGACAGAGGTAGCCAAACAGATCCGTGCTCTCGACCCCACCGAAATAAGCTATGTAACATCTTTCGATGAACAGTGGCGTCTAACTGAAGAATTGAACAACAGCGCCGTATACTCTACCCAGCAGACACTCGACATTCAAGGTTTAGGGCTCATATTCGCCGTTATCTCTGCATCTGCTGGAACAGCACTAATTGCGTTGGTTAGCCTCAAGGAGCGTAGCCGAGAAGCCACTTTGATGAGTGTCAGAGGTTTATCCTTCCGCCAGCTAGTCTGGATGTTCCTCACCGAGAGCATGGCGATTATAACATTCGCGGTGATTTTGGGCTTAGTAATAGGTGTAATAATCGTGTTCGGCACCGTCAACTCAACCAACACATCTCTCTACCAGTATTCTCTGGTGGGGCTACGCCTTATATTCCCAACAAACGCCGTGGCGACAATCGGTAGCTACATCGCCCTGATATACGCCTCCACAATAGGTGCAATCATAGTAATGTCAAGTCAATACGTTACAAAACTAGAAAAGATGGTTAGAACAAGATGAGCGGACAAAGCGTAACAATCAAAGATTTGGTGAAGGTTCACCAGACAGGAAAAATCGAAGTACAAGCCCTCCGAGGATTAAACCTAAACATCTCATCCGGCGAAATGGTGTCCATCATCGGCCCAAGCGGCAGCGGCAAATCCACCTTGCTAAACATCATCGGCGGACTCGACAAGGCAACAGCGGGCTACGTGCAAGTCGGCGACAAAGTCGTAACCAGCCTCTCAGTTCGGCAACTAGTTGATTACAGAAGAAGAATGGTTGGACACATATTCCAGAACCTCAACCTGATCCCCACCCTGACTGCTCAGGAGAACATCGAGTTCTCCATGGTTGCCTCAGGCGTTAAACGGAGTAAACGCAAACAACGTGTTTCGGAGCTCCTAAAAATCGTCGGCTTAGAAGGCCGCGCCCACCACAAACCAGAGGAACTCAGCGGTGGCGAACAGCAAAGAATAGCAATCGCATCCGCATTAGCCAATGACGCCCCCGTGCTTTTAGCTGATGAACCCACAGGCGAATTGGACACAGCAAACGCCAAAATCATCGCAGAGTACCTCGTCAAAATCAACGAGGAACTAGGAAAAACCATCATAATGGTTACCCACGACCCCAGCGTCGCCAGAGTCTCAAGCCGTATCCTGCGAATCGAAGACGGCATCATAAAAACCGCTTTGGCACCCTCAGAAGTCATCGGACAAGGCCAAGGGCGAGAAGCACACTCTTACGTTGACCAAATCAAAGCCAGAATCATCGAGCTAAACGAGCAGCTGCTTGCCATAGACACCGAATTCCGCAGCGGAAAAATCGAAGGCGACGAATACGTGCAGAAACGCCAAACCCTCAAGGGCGTCCGGGACAGCCTCAAAGAAGAATGCAGCCGTATGGGCGTCATCCCCCCATAACCCCCATTTTGGTTTCTTATCTTTCTATCGAGATTTTGCTGACTCCAGCTTCCTTCTCCAGAACTACGACATGATCGCCCTTGGCAGCGAAAGCTTCACTGTGCGTCACCGCAATTATCTGCTCAATAGCTTTGAAGCGGCTTATAGCGTCAGCCAACCGCTCGATGCTGCCGTCTTCGCTACCCAAGTTCTCTGTGGGCTCATCAAGCATCAAAAGGCTCAAGCCATGCCCCGTGCGGTTTTGCATAATCAGCTGCCCCAACCCCAAACGGTAAGCAAACGCCAACAGCGTGCGTTCGCCGCCTGAGAGATTACTGACCTCGCGGTCCACACCCGCCTCGCTTTTCACGTAGGGCGTGTAGGAGTCGTCAATAACCACGTTTAGCATTGGGGTTTCACCGCCTACTAAGCTGTCAAGAATTTGCTGCACAAAATTGCGCAGTAGCTTTACGAATTCGCTTCGGAGTTTAGGCTGGATGCTGCGGTAGGCGTCTCGGATGGCGCTTAGCAACTCTGTGGTGCGGCGGATTTTTTCCATCCGCTCCAGCTTTTCCTGTGCCAAGTTAATTCGGTCTTTAAGCTCGTCGAGTCGGCGGGCAGTGTCTTTTTTACGGTTCTCCTTAGTAGCCAAATCCGATTGAACAGCGTAGTACTGCCGAAGCGCTTGGTCCCGCCTGTCTTTGGCTATCTGCAGCTCGGAGAGGTCGAATCTGGCGATTTCCTGCCGCAGCGCCTCAAGCTCGGATTGCTGCTTCACTGCAAGTTGCTGCTGCGCCTCCAGCTGAACGCTTAAGGTTTTAAGGTTACCCTCCTCCTCCACGATGCGGGACTTTAAATCCGCGCTGCGAGTGCTAAAAGTTTGCAGGCTGCTGACGGCTTCGGATGCGACGGCTTTGCTCTTCTGCAAAGTCGCCACTTCGAGGCGGATGTGGTTGATGATTTTTTCACGCTCAGCATTCTCCTGCTTGATGCTTGATAGCAAGTCAGTCTTGTAGCTGCCCATTAGGGGTTGATTGCAGATTGGACATTTGCCCTCACCCGTCTCCATCAAAGTTGAGGCTCGCTTCTGGTCCTGCTGGATGCATCGTGCGGTGGCTTCCTGCTCAGCCCTCATCGCAGTGATTTTCTCATCAAAACCCGTCAAGCATGCACTTAACTGCTCAAGCGGCTGGTTTGTCGGCAGCCCCGCCTGCTCCAGCTTGGTCAGGGCAATTTTGATTTGTGATTCGAACGAGTTTTGACGTTGCAGCATGCCATCAATTAGGGTTTTCTTGTCCCCTATCTGCTGAGTGAGGGTGGATTGGGTTTTTGCGGTGTTGGTGACGTCGGCGTTTAGGCGGGCTTCTCTGCGTTTAAGCTCGTCGATGGCGAGTTTCTTGTCCTCAAGCCGCTTTAATTGGGCTTCAGCTTCCTCCAGTCCATTCTTAGCCAACTCAAGCCTCTGCGCGCCAGTCTCCAACTCCATTTCAAGTAGCGCAAAGTCTTCGCTTGCCCTGTTATAGTCGGTGCTGAGTTTTTCGAGGGCGTTGACGTCGGGGTCTTTCTCGTAGACTCGCCGCTCCGTTTCGTAGTCCCGCTGATACTGCGCAATGTTAGTCCACGCAACCTCATAGTCCGATAAGCCGAAGAGTTCGTCTAGGCTTTTTTGGCGGTCGCGGGGCTTGGCATCCAGAAGCTCTTTTAGGTGTTCTTGGCGGAACCAAACAATCTCGCGGTACAGTTCCTTGTCTAAGCCTGTTATGGCTTTAATCTGCTCTTCGATGGCGTCGTTTTTCATGGATGCGACGAGTTTTTCTTCCTCGTAGAGCTTTAGCTGCTCAATGTCTTGGTTAATTGATTTGCCTCTGCGTTTCAGTCCACGGGTCAGCTTGTAGGTGTTGCCGTTCTGCGTAAACTGAAGCGTAACTCGGCAGGAGTCGCAGCCCTCGCGCAGTAGATACTCGAAGCTTTTGCTGCCAATCGTATCCCCGAACAATGCAAAGTCCACAGCGTATAGGAGGCTGGATTTGCCGCAACCCACCCCGCCGACAACACAGTTAAAGCCCCGAGTAAAGGGCACCGTTGATTTAACGTGGCTGCGAACGTTCTCTAGCTGGACGATGTCGATTTTCATTTAGACAGCTCCTCTATGGTGGCTTTGACTTTTTCGTCCTGCTTATGCGACAGCGGCGCGATTAAGTCGAGTGCTCCGTGAGCGATTTTTTCAGCGTCTTCTTTGCCGTAGCGGTCAACGAATATCTGCACGAAGTACTCGTAGGCTTTGGTTTTTAGATCTTTGAATTCGCCCTCAAAGATGGATCGGACAACTTCCTCGGAGACAGCGGCTTCTTTAAGCTGCACGATGGGGTGTACGAGGAGGGCTTTTTGGGCGGCCATGCGGATTCTTGGGATGTCAACTTCAGCTCGGTTTGCCTCGGTTGGTAGTGTGCCCTTTAGTACTGGGATTATTATGGCGTCGGCTTCGTCGGCTTCTTTAACCATCAGCACCGCCTGCTCAGTAATCTTCGCCGCAGCCAACCCCGAATAGTCGTATTCGAGTATGCTGAATTTTCTTGGGCAAGACAGCTCGATAAGTTCAGGCTGCACCTCGCCCCGCTCGTTAACCTGTACATGATAGAAGCCTTTAGTGATTTTTGCTTCGTCAGCGCCCACGGTTTCTGTGCAGCCACTGTAAACCAGCAAGCCCCCCTTGAAGTTGCACATGTAGCGGTCATGAATGTGCCCCGCAGCGTAGTAGCAAAAGCCGTCAGGTAAATCGCTGGGTAAAATCTCCGCTTCAATGTAAGGTGGCTTAACCTCGGGTAAGTCAATGGCTCCGTGAAACACGAAAATGTTCGCTACGTTAGCCTGGGGTGTTGGAGGGTTTTCAGCCATAAATTGGGGTAGTGCCTCGGCGGTTTTGTGGCGATTGTGGTAGTTGGGGATGCCGTAGACGTAGCAACAATCGGGTTTGCTCCAGCATGCTCCCCGATGCCGTGGCAGGTGATAGATTAGTCCTGCGCTGTCCAGCGGATAGAGGATGGTGCTGGTTATGGTGTTTGGGGCGGAATCGTGTGAGCCGTCTACGGTTAAGACGGTGATGCCTGCGTCTTTTAGGCGCTTGAAACTGCGAACCGTATTCTCCAGCGTCAGGTTGGAGGGTCTGGGCTGATGGAAGAGGTCGCCTGCGATAATCATGAAGTCGGGTTTAAGCTCGATGGTTTTATCCACGAGTTCGCTGAAGGCGTTGTCGAAGTCCTGCCTACGCACCTCTAACCCATACTGAGCATAACCCAGATGCAGGTCCGAAGCGTGGACAAAACTGAAAGCCCTCAAATCCGCTCTCCCCGTTAACGTACTGTGTAGTTAGAGTTTGCAGAGGCAAGTTTTAAGCCTTTACCATGTTCCATCGCTGGAACAAAACGTTCCCCAAGTAGAACTAAATCCTCTGTCAAGCATAGTTTTTTAGGGGAAAAGTATGACGAAGTACCTTACAATGGTTGTAGTGGCTCTTGCAGGATGCTTGCTTTTGGTCCCATTCCCCGTCGAAGCTAGCACTGCAAGGGCTGAAGACTATTGGGCTAATGGAATTTGGATATTCTCTCCAACAAACACCACCTACACAACAAATAACCTACCTCTAAACATCACGGCGAAACGCAGCTTCAGCCCAGAATACTACAACACCCAACTAAAGTACAACATAGATGACGGAGAAAACATTTCCATCCCAATTATAACCACTTTCGTTGACAGAAGCATTCCCGATACAATGTTTAGCTATTTGGCTTCATACAAGCTATTCAGCGGCACAATAGCTCTGCCAGAACTCCCACAAGGCGCATACAATTTGACAGTTTTCGGAGAATACAACAGAGCCGAAGGCGTTGACCCCAAGTACCCAAACATGTACGACATACAAACAATCCGTTTTGCCATAAACAACGGCGTTCCCCCGAAAATAACCATGAGCAACTTTGATAGCGTAATCTTTGAAAACGATAGTTTGCCTCTTAATTTTGTGATAGAAGAACCAGTTGTTTGGATGGGTTATAGTTTTGATGGCAAAGAAAACGTAACTGTCTCCGGTAATTTTACGCTTTCAGACCTAGCATATGGAGCGCACAATGTCACTGTTTACGCCAAAGACCTTCTGGGAAATGAAGGCGCTTCAACAGCTGACTTCACTGTAGAAAAGAAAGCCCAAATTGAGTTAGAAATTGTTGTGTTATTTGCAATTGTTGTTGCTGTATGTATTGGCTCTATTGTATTGTTCAGGCGGCATCGCTTCAAAGCGCGGTCGAAAGCGGCCCGATGCGCTACCTGTTTTGTGGCAAGTTATAATTAAGGCATACCACCTAACAAACGAGCGGTAATCTGATGCCCTTCACGCCGTTCCATTTGGGTCCAGCTTTAGCGGTTGGGTTGCCCCTGAGACGATATTTGCATGTTCCAACGTTCATCGTTGGAAATGTAATCTTGGATGTCGAGGGCTTCTTAGTTATTACGTTGGGGCTAAGTTATCCGCTTCACGGGTATCTACACACTTTTGTGTCGGCGATTGCGGTTGGTTTGCTTTTGGGTCTTGTAATGTTTAAACTTGAGAGGCCACTTCAGCCGTTTTACCGAAAAATTGAACTGGAAACAGAAAAAACCTTGAAACTAACGTCTTTCCTATTAGCAGGTGTTTTCGGTGCAGTTTTGCATGTTCTATTTGATGCTTTTCTTTACTCCGAAATGATGCCATTTTATCCAATGGCCGCCAACCCATTTCTATCTGCTAATTTGTCGATGTCGACGGTTTACATGGTTTGCGCTGTTTTGGGCGTTTTTGGTCTTGCCTACTACGCTGTGATCCTGACATCTTCAATATACAAGAGAATGACGAAAAACCGGTAGCTACACCTTGATGGAAAAACGCCCTGTAATGAGCTCAAATTTTGGTGTAAGTACAAAAACAGAAACAGCTGATCGCTTGTTCAAGTAAGCTCAGAAATTAACTCGTTTGGTGGGTTCTCCTCGCCAACATTTTGGCATATATACTTAGTGCGTTGTTAAGTTCAGAAGAGTACCCTTTGGCTGAAATTCTGCCACGAAAACATCTCTTGCAGTCAGCGTAAGGGTAATTCCCTGATAACTTTCCACACTATCAAACGCCAAATCTAAGTTCAAAGTTGAAACGTTGGGTTGTTTTCCAGTCGCATTTTGGTATTCTAAGACAGCTTGATTGAAAAACCAGTTTAGCCCCAAAGAATCAATCTGGTTAAAATCATTGATTATTTGCTCATGTGAAGGATAACCACTAGGAAGATCATAATCCCTATAATGACTGGAGACCAAATAAAAATATGGGTGGCCGCTGCTATGCCCTACAGTTAACCGTGTTCTAATGTCTCCTGCATAAAAAGCCCAGTTTACCCCACCTTGTGGTGCATTACTGTAAGTTGAGTGGATGCTAAGGCTCTCAAAAATCAAAGTTCCAAAATGTTCAAGTTGATAAAACTGAAAACTCGGCGAGGACTCAAGGGTTTGGAGGTATGATGACAATGAAGCATCCAGTATTTCGGGGTAGCTTGCAGTAGGCGCAATAGGTCCGGCATAAGCCTGCATGTAAAACCCTGCCCCTCCAAACGCCAACACGAAAATGAAGAAACCAACAACTAGTCTGCTGAAAACTTTGGCGCTCTTATTCTTTATAACGATGAGGATAATGGCTATAATTATTAGTAAGACGCTAATCGAAACAAAAATGATTGAAAGTGTTGAGAACTGGGATTGCAGAAGCTGAAGTAGAAAGAAACTTCCTACAAGAATTATTATCAGGCGTGGAAGACCAATTTTGCGCATAAGTTGCGGTTTGTTCTCTGTGGACAGGTGAGGTTGCGTACTTTTAAGCGGTAACGTCCTACATGTTGACGCCAGCATGTCTTATAATTAGATGCTTATATTATTTTATTTTTTGTCTATTATTCTAAAAATATGCCTTGATATAGTGGCTAGTGATCTTTATTTTGTAATTGCCGTTTTCTTTTTGTTTACCCACCAAACAAATCACGTAGGAAAACGTTGGCTATATGGTTAATTTTTATAAAATGACGAGCGATAGGACTGTTTTGTATGAAGCTCGGGGGGGTATGTGGTGAGCTTGACCTCGCCCACCCGGGCGCAGGATTCGCCGTTTTACCCCAGTTCTGTATTAAGCTATCGACTATTTGCGGGTTGAATAAATTTAGATGGCTGGGGCAAGAAAACGGGTCCATGAACGTGTTGCATCGATTTGCCTTTTCGCCGAGAAAATTGGTTGAACGCTTTTTAAACAGAATATCAACGCAACAAAAAAGAGGCAAGAATTAACCTATTGATTTTTGTATTTTTCTTTCGGAATAATATTGAGCTCAAATTTGATCAGCTCCAACATTCAAAAACTGAATAATTTTAATTCAAGCATATACACGGGATATATGTTAAGTGGGCATCTGGAATGTTTCTTCGACCCGTATAGCAATACATACTACAACTACTTTGCTGTCGTTTCGGGTGTAGCTTTTCTAACCCTTAACATGAATCATGATATGACGCTCTGTGCGCTCTATGCTGAATAACTATCTCCCCTTTTTTAGTAATCCTCTCCATTTTTTGCTATATGTTGAGCTTATGGTTATATGGTAAGGTCAGAATTGTTTGAGGTTTAATTTCCTTTGGTGTGGTCATGGTTGATGACGTCTGGGATGCCCTTAATGTTAGCGATTGGATATTCTCTTGAGGCTAAAGTGCTTGAGATGATTAAGCGCTCAACCGTAACAGTCGGGCTTGAAATCTCGACTGCAATCGTCTCCACAAGCTGTACTGACTCCCAAAAAGAATCATCATTGATCTAGCCGCTATCTATGTGCTTTGCATTTTGACGGGGGTTCTGCTGTTGCCTTGCCCTTTAGCGTAGGCGATCTCCATACAAGTGTATCTTCGAGATTGCCGCGTTTGGAATGTGCTATGCCATCATTTGAGTTTCCCGCCTGATATTTCGTTTGTTTTTGGCGTAAAAATATAAGATACCCCATGTATTAATTTGGGAAAAGGCGCCGAACAATCATGAAATGCCAAGCATGCGGTACAGAAACTATGATGCCGTTCCGTTGTCCATTCTGCGGTGGACAGTTCTGTAGTGCGCACCGTCTGCCAGAAAATCACCGTTGCCTAGGCATCAGCCAAGCTCGCACTCAAACGCAGGACAGAGTAATGACTCAGCAGGGCTACAACTCCTACAGCTATAGCTACGTTGCTGGTCAGGATCCTTACAGGCGCCAGCACCGCATAAAATGGAGCCAAAAAGAAGTCCAACACATAGGCATCGCCGCCGCGCTTGTCATAGGCATCGGCTACTCCATGGCATTATTCGGATTCTATGGCTTTAACTATGACTGGCTAATTATGTCAGTGTTCGCTTTAGTATTGACAGCGTCTTTTCTGGTTCACGAAATCGCCCACAAAGTTTTTGCTCAGAAGGCAGGCATGTGGGCGGAGTTCCGCTTAACCACTTGGGGCGCGGTTTTAACGTTCATTTCCGTGTTTTTCCCGTTCAAAATGATTGCGCCCGGCGCCATGATGATTGGAGGCAACCCGCCATCTGCGAAGGAAATGGTGAAAATCTCAGTTGCAGGCGTCATAACCAACATGATATTCTCAGCGATGTTTCTGGGTTTAACGTGGGTGTTTCTTCCTGTAAGTGATGTCTCATACTGGTGGTGGCTGATGCTTGTGTTCTCTGCTTACATCAACGCGTTCATGGCAATCTTTAACTTGATTCCCTTCGGAGTGCTCGACGGATACAAACTCTTCTTGCTAAACAAGAAGCTATGGGCAGTAGCGTTCATCCCAGCTGCAATACTAACAGGTATAACAGGGTATATGCTGTACTTCGTAGCCTAAAGATGGCTTCTATTCTCCTCTTACAAAGAGCAGATAATGGTTTACGGTATAATTCCAAGCGCCACCCATCCCCGCAGTGCTATACGTGTGCAGTTGCCAACCCGCTGCTTCCCATTCAGCAATTGCTTTGCCAACTTCCTCATGATGAGTAACCACGATGCATCGCCACTCTTTCATATCCTTCACCTACGTCTGAGGTTAAGTAGCAGAGATTTAAGTTGCACGCAAAAAACTCGGAACTAACTTGTCTCTCAATAATCTTTTCTATGGGTACACATCCGATTTGCTTTAGGGTTTACCCTCAGCCGACCAGCAATTAGAAAAAACGCGACTAAAGTGGGTGCATGGAAAACAATTTAACCTCCTTGCACAATAAGATGTACAACAGTGCCCTCCGAGCCTCAGCGCCCATGCATACTGCAAAGTTCATTGCTGTCAATGTATGCCTGAGCTGTGGGATGTGGTAGACTCAAAGTTTGCTTTTACCTTTAGGAGACATATTTATATTAGGCTTCATTGTTTTACTGCAAGGAAAAACCAATAGGATAGAGCATCTTTGACGACTCCTCATGACGTTCCAGCATCAAAATTCATCGATCGATTAGCTAAGTACCTGAGGGAAAACGTTGACGAAGTCCAGCCTCCAGCATGGGCTACCTTCGCAAAGACAGGCACACACGTCGAGAAACAACCCCAGAATCCGAACTGGTGGTACACAAGAAGCGCATCTATACTGCGCAAAGTTTACATTCACGGCCCCATCGGTCTAGAAAACCTCCGTAGCGACTACGGTGGACGCAAAAATAACGGTGTCCATAAAAACCACGCATGCAAAGCAGGCGGAAGCGGCATACGCAAAGCACTACAGCAGCTAGAATCGGCAGGTTTAGTCCAGATCACACGCCCCAAAGGTAGAGTAATGACTCCTAAAGGACGCAAAATGATGCAGGAAGTAGCAGGCGATATATCAAAGGAGTTAGTAAAATCCGTCCCTGAACTTAAGAAGTATCAAGGCGAATAGGTAACAATGTCAGATGATGAGCTTGAGCAGATACGTAAACGTAAGCTTTTGTCTATGCAGAGTCGCATGAGTGACGAGCAGAGGCAAGTTCAAGCAGAACAGCAAATGGAACAGCAGAAACAGGCGCTGCTTGCAAAACTGTTGGCGCCTGAAGCCCGGCAAAGACTAAATAACCTAAAAATGGTTAAGAAAGACTTCGCCGAGCAAATTGAGCTACAAATAATCGAGATGGCGCAAATCGGCAAATTGCCGATTCCACTCTCAGACATGCAGCTCAAAGCAATCCTAATTCAGCTTCAATCAAGGAAGCGAGAGACAAAAATCACAAGGATATGAAACGAGAATGGCGAGAGTAAAACCAACCGCGAAGAAACTCAGATTAGCCAAAGCTGGCAGAGAATCACAGTCAGTTCCAACATGGGTAATAGCCCGAACCGACGGCAAAGTCAGAGCTAACCCTAAATCACGACGCAACTGGCGAACCCGCAAAATAAAGGCGTAGGAGACCAAAAAAATGACAGAAGAAACCAAACAAGAACAACTAACAACACAAGAAACTGAAGAAACCACAGTGGAAACACCACAGGAAGAACAAATACAAACCGCTGAAATCAAAGAAGCCGAAATACCCGCGCAAGAAGAAACACCTGAAGCAGAAGCAGCAGAAAAGCAAAAACGCAAAAAGAAAGAGGAAGAGATCGTAGAAGAAAGATTCTACACTATACCCCTACAGAAGGCTCTGGTTCGCCCACCCAAGAAACGTGCACCACGCGCTATGCAACTGGTTAAGCTCTTCGTCACCAAACACATGAAACTCGAAATGAAAGTTTCCGAGGAAGAGGAAGAAGAGGAACTGCCGCAGCTTATCATTAGCCAGGAAGTTAATGAGAAAATCTGGGGTAGAGGAATCGAGAAGCCTCCACGCAAAATTAAGACGCGTGTTACCAAAGACAAAGACGGAAACGTAACCGTCTTCTTAGCAGAAAACCAATAAATCATTTTCTTTCTTTTAATATTCTGTTTTAGTGTTAGGTTTTAGTTTTGCAATAAACTTGGGATTTGACAGAGTAAACGGGTGCCGTTCTTCTAA
>JBNIDR010000018.1:43369-49243 GCA_050108155.1 Bathyarchaeia archaeon | reverse complement strand
CTCCACCACATCTGTGCACGATTCAACAAACTTTTTCTCAAGCAGACCACGCTCAGTATGGTCAGAATCAGCATACGTCGATTCTATAACCACTGCATCCAAGTCGCCATAATCCATCGAGGCTCCCGCAAGAAGTTTACTTTCTTCAGTATTGAAGTCGCCTGTATAGAGGAAACGCTTGCCATCCGCTTCTATTAACACCTGAGCACTTCCCGGCGTGTGACCTGCATTGACAAGTTTGAGCTTCATATCGCCGATTGCTGCTTCCTGCCCGAATTCAAGGTGATGATTGTTTTTCATCATAGTTTTTAATTCAAGATACTCAAAAGGCAGGTAATAGCTTGAGAGATGAATAAAATCCTGAATCAGTAGCTGCGAAAGCTCCAAGTTAAGTTTATTTGTGTACAGCGGGATTTTGTCGTTTATGTAGAAAATCGGCAGGGCACCTGAATGGTCAAGGTGACTATGAGTCAAAATCAGGGCATCCACATCTTTGGGCGGAACATGCATAGGAAAACCTGGCTCGTTGTCCAGCATGACGCCGTAGTCAATAATCACTTGGCTATTCGCTGACTTAACGCTGATTCCTATTCTACCTACTTCTCTTGCTCCACCTAAAAACCCAACTTTCAAACAAACCAATCCCTAATGGTTAACATTTGACAGATAAAGGAAAAACCTGCGGTGTTTAAAAAATGTATTGACCCAACAGGCAATCGGCTAGGCGAATGCATGAACCAGCTGCCATTTTACTGCACCGCCGTTTTCGCTGCGTTCACCTTTATTTAGCGAGTTAAAGCCTTCCACATGCAAATTTACGGTAAGGCTTTTATCAGAATTACGTTAAAGGGGATGATAAAAAAGAGAAAGGTTGAGGTACAACTGTCCACAATAGCGGAAATGCTTGAAAAAAACGCAGTCCAATACCCCGATGACATAGCATTAATCGAGCTTACACCAAGCCAGAGCATCCGCAAGCAAATAACATGGAAAGAATTTGACGCTGAAGCCAACTGCATTGCCAATTATCTAATGCAAAAAGGAATAAAAAAAGACGACAAAGTAATCCACTGGATGCACAATTCTATTCAATGGCTGGTAGCCTACTTCGGCATAATCAAAACAGGAGCCTGGGCAGTACCACTTAATTTCCGCTTCAACGCGCAGGATTTCAAATTCTGCACTGAAATTGCTGAGGCAAAAGCCATTATTTTCGAGGATTTTTTCCTAAAAACCGTTGAGAAAGTAAACTCGCCCACAATCAAAGAATACATCTATGTAGGCCCAAATCTGCCAGCACAAATGACCAGCTACGATGACATTCTACAAACCGCCAACTCTGCGGCTCCCGGCATCAAATTGACGTTGGATGATGAATGCGGTTTATACTTCACATCAGGCACCACAGGAGACCCAAAACCAGTTCTCTTAACTCATAAAAACATGAGTTTCGCAGCAGAAGTTGAGCAAAAGCATCACCTCCAAACCCACAACGACAACTTCATTCTCCTACCGCCGCTGTACCACACTGGCGCCAAGATGCACTGGTTCGGCAGCCTGATATCTGGAGCAAAAGGCACGATTCTAACCGAGTTTAGCCCAAAAAACGTGCTGGAAGCAGTCAGCAAAGAACAAGGAACCATCGTGTGGCTGCTGGTTCCATGGGTCCATGACATCTTGGTGTCTCTGGATAAAGGTGACCTAAAACTACAAGACTACAACTTGAAATCTTGGCGCTTAATGCATATCGGAGCTCAACCTGTTCCGCCGGTTCTTGTGCAGCATTGGCGTGATTATTTCCCGGACATGGACTACGACAATAATTATGGCCTCAGTGAAGCCACCGGACCAGGAGCGGTGCACTTGGGCATGAAGAATGAGTTCCGACCTGGAGCAGTAGGCAAAGTGGGCTATGGCTGGCAACTCAAAATTGTACATTGCGATAGTAACGTTGATGTTCCACCGCTGAAGGTGGGTGAATTATGCATCAAAGGGGACGGCGTTATGCGCGAGTACTACAAGAATCCTGAATTAACTGCAAGAACAATCGTTGACGGCTGGCTACACACAGGCGACATGGCACGCATCGATAAAGACGGCTACGTTTTCTTAGTTGACCGCAAAAAAGACCTCATAATCGTTGGCGGCGAAAATATCTACCCCATTGAAATAGAAGACGCCATCCATAACCACCCCAAGGTATATGACGTGGGCGTTATCGGTCTCCCAGATGAACGTTTAGGCGAAATAGTCGGCGCCGTCATCGAAGTAAAATCTGGAGAAAAACTCACAGAGAAAGAAATCATGACGTTTATTGAAGGACTGCTACCGAAATATAAACGACCACGCAAAATCATTTTTGACAAAGTACCGCGTAATCCCACCGGCAAAATCGAAAAAACAAAACTAAGAAGCAAATACTGCGGGAACAAAACGGTAATTTGAGGCTACTTTTTAGGTTTTACCTCAAAGCTCTGCTTAAGCAGCACGATGCTATCTGCGGGCAGATCCCTTTCCACCATAAAATTGGCTCCGACCCAAGTGTTAGCGCCCACCTTCGTACCCGGCATAAACGAGACTTTAATGCCGGTTTTGACATTATCGCCCAAAATTGCGCCGAGTTTTCGCCTGCCCGAATCAACAACTTTGTCCTTAATCATCATCTTGATTTTGCCGTCGTCAAAGCGCAAGTTAGCCGTTATGCTACCCGCTCCAAGGTTGCATTTCTCACCGAAGACGCTGTCGCCGACGTAACTAAGGTGGCCAATATGGGTTCCATCCATGATTATGCTGTTTTTGATCTCACAGCCATTGCCCACTCTAGTCTTTTTGCCTAAACTTGTGCCGCCTCTAATGTAGCAGTTGGGTCCAACATCTGCTTCCTCATCAATGAAAACTGGGCCCTCAATGTAAGCACCTGAACGAACCCGAGCAGACGCAGCAACCGTAACAGGACCGATTATGCGAGCACCTTCTTCGACTTTTCCCAAAACGCGATGTTCCATGCTGTTGAGCGCCCAAACGTTAGCATCCAGCAAATCCCAAGGTCTACCAACGTCGAACCAGTCATCTTTGCTAAGCTGCGCCGCCAGCACTGTTTTGCCCTCCTCGGCGAGCATTGTTATAGCATCGGTTAACTCCAATTCTCCCCGAATAGAAGCTTTAGTTCGGCGGATTTTGTCAAACACATCTTTGCTGAAAGCATAAACACCTGCGTTTGCGAGGTTAGAGGGCTCTTTTCCCAAAGTAGGCTTCTCCACAATGCGCTTTACTCTGCCTTCGGCGTCCTGCTCGATTATGCCATAATTTTCAGGTCTATCAACAGAGACAACACCCATGACAGCAGCGGTTTTGCCCTTCTTAAATTTGGAAACAACTTCTTTAACTGCATCAGCCCCAAAAAGTAAATCACCGTAAATTAGCACAAAATCACCATGTAGATACGGCTCAGCTATTCCAGCGGCGTTTCCTGTTCCCAAAATCTGCGGCTGCTCCAAATAAGTAAGTTTTAACCCGACGTTTGCGCCGTCACCGAAGTAACCGCGGATAGCATCGCCCATATAATGGGTTATTATGATAGCTTCGCTTAGCCCCGCTTTTTTGACCGATTCCAAACAGAACTGCAAAATCGGTTTACCGCCGACTTTTAAGAGGTGCTTAGGGCGGGTCGCCGTTAAGGGTTGGAGCCTCTCGCCTGCGCCCGCGGCTAGTATAACTGCCTTCATTGTGATGCCTCGATTTGTTTCTGTATTAGTGCAGTTGCCTTTGCGGTTATATCTTTTGCCGCCTCAGCAGATTCACCCTCAACTGTTAAGCGGAGAAGCGGTTCCGTTCCCGACGCCCTGACAAGCAACCAACCGCTTTTAAGAGCTAAACGTGCACCGTCAACAGTGGAAAAGTCTATGTAATCCGAGAAAGCCACCTTTAAGATGGGCCCCAACTGCTCGATTAGTTGGTATTTCTGCTCGTTTTTGCAGGTGAAATTGACCCGCTGCGTAATGTATTCGGGGACTTCGCCTACGAATTCTGAAACACTTTTGCCCTCAGTTTCCAGCGCTAATAGGAACATTGCGGCTGAAAGTGGTCCGTCGGGGCAGAGGTGCTGGCTGGGTTGTATCCATGCGCCACAGGGTTCCCCCCCGAAAACTGCACGGTTGATGTTGATTACTTCGGAAACATAAATGTCGCCAACCTTTGTCCGCTTAACTTTGCCAGCGTGTTTGTTGGCCATTGTCTCCACAGCCATAGACGCTTCGATAGTGGTTACGACAATCCCGCCGCCCATTCGCTTCAACATGTAAGCGCCATACGCAGCTAAAGAACGATCAAAATTAACGAAAACACCCTTTTCGTCGATGAATGCAACACGGTCAGCGTCACCGTCGAAAGCGATTCCGATGTCTGCGCCCAGAGCCTTAACGGTTGAGGCGAGGTCTTTTAGGGTTTCCGCGTTGGGTTCAGATTTTCTTGCTGGGAAGTAGCCGTCTGGCTGAGCGTTTAGGGCGGTTACTTTGCAGCCTAAAGCTTTAAGCAGACTTGGTCCGACGCTGAAGGCGGCGCCGCATCCAGGGTCAACTACGACGCGCCACTGTTTTTTGAGTTGAACCGCTTTTTTTGCCATCTCCATGTAAGGTGTGACAGCATCCACTGTTTTGGTGGTGCCGAGTTGGCGCCAATCAGTCAGCATAAACTTGTCGTCGGCAACGATTTTTTCCACAGCAGCTTGGTCGGCGTCAGTGTAAGATAACCCTTCTGAGTTGAAAACTTTAATGCCGTTATACTGGGGCGGGTTATGTGAAGCAGTGAGCATGAAACCGACGTCGGCTCCGAAGACTTTGGTGGCGTAAGCACACACGGGAGTTGGCACCTGACCCGCCAGCAAAACCTCCACTCCACATGACAACAACCCTGAAACTAGCGCGTCCTCAATTATGTCGCCTGAAACTCGAGTATCCCTTGCAACAATGGCTTTTTTCGCCCTTGCATGCGTTGCCACTGCTGAGGCTACCTTACATGCCAAAGAGATAGTTAAATCCACGTTTGCTAATCCGCGTACACCTGAACTGCCGAACAGTTTAGCCATCTAAAGTCACCAATTCTCTGCATGGTAAAGGGCAGGGGTTGCCTTAAAAAAGTTCGGCTCAAGCAATTCGGCGACTCTATAGCTTGAGGGTAGCTTCAAGCCGCTTTGGATGCAAAAGCAGGTCCAAACCGTCAACGATGTCGGTTATGCATACAGTTGGCTTGTACGGGCGTCGGTTGCGCATCCTTCTCTACCCAAAACTGCAACACCCATTCGAGCAGCTTTAAGCATACGGCGGTCGTTTCGCCCGTTGCCAAACGCCACAACCGAGTCTGCACCCAAACCGTTAACGTATGCTTCTTTCTGCTTATCCATCTCGCCGGCAGCTAAAACGTGAACCGTACAGGGTACATCGGAGAGTTCAGAGCGGGCGTTTCAGAACGTGTCAGCAGTCAAAACATGAATCGCAAGAGGACCCGAAAGAGTCCTGAGCTTGTCTTTAACTTGGCTTGAGAGTTTGCCGTCGAAAGTTAATGTGCCGTTAACGTCTAAAACCAGATGCGCCAAGCGTAGCAGCCCAAAATCGGGGAATGTTGATTTGAAGCAAACTTAATCACCTTGCGCTTCTAGGAAGCGTTTAAGTACCTCTTTTGTGGGATGCAGCCCATCAGCATTTGAGAGGTAACATGCGGCTAAGGCGTTTGCCAGTGTAAGGCGGCATTCGTCGGGTAAGCCGTGGTAGTCAGCGTAGATGTTTCCTGAGCACCATGCGTCTCCTGCGCCTGTAGCTCGCAGAACATTAACTTTGAAGGCTGGAACCACCACTTCATTTGCACCTTTAATAGATGCGG
>JBNIDR010000018.1:0-43319 GCA_050108155.1 Bathyarchaeia archaeon | reverse complement strand
TGTGTGCAGGTCAATTCGGGCGGAAAAATGCTTAGCCAAGACGCGGGCTGCCTCCAAAGCCAAATCAGCAAAATTCTGCGTCTTAGTTGTCCCTTTGAATGAGGGGTCTATGTGGCTGGCGTAGGTTACTGCTTCGTTTTCGTTGCAGCTAAAAATTTCCACCGCTGGCGTCTTGAGGACTTTGGCGATTAAGTCTGGAATGCCTGCTACGTTGGGGTTGGGGTCGGCGGTGTCGTAGTATGTTTGGGCTTTGCCGGCTCGTTTTGCGCGACCAAAAACTGCCTGCGCCAACTCAGTTCCATGCCGCAATGTTCCCGCCCAATTGAAAATGCATACATAATCTGCATCCTCAATCAGCTTGTAATCGCTTTCATGAAAGTCTCGTGGACTAAAATAGGTTAACGCGCCCAAATCGCGTATCATGACGTTTGATTTTCCGTTTTCCTGCCTAAACTCCAGCGCTGTGGTAACGGAGGCGCTGCCGAGGGGTTTAATGTGTGAGTAGTTTATGGAGCGGTTTCGGAAATGGTATTTGATCTGCTCTAGCCCATATGCGCTGGTACATATGATTGGAGTGACAGATGCACCTAAGCTGGATAGAGCGGAGGTTACGTTTATGGCGTTTCCCCCTGCCATATCTGTTTGTGAGATGCCGTCTAGGCTGCCGCCTTTGCGTTGAGCAACTTGCTGAATTTTCTCGGAAAACTCCCGCTGGTTCCAAGGCAGGGTGATGATGCGGTCCATAAAGAAATCAGGCATAACCACCGCTTTCAAATCGCGTTGCAGGGGTTTTTCTAGAAAGTCCAGTATTATCCGTTTGCATTGCTTCAACGTCATGAGAATGCTCCTTCTACTGTTACCTCCAAAAAGCTAAAATAACCTTTTGCCCAAATGAGTAAGCTAACAGGAAAAGGGAAGAGGAGAAAGGGAGTTTGAAGTTCAAGGCAGAAGTCGCCCTGTTAATCTTAGCTATAACCTTGTTTGCTGTCTCCACATTCTTCTATTCATATCAAACCACCAGTGAAGCAAGCCTCACTTTAAGTCAAAATGCAGCGTATCCATATAGAGCATTGGCGCTTGCATTTGTCGGCGTCGGCTCAATCTCTATGGTGACGGCTTCTATCTCGTATTCTAAGAAAACAAAAGAGAACATAATGGCTTAAGAAGCCAAATTTATGCACCCATTATTATTCTGACGAACAGCCAAACTAAATCGCCGGCAAATAAAGCAACAATTAAACCCAAAGTTACGAAGATGAGCATCGGTAAGCCCGGTGTAGCCCAAACATATTGATCAATTTTCCCAGCGTTAATGGCGTTTTCGAGGCGCTCAACGATTTTGTCTCTGCCCTCATCTTTGGGAATAAGAACCAACTTGCGCTTCAAATCACTAGTGGTATCGTCAAGGTCCTCCATTGGGAATATATGCCACTTCGCCTTAACCTTAGCCACGTTCATTTTGTAGCCTGTTATTAGCACAACCATTTTTTTGCCCCATGACTCACCAGCCAGTGTTCCAGAGAACATAGGCGTCTTGGTTTTTTTGTGCCAAACGATGTTGCGTCCAATCATGTAGATACCGCTTGCCGCCGCGAAAAGCACGCTGTTGCCGAATATGGTTATTGGGAAAATCAGCATAGAAGTCGGCGATGCAGGATAGATTAGCGGGTGTATCAGGGTGACGGGTGCAAAGGGTAGGGCAATTGCGATGCACATGAATGCTTTTGCGTCTGCGCCTCCAAATCCTCCAGCGTAGAAAAGAAGCAGAGCTATGCCTGAGGTGACTCCGAAGCATACGGCGTAGAGAAGTAAATCGCTTGGGCTATAGAGAATCAGCTGCGGCAACGTCAGCGCCAAGGCTAATGGGGCGTAGACTGCCCAGACTTTGTTGCTGACCTCGCGGCTTTTGTAGTCTCTCCACGAAGAATAAACAAGCACGATTATGGAAACTGCGATGCTAGCTGACATTAGGAAGATTTCTAAAGGGTAAAGTTGTTGAGTGATAGGATACTCCTCTTTGGCTATTATTGGTAGCTTGAGGTTTACTATGCATATAAGATTTTGTCGGTAACATGTATGTACGACATGGCAGGTTTCTGTCGCTGATTGCTTTTTCTTTAGTTGTTGTTGCAGAAAAGCGCCTATACACAACAACAACCAGCGGGTTGTGTTGGAAGCTGATTTTTTGGTTCAGGCTATGCTGTTGATTGCAGGCTGGTTGTAGGCTTTTCCGCATTCAGAAAAAGAGAGATAAACGTCATATAGTAGCTGTTAATTTTTGGGTGTCACTGTCAGGATTGGCGGATACTCTGCTAAAAGCCACAACCCCGTCGGAGTTGTGGAATCGTATAAGGTACAGATAGGTGTTGTGGCGCTGTCAAAGGTTGCAACTGCACCCACCCAAGTGATGTCATAAGCGTAATTGAACTTAACCATCGACGCACTTACTGGTAACATTTCAAGCAGGTTGCTACTGGCTTTTAATGCGCCCTTGGATGTGCTACCAGTGAAGGCATCGAAAGCATATAATCGCTGATTTGTTACGTTTGTGAATATTAATCCTACACCTTTACCGTCGTTTGTTATTAGTTGGCTGAAATGATGCGGGGTCCAAGTTGGAAGGTAATTGGCGAATGTTGCTGTGCTGTTATCGACTATAGGGAAGCCCGCTAAAGTGCCGTTTTCTGTCTGCGTGACAGGTGAACTAGCGCTAGTTGAGACACGCACTGGACAGAGGTCGCTGATGTTTCTTGCACGCGCTGTATCAAGGAACATGTAACGAACTTGGTAAGTGTAGTAATTAACTCCAGCAGGCAACGTGACGATGAGGTTCGTGTAGGTGTTGGAGCAGTTGGTGATACCGTTAGAGTATTCTGCTTCGCCGAACACGATGTCTCTGACTGTACCGTTCCTGATAACATAGGAATACTCTGGGTCAGTGGTGTCGCTCTGACCGTTAATTCTCATCAAATTTGAGGTGCTGGTTACAGATCCAACAGTTGATGTTAAAACAAATCCAGTACCTCCAAACTGTAAGCTAAGTTTGCCATTATTTAATTTGCTACTAGTATCACTGAAGTACCTGTTAACGTAAGCCATGGCTGTCTGGGTTGCGTTATCGCGCCCATCCCACCAAACCGTGAAATCAGAGATATTGCTGTTTAACTGGAAAACCATCATTTGACGGTTACTGAAAACCGTGGCGTTGTTAGTTAAGCCCAAGGGGATTTGGTAGCTTGATGCCCAGTCTTCGATTTGGAACGGCACCTCTTGGTTCACGCCATTTATAGTTGCGTTAACGTGAAGTGCTTTAACTGGAAGCGGCGGTATAGGTATAGTTCGGGTTGTTACGGTGAAGTTTTGACCGAGCCAACACATTGTACCATTCTGCTGCAACTCAACAGTAAAGGTTGACTGTTGCAGTTTAATCAGGAAGTTGGGGTCAGCTTCATCTTTTAAGTAGACCGAGTCGATGTTCCAAGAGTCAGGCGTGGGGTCGTTTAGGTCATTGAAGCCCACAAAGCGTATTTTGAGAGTCGCCGAGTTTATGTATGGTACAAGTGAGACGTTGTTGAAGGTGTTAGCGCTTAGAGTCATTAATGTGTGCCATGCACCTGAATTGTAAACTTGCACAAGCAGAGATTCAGCTCCCATAGTGCCTGTTTTTATGCACAAATCTTGGCGGATGTTTGATGCATTTAGGTTTAAGAATTGTTCCTCAACGTTTAGGGCATAGTTTGGAAACTGAGGATTGTACTGGACTAAGTCTAGTCTCAAATCAAACGGAACTGTTGTGCTGCTTACCGCAGTTACTAGAAGGGTCCAACCTGTTGAGCCGTCTCGGAAGTTTGTTGGATTAGTAGTTATTGTTTGACTGTTTAGCGAGTCAGAGGTGCCGATGGTTGCTTGCTCCATGAAGCCAGAGCCGCTTGTAGGATATAGCCCAGTGGAGGCGTCTTTTAGTTGGAGTGTCAGATCTGCAGTACCCGAGGAAACAGAGGCGTCAACAGACCATATTAGTTGTTGCCAAGCCAAAGAATCTGAAGTTCCATGGAACTCAACTTGAGCCGTACACTGAGTAATCAACGAATATGTGCAGTAGATACTGTATGTTTGGCGCGTCCATTGATCGCTTACGCCTGATGGCCAAGAATTATAGGTGCCTGTACCTTGGAATTTCTCCGCAGTTCCTGTATCACTGACTACGTTAACTGTACTTGTATCTGAAGACCAAATTACAAGCACATAATCTGTTGCTGGACTCAGAACAGGCTGCGTGATAAAGTTAAATGTTGTCCAGCCGTTAACGCAGTTCAAAGTTTTCTCTTCAGTTATGCCAACAAGCGTGTTGCCGTTGCTAGAATAAATAGCAGCTTGAGCGTCGAAGTCTGGGAAATAGTTACAAACAATATTGTAACGTCGATTCTGACTTGAGAAGCTTACTGTTGAAGGCCAGGTTCCGTACGTTTCTCCAGTTGCATAGCGACCTCCGCTGCCGCTGGTTTGCCCAAGATCAGCTGATCCGTCACCTGCCTGCGAACACACCACCAAAGTATAGGTGCCATATGCCGTTAGCGTAGGTGGAGATGGAAAAGTAAACGTTTGTAATCCTGAACCTACAGGAATCAGTCTTTCCTCTGTGGTCGCGATAAGATGATTAGAGCCATCATAAATTGCTGCCTGCATATACTTTGCGGCAGTTGTACAAATAATGTATGCGGTGATGCTCTGTGCCACTACTGAAGTCGATGGTGCAGTAACGGATTGCCCACGGATGGTGTCCTCCATTGTGTATCCATTGCTTGTTCCGCTGGCGGTTCCAAATGAGGTGACTGTTGAATTTAGGTATGCAGTGATGCTGGTTGCTTGGCCACCTGATGTGCACGTGAATCTTGAACCCTTAATATTGTTTAATTGTACTGACGTGGCGCCTTGTGTTTGGTAGCCGAAGGTTGCTGATGAACCAAAGGCTGTAGGATACGAGCGAAACAGCATGTAGGCGCCGTCATTGCTTTGCAGTGAGTTCAAGGTTCCCGAGGTTGGGGTAGTTGAGCCTTGAAGTGTATAGCTTTGCGGATAGTAGTTGTACCCGCCAAGCCCAGAAATCTGCTCCGTTAACGTATCATATACATTGTCTGGAGCGGCTTGTTGAGCAGCAAAATTGCTCTGTAAACCCACGATTGTGTTGGTAGTATCGGCAAAATCTTTGAAATCAGGTCTATACCCCGTGCTATTCCACGATAGTGTAGACGTAAATTGGGTAAAAGAGGAAGCTTCAACCATCAAGCCACGTGTATCGGAGACTTCGATTGTGTAAGCGTTACTTTGGATATTGGGCGGAAGGTCCAGAACGTAGGTTCCGTTTGCGTAGGATGCAATGTTCAGGGGCGAGGTAAGGTTCCAAGTTGAGGTTTCATAGTTGTACTGGAAAAATTTGAGGTTGTTTTTGCCTAGGTTGATTAAGGGTTCTCCTTCGTCCCTGAGGATAACTATCTGAGATTGATTCTGCGACGGCGACTCCATCACTTGTACGTCTAAACGCGCAGAAGAGTTGTAGCTTACTCCGTAGATGCCTTTGCCCGTCAAATTGTAAGTCACGTACATGGAGCCCTCGCTGAAGCTTCGGTTAGAAAACCAACTTGCTTCCAGCGTTAAGTTATTGAGGCTTATGCTGGCACCCCATTCAGGTCGCACATCACCGATGTTATTTAAGCCGCTTTGAAGGTAATTTCGGGCTAAATCCTGCGCATAAGACATGTTACCGGTGACTTTTAGAACTGAACCATAATAGCCGACAGTGAAACCCAAAAGCTCTTTTAATCCAAGATTAGTCTCGTCTATGGAGCTAAGTATCTGAGGTTGGTCAGTGGTTCCAGAATCGGTGGAGCCGTAACGGATGGCTGAATAAGTAGTCATAACAGCGGCTATCAAAACAACCGCAACAAGCAGGGCAGCTATGATTGAGAATTGGCCTTTACTGTTCATTTTTTAGCTGTCTCCTGCTAATCCAAGTTGCAAAACCACAAGCCGCGAGGTATTAGTAGCCGTATATTCTGAGGCGTAAACTCGGGGATGATAATACGAAAGCAAGCCTAACGCTGTCAGTCGGATATCAGGTGTTCTAGTTAGACCTAAAGCCAAAAACGACCCCGTAATGGTTGAAGTACCATGCGTATAGAGAGTTCCCGGATAATAGTTTGACATAGGGTCTAGAACGTTAACGCCTATTGATAGATGGTAAGTTGTTTGTATCGCACTTGACAATGCACGTGTAGCTGTTTGAGTTTGTGACGGATAGATGCCATAATAGTTGCATGCGTCTAAAGCGGTTTGGCTCAGTGTTGCACCTTGCCGGGTAGCGCTGTCTGTTACTGCGGTTCCGCTGGTGCTGTAGGTTTGTCCATCTAACCCCCTCAAGAAAGCTATTGATCCTCCACCGCCAGTTTGCTGCATACCGTAAATGCCCCAACCGTTCTGCGTATTTGTGAAGACTGCAGTGTTGCTCACATAATAGAAGGGGTAACCGACTATGCTTGCCCATGTCCAGTTGTACGTGTTTACTCTCTGCCCGAGATAGTAACTGTAGTAGGCGTAGTTGTTCTGAGAGTAAGGAGTTGTGCAGTAACTAGTGGGGATTGGCACTGCCTCTCCGCATGTGTTAATGATAACTGCGTTGCGGAGTGTTTCGCCACCGATAGGTGTGCCGCTTAATAATGTAGCCAACTGTGAGGTATTCTGCACCATCACGGTTTTAACAAAGTAAGGCGAAAGAAGGTCATAGAGGTCCTGCGCTAAACTATGTGCTGTGTAGCCGGTAATCCACCAGCCGTTTGCGTCGCTGCAGTTAAGGATGTAGAGTGTTCCACCGGAGCCTTCACCGATTTTCTGCGGAGTAACGTTAAACGTAACGTTAGATGAGGCTACAGTGTAGGCTGAGACATCGGTGGTTTCACCTAAACTCTCAGCGTTTGATATGGAGGTTACATAGGTGTAGAGTTCGACCCCTGCGGTTCCTGTGTCGTTAATATCGTAAACGGTCATGTTGTAGAGAACGTTGGCTGGCAACGCAGCAGAAAGAGCAACCTGAAGTCTTCCCCACTCGTAGTCGTTCTCGGTTTCAAACGTTGCTTTGCTTAGGTCATAGTTTGAATCCAGCATCTGCAAGGTTGTGAATGAGAGACGTCTGAGGTTTATGGGTGAAACCTCGCGGGGTGAAGGCAAAACAGCGAAATATGAAGTTACTACGAATGCACCGGCGAGAATCATGATGACGAATATTACTTCGATTGTGCGAATCATTTAGCTGCTTCCTCCATAGCCTGATGGAATCCAGAGGTCAAGTTTTGCCTGATAAGCGATGCCGCCGATGGTAACTTGGCGTATGTCAGTTGTTACCCAATCGTAACCTGACGAGTTGCCGCCGATGCTAATTGGAAGCGCCATAGAGCCTAATCCCCAAGGTACCAACTCTACGCCTACTTTGCCGGAAGAAGTGTCCTTGTAGGTTACAATCAAGATTCCGGGGTCATTAGCAGGTAACTCTATGTTTGTGAAGGTTTTTGTGATGTTGCTTTCGTTGGTTATTTTTCCGGTGGCGTTTGTGGGGTCCAAGTTTACTTGGCGTAGAGTGAATTCGTCGGTAACCATTGCAAATGACGCATTGTAACTTAATTCAGAAAACGGAATAGTGACTGACGTGCCAACTGTGTCACTGTGAGCCAGCCGTACAGTGTGATTCTGGAAACTATCAACCATTGGTATAACACTTTCAGTAAAACTGTTGGGCACATGCACATAGTAACCCATGCCTTTGAGGCCATAGATACGCGCATAAACAATTAACGCATATGAGCGTGTTTCCCCATCAATCCCCGAGAAAGATGGCAGTATACATGAACCCGAAGCGTCAGTTGAACAGTCTCCGCTTGTTACCCTGTATGTTGGATACTGAGTTGCGTCTTGATCAACCACGATTAGGCTGTAGGTTACGTTAGCATTTGCCAACACAAACCCTGAACCAGTGGCGCTAAGTGCGAACTGAAGCGGCGAACCGGTCGAAATCTTATCGATATCAACTTCTATTGTGGGCGTTAGGGTTAACCTGAACCCATAGGTACCGTTTATGCCAAGCAACTCAGCAGCCCTCTGATAGCTTAGGCTCTTGATGTTGCCATCGTCAATGGGTGTTAGAAGATAGCCTCCTAATCCAGCGGTCAAATTGTTGTAGTAGGCGTTTTTGGCGGTGTAGTAAACAGGTAGCTCATCAGGATATGTCAGTCTAAGAGGCGAAAAGGAGCTAAGCGTGTACTGGCTATATTTAGGGTCTTGCAGCCCAAAGCCGACTGGCGCTGAATCTAAGTGCCCCCATGATGTAGGCAGCCCCGGGTTAAGGAGTATAGTATCTAGTAGGTCGCTTGTCTTGGTGGAAAGCGAGTTATGTTGCTGATAAGAAAGCGCAGTCTGCATGGACTGGCTAAAAAATGCGATAAAGATGAGAAGCGCCGCTATAAATATCGTCACGGAAACCATGTGGTCCACTGTGGCATTCGCCATTTAGGCGCCTCCAAGCGTCAACACTACGTTGCCGCCTGATTTTGTTGCAACAAAGCTAAGGCTGGGTGTTGTGCTGTTAAATGACAGGTTATTTTGCCAGACGATATCGTTGCCTAATGTTACAAGGCTGGAGCTGGAGCCTTCAGCGGAGATAAATTGCAACGTCACATTCATGACCTTATACGACGTATCCACCTGCGGGGCTTGCCCAAACGTCACCGTGTACGCGTACTGGTTAACAGACTGTGGAATGTCGAGGTTAAGCTGCATTGTACCAGAGTCGTCTGCGCGGCTAATGGTATAGTACAACTGCTGGATGGAACTACCTATGTTTCCCGCGATATCTTGTAGCTCAAGATTTCTCTGAGCGTCCATCCAGTTATCCATAATCACGGTGGCGACAAACGGGAAGAGGAAAATCTCCAGAATCAGCACCGGCACCATAATCATATACTCGATGGTTACATGCGCCAAACCATGTTCACCTCATTACACTGCTCCTATCGAAACCTGCACTTCACCAGTGTAAACTTCAACAATAGAGCCAGAAGCGGGCAAAGAAGGTGTTGAGGCACTGTTCAAAGTGACAGAGGAACTAGCAAAACGGAAAAATGAGCTATCAAAGCCCAAATCAGCCTTTGGGTAGCTCACCGTTATATCAACTCTGTCAACGGAGTTCAATTTGGTTTTTACAATACCCTCACCCGTCAAAGTTAACGTTTGAGACAGGTAGGCAATGGTACCGTTATGCATTATGGGTAAGTAGAATTTCAGGTAGTTACCCGTAACTGAGGAACTAAGAACCCTAACTGTAGGAACCAAGGCTATTCTAACGTAGTTGCCATCGCTCATGGACAATTTTTCTTCACAGAACACTTGGCTGACAGGTGCGGATGAACCATACTGCACAATTGAGCTATTTGCTGTCTGCGGCACGCGTTCAAAGTAGTTTCCGCCCATCTCGTAAGAGCTTATAGGCATGTTATATAGCACTATACCGGTGGTGTAGGAGTTAGTAGTCCACCCTGCCGGTGTATGTATGGCTACAGTGTAAGACAATACATCGGGTTCATACTTTAAAGTGCCAAACTTGCTAGTGTAAGTGATTGTCTGTGTACGACCAATGGTCCAAGCGATGTCGTCTAGTTGCTGCCCAGTTGTTGACATGAACTGCTTGTTACCACTAAATTCGTTCTCGGCAATTTTCAGATTCAAAATGCCGCTAGCATAGGTCATAGCAACCAAAACCATCACTACAACGCTTGCCGTTAGAATCATAGTGGAAAACGCAGGTGTGACACCTTTGTTGTTTCTTAGGAATTTTCTGGGGGAAAACTGCGTTTTAGTAGCCTCCTATGTTAACTTGACGAATAGCGGAACGATTTTGGCGCATGCAACCGAGATGATTACCAGTATAGCTGCGTGTTTGAGTCCTGAAGCTATAGAGTCGTCGCTGATTTTTCCAGCCACGATACCGATGAGGTAACTGTGGAAGATAACCGACGTGATGAAGATGGTTGCCATCAAAGTGTTGGGTTCCGCTGCTGCTTGGCCTGGCGCTGTGATGCCTGTTGTTAACCCCATCATCATAACTGTGGTTGCAACCAGCAGAATTGATGCTAAATAGGGCATCATGACGTATGGGCGGACACTCATCTTCTTCTCTTTCTCGACTTCCTGCGTTAAATTGTTGAAGCGCGCCAGTGAGTCAATCATGGCGATTGTGCCTCCGCCAACATCAATGGTTTCAACGAGCAGGAACATAACAACCTGCACCATCCAGCTTTTCGTGCGATGCAAAAAGTCAGTCATGACTTTCTTGATTGGAATACCCCACGAAATGTCTGAGCTGATTTTTCGTAATTCCTTAGTGAATGTACCATAATCGCGCGTTGACAGGTTTTCGATACATTTCTCTGGTGATAAGCCAGTTTTACGGACTTCGGTTAAGTCACGTAGAAAACTTGCCACACCCTGTTCCATGCTGTTGCGTATTTTAGAACTGCGCATATGAACTAACGCCGCGGGCGCAGCAGAAACAAACAGTGAAATCGCCAAGGCTATCGGTAAATCTAGCCCTATCGCCTGAAGCTGTGTGAAAACAGGTAATTGAGTTGCACCCATAAAGTTAGTGAGTAACAGGAAGAGGAATACCGCGCCTACACAGCTGACAACGTAGACTTTGTAGGGGCGCATATCTGTCATTGGGGTTTTAGTCTGCATGCTATGCGCCAAATAAATGAACATGATCGAGAGCATAGGCGTGAAAATGAATGTGTACATTAAAATGCCCGAGTAGCTTGCAAGACTTGTACCGGCATCGGTCTTTTGGAGGTTATCCACGCCGAAGAGTATGTAGAAGCACAAAGACATCATAACTTCTACAATGATGAAGGTCTCCAGCAACATACCTAAGCGTTCAGCGGCGGCTTTAACGCGTAGGGCACGGGCTTTGAATATATCCTCGGCTTTGCGTTCAAGAAAGTGACTAATGTCACCGCCGATAATAATTGTAGAGGAATAGCCACCAAGGAAATCTCTAAAGAGATCCAGAGGGTTCTTCTTTGCGGCCGCCTCCAAAGCAGTTAAGGGGTCGGTGCCGAAAACTTCAACGTCTTTTACTATATCGCGTGCCTCTTTACTCATAGCGGGCATCAGGTTAACTTCTGTTAATCGCTTGAAACTACTATACGGGGCGATGCCTCCGCTGGACATAACGCTGATGTATGCTGCGGCGAAAGGTAATTCGCGTTCTAAGCCTGTAGAGCGGTCGCTGGCGTTGTTTAGTGGTACAGCTAAGAAACCCCCGATTATGAGCAAGGGCATAAAAGCCAATATTAGAAGCGGCATAACGCCAAGTGTGAGCGCAAGATACACTGAGAATACGGAAAATGGCACCGACAACACCGCTGTAAAGAACATCATGGAAATGTAGGTTTCAGGGTAAATTCTAACCCGCCCACGTTCCAGAGAATTCTTAACCGAGGGGAAAACTTTGGTTAAAACGTAAGGCGCCATTCGCCCAAAAAGGCGGAATGACAACGCCTCATACTTATCTAGAAGCGGCAACCGCCTTAACCTCCTGGTCAGCTTCAACTTTTTCCAGGATATCTTTGGGTCTAGCGTAGTACTCGGCGATTATAGTGGCTACTTCCTTGTAGCTTCTAATGTTGTTCTTGCGCATCCAACGCAGAATTTCGGCCCGTCGCTCCAGCTCTTGTACGAGTTGCTCGCGGGTTAAACCTATGCGTTCGGAAATGTTCGTTAGTAGGAAGCTTGATTCCAAGTCTACGGTTTGCTCGTCTTTGATTGGATCCCACTTGAAAGGATTAACGTATTTCTCGTACTCCACAATTTCGTTGACTGAAAGAACACGACGATATGCGCGTTTCTCGCCGTTCTTAACTAAGTGAACTCGCTGAACAGACATAACGATGTTCATCAGTGGAATATAAGCCGGTGAAATGTCCATTGGCTTCTGAGTTAAACGCCTAACAGCAGACTGTACATTTTCGGCGTGCATAGTACACATGCCACCGTGTCCAGTCGCCAAAGCCTGAAACAGCACATAAGCTTCTTGACCTCTGACTTCACCTACAATCATAAGGTCTGGACGGTGTCTCATACAAGTTTTAACCAAGTCGAAGAGAGCAACTTCACCGACGCTACTACCGCCTAAGCCGTAGCTTTGACGGGCGATTAGTGAAACCCAGTTTTCGTGGCTAAGGTTAAGTTCAGCGGTTTCCTCGATAGTCATGATTTTGCTGCCGGGCTTAATCAGGCAGGCTAAAGCGTTGAGTGCGGTGGTTTTGCCTGCTGCTGTACCACCTAAAACCATCACTGAGGCGCGGTTCTCAAGACATATCCAGAGGTAAGCCGCCATTTCTTCGGTGAAGGTTCCGATATTAATGAGATCGATAATTGAGTATGGGTCTTCGCGGAACTTTCTAATTGTGAAGGCTGTGCCGAAGGGCGTGATTTCTCTTCGGTACGCAACCGCGAGACGGTGTTTGCCAGGGAGCGAAGCATCCACAATTGGGAAGGCACTACTGACGTGTTTACCGGCCATGTGTACTAGCTTCACGACGAGGTTGTCGAGGTCTTCGTCACTTTCGAACTGCAGGTTAGTCTCGATGGATTCGAAAGTGCGGTGCCATATGTAAACGGGCTTGTTAACACCGTCACAGGAAATGTCTTCTATGTTAGGATCACGCATCAAAGAGTCGATTTTTCCAAAGCCGACCAAATCGCGTTCTGCATGATAGAGAATCTTGTACCATGAAACGTCGGGCAACCAGCCGAGGCTAATTCGGTATTTTTCCACGATTTTTCTTGCTTCCATGGCAAAGAACTTTCGTGGGTCAGCAACTTCTTCTTTGGGCGAAACTATTTCGGCTAGCAAAATTTCGAGAATGCGCTTATAAACGCCTGCCTCTAAGGGGTCGAGTTGCAGTTCGTCGAGGATGTATTTGTGTTCGCCAGTTTTCGAGTCTTGAACTATGGCCACTTGACTGAATGGCTCGTAGAGGGGGTATTTGTCGATGATTTTTACTCCTTTGGGTAGTGCTCTTTGTGTTAGTGGCGCTTCAGGTTCTTCGGCTTTTTTTGATTTAAGTTGGATATTGATTTTTGGCATTTTGATACTTTTTATTTTAGTTAAAAAGTTTGCAGTAGCGGTTTTTATTCGTAGTTTGGTTCCGCTGAGGCGAGTTTTTGTGTTTGATATGCTCTGCTTTATTTTTTGGTCTAAATTGTTTAATTTTTCTGTTAGTTTTTTGCCTCTAGAATGCTGCTTCTGTTCTGGTTGGGACATTTGTAGTTGGGTTAGCAAAAGTACTCTATTAAGTATTATGTCTCCATATACTGTAGTGTAAATATGTACTACATATCTACATTACGAAACGCAACGAGCAAATTGGTCTGTGACAAGGAAACGATTTTTAAACCCCTGTATTATTTGCTATTTGGAAACATGGTAACGGAAGAATCGAGTTTGAATCAAACTGCAAAAATCGTTAACCGAGCTAAATCTGAAGGTAGAAAAGCTCTTCTTGAACCTGAAGCTAAGACTGTCTGTGCAGAGTACGGCATAACTGTGAACACGTTTAGTGTGGCGACAGATGAGAAGGAAGCCGTTGTGCAGGCGGAGAAAATTGGTTATCCCATCGTTCTGAAAATTGTCTCTCCTGATATCATTCATAAGTCTGATGCTGGAGGAGTCAAAGTTAACCTTAAAACTGCAGCTGAAGTTGAAGCTGCTTACAAGACAATTATTGAGAACGCTAAGAAGTACAAGGCAGATGCGAAAATTGTTGGCGTAATTGTTCAGGAGATGGCGCCGCAGGGCACTGAAGTAATCGTTGGTGCAGTCAAGGATCCTCAGTTCGGACAAACCGTGATGTTTGGGCTCGGCGGAATTTTCGTGGAGCTGCTAAAAGACGTGAATTTCCGTGTTGCCCCACTCACCAAGGAAGACGCAAAAGAAATGATCACTCAACTCAAAGCCTACCCGCTGCTCAACGGCTACAGAGGCGCCAAACCCGCAGACATCGACGCACTCACAGAAATCCTCTGCAACGTGTCGAAGCTGATTCTGGAACACCCAGAAATAAAAGAGCTAGACCTCAACCCAGTTATGGCGTATCCAAAAGGCGCAAAAACAGTCGACGCAAGAATCATCCTCGAATAAGCATCCAACTCTTTTCAAAAATTTTTCTTTCCTTTTTTGTTTTCTTCTGCTTGCGCTCTTTATGTGGGTGTGGCAGGTTACGGCACACCACAAGAATGGCTGCGAGCCAGATTGCTTTTTGCGGAAACAATAGGCTTCAGCTTCTGATTCGGTGTGGCGTGAAAGAATTCTGTCACAAGAACAACATAGCGCCATGTTGAATCACTCTGGATGTGGGTGTGGCGACATGCTGAAGGTTGCTTCGAAAGTCACATTGAATAGCAGAAAAATCTGGCACACTACTGCGTCTCACCCAACACACACCTAACAGCGTCAGCAATCTTTACAAACAAAATACACGATAAAAAACGGCATATACAAAACAGCCTATTTAACGCTAAAAAAATTAAAATCTAAACTGCGCTCTCTCCTTCCTTAGGTGCAGTCTTTGGAACTCCGAAAAATCCTCGCCTCCTCCATCCGACAAAACATCCTAAAAACCCTCGCTGAAAACCGCGAACTCCAAATCATGCGACTAGTCAGCACAGTAGGCAGCACCTACAACGAACTCAACCGCAACCTCCAAATCCTCGGCAAAGAAGAACTCATCATCGACGAATACCGAATAAAAGTCCGCCACGGCAAAGTCCGAGTGATCCGCCTAAACAAAGAAAACCCCAAAACCCAAACACTCCTAAAAGTCCTAAAAACACTAGAACAAGAAAACAACCCCCAACTTCCCAACTAAACGCAAAATTTTTTGGGCAACGGTGTTTCCGAAACACACCGCCTCCCTTAACAGCAAATCCGCCAATTCCCCAGTGAGGGATAAGCCCGGTGAACTTGGAGCCACAAAAAGCATCAACCCCAAAAAAGAAAGGCACAACATACAAAATAATTTTTGAGGCCTTTGAAGTGCCAAACTGGTTCTCCCGACTTTTATCTGGCACAGGCTCTGATACTTCAACTCCATGTTCCTGGCACCTCACAATCACAACGCCCGCCAACGCTGGAGGTGAAAGCTGACATGAAAGTACTCGACTTGCAATGCCCACAATGCGGCACCTCAGTAATCCAAAGCCGATGCGAGGACTGCCGAAAACGCAAAATACGCAGCTACAAATGCCAAAAATGCGGAACAAACATACCCAACCCAGAATACGGAGACCCATAAAAGCCGCTTCCTTTTTTGGATCTAATGCCTTTGTGTTGTAAAAATGGGTAAATTATATATGTAAACCCGCAAATATTCCGTCTGGCGAAACCATACGGATAACAGAAAAATAGCAACAACACTAATCATACTAACACTATTAACCTGTTGCTATGTTGAAACAACAGCCCTTACTACACAAGCATCTACTGATACCTCAAACGACGACTGGCCAATGTATCATAACGACCCCGCGCATACCGGTCTGACTAACAGCTCTGCACCCCTTACAGTACCACGAGAAGTTTGGAGTACCGGCCCTGGTGAAGACTTTTTGACTTCCCCAGTCATAGTTGATGGTATTGTCTATATGAGCGGTTACAGTTTGTATGCCTTCAATGCTACTACAGGAAAGGAAATTTGGGAACAGTTATATCAGGGATATGTTGCGCCAGCTGTAAATAATGGCGTTGTCTACACGGAGGGTACAGCTTTCAATGCTTCTAATGGTGCCCTGCTGTGGAATGTCACGATTGGCGGTGGTATCATTGGGGGACCCACTGTCGCTGTTGCTGATGGCTACTATTATACGTTGGGTAAGCAAGGATCAGTGCAAGGATTGGTTTGTCTTAATGCCTCAACTGGCTCTTTAATATGGAATAGCACTTACGCATGCTGGTCACCTTCGCCAGCAATCTCAAATGGCACTATTTATTTTGGAACGGGAAATAGTATAATCGCGGTGAATGCCTACACGGGCTCTAAATTATGGGAAAATATGATACCCAATTATATTTCGTCGTCGCCTGCAGTTGATGAGGGAAGAGTCTATTACAAAGCTGACTGGGGGCTTTTTGTGTGTTTGGATGCTGGCTCTGGAAAACTTCTTTGGAATTATACGATGGTGGTTTCAGATGTTTATCAATCTTCGCCAGCGGTTGCAAAGGGTTTTGTTTATGTAGGTTCTGGAGACGGAAACGTATATGCCCTAAACGCTACTAACGGCGAAAAGATATGGAGTTACCAAACACAGAACAGCGATCCTGGTTATGGTGTTCAATCTTCACCCGCTATTGCCGACGGGGCGGTTTATGTTGGCTCAGATGATGGCTACTTGTATTGTCTGAATGCTTCTACGGGCGTTAAACTTTGGAGTTATCAGATGGGGAAAGTGCAACATATGCGTTGTTCCCCTGCGATAGCAAACGGCCGAGTTTACATGGGTTCAGAAGAAAACTTTCTCATTGCTCTGGGTACCAAATTAACAACTAACGGAAACCTGCCACCCAACGCACTGTACGTTTTCTATATTGGGTTAATAATTATAGCTATAGTGATTGGTGTTTTGATAATCCTTCGCTATAGGCAAAACTTGGCGAAATCTAGAATTTTGCGCACTTGAGACAAAAAAAGCACATTGCTAGTAACCTGAATTTATTCGATCGGTCCAAAAAAGATGTTTTAAGAAATATTCCGCTAGCTAAAAAGTAGTTTCCTCGGCATTTCTATCAGAAAATTAGGTGAAAAAAATGTCTAACAAAAAAACTTCAGCTAAACATCAGGAAAAAAATTCGTGTTATGTAACTAAAATTTTAAGGAGTAGAAAAATATGATTATGGATCCAGACTGCAATTGTGGAATTGGGGGCTCAAATAACGGCGGAAAAGGGACTACTGTTTGGTTTTCAGATGACGTTACTTTAGCCGTAAGTGGCGGAAACTCTTCATTTCATACTTGGAGTTTTACCGATACCATGCCAAGGATGTACGATAGCGCGCAAGGTGGTGGAACGCACGTTTGCTTAGTTAATTATGAAATTGTGACCGCTTCTAATACTGCCGCCCCCGTTACTATCGGACGATATGTAAATGGTAGCTTAAACTATTTTGGCTCAATAGTTCACAGCAGCGTTGCAGGCCACAACATAGTTGAATCCTTTGACCTGATTAACACAGGCGTTTATAATCATGGCGGTCAAAACTCGGTTACATTTGTAAATTATTCGCCTATACCCGTCGAAATTAGAAACTTCAACATCATCAGAGCATACGCAATATGGGGACTTAGAGACGAAACAGGCTATATTGACCCGCCAGATGTTACTCCAAATGGAACAATTGATTATACCCGCCAAGATTACCCTTGTAATTTTGATAGTATAGGCGAGCGAATGAGTTGTACTCACTGGAATGAAGGCGCAGAATCACCAATTTCTATTGCTCCAGGGCAGTATAAACGCTGGATATTCACACAACCCTCTAGCAGCATTGGAAACTACATTGGTCCATACAAATGTATGTTTAATTTTAATAATGTCACTCGCGACAACGATAGTAACCCTGATCTTCATTACTCTGTCAAATTAAACGGTCATGTTATCGCTGATTATTACCATGCAGGTAGCTCCCAGTTTCCAACTGTCGACCTTACAAGTTCGGTATTTTACGATGATCGACCGAATGCAACCAATACCGTTGACCTATGCAATAATGGGACAGTGAACATTAACCTAATCGATCAAGGTGTAGGCGGTATAGGCTGCATTGACATCTACCGTTTCTATAAAGTCAAGAACATAATTCAGGACGATTTCAACGATAACAGTACCAATGGTTCAATCTGGGATACACTACAAGCTGGCAACGCATCTGTTAACGAAACAGGTAACCAATTGCGCGTAGAAATAACAAGTGGCGGCAGTTGGTCTCAAGCCGGCTATAAAACAAAATACATGTATGATACTCAACAGCTTTACGGTTCTACTGGGCAAGGCTTCGAAGCATCAATCGACGTTACGGCATTGAATGGTCTAATGGAAATGGATCTTTTGGTAAGCTGCGATTCTGGAACAACAAATACTGACCCATGTGGTCTAAATAACTGGTATAGAATCATGAAGAATAATAATGGCTCATATGTAACTGTGCAATCACGTATTGGCGGCGGGTCCGTTACCACTAAATTTAATGCAACTTGGGCTTCTTCGGTAGGTCAGCTAAAAATCAGGATTTGCAATGGCATAATAGCATTCTATGAAAACAATCAATTACGATACACTGAATCATATGCACTACCGTCAAATCAGTGCTATATTTATGCATATACGAGCTCAAACCAAATCGGAAATGGTACATTCGATAACTTTAAACTATTGCCAATACCCATAATTTCGAGAAGACAATTCGCATCTAACCAAGTAAGTTATTCTTCAACGTATAGTGTCACTTTACCGTCTCAACCGACATCAGGAAATAAATTAATCGCAGTTGTCGGAAACTGCTCTCCCAGCGGGGTTGCAACTTCATACATATCTCAATCAGGAGTAACTTGGACCCAAGCATACATGGCTGCAAGCGACAACGGAGTAGCAGAATCAGAAATATGGATTGGTACCATGGGAACTAACGCGTCTCAAACACTGACTCTGTATGCTACTGGTTCAAGTTACTATCATGTTTGTCATGTCGCTGAGTATGAAGGGCTTGCTTCTTCACCATTAGACAAAGTAGCCTCTGCCAATAGCCATAGTAATACTGTCAATTCAGGAACAACCAGCCCAACGTCACAGGCAAATGAATTATGGATAGGTGCCTTATGTGGAACAAGCGGATCGTACGGTTTATCGAGCACCCCAACAAACAGCTTTAAAATGATAGGTGGCGAGCTTTATAATAGCATAGAAGTGGGGTTCTGTGAAAAGTTCGCAAACCAAGTAGGATCCGCTAATGTTTCTACAACAACTTTCGGTTGGCCTGCTTGGGCTGGATGCATCGCAACCTTCAAAGGAGCAACCTAAGAAATAGAACAAATGTACCTCCCTTTTTCTTTTTTTATATAATTAATGCTGATGGTTGAATACGTTATGGGCTGTCTGAATAGACTGTACTTTCTTGTTAAGCGTCATATTGATGAAATTGCGCTTGATCAAAATGTAGTTCGCGCGAACAATGTGTTAGCGCTTAAAGATAAGCAAAAAGAAAAAGGCAAGTCCTGAAGAAAACTTGCTTATCCCGTCATTTTTTCTTTTGTTTTGTCGCCGTTTTCTGCTGGACCAAGCGTCCGCTACGGTTATTGTCCAGAGGCTTTTTGTCGCCTGCTACAAATTGGATAGTAGAATCGCCTACTGTTTTTTGTTTAGCTCTTCTAAAATTTCTTTTGCGCGGTCAACGCGAACCTTGCGCTCCTTAACCATCTGCGCCGCCACCGCCTCAATCTGCTCGCCCTTAGCGCCAGCGGTGACTGCGATGTTTCTCGCATGCAACGACATGTGCCCGCGTTGAATGCCCTCGCTTGAAAGTGCGCGGAGTGCGCCGAGGTTCTGCGCTAAGCCAACTGCGGCTAAGACTTCCGCAAACTCGTTAGCTGATTTCACGTTTAGGATTTTCATTGCGATGCGCGCGATTGGGTGGGTCTTTACTGCGCCACCGATTAAGCCTACTGCCATTGGCAATTCGATTGTGCCTTCCAAGTCGCCGTTAGCATTTTTGGTCCACTTCGAGAAGGTTGTGTAGGCGCCGTTGAGTGCTGCGTATGCGTGTCCGCCTGCTTCGATTGCGCGGTGATCGTTGCCTGTGGCGAGGACGACTGCGATTATGCCGTTCATTGCGCCCTTGTTGTGTGTGGCTGCGCGGTAAGGGTCGGCTGCTGCGAAAGCGGAGGCGTATGCGATGCCGTCGACTACTGCTTCTCCGCCCACCGCCTCCTTCGGCACAACGCAAGTTGCTTTTGCGAGACGCTTAACGGCGAGGTTAGAAATTATTCTGAGATAAACGTGTCCGCCTGTGATTTGCTCAACCATCGGCGCGACTGCTTCGCACATCGTGTTCACTGCGTTGGCACCCATTGCGTCGCGGCAGTCGACGTAGAGGTGAACGATAATCATTTTGCCCATTGTGGTGTCGATGACGCGGGCGTCAAGGTCTTTTGCTCCTCCGCCGAACTGGTTGAGGATTGGGTCCTGCTCGTTAGCTTTTTTAAGAATCTCCGCTTTCGCGGCTAGCACTTCTTTCTGTGCTTTCTCGGCGTCGTCTAATTTGACGACTTGGATTTGCCCAATCATCACCGGCGAGGTGCTGCTGGTTTTGAAACCTCCGCCGTCCCGAACCATTTTCGCGGCGTAGCTTGCGGCTGCGATAACACTGGGCTCCTCAGTCGCCATCGGAATCAAGTAGTCTTTGCCGTTAATCAGAAAATTAACTGCGACACCCATCGGCTCAGTGAAGACGCCAATTAAGTTCTCCACCATGTGATCCGCGACGTCAAGGGGTAGAGAGCAGGATTGCTGAAGAAGCTCCGTCTCTTCTTTGGTTAAACCTGCAAAGTCCGCAACGATTGCGAGTCGCTCTTTGGGTGAGAGTTTGTAGAAGCCTGAAATAACTGATGACTTAGCCATACGAGTTCACTTTTCCTGTTGATTGTTTGATTTTGCGCTTTTAAACTTTAACCACCGATGCAGCTTAAAGCGTAGTTTGCCCTGCGCTCTGCGGCATAGCAACAGCATGGACACCGAGGCGTCTGCACAGCTCCTTTGCCAATGCGTCGCCGTTGCTGCGGAAGTTGTCGGTGATGACTTGTTTTGCGTGGGTGCGTTTGACGTATTCGATTAAACCGTCGAAGTCGCTGTGGTCGCTGAGTGCGATGAGGTGCTCGCGATCGCCGATTTGTCTGCAGGGTTTCTGGAATTCCCACCCACTCACGCAAATACGAGCGTTGTGTAGGCCGACGTGTTGGCGTTGGTTCATGTGGTAGAATGCGACGCAGGGCAGGTTTTGCTCGAGAAGTTGGTGGCCTTCTTTGTCGGTGGAAAGCGAGACTGGACCGAGCCGCATGCCATGCTTTTCGCAAACTTTCGTTACCTCGTAAACGTGCTCGGGCATGACGAAGGGCACTTGAACGTCGGCGTCACGAAGCAGCTTCATCACTTCTTGGAGTTTGCCTTGATAACCGAAAACGTAAACAGCCCCGCCGCGGAGCCGCTTCTCAACCATATCCACAAGCAGCTGCCGCACGTCCACGTCGAAGTTGCGGCGGCAAGATGGAGTGCCATAAGTCGCTTCCACAACTAACACATCACAGTCAACTGCCTCTGTGCCTTCGTTACGAAAATCCCCTGACCAAGCGATGCGGATTCCACCTGCATCTTCCACGAGCACTTGGCAGGCGCCCAAGATGTGGTCGGCTTTGAGCAGCGTGATTTTTTCGTCGCCATACTTGAAGGATTTACCGTACTCTAAGGTTCGAACTGAGGTCTGATGCAAGTCCAGTTTTTCATCTAGCGTCTCCGCTAAGTCGCGCGTGGCTTTGGTCATCAAAACTTTTTCGCAGCACTTCACGCTCTTACGCAAGCCGTAGAGGTGATCAGCGTGAGCATGTGTGACGATGCGAATTGGGCGCTTGTCGAATGCGTCGCAGGCGACATGGTCACCTAAAAGAATCGCTCCGTTTTTGGTTATCTGTGCCCGCTCAGCCAACGCATCTAGCCTTCAGGTTAACTTTTTTCTGTTTTCTCTGCTAGCCAGCCGATGAGCTGCTCAGCGTTATCAGTTTCAATCGTGAATTTGATAGGTCCAAGAGGCGACTCGGCTGTTGCCTCGGAGAAGGAAACGTGTCCTGCGTAGGCGACTTGCTTGTTTAGGTAGAAGATGATTTTGTTGCCTCGGGCGGCTTTGAAAAGGAAGCGACGTGCGGCGTCGCGGACGCGGTCGTTGCGTAGCATGTTGCGGAGTTTAATCAGCGCGTCCTGCCCCGATGCTTGAGCAACAAGCAGGTTGCCTTTTGCAGCAGGTTTCACGGTTATTGCTGCGTTGCCTAAGACGTTGTTTACTGCGGCGCGGACTTTCTCCTCTGACTCAGTGGGGTTAACGTCTGTCTCCACATAAACGGTTACTTCAACCATTTCTCCTCAATCCTACCAAAACCTTGGCGCACCAAAAGCTTGAAGCCCTCAATGCTGCTATCGTTAACTAGTATCTGCTCAGACATCGCTATAACATTTCCCAAACCCACACTCAACTCGCGATTGTCGCGCTCGTGGAAAACTGTGTAGTCTTTGGGGTCGTCACTTCTGCCCCGCAGCTTTAGGCGTTCAAAGCGAATTTCGGGCGAGGCATGCACAGAGACGAGCGTGAATGTGGGGAAGTGTTCTTTGAAGATGTCTGCTTCGAACATGCTGCGCAGTCCGTCTATGAGGACTCGGTTGCTGGGTTGCTGCTCGATTTTAGGAATGCATTTTTTGGCTATGACATAGTTGCCTTCTTGAGCTCGGAGTTCAAGCATAACTTTCCCTACGTTCTGCGGCGTCGGCTCCAAACCTCGCAGTCTTGTTTGCTCTCGGACTACATCGCCCATCGCAACGATGTCGTAACCTAACTCTTTTGCTGTCTCGACAACGATAGATTTTCCCGCTCCAGGCATACCACCCAAGCCCACAACAAGTTTCCCAGCTACCACACTCTCAACCCTTTTTTTGGTTCTATAGCAGAACAGCTACACTAAAAAGCATTTACATCAATATGAGAAGAATAAATCGCCAGTAGCCACACTTACTTGCGGCTTACGTTTTCAGGTTTGTTGGCAGTTCTACTGTTATGGTTGTGCCTTTGCCAAGTTGGCTTTCGAGTTTGATTTTTCCGCCGTGTGCTTCGATGTTGCGTTTGCAGATTACCATTCCGAATCCCATGCCTTTGGCTTTTGTTGTGAAGAGTGGTGTCCAGAGCTTCTCGATTGTTTCCTCTGACATGCCGCAGCCTGTATCGCTAAACGTGAAAACAACCTGTTCGCTCTCGACTCGGCTGTGGATATGTATTTCTCCACCGTTGGGCATAGCGTCAAAAGCGTTTTTGAGGATGTTGATGAAGCTTCGGCAGATTTTCACGTCATCCGCCATAAACTGAGGTGTCTGCTCCGTCTCGTCAACAACCGTGACCTCTTGGGGCTGCACCGAAAGCGCCAGCGAAGCTTTAACCAGCCCTTTTGGCGTAACTTCGGTTAGCTGCAGTTTCACCTCGCCGGAATAGTAGTTTGCATAATCCAGTAGGTCGTTTATGATTTTGTTTGAATATTCTATGCTTTTATCGATGCTCTCGAACATCAGTAATTCTTCAGTGTCCAGTTTGCGGTGAAGTTTACGCTGCAGATAAAACGTGGCGCCGCGAATCCCTGAGAGTGGATTACGCAGATCATGTCCAATCATGCCTGCTAACTCGCCAATGGATGCAAACCTCTCAGCCTTAAGCAGCTTCTGCTCCATCTCTTTACGCTTCGTTATATCATGCAAAACAAATGCAGCGCCCACATCGTGACCGCCCTTATCGCACACAACAGAATAAGATACCGTGCCTATGCGTCTTTCACCGGTTTTAGTGCGGAAAGACAATTCATAATTCTTTATTTCTCGTATGTCCCGAAGGTTTTCATTAATTTTCACAGGGGCATTCTCATGGTTTAAGACGTCGGCGATAATCATAAGTTGATGTACTGATTTTCCGACAATTTCCTCTTCGCTGTATCCTGTCAAATCAATAAAAGCCTGATTAACCTTCATGATTTTTCCGTCAAGCATAACTAAGACAACAGCCTCGGACATTGTGGAGAAAACGTTTTCCGCAGCTATTTCAGGTCTAAAACTGAACAAATCATATTTCAGCATTGCATAAGCAACAAAAAACGTGGTGACACTGAAGAATATCGCGCCTAAACCTGGGAAATCTATTCCCGTAAAGGGGAACACTGAATCGGTGATTAACGACAGAATTATTGGGACAGAGAATGCGACTGTGACGATTTTTGCTTGCTGCTTCTTAGTTTTGTCAGCTAAGCGATTGTAGTACTGGATGAATAGAACCATCGATAGAACCGCAAAGGAGCACGCCCAAAGATTATCCAGCCAGCACAGCAGTGAATCGGTGGGCAATGTGTTTTGGTAGCCCCAGTATTTCAGGATTGGCGTTGTGCTAATCACATTTGAGGTAGCCAAGTCAGTCAGAGAAAAGAACAGCGCAGGAAAATATAGCGCTATGTAGATGAATTTGTTTTGTAGTACGCTGCTTTCTGTGTAGACAAGTGTGAAGTGCAGCACAAATGACATGAGGAATGGCCAGAGGCAGAGAACGGATTGCCAGAAAACGGCGCCGTCAAGGGTGGTGGATTGCGACATCATAAACAGGCAGAAGGCCCAGTAGGCGTTGAAGAGCATTGCAAGCATAAAAAGCCTGTTTAGTTTTTCGGTTTTGTTTAGGAGAAAAACGTTTAAGCCTAGGGCTATGGAGATTGCGGTTGCGAATAGAGATAGTAGCGCGTAGAGGTTCATCTTTGAGTTTTCCTGCGAAGGAGGGTTTTAGCGTTGTCTGAAATCTGATTTAGCACCATTACAGAAACAGTGGCTTTGTTTAGATAAAACAATTTGTGCACAGTGCAAATGAAACACATTTTCTAAGCCTATAGTAATAAATAACAGCACTCGCCGCAGCCGCTGCAGAAACAAAAAACCACATGCCCCCCCAAAAGCAGCAGTCAAACAATCTGTCTTAAAAAATATCTACCTGAAACATTAAAGGTAACTAAAAAATCCACTCTCAAGAAATCCACGCCATCCAACATGAGAAACCTACAAGTTACGGAGTCAAATCTGATATCGCCAAATTGTTGTTATAAAAGCATTTATGTAAGGTTTTGTTTTTTAGGTATCTGAAGAATGCAGTATGTCTGAGAAAATTAGAAGCTTCATAGCTTTCGATATTGCCAATGATAGCGTGTTTAACAGGATTGCCACGGCGCAGAAAATGATTATGCAGACCAACGCTGACGTGAAACTCGTCGAGCCAAAAAACATCCACATCACCGTGCGCTTCCTAGGCGAGATCAACCCTGATATGGTTGAGAAAATCTATGGAGCCATGAAAAACATAAAGTATACACCATTTAACGTTCAACTTAGCGGTTTAGGAGTCTTCCCAACCGTCAATTACCCCCGTGTGGTCTGGGCGGGCATCACCGATGGGGCACAGCAGCTCAAAAGCATCTTTGAGCAACTTGAACCCCAAATTCACGAGTTAGGATTCGCACCAGAACCTGACGGATTCACACCCCACCTCACAATCGCACGAGTCCGCTCAGGCGCAAACAAACAACGCCTCGTAGACCTAGTGCAACGCCAAGAGAACTATGACTTCGGCAACATCAGAGCCGACTGCCTCAAACTAAAGAAAAGTATTCTCTCGCCAAAAGGACCATCATACACAACCATCAAAGAATATTGTCCTTAAGGTTTTGAGATGAACGCTGATGCATTAATCCAGCGGATTCAGGAAAGAATCACGCCCAGCATAGAGGAACAGCGCAGGGTTGATGCATTAAGCCGCAGAATCGAAACGCAAATCGCAGAGGCATGCAGAAGCGAAGGCGTCGAGGCGAAGGTGCGGGTTGAGGGCTCCGTCGCCAAAGGCACATGGCTAAGCGAGAACCCTGACATCGATGTTTTCATGCGGTTGCCAACTTCTATTCCCCGTAAAAGCTTAGGAGAAGTTGGTTTAAGGATCGCCAAAAAAGTCGCAGGTAACGCAGAGCAAATCGAGCGCTTCGCAGAGCATCCATACCTTGAAATCTTCGTTGACGGCTACCGCGTGGATATTGTACCATGCTACGATACAAAAGTTGGCGAGTGGCATAGTGCAACTGACCGCACGCCCTACCACACCGACTACATCAAAACTCGCCTAACCGAGCCACTTCAGGGCGAAGTAAGGCTGCTTAAGCGGTTCATGCAGGGCATCGACGTTTATGGCGCAGAAATTAAAGTCGGTGGCTTCAGCGGGTACTTGTGCGAGCTACTTGTTTTGAAATACGGCTCGTTTAGCAAGGTTATAGAAGCATTCGCAGCGTACAATCAACGTATAGTTATCGACTTCAACGGCATCTATGCAGAGCGAAAGAGGGAAGCGGGGCTACTTTTCCCTGAACCGCTAGTCATCGTTGACCCTGTGGATAAGGGCAGAAACGTTGCCTCAGCGGTTCAGACACAGAAGCTATACGAATTCGTAGCCGCAGCCAGAGCATACCAAAAACAGCCAAGTGAAGACTTCTTCTATCCGCCTAAAACGCATGCACTGCCGCCAAATATAGTTGAAAGCCACATATCAGACAACGCTCACCTGTACTTGGTAGTCGGCGAGATAACCGCAGTGCCAGACGTGTTATGGGGGCAGCTTTACCGCACCAAACGAGCACTTTGTCGGCTGCTTGAAACAAACGACTTTAAAGTGTTAAGGGATGCAGTTTGGAGCAACGAAACCTCGCTAAGCGTATTTGTTTTCGAGTTGGAACAGAATGTTATCCCCAGCGTCAAAAAGCACTTGGGGCCACAGCTTGAGCGGGCGGAGGAATGCGAAAACTTTTTATCCAAATATCTTGGCGATCAAAAGGTTATTGCTGGTCCATACGTGGAAGAGGGACGCTGGGTGGTTGAGGTGCCCCGCAAATTCAGCAACGCAGAAGCACTTTTCAAAGAGAAGCTATTTGATGGCGGCAAAAATGCGGGAGTAGCTGAACTCGTTTCTGAAGCGGTAAAGTTTGAGTTGAAGGTTTTGGTGGACCAAGAGATTTTGAAGATTTACACTGAGAACTCAGACTTCGCTGTTTTCTTAAGCAAGTTTCTTTTGGGTAAACCCGTCTGGTTAAAAGCCCAGTGAATTCAAAACTAGCATTGCAACACCTATAGCGAAGCAGTAGATTGAGAATAGGTAGAACTTCTTTGCCGCCAGTGACTTCTCAAGCACTTTAAGCGCCAAGAAACTGATGCCGACTGCAACGGCGAGTGCGGCTAAGACATCTATGTTGCTAATGCCAGCAATGGAGAGGCTGCTGTGCTCTTGATAGATAGTTAAGCCTAATGCACCAATCACTGCTGGAATCGACAGCAGGAAAGAGAATTTGAAAGCTACCTCTTTTTTAACGCCTAACAGCAGCATTGCTGCTATGGTGAAACCGCTTCTTGAGGCGCTGGGAACAACTGCTAAACCCTGCATTACACCAATCAGTAAAGCAGTGGGGACACTGATTTTGTCTGTACGCTCCGTCGTAAATCGTGTAGCTAAAAGCAAAACGCCACTTATGATAAACCACACGCCAAGCCAAAGTAAACTACTAAAATACGAATCCAACTCGTTACCGATTAACACAGCTATAGCCGCTGTTGGTATGCTGCCGAGGATTATGGGCAGGATAAGTTTGCCATCTTCGGAGCGGAAATCGCGATGCCAAAGCGAAACAAAAACGTTCTTGATGGCACCTCGGAAGTAAATTAGAATAACAAATAGCGTACCAGCATGCAGGAGCACATCGAAGAGCAACGGAACAGTTAAGCCGAAAAAGTGCTCGGCAACTCTAAGGTGTCCCGTGCTGCTGATTGGCAGCCACTCTGTTATTCCCTGAATTAAACCTAACGTTATTGATTGGATTAGATCCATGCGGCGTCTTCACTTAGTGAGGAAGCGTGTCTTTTTAAGCTAATCCTACTGTGTAACGCTATGGTACCAGCTGATTATGTATTCAGGCAGGTTCAAACCGCGCTCGCCTAGTCGCTCCGCCAGCCGTACGGGCAATGGGCTGAGCACGAAGGCGGCTCTTGTGTAGAATCGGCGTGGGAAGCTGGGTTTGGCTTCTTCGGGTAAAATGATTTTGAGGTCTGCTTTTTTGGCTAATGTGGAGTTTTCATTGCTTGTTATGGCAAAGACTGTGCCAGCAAATTTCTTTAGGACATCAGCCCATAGCAAAACAGGTTTGGTTTCACCTGAACAGGACAACAAAATTTCAAGGTCTCCTGCGCGGGGATGTGGAGTGTTCACGCCTCTTGTAATATAGACGTTGTCGCCTAGGAAGCTTTTAATGTGGAATAAACGAACGCCAGTCATTTTTGCGATTTCGTTTGCTGTGCCTCTTCCACCCAAAAACAGGTTAGTGCGTTTCTCAAGCAAATCCACCAGCTTCACATATGTTTCAGAGTTTACGTTGGAGTCAATCATTTCTCCGATGCGCCGGAATTCGTCGTTGCAGAGCTGGAAAACTTCGTCTACATCGACATTTCGGTAGATGGCTTCTATCATGCTGTTAAGTAGCTCTAAAGTGCCGAGCTCAAAAATGTCACCCATCATGCCTGTTTCAGCGTATTCGAAGCTGGGTTTGAGTTTACCTCTACCCTTCAGTTGAACAACATTGCCATGCTTGGCGGTAACCTCGGCTAAAGGAGACGTTACTGCAGAAGTTAACAGCCCCATTGAGAAATGAGTGGATTTCTTTTCTTCAAGGTACTTTGCAAGATCCTGTGCCATAACCAAGGGGTCTTCGCTGTAGCCGCTGCCTGAATTCATTAGCAATAGGGTCCGTTTATAGCGACGCTCCAGGTCGGGTGCTGCGTCGTACATGCTTTTTCCGGGGAAGCCAGGGTCATCTGGAGTTAAGATAACTTTGTTGCGCCATCCGGCAGTTGCCAATGCAATTTGGCTCATCGCCGCATTAAGCGAGTAAAGTGAGCGACCTGAGCCACTACATATGATGCAGTCTGCGGCTTTAAGGTCTTCATATAGGGGGGCAAGTTCCTTCTTTTTAATTGAAAGAATATTTTCTTGTATTCTGTTAACGTATCCGAGGCTGCTAACTTGACTTTTCATGTTACGGCACGCTTTCAGGTTTAGATTGAGTTGAGGAATATCTATATTATCCTTGTGCTTGCTACTCAGGATTTAACTTGACAGGCTCATACTTTATGGCGCAAGCAGATATATTACACCTGAAAAAAGAAGAGGGGGCTAACTATACTTTTAAAGTGAGCGCTCTCTTGCATCGTTGTTAATAGAGATTAAGCCCCAACCGAAAAGCCAAATGAGAGCCAAGAACGGCAGAAAGACAACCAACCATTTTCTGTTATGCTTCTGCATCTTATCCCCAATTAGCTATTTATGCAAGCATTACAAAATAAAACTTGCGGCGAAACGACTTAAACGTATTTGTAAAGGTATATTCTATTTTCAAATGTGCAAAGTGCAGGAGTTTAGAACCTCTATGGTAGGTATAGTTTATTTATAAGTCAAAACCTTGAGATGAGCTGAGGATGAAGTTATGGTTCTAGTCGTAGCGGCGGTTGGCACTAGCGGTTCAGGAAAAACCACAGTCATCGAATACCTCATCGGAAGATTCTCAGAGGAAGGGTACAGAGTAGGCGCCATCAAACATATTCATCGTCCAGGTTTTTCAATGGATAAACAAGGCACTAACACTTGGCGTTATGCTGCGGCAGGCTCAAAGGTTATTGTGGCAGTTTCCCCAGATGAAATCGATGTCATCAGAAAAACTGAACGGGAACATAGAGATTTAAACCAAATTATTTCACTAATCGAGAAGGAGCGACTGGACGTTATCTTTATCGAAGGCTTCAACAACTTGATAGTAAAGCGAGAAGACATATTGAAAATCGTAACCGCTAAAGACCAAGAAGCACTAAAAAGAACGGTGGAGGGAACCTCACCGCCTATTGTGGCTGTTACAGGTTTAGTTTCTCAAAATGCTGTCGAACCCAGCTTTGGAGAGTTACCTTTCATCAAGGTGCCTCAGGAAGGCGAAAAGCTTTACCAGATAATACGTGCTCAACTTGAACAGTGAGAACCTGAGGAGACATAATGTACGGTAGGGCGGTATTGGTTCTTGCGGGCGGAAAGGCTGCAAGGTTCCAGATGCTAAATCAGCCTTGGCAGGACAAAGCACTTGCACTTATCAAAGGAAAACCTCTGCTGGTTAAAGCCATAGAGAATGTGCAGGGGGTTGTTGACGAAGTTGCAGTCTGTGTAAACAACGAGGAACGCAAAACGCAGTACAGTAAAGTATTGAAGCAACATAACCTCGAAGACGTTAAATTTGTGGTTGACCAAATAAACTGTCCAGTTAAGGGTCCAGCACTTGCAATTATGTCTGGGCTACATGCTGTGTCCTCAGCGCAGTGCCTGACGTTACCTGTTGACATGCCGTTTTTAAAGGCGGAAATAGCTGATTACATGTTCGCCGCGTCTAAAGAGTCAGATGTTACTATTCCGATGTGGCCTAATGGAGCACTAGAAACGCTGGTAATGGTTTTGAACCGTCAGAACGCAATAGAAATCGCTGACACAATTTGCATACTGAACAAGCCAAGAGCAAACAACATCGCAAGAGGAGCAAACAAGCTGCTACTTGTTTCGCCTATGCAGCAGATCAGGACGCTGGATCCTCAACTTGAAAGCTTTAGAAACATTAACACCCAAGCGGACCTAAACAATCTTCCCGCCCGCTCCACTGAGGGAATGGTGAAAGAAAACCAATACATCGACAGAGGGCACCAATTCAGTTCGGATATCAGCCGCTTACAAGAAGGAGCAAAATTACTCCTTAAAAGCAACTTGACCGAGGCACAAAGACTATTTGAAGAATGCCAAAACAGTTTCAAAGCTCAAAACAGGCACTTCTGGGCGGCTCTAAGCGCCGAAAAACGGGCAGAGGCACTAAAAGGAATGAAAAAGCAGTTTTCTTCTCACGCAAACGAAGTCTGCAAGCAAGCAGGTGACAGCTATGAAGCGGAGGCAAAGGAGTATTTAGCGGTAGGTTGCATGCGACTAGCTGAATGCGCAATCGCCGATAAAGAATATTGCCAAAAACAGGTCGCCAATTAAAGAATAATCCTCTGTGGATATGTGTAGCTGTTCATACGTTTTCGCCGTACAAAACCAACCACACTTATAGGCGCCAAAATAAAGAGTTTTAGGGCTAAAAATTGCCCAGATTAGAGGTATTTCTCGTAGGATTTTAAATGCGGGGTTTGCAGCTTTTCCAGCGAAGATTTTGCCTGTGCCGTGCTCTGAGAGGTCACCAATTGTAAAGTTGCGATGGTGTAAGGGTTATCCTGGTTAGACACTTGCCTTTACAGCGAGTTTATTCGGAGCTTTAACGTAGTGGTCTGTAACGGGGTAGTTCTCGTATTCGATGGTCCAGTACTCTTTGAATTTACGCTTCATTTCGTCATCGATTTTACATGGGTCTTTTGTTTGTGCTTCAACCCATATTGTTTTACCAGGAACCTGACTGTTAACCACTTGACCATCTTTAGCGACGACAATACCTTCTTTTATTGTGTACACCGAGTTTGCAAAGGCTTTGCGCGCTGTTCGGAACTTCTGTGCGATATCCAAGGTTTCGGGGTTAATGTTGAAGATTGCAACGTCTGCATCTGCGCCAACGCCGAGGTGCCCCTTGTTGGGCTGGCCAAGTGCTTTGGCGGTTCCTGCGCGGGTCATAATGGCAATCTCGTATAGAGTTAGTTCGCGGTCAATCGAGGGAAGCAGACTCTTTTTTCTGGCGCTCTTATGGCATTTAGCAAGAGTTTTTTCGCGGGCTTTCTTGCTGTATAGCCAAGCTAAGACTTTGGGGTAATCATAGAATGGACCGCCGTTAGGATGATCGGTGGTCATGAAAATCTTCCAGGGATCCTTTATGAGCAAAGCAATTTCTAAACCTATTGACCACTGTAACGCGTTAACTGGGCTGTTTCTCTTGTAATGGAATGGAATGATGCCGCCGCTGCTTTCGGTTTCAACGTCGCTGTTGACCCATTTGTTGTGTCCGCCCAACTCGTACAGGCTGAACTCGAAGGGTCCATCAGCGGTCATTGTAGTGGTGTCAGCGAATGTTACTTGACCCATGTCTAATGTCATGTGGGTGTGTGCGTTCATGTATTTGGCGATTTCTTCTGCACCTGATTTAAATTTAGCCCAGCTATCGCCTTTGAAGCTGGCAAATTGGACATGGGTAATGTGAGCTACGGGTTTATCGTCTGTTTGCAGATCTTCTAGGGCAGCCATCGTATCGAGTGTGGTTTGGTAGTTACCTGGAACTCCAAGGTTGTTAGTGTGAAGGTGAATCGTATGAGGCAAATTGAGTTTCTTGTTTACCTTGACTAATCCACGCACGATTTCTCGTGGAGTAACACAGAAATTAGGTACTTGATCATCAATGCTGTGCACGTTGCGTCCGAAACCCCAAGATTCTAATCCACCAGGGTTTACAATTTTGATGGCGTAGCCTCTGGATGCCTGCATTAGCCATGCTACAAGGCGTGCGCATTCATCCACGTCACCTTTTGCAAGGTTCTCGAGTACAAACCACCAGTCACCCATTAAGACGTATGTGGCTTTGTCCAGCAAAGGTATGTCGTTTAGTTCTTCGTGGCAGTGTTTAGCTTTCAGAGGCGCAATGGAGCCGTTGAAGGCTGAGGTGTAACCCATTGTGGAGTAGCGGTAGCCTGTGACGAATGTTGAGGGGATTGAGTATCCTGTACCTGCACGGGTGATGGCTGTTTTTGCAACGACATCTTTGTAGTGGTCTTCTGGGCGAATCATTCTACCCATGTTAACTTCTGCTCCAGCAATGTGGCTGTGAATATCTACTCCACCAGCCATAACGGTCATGCCGGAAGCGTCGATGATTTTGGCTTTCTTTTCGTTGACTTTCTTGACGATTTTGTCGTCTTTGATAGCTATATCCATTTTTTCACAGTTTATTTTGTGCAGGGGGTCTACAACAAAGCCGTTTTTGATTAGTATCTCAGTCATTTAGGCGGCCTCCACTTGCACAGCAACTTTGGGAAAGTGAGCATCAGGGGCAGAAGAAATAATCAGTGTTGCATCGTTGTCACCGTGTTTTAGTAGGTCCAGAGCAGTATTTTCCCCAAGGTTATACTGTGGATAACCCTCTGTATAGCGTTCAACATGACGCTCGTTTGGTGCTGGCTCAATTTCAACTGGGAATCCTTTGAAGAAAGGCACGGTTGAACCGTTTTTTACGCCTAGCTTTACCATGTCGGATTTGTCGAGGATACAAACGGCGCAGTTGTCAAAATATTCGATGGAGCCTTTCCCCATCTCTTTACCCACACCCTGTTCAATAGTCCTACCAGTAATTAGAGTCGCACGCAGTTTTTGCTCTACCATGGTCTACGACCTTAACCAATAGAATTTATTGAGTTATATTTAAGAGTGAGTTTAAATTTACGCTGAAATTCACAATTAACTCCATAGATTATGTAGCGTTGTTGCACAGCATAGCCCCGAAGCCTTGAAAAGTGAAAGTTTTGGATGTAAATTCCTAGCACCTATTTCCGCTTGTGGGTTTTCTCGTTTCACTGCAGCCCACATCGCCAGTTATTCGTACACCTCCGAGGCGCCTGAGGTTTTTGGTTTCGTCTGGCTCAGTGTCATCAAACCAGCATAGCACAGAATGGTCTGCTTTACCCTCAGCGGATGAGAGGTAGTCAGCGTCACCCATAACTGTAAAGAAATCTTCAATTACTCCAGTGTATTTCGAGTCGCCGCCATCGTTAAGCTTTACCTGTTGAGCTCTGATAATTACGAATGGGTCAGATTCAGGGTTAACGTTTCGCTCTCTGAAGATACAAATAACGGGGTTTTTCCAAAAAGTTGTGACAAGTCCTCATTTAGCCTTACTTTCTGCGGTTACTAAATTTTGTCCAGTTTATGCTGGCTTGTAGGTAACATGAAAAGTAGATTGTCCGCCGGGTGGAACAACGAAGAATACTGTGTAGCTCTGCTGGGCTGATTCGCCAAAGTTTCCGACGTAGGGCTGGCCTATTTTTATTTGGAGGTTGGTTGCGTTGATGCTGTTTAGTATCGGGTAGAGGTCCATTGCTTTGCAGGTATAATTGGCGCCGCTGTCCCAGTAGCCCCTGTAGATGTATACGTCTGTCCAGCCGTTGGCGCCGCCGGGCATCTTTGTGCAGTTGATGATTAATTGGTAGTTTTGGTTTGCGGCTACAGTGAAGGGCACGTAGAATGTTGGGACTGAACTGTTTAGGAATCTTAGGCAGTCGCTTGAGCCGCTCGCGGTGAAATCAAATGCTGCAGTCGGCGTCCGAGAGGGTTCAGTCGGAACCATGAAGGATGTTACTGCATAAGTTGCTAAAGCGACTACTACAACTGCGGTTACGATAATGCCCATAACTTTTTGTTTATTCACTGCTCTAACCCTCTACCTTCAAATCCACACGGCAGGTTGCTATTAGTATTTTTCGCAAAAACACGGCTAATAGGCGAATCCCACCGAAATTGCGAGCATTTTTTGCCACGTTTTGACAAATCGAAAACCTAAAAAGCCCTCTGCAGGCATCATTAGGGTATGAAGTATTCTTTTAAGATAGGCTCCGCTTGGGGAATACCGATAGAGTTACACTTTACTTTTTTGCTGCTCATATTGGCGGTTTTTATACTTTCCCTGTTGAACCTGCAGTTTTTTAGTTACGCTAATTTTTACTCGGCGTTTTACATGTTTTTCCTTGTGCTTTTTCTGTTCATTTTTGTGGTTTTCCACGAACTCGCCCACTCGGTGGTTGCAAAGCATTACGGGATAAAAGTACGCAAAATCGTGCTCTACCCCATCGGGGGAGTCTCAGAAATCGAGGAAATCCCAGATAACCCAGCGCAGGAATGGCGCATGGCAGTTGCGGGGCCTCTGACAAGCATCGTTTTGGGAGCAGTACTGTTGGCGGTCGCTTTGGTGTTGTCTCCGAGTTTAATCATGTTTGTTTTAATGTTTTCGTCTATTACTTACAATTTCCTCTTTGACTTAGCCACCCTTAACATCTTTTTGGGACTTTTCAACTTGATTCCAGCGTTCCCAATGGATGGCGGCAGAGTTTTCAGGGCGCTTCTGGCTGAACGTATGAAGTACTCTGATGCTACACGGTACGCTGTTGCATTGGGAAAAGTGCTGGGTGTTATTATGGTGGTTTTAGGGTTTGTTTTTAACTTTTTACTTATTTTGGTGGGGATGTTCGTTTACATAGGGGCCAGTGAAGAGGGTGAATTAACAATTATCTCAACCAAACTGGCGGTTGTACGGGTTAAAGAGGTAATGGTTACTGAGGTGGGATTTGTGAATCCAAAGCAGAGTATCGCCGAAGCCTTGGAGGTTATGTTCAAAAATCGGTACCATGACATCTTAGTCGAAAAAGACGGCGAATACGCAGGCATCGTTGCTTGGAACGAACTGATGAAGGTAAACCCTGAGCAGCGAAAGGCAATGATAGTGGAGCAGATGCCCCTAAAGAATGTAAAAATTTTTGAAGACGAATCTATTTTAGAGGCAAACAAACTTATGCTTCGGCAAAAAATCGATTTGATCCCAGTAGTTCAGAAGGAAAACCCTGCAAAAGTCATAGGCGTAGTAACGAGCGGAGCAATCGCAAACGTATATGAACATGCTCGTAACCGCTAATCTTTTTGGTACACAAAAAAGTATGTCACTTCTGTGATGGACAAACCCTCTTATTGCATCAACTTGCATTTTGTATCACCCGTAACCTCTGCATCAAAGTTACTAGGTGAAGAAAGTGGGAACAGAAATTCGCACATTTACCTCGCTCAAAGACATAACAGATTTTGTAGTGAACCAAATAGGCCAATACAAGGCAGTGTTTGAGGATTACAGCCAATGGCTAGGTTCAGTGCTAAGAGATGCAGAAGCCAAGCATAAAAGTGAGGAATGGTTCCAGAAGTCCGCAGCTGCCCAGAAATTGTTGAAATCTGCTGCTAAGAAGCCGCCTGAAGATAAATCAAAGAAGGGTGCAAAAGGAAAAAGCAAAGGACAGACTGAGGAGTCTCCGTGGATTCAATCAGGCGACATAGAGATATCATTTACTGAGCAGGGCCAAACAGAGATACTTTTTGAAGCCATAGAAAAAATCGGTGCTAAACTGCAGGAGTACGAGAAGTTTAAGGGAACAATACAGCAGTTGACACGATTGGGTTTAGGTCAAACCGTAAATTACATTGTTTACCTTGAGGAAGATGTCCCAAAAAAAATTGTTCTGAAGCAGAAAGCCAACGCTAAAGGAGATGACGCATTCAAGTTCATAACTGAGCTATCGGTGCCGCAGTACATCAACATCTCCACTTAGCTCAAGTAGCCGTAAACCGTCACCTTTAATGGGTGGCAACAACGGTTTGCTTAATACAAAAGTTAAATATGAAAAAACCACATGAAGTACAGAGGAATCAGCCGTAAACACGCAGTATTCTGTGTCAGGAGTCACCGTTTCCATCGTTCTTAATAGTTTACAGGCTGAAAGAAGTCAAGCAAACTTTTCACAGGACGACCTGTTTTTCGACGTTAACGCAAAGCTCGAGGAACAAAAGAAAGAAAACAACCAAGTTACACTTGGTTTTCAGTTGTTGATTTCCACCAAACCGAACGTCGTGAAGTATTCAACAACCGGAGCAGTTACGTTAACGGGTAAAGCAGACGACATCAAAAAGAAACTGGAAGTTAACCCTAAAACAAAGATACCCCAGATACTCTTCACCATCTACCAGCATGTTTTCAACTCTATCTACATGCTTTCAAGCAACCTAAACACGCCATATCCGCCACCTGACCTGCTACATCCCATGGCGGAGAAAATACAGATTATTTCGAACTCTCAGCCACAAGCAGAAAAAACTGAACCTCAACCAGAGGCTGCTTCAGTAGCAGCTCCGGCAGCACAAACCCAATCTGCAGCGCCAACCGCTCAGCCTCAACCAGCAGCTACACCTGCAGCGGAACCAGCGCCTCAGACCTCGGCGCCTACAGAGCAGACAGCGGATAAGAAGTAGCGGGATAAGCAAGTTATGTTTGTTTTTGAACATATTACCTAAAAGGTAATAGTCCAGCCACTGGAACTAACCTATAATATGTTTTCTGGCATATTCCCAATTCAGAGAGAGGAGAAGGGAGAAGGCTATATGGAATCAACAGTAGCAGCATTGCTGTTTGTAACGGCAACAGTGGTTTTATCGTGTGTAGCAGTAGTTTACTCTGTTGAAATGGTGCAGCAAACTTTCGATGGGTCAAGCACGCAGATGCAGATGATCCAGGAAATACAGGACACCATAATGAACCAAACAGCGATCTTAAACGGCACAATCGCTAACCTGCCAGAACCAACCGTGCCTACAGCTTCTCCAGCGCCGTAAAAACCATTTGTATAAGTGCAGAACCTAAAAATCAAGCTTATTTTTTAATAACAAACAATATTGAGTAAGAATCCAGTTTCTGACTTCATAACCCCTAATAAGCATTTAAGCATCAATTCTGAGTGACGATTCATGTCAGAAACAACGCAGGTCTCCCCAGAGGTTTCACCTGAAATCTCACGATTCGACGCTGAAAACGCGACCTCTCTGACAGCGGACTTTCTGAAGCGGTTAGGCTACAGGGGAAGCTGGCTACCAATGAAGGTAAGCATGGACGGGGAACTCTACATTGTTGAAATGATGTATCAAAGGAAAACTGCCAAAGTACAGATTAACTCTACAACAAAGGAGATTCGTGAATACGAGTTGGCAGAGGAAGAAAAAGAGTCCAGCGGCGGCTTGTCAAAGGGCAAAGTGATGTTTCTTGTAGCCGCAATAGGCATCAGTATCGCGTTGATAAAGGTTTTAGGCGTCTTCTAAGATTTCCGTTACATGTAAGTTATTAGAAAATAAGTCAGGATTATTGTTATTGCATAGATAAGCATAGCGAGGTGCAGCATCGGCAGCGCCTTCATGGCTGCAGCAGCCGTTTTTCCGCGTAAAATTATGGCGTTGAGAAGTGCTATAAGTGCGAAGCTGATTGCGAAGCCAACGATTGCCCAAACGCTCCCCAGCACGTAAAGAAATATTGCTGCTGTTGCAAAATGCAGAAGACTAAAGCCGAGAATCCAGTAAAGTGTTGCTTTTACGCCGTAAAGCGTTACAGGGGTGTTTAGTCCTTTTGCTTGGTCATTGGCGATGTCGGCTAAGTCGTTGATTCCAAGATGCGCAAGCGCCAGTGGATAGAAGAAAAAGAAAAGCACCAAAACGTTAAGGTCAAAATTGCCCACGCATAGGTAACCTGCTGTTAGGAACAAAGCAAAGTCAATTCTTCCAATAACTTGTGCGATTGGAGCAGTTTCATGGCGTTTTTTGAGTTGATAAAAGATTTCTAAGCCATAGCAAACAAACATCAAAACTAAAATGTAGAGCGAGTGAGGAAAAGGCAAAGTAGCAGCCACTGCCACGGTAACTGCAACTAGGACACCGAATAATGCTTTAGCCCTTGATTGAGAGACTAAGCCTTCTGAGACAGGTCGCCTGCCGAATGGTCGCCAATACTTTGTTAAGCTCTTGTCATTGGGTAACTCTTTTTTGTCCAAGTTGGCGTCTACGATGTCGTTTAAGACTAAGCCTGCTTCGAAGCCGAAGAACGCAATCAAAACCGCCTGAACTATGAGCATCAATGAGAAGCCGCCGTTTAAAATGAATCCGAAGAAGAGCCCAGCGCAGAAAAGAGACGGCCACACAAAGAAGAAGTGCAACCGCAACAAATCAAAGTACACTTTAATTATGCCCAATCCGCCACACCCTAGTTTCTGCTCTATCAGCGTTTTTAATAAATAAGCTATTTGATTATAGACATTGTAGAAGAGAAAGAATCATATGAATAGGCGAGGCGAAATTGTTAATCTTCTGAAAGTGGTGCGGCTTCACATAGTGCTTGGCGGCATCTTAGCTTTCAGTGTGGGCGCCTTGCTGGCAACCGCAGGCGGCGGCAGCTTCGATTTCCCCCGCGCAATGCTTTTTTATTTGGTTGTTTTCCTCGGTGACCTCTCCACCCATTTCAGCAATGACTACTTCGACGCCGAATCAGACAAAATGGGTGCTTCCAAAAAGTTCTTTGCTGGAAAAAGAATCCTAGTAAAAAATCCTTGCCTGCTACCAAAAGCACACATAATAGCAGGGGTTTTATTACTGGCATCGATTGCGTTAGCGGGAGTAGCGGTTTTGTTTGGAATTGCGCCCTTTGAGGTGCTAGTTATTGCAGTTGTAGCTAACTTTTTAGGATGGTTCTACTCTGCGCCGCCGATTCGACTGGGATCGAAGGGGGCAGGAGAAGCAGCGATTGCATTCTGCGCGGGCTTTGCTATTCCAGCATTCGGGTACTTGGCGGTTAAAGGTGAGCTTGACTGGTTATTTGGCGTTTTTGCTTTGCCGTTTATGTTATATGCATTTATGCTTGCTTTGAGCCTTGAAGCCCCCGACATCGAATTGGACCGCACAGGAAAGCGAAAAAACATTGGGGTCCGCTTGGGAAAAAATGCTGTTTTCGGGTTTGTTTTGGCGGCGTCTTTCAGTGCGTTTGCATGCTTTGTTTTTTATGCAGGTTTTCTTTGGGGATTTAGCGTTAATTTTTTGGCGGCAACGGTTTTTTCTGCGGTGCCCTTGGCGGCGGGGATTTTGGGATTTCTCGGAAGATGCAAAAAACATGCAGATAGCTTTTGCGCTTTGAAGGCTACTTGGGCGAGGGCAAGCGCTGCCTTAGAAAGTATCGGTAGCTGATTCGCTGGGGTTGGTTTGGTTACTATTACCTTAAAATTCCCTGATTTGTAAGGGTAAAGCCTTATGTGATGTAGTATCCTTTCAGAGGGTGTAGATGCTAATGAAGCCACAGCCACCAAACCCAGAACACAAACGCATGAAGCGCGAAAGAAAAACCATCGCTTACATGGTTGACATATACTGCAGAGGACATCATGGAACCCACGGTGAACTCTGCCCTGAATGTCAGCAGTTCAAAGAGTACGCCTTCTCACGTTTAGCCCATTGTCCCTTTCAGGAAAAGAAAACCACCTGCGGCAAATGCTTAATCCACTGCTACAAGCCTGACATGAAAGTAAAAGTTAAAGAAGTCATGCGTTACTCTGGTCCAAGGTTGCTGCTGCATCATCCAGGTTTGGCGCTTCACCATGCTTGGGATGCGAGGCGTAAACCGCCTACACTCGATAGATCGTGATTCTTTTTAGAGACCCCAAGTTTGCGTAATAGATTGACTCGGAGCTTCCTTCACATGCTTGCTCTTCTTTTCATTACTCTTAAACCTGTTAATCTTAACAGTTGAACCTTCAATCGACACGTAATGAGTTGCTCCGTGACCTCGACTATAAACAAACTTTTTCACCGCATGATGAAGGTCAGGCATTGTCAAGGTTTCTGATTCCACTACCAGTTTGCCTCTTGATTGAGAAGCGACGACTTTGAGGTGTATTTGAAGGTAATTAATCAGGTGCTCTTTTTCGTTTTCCAGATCACCCATATCAACGTGAAGTTTTGATGGCGAGTTTTTGTGTCTGAATAGCAAAAGGTAACCCTCTATAGGGGTAAAGATTTCATCATTAAAAAAGTTTGAGTAATCACCCGAATTAAGTGAAACAACGGCAGTCTAATAAGCGCAGTAAACCAACAGTAGCGGGGGAGAAACAACAGTTGAGAGTCTTGCTAGTTGAGCCGCCCAAAGACATCTGGTTTGTCATGGGCGAATATTTACCGCCTCCTTACGGGATAATTCAGTTGGGAGCGTATTTAGAAAGGCAACAAGGCGATATCCAGCTGGAAGTGCTTGACTGTAACGCTGAAAAAGTCGATTGGAAAGCAATGGAGCAGCGCATAGCCGCCTTTAACCCCGACGTGGTGGCTTGCGCATCATTGGCTACCTGCAACACATACGCTGTAGCTAAAACGCTTGAAACTGCAAAACGCATGGCTCCCAATGCGCTCACGGTTACTGGCGGTCAGCATTTTACCGCTACTGTGCAAGAGAGTCTTGAGCAGTTCCCCGAAATCGACGTAATCGTAAAGGGAGAAGGCGAGCAGACATTCACGGAAGTCGTAAAGACACAGCAAGAAAAAGGGAACCTGAGCAATGTGCAGGGCATATCATACAGGCACAACGGCGCAATCCTTCACAACGCAAATCGCCCCCAAATCAAAAACTTGGAAGATTTACCCTTTCCAGGCTATCACCTCGTCAAAGATAACATGAAAAAATACCATTTCACCGTCATGGGAGGAAAAAACACTCCCTACGCCCTAATCGAAGGCGCACGCGGATGCACCTTCAACTGCACATTCTGCACGCAGTGGCGTCATTGGCAAGCGTGCTGGCGAACAAAGTCGGCAAAGCGAATAGCGGATGAGATGGCGTTTTGCAGCAGCGAATTCGGGAGCAAATTCATTTGGTTAACTGATGACAATTTTGGGTCAGGTAAAAGAGCCGCGGATATTGCTGAGGAAATTATCGCCCGCAGATTGCCTGAGGATGTTTCATGGTTTGTGCAAGCCCGATGCGACGACATTATTCGGAACAAGGAGATTTTGCCTCGCCTTCGAAAGTCGGGGCTGAATTGGGTGCTGCTGGGGGTGGAGAATTCCAATCCGCAGACGCTTGAGGAATTCAAAAAAGGAATCACCCCGTCAGATGCCAAAGAAGCTGTGAGGTTACTGAAGGAAAACGGCATCTTCGCCCACGCCATGCTAATTATTGGCAACCGAAAAGACACACGACAAAGCATCGCACAGCTCAAGAATTTCGCCAATGACCTAGACCCCGACTTCGTCATGTTCGGAATTCTAACGCCTTTCCCAGGCACCGAAGTCTATGCAGAGGCAGAGCGGAACGGCTGGATAATGGACCGCAACTGGAGCCACTACGACATGATTCACGCCATCATGCCCACCGAAACCCTATCAACCCATGAGGTTCAAGAGGAGCTCTACGGCTGCTACCGCCACTTCTACGGGTCATGGAGCCGCCGATTTGATGGGCTATTTGGGAAGAACAAGTTGAAGCGGAAGGTTTTTTGGCATATGGCTCAAAGCGGCGTAATGGGAAAGGTGAAAGAACTTTTCAGCTGATAAAAACGCTTCAAAAAAAGATTCAGCATCGTCACTAGTGCTTCTTGTAGCGGTGGCGCTGTTTGGATTGGCATTAATTCCTGTTTTGGCGATTCAACCAAACTTGGCGCAACCTACATTTTCCATGCGTCTTCCCATAGTCGGTGGCGTATACATTGTCATCTGCATGTTGGGGATTTTAGCGGTTTTTTACCCTGCAAAATGTAAAGAAGTATTTCAGAAATCCCAGAATCCGATGCCCCAAACAGAAAAAGCGTCTATGCAGATTAGTGGACATCATCCCAACTGCGACAAATACGAGCCTAACAGAATAAAACTCCAAGGTCGGGTGTTTTGTGCCGCTTGCAGCGGCTTATTGGCAGGCGGCGTAATTGCAGTGATTGGAGCCGCCGCATACTTCTTCTTGGGCATCAACTTTTGGGTTGGCGGGATTTGGCTTCTTGTTTTGGGGGAGGTTATGATGGTTTTGGGTTTGATTCAGATTAGGTTTGCTGGCTACGTGAAGGTTGTGGCGAATCTGGTGTTTGTGGTCGGTTCGCTTCTAGTGCTGGTTGAGGCGGATGTGCTGGTCGGCGGGATTTTGGCGGATTTGTATGTGCTTGGGCTAATCACATTTATGCTCTGGCTTAGAATTTTGCTTTCCGAATGGAACAACAAGCGAACTTGCATGATGTGCCAATCGTGCGGTTAGTAGCGGTATCTGCGCCGCCCAAATAGCCCAGCTACAACTATGAGGACGCCGAAGATGATAATGATAAGCGGCCACAAATAAGACCCGAAGTTTTCGATTAATCCGCTGGCTTGCAAAAACAAGCCCACACCAGCAATGATAATGATTAAGCCGACAAGCGTGGCTACAATCATGCCGCCGTTGGGCAAGCCGAAGCATTCGCTTTCCATTTTTTGGTAGTGTTCACGTTCGCTTCCCGGATAACGCTCGCCAACAGTATACAGGGGAGCGCCACAGTTAGAACAAACCTTTGCATCATCAGGGTTTCTAGTGCCGCATCTAGTACAGTAAACCACGCCTTTTCTCCTCAGACTCGAATAGCTTCAAAGAGGTTTTAAGATTTGCGGTCACAAGCAATTCTAACATGAAAAACAGAACATAACAATACTGAAAAGGTGGTGGGGCTTCCCGGATTTGAACCGGGGTCTATAGCGTTCT
>JBNIDR010000017.1:456-17361 GCA_050108155.1 Bathyarchaeia archaeon | reverse complement strand
TGACACGGGGCTTTCCTGGCAGACCCTTACAGTATTTTTAAGACTCTAATAAGCAGCTCATCAGTTAAAAAATAGCTTTGATAAATACGTATGATATGGTTAAGTCCTGACCTATGAGTACTTACAGCTTCAGGCCCCAGTATTATGGAATATTTAATATATTAATACGCAAAATTATTGAAAAGGGACTGAATTAATGTCATTAGACATTGTAGCATGGGATGTTGAGCACGGCAGCGCGACGTATATAAAAACCCCAAACGGCAAACATATCGTCGTTGACTTAGGTGTTGGTTCGTATGAAAACAAAAATGAGACATTTAGTCCACTTCTGCACTTGAAAAATAAGTGGAATGTTAAACAACTTGATATGGTAGTAATTTCGCACCCGCATGGAGATCATATTAAAGATATTATGAACTTCGATGCACTAAATCCAAGGGTTCTTCACCGTCCAAAGCATCTATCGGAAGAAGACATTCAGAAAGCCGCGAGAAAGGAGGAGGAAGACATAGTTAAGAAGTATTTTGAAATCAATAAAAAATACTCTCAACCGATGGACAATAGCGTTAACCCTTATGTCCCTGACAATATGGGTGGCGCAAAAATTCAAACTTTCACACCAACCGAATGTGGAACTTCTAACATTAATAATCATAGTATTGTTACAGTTGTCTCGTATGCAACAAGCAAAATAGTTATTTCAGGTGATAACGAACCAGCTTCTTGGAAAGAACTATTTGGACAAAATGGATTTATCGATGCAATAAAGAACGCCGATATTCTGGTAGCGCCCCACCATGGAAGGGATTCGGGATTCTGTTCAGAACTTTTTGAGTACTTTAATCCAAGCCTTACGATAATTTCAGATGGTAGATTCTGTGATACAAGCGCCACCGATAGGTACTGCAAGGTTACAAATGGGTGGGAGGTCACTTATAGAAACGACACAGCAAAAGAAACGAGAAAATGCGTTACTACACGAAACGATGGTTATGTCGTAGTCAATTTTGGTTATAATGGCGATAACCAAACGAGGCCATACATCACGGTTCGGGCGAAAGGTAAGTAGTCGCTTCATTGCTATTAGACATTTACTATAGTTCTATCATTTAGTTTACAATGTTAATGTTGTAAAAAACATGATATAAACTGAATTAAGCTTAGATTATAGAGCGGTTTGTACCAAAGTCAGCTCCAATTACCAACGAACAAGTACGGAAAACCAAAATAATAAGAACCCTCTTTAGGTTTCTTGAATCCAAATGGAAAAGCGATTAGACGTTACTCAAATTCTTTCTCCTGAAGAAGGTATTCAGTTAACTTGGGCTTTAACTAATGGGCTATCCTCTAATCCGGAAGCCAGAAAGGCCGCCGAGACCACTAAAGAGTTATTGCAAAAGAAAATGGATAAAGCTCAAACAGAGACAGATGTTAACGAAAAAAAATATGTTTCAAACGCAATCAGTTTAATACAAGCGACATATCGTAACCTAGCCACCGCCAGAAATTATTTTGATTTAAATACAAAGGAAGCAAATGAACGCGCAAACAAAGAAGAGCAAATCATAAGAGATTATGAGAAATCCATTAATGATAGTCATAGTAACGTTCTAAAAATTGTGGAAGTAGTTTTGGGTGCTATAGGCGGGTCAGTGCTTTCAGTACTCACAACATTTTTCCAGAATGCAATTTCGCAAGAAGTTCAAATTCTCTTGATCTTCTTAGGTTTTTCTTTGGGTGGTGGATTGGTTTATTTTATAGTTAATAGGTCTGAAAAAGCAAGGAAAGAAAACCTAGTGAGTCGTCAGAAACGATTGATACGCTTCCAATACGACGAAATTCTGTATTTTTTGCATTATGTGGACAGATCAAAAGCAATACTTGAAAATCTTTACAATCAACTCCAAAAAATTCATGAAACATACTTTACCAAGGCATATTCGAATGTCACTGCCGAAGAAGCGGTTGCAAAAATCTGGGTTGGTATGGTTCAAAAAAACTGCAAATACATGGGGATATGCGTAAAGAACGAAATCGTGGATCCAAAGCAATGGTCTGTCTGCCAAACATGTCAAACGGGTATCTACCTGGAATGCGCTAATCTTAAAAACTATGCTCACTTATTTCCGAAAAGCTAATTTGACTCTGGAGGAGGACTTATGATCCTCTGGCGCAGGCCTTCGAGGGTTCAAATCCCGCCCCCGCTTTCTTCCAACGTGTTCTGTATGTACTGCCACATCCACATGGCGGCGGTTCCAACATTGAGCCATGTTGTCCTTGTGGTGGAATTCTCTCAGCCCACACCGTAACAGATTCAGAGAAAAGTTGCTTCTCCAAAAAGCAATGCAGTTCACAGCCATTCTTGTGGTGTGCCGTAAACGCCCACACCCACATAAAGAGCACTGGCGATTTTTAAAAACTAAAAAAGAGGGGGGAAGATTGATTTTGAAATCTTTCGCTTATGGATGTTTTCTCAGTACTAAACCGACCATCACGATGCAGATGATGACTGCGATGAATAATCCAGCCATTGCTGGTAGGAAGTATAGGTCAGCCATGGATTGTTGAGCGGTTGGCTGCGGGGTTGCTGTTGCAGCCGGTTCCCCGACATAGAATGATGTTTCAGCTGAAGTTGGCCAGTACGAGTTGGAGCCGTCGAAGCTTGCGTACAGTGTGTAGTCGCCGGCGATGTCTGGTGTCCATGTGTAGCCGAAAACGCCGTTTGCAGAGCTTGTTGTAGTTCCGATTGGGCGATAGTTCCCGTTTTGGTCAAGCACGCTCAGAGTGATTAGAACGCCTGTAACGTTGCTTGGCATAGGTTGGTCCTGATAGACATGTTCCATAAATTTGCTTTGGCTTGCATCAGAAACGCATGGTACGCCGTTGGGGAAGTTCTTGGCTACTTCAGATTGGGTAACGCCTGCGGAAACATCGGTTATGGTGCCTGTGATGCGGATTGGCGTTGCAGTGGTTACGCCGACGCTTGGCGCTGTGACAGTCATCTTGGTTGGTCCCTTGCCGAAGGCATAAATTTGGTTATCATATGCATTAAGCGATAGCAGGACTCCGTTAGCGATTGCCACCGACCGGATATAGGTGCCTAATTCACTCCATACCAGTGAGCCGTCAGTCATGTTAATGGCTAATAGTTGTGCGCCGTGGAATAGCGGTGGGTTGTATTCGTGTCCAACTGCGAGGTATGCAACTTCAGGTGTGTAGGCTTGCGAGCTGAATACCCAAAGTGGCCATGTACCGTAGGGTGTTTCGATGCCTGAATCCCCGATTAACTGTGTTGTGTTGGTGTACCAGATTTCTTCCCCTGTTTGACTGTTATAAGCCCATATGTCTCCGCCTAATCCGAAGAGAAGCAGTTTGTCGCCTACTGATGCTCCTTTGAAGCCGAATGAGTCATAGGTGTTCGTTGTGCCTGAAGGAGTGTCTAAAGTCGATGACCACACTTTGTTTCCTGTGCGTATGTTGAAGCCGTCGATTTTGTTGTTAACAACATTGGCTATCACTCTTATTCCGTTTACGTTACAGCTTGTTGTCCTTGTGAAGGGCAGCAAAGATTCGTAGCCGCCTGCGTATGTGAAGTTCTTGCACATCAATACGTCGCCTGTGGTGTCATCCATGCTGGCTACAACTAGCCATCCGGCTGTTTCATCTCCGACGCCTTGACCATGAGTATACCCTGTGGTCAATATTACTGCGTCGCCGCCTAATGGGTTAATTGAATCCAAGGCAAGTGAGACTGGAACGCCTCCGACGCTAGTAGGTATCGGTTTTGCCCACATTACACCTAAGCGGAAGTCAATTGCAGTGTTTAGTGATGGAGACCATCCCCATGCGTTGCCGAGTGCCTGTGAGAAGTTAAAGCAGCATAGAACTGGCTGAGTTGCGGTTATGTTTACTTTGCCTGTAATGGGCGGTGAGCCGAAGGATGCCGCTGGACCGTAGGTGTTCATTGTGCCGACTGTGCTGTTGATGTAGTAGCCAATCAAGTTGCCGAATGAGTCTTCTTTGATAGTCATTGATGCACCGTTGATGATGCTAAGGACATATTGGCCTGTTTCAGCAGAATACATGTTATATGCTGGTCTCTGCTGTGGACCAAACATGCCCATTTCGGTTCCCGTGCTTTGGACGTTTACTCCGCCTGTTTCTGAATAAGGCAGGTTACCTGTGGTCCAGATGTAGGGGCCGATAACTCCGTACATGTTAGGTGTCTTCCACTGTGTTGTCATTCCGCATCGCAAGACTGAGGTTGTGTTGATTTTCCAGAGGGTTTCGCCGCTGTAGAGGTCTGTACAAAGTATCCCGTTGGAGTAGCCGGTTGTTTCTGGGTAGTATGTTGAGTACATTTTGCCGTTCATTATGACTGGTGCGTATTGAGGCCAGTATTGCCTCGTTGACCAGTAGTTACCAGTGTCCTCTGTTCCGCCTGCGCTTCCGCCTACGACGCCTCCTGCGCCCCAAGTTTTAGTCCAGAGTATATGTCCCGATGTCACTGAGGGTGTGTAGGGGTTACATAGGCTGCTGGCGTTATATGCGCCTGTTGACGCGAAGGTGATACTGCCTAGTCCAAGCCAGGGCCCCATAATCTTGTACCAGTTTTGAACGTTCTGCGCTGAAACCGGTGTTTCCCAGTAGTTTGTTGGCAAAGGCGTTAGCGGATAGTTTGTTTGGGCTATCGGTTCTTCCTGCACTACCAATGTGAAGACTTTGCTTTCACTGGGATCTTCTATTAGACCTGCGTTAGTTGGTGGTCCTCCGAAGAATCCAGTGCTGCCTGCGGTAACTTGTCCGCCGTAGAACATTTGGAATGTCCAATTGCCGACTTTGTCGGGAACAAAGTTGAAGTAGGTTCCGCCGGTTGTGTCGCCTGTGTATGGCCCCATTATTTTGACTTTACCGTCTGGGTCGGTAATTTTCACTGTCATGTTTTCGGGTCTTGAACTGTCTTCGAGTGGTGTAGCCAAATAGAAGTTGACTGCGACTTGTTGGCCGACGCCGATGGGGTTGGGTGCCACGTTAATATTTGCATAAGTGGGGATGTGCGTACCGGGTGGGAATGTTAGTTGTCCGTCTGCTAATGGTGCTGCAAGTATAGAGGCTGCCATGCATACGATTAAAAGTGTAGTTAATACTGTTGTACTTTTTTTATAATGTTGCATTTTTTCTTTTCTCCTAATTCTACGTTGCCTCTTTTTGTTACACTTTATATTTAAAATTTTGCAAAAACTAACATCCCACAAAAAACCGCCATAACGCTGACTACTCCACTAAACACTAAATACAAAAAATTTGCCAAAAAGTAGATCATACAAAAAACAGCGTCTCTGTAAGATCAGCCTTCAAACTCCTCCGAACGAAATCTACAAAAAGTGGGGCAGCCCTCCCAGTTTTCGTGATATGTGCCTGATTTCGATATATTGTGAGTTAGAGCCTAAGCCTGTTATATAGCAACCGCAAAGTGAGTATTTAGAAATCAGACATAGGAAAGGAGAAATAAAGAAACATGAACTTCACAGAAATTGAAACAAAACTCACAACAACAATAACAGAAGCAGAACCCAGCCTCGACGTAAAAGGAGCAGACAAAAAGGTCCTCCAAGTCGCACTCCAAGACCTCAAAAACTACATAAAATTCCTCTCAAAACCCTCAAAATCTGAGAACCCTGACTGCCCCGAAAACACAGAGCAAACCCTCCAAGAAGACCCCTCAGAAATCGACTCATTCCTAACCGTCTGGACAGGCCTCTGGCTCAAAAAATGGAAAGAGCGATTCAACCTCATCATAAACCCAAAAACCAACCCCACATCAGGCAAAGCCGCAGAAAAAGCAGAAAAAACAGAAGCCCGCTGGTTCCAGTTTGCAAGCCGATATGAATTAACAGAAATCGTCATCTCAGAATTGATAAGGAACGCAGAAATCTGCGGAACCACCATCATCGCTGAAAACATCATAAAAACGGAGTTAGGCAAACAAAAAGAGGAAGATGTAAACAGCAAAGCCTCCTCGATAGCACTACTAAAAAGCGCGCTATACCGTGCACAAGAGATCTCTCAAAAAACAGGTCCGCTCGTGTCAATTAAGGTAGACAAGAACTACTACTGCCAAGTCAACGCCTAAAGGGCACTTCATTTTTTATCATTTCCACGTTGGATCAAAAATAAATAACGCAAATTTTTGAGGATATACGATTTGACTAACTTCTTTGTGATAAAGTATAAAGCGTTCTTGCTTCAACAGTTAAAGCTATGAGCGAACCGCAAGACCTCGAAAAAGCTGCCAAAGAATACGTTGCTGCAGCTGTTGATTTTGAGAAGCAAGGCGAAAACGAGAAAGCCATAGAGCTCTACCAAAAAGCCATCGAAAACCTAAACTGCCTCGTAAAGCTGCATCCCAACTACGGCTTCAAAGACATTTACGCCGACCGCTCCGCCCTGTATCAGGAAAGAATGAAAAGGCTTCAAGAAGAAAGAACCACACTTGAAGAGTCTCTTCCTGAAGAAAAGGCAGCCGAAGCTACAGTTCAAGAGGAAAACCGCGTTGATTTGGCGGCGATTCTACAGGAAATTAACAATAAACTTGATGCGTTAACAGGTCAAGTTGCTGAACTAAAAGATGAAGTCTCTGTGCTGAAACTGAATGTAAACGATGTTGTGGGCAAAACAGAGCAGGCGCATAAAGAGGTCGCTGAAATCCGAAACCTTGTCTACGCAATCAAGTATGAGCGGTAACTTTGGGTAAAACCTTTTTACCTCAGAATAATCAAGTACCTGCATGCTCAACCCAGAGGACTCCATTATTGTCGAGAAGGTTGATTCAGCCAACTTTGACGACTTTTTAGGCTTAATCACAAGGCTCGCCGAGTACGAGAAACTCGCGCCTCCAGACGCCGATGCACAGGTCAGACTGCGAAAGGACTGCTTATCCGGTAACCCACGATACTTCGCATACCTTGCCACAGTTAAGGAGAAACCCGTTGCCTACATAATCTACTTCTTTACTTACTCGAGTTTCCTGGCGTTACCAACTTTGTTTCTGGAAGACATATTTGTACTTGATGAGTACCGCAAGATGGGCGTCGGCAAGAAACTCTTCGATTTCCTCAAGCAGAAGGCTAAAGAGGCGGGCTGTGGCAGAATCGAATTCACAGTGCTCAAATGGAACAAGCTGGCGCAGGATTTCTATGCTGAAAATAAAGCTCAATGCCTCGATGACTGGTACTTCTACCGAGTAGTCAAAGAAGACTTTTAGAAGCACCCACGTTTTTTCGCTGAATAAAACTATTCACGGCGTCGATGAGGGCTTCACAGGCAAACCAGCGCTCTTCTAAAGAGCCATCTGTATCTATGTCGCCGATTATTTTTTGCAGCTTATTGATTTCCTCATAAATCGGCTCCTTTTTTGCCTCAAACTCATCCCGGAACTTCTTCTCCTCAGAATTGAAATTCATTGTTGCAACTTCTAGCTCATTCTGTTTTTCCGTTAAAGCCTGTACAACCTCGATTTCTTTTTGTTCCCGCTTCTTCTTCGACCTTAGCTGCAAGATGCCTGTTTTTAGGCGAATAACTGCGTCCTGCTCCTTCTTTAGTGCGTCTATGGCTTCGCTGAGGCGCTTGATTTCTCTGCTTTTGCGAGTTTTAACATCAATCACCTTTGCCGAGTAGTCATTGTTGATTGTTTGAAGGCGTCTTCTACAGTCCGCTAACTTTTCTATTTCTCGGTTCACCGTCATTTCTCTGCGGCGCCTATTTTCAAGCTGCAACTTAACAGAGACAAGTGTAGCGTTGCATTCCCGTAGAAATGTCTCGTCCACGCCGATGCTCGGATGGCTTTTGAATTCGTCCAAAACAGCCTCAACGTTTAGCAACCAGCGGTCAAAATACTCGCTGAAGGGGGATGAGCCGAATCTTTGATTGCCCAACGTATGCAGACGCTTAAGTGTGATTTCGACAGCCTCGTTTTCTGTTAAAACCCGTTTTTCTTGCCCGTAATCGGCGCTTTTGGCTTTGCGGTTTTTGCCTCTGAATTTTTCTCGCAGAAACCTTCCGTAGCCGCGGCCTTTGTCTCTGGCTGATTTTTTACGAGGCTGATATCCCATACCCCAAAATATGCCCCATGATAGTATTTAGTTTATGCTCAAATCAGCGAAGAATGCTTTTTTTACAGGTCTGGAACTTTAACGGAAAGTATTAACATTTATATGTAATTATCGGTGTTTGACTGCGCTCAAATGAGCAGACTCACTGACGGCTTACAGTACTACTTTTTAGTGGGTGGCGTAGGCTTACTCGCGGCTTCCGCCGCAATCGGACTCTACGTGATTTATCAGCAAATGTGGAGTTGGACACAGCAAGCCCTGTCATTTTCGATTCTGCTTATTGTGCCACTAATGTTTCTGGCAGTCGGCGTATCTTACGTTTTGGTTAAAAAGTTCGCAAAAACCAAAACCACCGGATCAGGCACCCATACCGTGCTAGAAGCCTACCACTTAACCAACGGCGACATCAGCTTCGAAGACGCCGTCGTTAAACCCGTTGCTGGCATGATAACCATCGGGTTAGGGGGAAGCGCCGGTCCTGAAGGCCCCAGCCTTTTAGCAGGCGGAGGGGTAGCAGCCGCAATTTCTAGGCGCCTAAAAATTAACGCTAACATGAGGCGGCGACTATTCATCGCTGCTGCAGCTGCCGGTTTAGCAGCTACTTTCAGAACCCCCTTGACTGCGATTTTGTTTGCATTGGAGATTCCCTACAAAAACGACCTTGACCGAGAAACCTTCATAGAAGCGGTCGTTGCATCCGTACCAGCTTATCTTCTTTCAACAGCGATTTTGGGCAGCGAATCTATCTTCGGACCCGTAACGTATTCAGACCTCAACCTAGAAGTCATCGGGCTTTCACTTTTGCTAGGTTTAATCTGTGGTTTATACGCAGTACTTTTCACCAAAACGTTTGATTGGATGGCTACCTTAAGCACAAAACTTAGGGCCAAAATAGGCGATATCGGCTTAATATCCGTCGCCGCAGCATTCCTCAGTATTTCAGGTGTATTCTCACTCTACACCATCGGAGTGGGCTTAAACTTCACAGGCGCCATCATTCAGGGAGCCACCCTAAGCATCGCCGTTCTAGTAGCAATCATAATTTTGAAAACATTTGCTACTGCAGTAACGCTGAATTTTGGGGGAAGCGGCGGCTTATTCTTCCCCACGATCATCGTCGGCGCCGGTATAGGCTACATCTTCGCGCAAATATTCAATGTTAATTACTCGGTCATGTTTATTGCGGTGGGTATGGCGGCGCTTTTGGGCGGAACACATAAGATACTTCTCACGCCTGTGGCTTTCGTCGTGGAAACCTTGGGTGGCTTATTTGCTATTCCCGCATTGCTCGCAAACGCAGTAAGCTACATAGTATCAGGCAAACACTCATTCTATTCTCTGCAGCCCAGAAACAGGCTAAAAACTGAGGAGTTGGCGCTGGAGCGGTTCTTCTTAAGAGCCCAGAGGTTTGCACCAGAAAAACTAAAGGCCACCACAGCCTCAGAAGTTATGACTAAGAATCCCATTGTGCTCAAAGACGGCTGCACTGTCAGAGATGCACTGGATGTTTTTGAGGGAACAAAACTAAGGGTGCTTCCGATAGTTGACGTAGCTAATCATGTGGTTGGAGTTGTCAATCTTGAAGATATAGGCTTCATCGATTTGCGTAGGCATTCTCTACAGCTTTCAGAAACCGTTATGCATACTCCTGTGTTGGTTAGGGAATGGACGAATCTTGAAGAAATAGCCAAGTTGATGATGGACAAGCAGCAGGATCACGTTTTTGTAGTTGACCAAAACGACGCTTTGATCGGCGTAGTTTCGGGTATTGATGAAATCAAGAAGATAATACAGTTGCTTTAAGATATTTTAAACAGATTCTGTCAGTCAAAATCAGTTTTCTCAGAGGCGAACATTAAATAACAATCAATCCTGTTCTCTTTCGATCGTTATGGGAAAGCCCACATGTCCAGTCTGCGGTCAACAATACCGCGGCATAGCATTAGTCTCAGTTAAAGACGGCAAAGAAGTCGAAGTGTGCCCAGTATGCTACAAAACCTTAGATGCTGAGTACCGAAAAAACAGTTGCTTAGCCTGCGTATTCTTCCATGTGGGGACCTGCGGATTATACGGCAACGAACTCGACGAACCCTACGTGCAAAGTGCTAAATGCGAATTCTTCACCACCACAAACGACCCAGCAGTGGTTAAACAGGTCAAGGAGAGAGCGGATGCTTCCCGTAAAAAAATGAAGGAGCACCCCACTAAACCCCTAACAACCGAGGAGCTTATTGCCGAGTTAACGGAGAGGGGTCAAACCTTGACGTATTTCTGTTGTCACTGCGGCGTGCCACTCAAAGTCGGCGCAAAAAGTGGGATCCTGAAGGAGTGTCCCAGCTGCAAGATGGATCTCTCCGCTATTGACATGGCGAAGTTGATCAGTCAGCACCTATAAGCTGCATGCAACCTTTTTCTCTGAGGTGCTACTGGGAGCGACTGTAAAGGCTGCGATGGATCTCAAACTTGGGCGGCAGCATAGGTAGCATCAGCTTCGTAGTTTGGGCTTTGGAAGAGCAGCGGTAAACCGACCAGCGGTAGGGTTAGCATCCATAAGTCTAAGTTGTGGCCGAGGAACCAAGCGTACCAATCGTTCCAGCCGCCGAAGAATATCCATGCTAAATAATTCCAGAGGAAGTATAATCCCAAAGAAGTGGCTACGACGCCGACGGGCCACAGTTTCAAGGTAGGGTAAGCCGCTGCTTTTTTGGCTGAGTATCCAGCGTAGACTGCTAGTGCAAGTAGTCCAGCGATGGTTATTGTGAAGCTAAAAAGGTATTCGGGGTGACTGGTTAAGTATTCTATGCCTCTGTTGGGTGTTAGGAAGATGGTGGTTATCCACATGCCCATGTTGTTTAGCCAGAAAGCAATGACATAGAATACGCCTGCGATCCAACCCCACTTGATAGCTGGCTTCAATGGCTTATTGGGGCTAATTTTCGCAGCCAAAATAAACAGGGACACTGGGATTGCGATGGAGGAAACTATACAGGGTATGCCGGTAGAGATAAACAGTGACATGCCAAGGGGCGACAAAGCAGACAGCATTCCCCATACCCCCGAGGGCAGAAGACCAAGCCAGTAGATTGCTTCAAAAATCAGCACCAACCTAACCACTTTATACGTTACCGACTGGGGAAGACCCTTTTTGGCGAAGTAAAGCAGAGTAGCCGAAAATGCGATGATGCTGCCTATAAACCTAAAAATTAGGGTGACGCCTGCAGAGACGTCAGTTACCATAATCCAAAGCGCTGTCTGCGACGCCTCGGGTGCAAGCCTGTTCCATTCGCCGATCCAAGCTAAAGTAAAGTTGGCGTGTAGCGTAAATAGAAAGTAAGCTGTAACTGTGACTAGTATGCCTACTTTTAGAGGGGTTACAGATTTTTGCTCCAACAAAACCGATGCTCCATCAAAAGTAAATCTGCGGTGTACTGTATATTATACTTGCGGTTGCATCCTTGCTGATACGGTTACTGTTAAATAGCCAATCCCACAGAATCTAATGTGCAGAGGGATCTGTTTTGGAGCTACCGCAGAAGAGATTAACCAAATTCCTGTACGTCATAGAAGCCGTCGGCGCAGTTTTCGTCGGAATCTTTTTGATCGCTTATTTGGGCGGTTTGCCTACGACGGCGGTTCTGCACTCAGAGCCTGCGTTCAGGATTCCGCTGTTCATTCTCGGCGCAGTGTTGGTTGAGCTTGCAGTCGGCGCTGCCGTTGCTGCGGCACTTCTGAAACACTAAAAATTCACTGTAACGTTGGTTTCGTCCTCTTCTTTTCCGATGTACTTTTTCTCTCCCTTCAAAGACAACGTGTATTTCATGGCTGGGCCGTCGCAAAGTAGAAAGTCGCCGTTTATGCTGCCGAACAATCCCGTTTTGACTTCAGCGCCTAAATACTTCAGGAAATCCAGTAAAGTGCCCTGCGCCATGCTGGATGAAGTGGCGAGCATAACGTCAAAGTTTCTGACTTGAGGTCTCCAAGAAAACGATCCTCCGCCGTCGCTTACATCTCCGAGTGTTTCTGTAACTGCGCTGTGTTTGGTATGTCTCTTCATGTTTACTTCGACTTTTGTGAAGCCTTCGCCATGTATGTTTAAGTATACCCTGAGTGTTCCCTCGTCGCCGAAAATTTCGTTTCCACATTTTATCTGCGCTACGGCTTGCGCTAGAGCGTGAGTTATGGAAAGCGACAGTTTTTCCGCTTGAACCCTTGGCGGTGTCTGAGGCGACCGAAGAATAAACAGCCATAGATCGTATGCGTAGGGTAAATCGAAGTGGACTGCAGGAGCTCGAATTTCACCGCAGACTTTGCTGTTAATGAGTCCAGAGGCTGGAAAAATGCCCTTGCCGAATTCGATGTCGATTGTTTGGTTTTGGCCATCTGTGCTTTCGCTGTAATTTGCCTGTCTCGAATTGATCAGGGTTGGCGTGAATTGCCAATGCGAGCTATTGCCCGTGTGAACCCAGTAAAACTGCAGGCTGGCTTCGCCGACGTTGATTGCTCGGGGTTTAAGCGGCGTTTTGCTCCGCACGCTGACGGTGACTTCCCCGTTTTCAGCGGTCTGATACCACGCCTCGTTTTCGCCAGTCATACTGTAGCATGTCGTCATCGATTTACACCTTGAGATTCATGTTGCGTATGTATCCATGCTTATTTATTTTTCATTTTTCTCTATCAATTTATGCACCTTAAATTTTATATTCTTGAATCAACGCAACTACCGCTTGTATGTCCAAACATCTCACTGGCGTTACTTGGCGTCAACCAGTCGTGTTTGCGGTGGCAACACTGCTCTGTACGGTGATGGCTATTTGGGCCGTTGTAGCCGCTCCAGTCGGCGGTGTATCAGGCGTCTCTGGGCTCTATCTGGCCGCCGCCGTTTATGTGCCGCTGGCGCTTTGGTTCGGCCTCTGGGGTTGCCTCGCAGGTTACGTCAGCTGCGTTCTGATGGGAATTTACCTGAACATGCCGTTGCCGTTTGTGCTGGTTTGGGCGTTAGCGGACTTTTTTGAGGGTTTTGTGCCTCTGATGATTTACAGGTCAATTAAGACAAAGCCTGAGCTTAACTTCAAGCGGCCCCAGTTAACGTACACAATAAACATTCTGTTAGCTGTTATTTTGGCTGCTTCAGCAGTAGCCCTAATTAACTCTGCTACATGGGCTTTTTTGGCCGCGTTCGCCTTAAGCATCGGTCTCGTGTTGGCTCAGGGCTTCGTCGAGGACAGAAAAACATGGTTAACTTGGTTACCCGTGGGCGTTGTCTTAGCTAGTTTAGCTTCAGGTGTTTTTGGTGTGGGTGCTATGGCGGCGTTCGGCAACATATCTCTGGATGCGTTCCCAACAGTGTTCTTTGGCTGGGTTTTAGGCGACATGGTTGTGCTGGCAACGTTGGGGACGCTGCTAACAGTGGTCTTTACACCCTATATTGTGCGCTCAAAAATTTATGTCCGCCGATATTTCTCATAAATCGGCTGCCGTAATGGCTTGCTTTTGTCCGTTTTGGAAGAGGTAAACTGTGCCGATTGCCGATAAATTTCCGTTGTCACATGTGAGTGCTGAATCTTTTGGGACGGCATAAATCGGCTGCTTCAACGAAAAATGCCTGAGTGTCTCATCCTTTTGTGGCAGGTAATGGGTTTTCAGGGTAATGTCAACTAAACCTAACCCCTCCGTAACCCTGACTTTTGAGTTGTAGCGGCATGTAGTCACGCATCCTCGGCAAAGCGCCAACGCACCAGCACTCCGACCAACTATGACCCCCTCATAATCCTTTAGCAAACGATGCAGTCCAGCCTTTTTGCTGCGCTCGATTAGGATCATGGCTTGCCCGCCTGTGAGATAAACAAGATCTGACTGCGCCAGCTTTTCTCTTATCGCCTCATCTTCGCCGTATTCGACGAAGTCGACGGAGCCTGCGCCTAAACTCGAAAAGTAACATTGGAGCAGTTTGCGTTTACTGTAGCTTCTGTCAAATGAAGCTCTTGCCCATGGAAACACGAGCACGCTTGGGGATTTGGCGGCGTCTTCGAAGGCGGCGAGGTTGATTTCTTTGGCGCTTCTGCATGAGACGGTTTCCCCGCCTAAAAGATAGATTCTGGGCATACCATAAAAGATAGTGGGTGGATTAAAAGGGATTCTAAGTCACAACAGCCAAATACTTGACCAAAGTAGCTGCTGAGGTTTCGTTTAGTGAGTAGATTGTTTTTGTGCCGCTGTTAACTTCGAGGAGGTACTTTGTGCTCTTGAGTGTCTTCATTTGCCAAGTGAGCGCCTGTGAGGTTATGGCGACTTCGTCTGCGAGTTTGCAGTGGGTTAGCTCCTTTTTTGATAGAAGCGCTTCGAAGATGCGTTTGGCTGTTTTATGACGGAGCAGACAAATCAAAGTTGTTTCGCGTTTGCTGAAGCGCTTGGAGACAAAAAATCGCTTATAGCGCCCGTCGCGCACGAACGAGACGAGTCCTGCCCTGACGAGCACGCCTAGGTGGTATTCTGCTAATCCAATTGGTAGGCAAAGCGCCGCTGCGACCGCTCGAAATTGGGTGCCGGGGTTTTGGCTGATGTAATTGTAGATTTGGCTTCGGGTGTTGTTGAGTAGATATGTTTGGTTCGGTGTTGTGGTTTGTAGGGTTGTCAGTGTTGATGGAACTGAAATTAGGATGTAGTGGTTTATGGTTATTGCGTTTAGTCCTTCAATGCTTGAAACTTGTATAGTGCGCATTCTATTCTCGCCTGTGAGGGTGTAGCTGAAGTTCTGTTGCTGGTAGAGTTGAGAAACAAAGCAGCCGACGACCACCGCGGCTAACGCTAAAGCAGATAACGCAACTGCAGCCTGTTTAGCCCTCAAAGCTATCTTCCCACAGTGGCTTTTGTTTGATGTTGTTTTTAACTGTATTTGTAAGTAACTGTACTAAGCCGTAGGTTGAAATCTGTTTTTTCTTTTAGTTGTTGTTGTGGGAAAGCCCCTATACACAACAACTACCACTGGTTTGTGGGGTGCAGGCTGTTTCAGTTTTTGCGTTGGGGCTGGGTTGCAGGCTGGTTGTGGGCTTTTCCTAAAGCTGAGCATCAGTTTCTGGTCTATTGTTAAATAGTGCCGCTCACTTCTCCAAGGTATGAGTGGATTAGCCCGATGTCTTATAACAGAAAAATCACTTTCACACCCATTGGCTACGTAAAAACAGACGCCATAGTTAAGCAAATTAAAGACGAAAACGCCATATCAACAATTACTCTCAACCCCCAGCTTACTATGGGCTTAGATGGTCTCGCCGAGTTCTCCCACATCTTTGTGCTCTTTTACCTCAACCAAGTCCAAGAGACATCCCTGCCATTGAACCTCAAAGTTCACCCAAGAGGCAGAACCGATCTTCCCTTAACAGGCATCTTCGGAACAAGAACCATGCTCCGCCCCAACCCCATCGGCTTAACCCTAGTTGCGTTGCTAAAAGTTGAAGGCAACGTTTTGACCGTGCGGGGCTTAGACGCCTACGACGGCACTCCGGTTTTGGACATCAAGCCTTATGACCCGTGGGACACTGCAGAGGATGCCCGTACGCCTGAGTGGTGGCGAAAACTCTACGACATGCCTTAGAGAAGCTCGCCGACGCCGTATCTTTCATCTATAATTTTGAGAAGCGCTTTTCTAAGTTCTTCCCCGTTTAACCCGTAACCTTCCAATTCATCCACTTTGTCAGCTAAAACCTGATCCTGCAGAACCTCTTCAACCCAGCGTTCAAAGTCGCCTCGGTAGAGATGAAAGTCAATTGAGTCAACTGTAACCTGCCTGATCACTCGATAGAACTCTTCAATCGATTTGGCGCTAAACCCAAGCGGTTTATCCTCGCCGACGTAAAAGTTAAACGCTTTCTCAGCGGGCACCTGCGTGGAGATTTTAAGGGCGTTTTTTCCCTTATCCGTCAAGCAGAAGCCTGACCCTACCTTATGCAGGAAGCCTTCGTTCGCAAGCAGATGAATATGCTCAAGAGTCTGCTCTGGAGTCAAGTTTACAGCGTGCGCAAACATGTTTATGTCCATGCGGCCAGTGGCATCATGCATTGTTCTTAAAACTTTAAGTTGCTCCTCTTTCAAGAACTGTCGCCTCACCATTTAACAATGCCCCTTATGATTTAAATGTATTAATGCTTGGTTGATTTAGAAGACAACTTATTTTAGCAGCAAAAACCAACAGTCAACCAGGGATATATTTGGTTACTGCCTTCATCGTAATTTTAGTTACAACAAAAGACCGCCTGGAAGCAGAGAAAATCAGCAAAACCCTGCTGGAGGAGAAGCTGATTGCATGCGCAAACATTCTGAGCCCCGTTGCTTCATGCTTTATCTGGCAGGGCAAAATCGAAGCGGCTGAGGAATGTTTGGTGCTGATGAAGACAAGAAGCAGCTTGTTTACCGAAGTCTCAGCGAGAGTTAAGGCATTGCATAGTTACGAGGTGCCCGAGGTATTGGCGTTGCCCATAGTTGACGGCTCAGCGGATTACTTAGAGTGGCTGAGCAGCAACCTGAAACGCTAAATCTGCAAAATTTCTTTTCTAATTGTATGCATGCGATTTTTCGACATAGATAAATACGGCGTGTTTGCCTAGCAAATTAGATGCAGTTGCTTAATCAGCAAAAATTTTTGTTTTTCATAGCTGCGCTGTTGGTGGTAGTGTTAATTGTCTCCATAGCGGTCGTCGTGATGCAGAATACTCCTCCCACCTCCACCCCGACACCTCCCCCTTCCCAATCGCCTACACCAACACCAACCGCAAGCACCCCTAATCTCACCTCAACC
>JBNIDR010000017.1:0-406 GCA_050108155.1 Bathyarchaeia archaeon | reverse complement strand
ACTGCGCCCCCAGCGACGATACCGCCGTCGTATTTGTTTCCCGATGAAGTCGCCGAATATCAAGGCCAGAGCCTAACATCCCTAAGTCAATACATCAATTATCTGATTGCTCATCCCGACGTCGCCATTAAAGGAGTACAGAATATCGACCCCGCAACTTACAGGTTGGCAATCACGGGAATGGTGAATAGCCCAACCAGCTACACCTACGATCAAGTAGTCAACGGCTTTAACTCCACCCAGCAAGTGGCTACTTTACCCTGTGTGGAGGGCTGGAGCGTAACCCTGCTCTGGCAAGGCATACCCATAACTGAAATCCTAAACCAAACAGCCGCTGGATCAGACGCAAACACCCTGATTTTCTTTGCCGCAGACGGCTACTCGTCTTCGCTGCCGCTGGAATACG
>JBNIDR010000016.1:36936-37485 GCA_050108155.1 Bathyarchaeia archaeon | reverse complement strand
CGCCTCGGAGGTAGGCTTTGACTTTGGCGAGCACCATTTTGGCGTCTTCCTGCTTGACGACTGCGTAGAGGGCTGGACCCCAAGAGCTCTGCCCGACGCCGTGAGCGCCGTTTTGTTTCATGAATTCGATGCAGTCGGCGCATGCTTGACTGGAGTAGGTGCCGCCTTGTGCTTGGGCAAACTGGTTGCCGATGATTACTTGGATTTTTGTTAGGGCGTCGCCGAAGGCTTCTATGTCGTGTTCTGCGAGTGAGGGGAGGAGTTTGTACATGATTAGACGGCTTATTTGACCAACATCTTGAGCGGGTTGGGTGCTGAGTTTGTCGAAAGCGTGATTTTCTTCCGAGTTAGATAAGCCCTTTGGCTGGGTGGGGATTGCAACTATGAAGCGCCACTCCTTTGGAAACGGCTGGCGATAAATCAAGGGCGGAACGGCTTGGGTCTTCATGTTTTTGCCGCCGTCGACGACGAAGCCACCGTACTGGAAGATGCTGGTGCCCACGCTGGTCCGCTTTGCCCGCCCAACAGAAGTTGCCAACTCGGGAACAG
>JBNIDR010000016.1:20110-36886 GCA_050108155.1 Bathyarchaeia archaeon | reverse complement strand
TACTGCAACGGCGATGGAAAGCTGTGTGCCCGAACCCAAACCAACATGACACGGGATGGCTTCGACCACGTTGAGGTGAACCTTTTTTGGAACCTTGTAGGCGGCGAAGAAGCGGTCTGTGATTTCCGCGGTTTTCTGCACTGCCTGCCCCGAGATTTTGAGGTCCGCTGCGGTTTGGGCTTCTACGATGACGTTGGGATGGTCTATGCCGACGCCTAAGCCTCCGAATAATCGGCCCAAGTCGCCGTTCATGTCTACCAAGCCGAGGTGCAGGCGGGCGGGGGTTTTTATGGTTACTTTCACAGGTTACTCCTCCACTGGTCAATCCGCCTTAGTAAGTCAGCGAAGACGGCGGTATAGGGACTATTTGGGGCTACGCGCTCTACGATGAGGGCGTGCTCTTGGATTGTTTCGATTAACTGCGTTACCATCTCCTGCTTCTCCGCCACTTCAATAAATGCTTTGACGCGGGTTGCATGAATAATAGCCTCCAAAGTTAGAGGCATGGCACGGCAGTAAACCTGCGAGTACTGCTTCTTTGCATTTATACGTGCGACTTTACAGAAGAACAACGTTCTCTGAGCCCCTTCCCAGGAAGATTCCACTGTAAACTCGATGGTTACATCTGCATGGCGCAGTTTAGGCGCCGCCACCGCTTGGGACATTTCAAACCAGTCAGCGGGGATTTTGCCGTTGGGGTTTGCCTCTTTGAACGCTGCCTTGTAGTAAAAATCGATGTTGTGGGTTAAGTTGACAACGCCGCATTTTTTAGCTTTAAGATTATGGCAGGTAGATGAGGTGTTAAAGAGGTTTAATTTGAAGTTTGACTCGTTCTGCATCTGGATACCCATTGGTGCAGCGTTAGGTGAATCGTCGGGGTTTAGAGTTGAGACTATAGCTTCGCAGTTGACGTTGATGGTGAATCCTAATTCACTGAGTTTCGTCTCCATTTTTATTCATCCCCGGCTGCGCATCAAAGGGTGGATAAGTAACCCTTTTCAACCGAGTGTAAAAATTCACAGTCGAATAATAAAGTTTTGCCAAACAGCAGCACATACAAGCGTCAAAACAACAAAAAAACCTGAGGCAAAAGCCACAACCAACCCGCAACAAGCCACAAAATCCAAAAGCAAAACACAACCGCCAGCAAAAACCGTTGGTTGTTGTTGAAAAAAGGGGATCCCCAGCAACAACTACTATAAGAAAAAAGGCTTGGCGAGTTACTGCTTATATGCATTTGTTGTTGTACAACGTTAGCCACATTTTTTAATTAAGCGCTACAAAGCAATAGTATCTCACTTCAAAATTCAGGTAAAGAGAATTTGAAAGGTGTTTTTGATGGAAGCCATGCTAAAGCAAATAGCTGAACGTGAACATCCAACCCGCGAATTTGTGGATTCACATCACTACATGCCTCGAGTGCATGAAGTGCGCTCGCCATGCCAATGGCTTGACCACTGCCAAAACGGCAAATGCCCCGCTTTCATACGACACAACGGCAACTTTTACTGCGCCAAAAAACGCGCCCCAATCTAGGCATGTTACCAGTTTGAAAGCCAATCTAAACAGCGGTCACTAGAAAACTACGTCAGACGCTACTTGCGTTTAACGTGGTACTGCTCTATGATGTCTTTGGCTTTCTCGCGGCGTTCACGGTGAGCCTCAAGGAAACAGTTTAGTTTCTCAGCAACATCCTTTTTACATTCCCCACAGAGCATTTCACCTGCAATACAACGGCGTTCCCGCTCCTTCAACTTAACACTGTCCTCTTCAAACAGAAAATAATAGTATTGAAATATACTGCAGACTGTGGGGTCTGCACCCAGTTTGCGCTGTTCCGCTGCGGTTCCTTTTCCACCTGTAAATGCATTCCAGATTTTCTTCTTCACCACATCTGGCGGATCCATTGTAAATATGCTGGTTTCAGGCATCGAAGCCGACATTTTCCCTCCTGCACCTAAACCCGGAAGAAAACGGCAGTGAATTTGAGCTGGCTTATAGTACCCCAACTTCTGGGCCACATCGCGAGTGACCCGCCAGTAGGGATCTTGGTCAATGGCTGCTGGAATCAGCGCCGGCACATTCTCGCCTGTCAATTTTTTATGGATAAAACAGGGTGCTGCCTGTATCGCAGGCCAGTAAACCCAGCCTATGTTTGTACTATCCTGAAATCCAAACGTGCTACGTGCTGTGCTATAGGTTATGCGCTTGGCAACTTCCAAAGTAATATCGTAAAGCAGGTCGATATCTTTTGTGTCGTAAATAATGAAAGTGTCCTCTGGCTTGAAACCCAAAGCAATTAGGTCAAGAGCGTTTTCGTAGCTCCACTTCGCCGTATCAATAAGAGCACGGTCATCGCTGACGAGGTATTTTTCGTCATCAGTAATCTGGAAGTAAAGCCGAGTTTTGAATTTCTGCTGCATATGCAGCGTAAAAATCCACGGCACCAAATGACCGATATGAACCGGACCAGAGGGGCCTCTACCTGTGTAGAGAACAAATTTTGTGCCATTCTCGTAGAGGTTGAGCACGGTGTCGAGGTCTCGGTGGCTGAAGAAGATTTTCCGCTCCAACTGCAAATGCAACTTGTCAGTATGCTTCTCGACGCGAGCCAGCAACTCGGGTGTGAGGGGTTGGGTGCCGAATTCTTTGATTAAGCGTTCATAGTCAACTTTGCCTTTGACTTCCCAAGGCGTCACAACCATCTCGTTATTGTTTTCTTCAGCGTTAGGCACAGACATGCTTACTCATCTAAGTTTTAAAAGAAAAGAAGCGTAAGTAGTATATCTCTTTTTTTCGCCTAAACAGAAAAAAGGCTGGAGCGAGGGGTTAGTTTTCTTTCCACCGTGTAACCCAAGCGCCCACAACAATGAAAACAGCGGCTAAAACAGCAACGACTACCATGTTAAACCAGATTGTCTCGGGAATCTGCGTTATCATTGTGGCTTTAAGCCCCTCCGAGACGTAGGTAAGGGGTAGGGCTTTGGCTACTGCTTGAAGGTAACTGGGCATCATTTCCAAGGGGAAAAAGGTGCCAGATATGAACATCATTGGGAAAGCAATGGCGTTTCCAACAGCGTTTGCAGCTTCAATATCTTTTATTATGCCTGCCAGTATCATGCCTATTCCTGAAAACATCAACGACCCTAAGAAAATCATCAAAATTGTTGGAACATCTGGGATAACGTGTACACTAAACACCAGCCAACCTGTGCCAATCATAACAAACGAGAGGATAACGTTTAGCAGAGTCTGGCTTAAAATGCAACCAACCACCCAATCCATCTTTGTAAGGGGCGTAATCGAGAGGCGTTTAATTACTCCCCGCCGTTTAAACTCGCTGTTTGTTGAAGTTAACCCAATGATACCGTTAGTCATAATGAAAGCAGCCGTTATGCCCGGTATGTAAAAGTCAACTTGGCGGAACTGGGTACTTGAGATGGTTTCATGATTGAATACAATGACGTTTGATGCACCGATCATTTTGTAATTAAAAGATGCTGCCACGCTGGTTATGATATTCTCCACTATTTGGCTGGATTGATCTGATGGATCCAGCATTATAGTCATGGTAGCGTTCACGTCAGGCAAAACTGCGCTGTACTGCTGCATCTCACCTAGGCCCTGTTGGATAGCCGCCGCTTGGTCGCCATCTATGTACTGAATAAAGTAACTGTAAGTCATATTCAGTGTGTCTTGGCAGATACCCAGCCGCACCTTCATGGTGCCGTTGATTAAGTCGTCTTGAAAGCCTTTGTCAATAACAAGTATGCGGAGAATTCCACCCATTGGTCCCAAAGAGTCACGCGCGTACTCGGTGGCGTTTACATCTGCCGGAATCATATGAATAGTGAAGGTTTCAGTGCTGTTGAGCGCCTGCACAAACGCTGCAGAGACATCTGTCGCTGAACCATCCGAGTCGATGTCTTGGTTTTGAAGGTATAGGCGGTATGTTGAAGAGCCACCGCCGACACCACCGAAAATCGCTCCGAAAACCAGCAGTAACAAAATCGGAAACATAATACTGAAAAACAATCCTGAGCGTGACCGAAGCCAATTTTTAGTTACAGCTTTGAAGATAGCGTAGATTTTCATTGCTTAAGCTCTCCTTCTTCTGTTATGCGGCCACCCGTAATCTTGAGGAAAACGTCTTCCATAGTGGGCGTTTGGATTTCTATATCAACACTAAGTTTCATCTTTGTAAGAGTAGTCATAACTTCCCAGAATTCATCCACCTGAGGAATTTTGATTATGACATCATCGTCAGTGGTTAAAGAGACTTGAGGATGCTTCTTAGCCAATAAGTCAGCTATTTTCTGGTCTGCCTTCCGTATTATTAGAGTTTTTGTGCCGCCATACTTAGCTATGAGTTCTTGAGGCGATCCAATTGCTGAGATGTTGCCTTTCTGAACAATCGCTATTCGATCAGCAAGCGCCTGAGCCTCCTCCATGTAGTGGGTTGTCAAAAACACTGTTTTACCCATCTTTTTGAGGTTAGCAATTACAGTCCATACATCTCGGCGTGCTTTAGGGTCAAGCCCCGTAGTGGGTTCATCCAGAAAAATCAATTGCGGGTCACTAATTAGTGCAGCAGCGACACCGACACGCTGCTTAAGCCCACCAGAAAGGTTCTCAAACCGCGCTTTGGTTTTGTCCTGCAAATCCAGCAGCGCAATCACTTCCTGGGTGTCAAGGTGCTTGTGGTACATGTCGCCGATTAACTCAATGTTTTCTTGAACAGTTAGCTTCTCCAATGCACTATAGTCTTGGGGCAAAACGCCGATTCTACGTTTTATCTCTTTTACATCTTGGTTGTTTGTTACGTCGTAGCCAAGCACTTTTGCAGAGCCGCCAGTCAATGAGCGGATGCACTCAAGAATTTCCACCGTTGTGGTTTTTCCTGCGCCGTTAGGGCCTAGAAAAGCAAAAATTTCACCCTCGAAAACCTTGAAGCTCATGCCGTCAACGGCACGAATATCTTTGTACTGTTTTATTAGCCCGTCTACTTCAACGACTGCTTTGTCACTCAATATCTCCCTCTCCGATGGCTAACTTGTTTGTTATGCTTTTAAAATTTGTTGACGGAATAAAACTTTCTATCTTAGCGGTTCATTGGATAGTCAGAATCAAAAATAGAAGGAGCAAATGAGGGGAACAAGAGCCCAAGAGTCGAGGGTCGGTTTTGGTTTGTGGGGCTTGGAGTTAGTTTGAGGGGGGAGAAGGGAGAGCGTGCAAAAATAATTGTGCTCCAAACCTTTCCACCCGACCCGACTTTTGTTTTCTTGTTGCCCTCCTGTTAGCCTACAGCGCCTTGAATGCGTCGAACCATCGGTTGTAGCTAGTAAGCATGTCAAGGGACACGCTTGGTTTGCGTTCTTCGAGGATTTGCCGGAAGTCAGCCATCGTCAACGCTCTTGGCTTTGCTTCCTTGTTCATTGCCTGTCCTGATTCGAAGAATTCACCGATGAGTTTGAGTTGCGCAGACTGGCAAACGTCTCGTATGTCGCTTCCAGAGAAGCCCTCAGCTAGACGTGCCAACTCTGACAAATCAACATCTGGGGCTATCGTTAGAGTTTCTGAATAGTGCTTTAGCATGTTGAGACGTGTTGCATGGTCTGCAAGCGGTACGAGGATGCGTTTTTGGAATCGTCTGATGAAAGCCCAGTCTAAGTCCCAAGGCTTGTTAGTTGCTCCTATGACGTAGACGTGAAGAGCCTTGCCCTTATCGACGATACCATCCATCTCTTTTAGGAACTGGTTTTTAACACGAATTTCGCCGCCGACTTCGTTACTGTGATTGCCCATTAGTGAGTCTAACTCGTCAACGAAGACAATTGCCGGTTTACCGTCGTTGGCGGATTTGCGTGCGCTACCGAAGAGTTTGGCAACGTTTTGCTCTGCTTCGCCGAGCCATTTTGACATGATTGAAGCTGCATCGATCGAGTAGAAGTTTGCATCGATCTCTGTTGCAACTGCAGCTGCTAGCAGGGTTTTGCCGCAGCCAGGTGGACCGAACAGCAATATGCCACGGGGCCAGCCAAGAGGGAATAGGTCTGGGCGCTGGACGGGGTAAACGATGGCTTCCTTAACTGCTTTTTTGGCGATGTCTAAGCCGACGACTTCGTTCCATGTTACATTTGGCTTCTCTGTTACTACGAGTTCTTCGTTTGGTTTTCCTAATCCCGGGTTTGGTCCATCCATTGTTGCTGCTCCTCCTTCTCCTTGGGCATCGTCAGCGGCTGCTTGGTTCATCTCTGTTGATGAGACAGAACCTTGTAGTGCTTTGATGCGTTCTTGGTAGGCGATTGCCCTTTGAACGTAAACTTTGTTTAATCCGTATTCGGGGTAAAGCTGAACCAGCTGCAGAAGGCTCTCTATGGCTTTTTGATAGAGCGTAATTGCTCTGCCTTTTTGCCCCTGCTTATCTAGCCGCACTGCATCAAGTGCGTATGCTGTTGCTGCTCTTTCTAACTCGTTTGAAGCGCTCATTTTGTGTGTGTCTCTCCTTCTCTTCTCGCTCATTCAGGCGAACGTAATTCTATCTTGATTTTGCCTTGAGTCCCCAAGTTTTCCAAGGCACGCTCAATATCTTCGTTTGAAGTGTTGAGTTCACTACTGCATTTCCCTAAATCAATTTCACCGTTAGTCTTACGGACATACTCAAGCAGAACCTCTTCAAGGTTAGCGGAGGGCTTCTCCACTTTTACCGAGAACTCTTTAATCTCGGATTTCTTGTAGGAGAAGAGGCACTTCTCAGGGTCAAACCCGTTCTCTGATGAGGTTTTCTGCCCAAACACCTGAGAGGAACTCGCTGTGAGGGCGACCATCTCGCGGATTGGCGCTGCGGGAGCTTTTTCCTTCACGGGAGCAGCCGCAGGAGAGACGGGTGGTTCGGGGAGTGTTTCAGAAAGCTTTTGCTCCATGAAACAGGAAACTTCTTTGAGGATTTCATCACCAGCCTCGGTTTTTCTTCCCACACCCACGATGTTTTCGTCGGTGGTAAGTTTGGTCTGCTGGAGTGTATCCTGTATTGCTGAGTTAACATTAGAAAGTTCAGTGCTAACGTCGGGTAGCACTTGGAATAGTTCCTGTGAAACGCCCTGAAGCAGCTTTAGCGCAGGCCTTAAATCTTGAACTATATCACCGAGTTCTTTTATTGTTTCAAGGCGAAGGACAACACGTTCAATTGCTAACTGAACGTTATAGAGGAATTTGATTAGTTTACGAACTTCTGCAATTTCTGTGGCGCACATTGCAGCTTTTTCTTTATTGTTCTTTTTGAGTGCGCCCATGCAGGTCTCGAATAATATGCGATCTCTTTCTTTTAGGCGGAAGCTTGCCTGTTCCAGCTTGTTCTGCTGGACTTTTAGTGTGTAAATAGATTTGGTGGCGACTTCACGGATAGGAGGAGGGTTTGAGTTTGTGAAGACCATTTTTTTGTTTTCCCCTCTCCGTCTCCTGTCGCTATTTTTCCTTTCGGTTATAATCCTGTTGCTTTGCCGACTTCTTTCACGTAAACGACTACTGGCGGCTCTGGCAGTTTGGTGGCCATGGTGTTGACTGTTTCTGCGTAGACCTTGTTGATTTTTGGCGCTGCTGGCATAGAAGCTGCTTGGTTAGGTAAGGTTGATTGGTCACCTAAGAGTACGCTGGATAGTCTGCTTTTGGTAAGCTCGTAGTCTGTTTTTTCTGTGGTTGCACGACGCAGAGTATCTTGCAGCAATGCAAAGGCTGCCTTGTAGTTTTCTTCGTCAACTTTGCCGATTTCATGCTCGATTTCTAGGTTGGCAATTGCATAGCTTAGCGAGGTGATCTCTTCTTGGCAACGTTCTGCTTCAATTGCGGATTCGTCAATTATGACTTGGGCTTCTTTTTTGAGTTGGCCTAGAACATTGTCGAAGCTCGCATGCAGGTCTTGGTAGACGTCTGGAGTGATTTTCTTTTTCTCAAGTAGGTCTTTGAGGGCTTCATCTTTGCGCCAGATGAGGGGTATCTGGTCGCAGAGTGTGCCGGCTTGGGACTTTATTTTTGAGATGAATGTGATTTCAGCGCCATTGAACCGTAGGCTTTCCATGGGCTGCTTGGAGAATTGGCCGTCACCAAACTCGACGTATACTGCGTCGAATTTGCCGCTTGGAGTTAATGCGAAGGATGCAACTTTGCCGATGATGCGTCCGTATTCGTTCTTTATGGGTTTCCCGATAGAAAGAAAAAGATTGGAGTTAGACATTTTGTGTTTTTTCCTCCTTATCTTTAGAATGTTTTATCTGCTTGTGAAGCAGGGGATGCTGGCATTCCCGGTGGTAGGTCTGGGAATTTGTCTTTGATCTTTTGTTCTGCGACGGTTGCTGCTTCTGTGAGAATCTTTGATGCGTCTTCGTTGACTGCGTCGAAGTTGAGGGTCATTCCGCTTCCTTGTCCGGCTTCGAGCATGATACCGCTTAGCATGTTGCCGATTTCGCCAAGTTCGTTTTCTGCTTCGGGGAATACACTGACTAATCCTGCTCTGACTGATCGTAGTACGCCGACGGCTGGGCCGAGGGTTGATACTACGTCGCCTAGTTCTGAGACTGTGCGTAAGCGTAAGGTGATTTGTTCGAGTGCGAGTTTAGCGTTCATGATTAATTTGGACATCTTTCTAACTTCGGCTAATTCGTTAGCAAAGACGTTTGCACGTGCACTGTCGTGCTTTGTATAGGCGTCTACGATGCGTGCGAATATTGCTTTGTCTCTTTGGCTGAATCTGTCTGTTGCTTGGTCTAGTTTTTGAACTTGAAGTTCGATTCTTCTGACTGCGAAGTCGAGTCTTGGTTTAAGCGGTCCCGGGGGCTTTACAGCGTCTTTTATGCGGTCGCTGAATGCTGTTTCATCACGTTTTGCTTCCCACTTTTTAGCGAATCTTTCTGACATTATTATTACCTCTATTTACGGGTAGAATGCCGAAAATAGAGTTATACATTGTTAATATGATGAAAATATGCACGTATATATGTAGGGCTATACGTTGTGGGAAATTGCCATCTACGCATTAAATAGACATGTTAAACGTTGTAATGCTGAATGCTAGTTTATACATAAACGTGTTAGTTAGACTAAAAAGAACCGCTGGGTAACAAAGATACAAAAAGGTGAATTGAATGACCAGTAGACTAAAAGTATTCGGACTAATCGCAATTTTAGGTTTCGTAGCAGGCGTCATCGCACAACTAACAGCAACCTTCTTCATTCCCTGGATGCTTGAAGTATTGCCACTTCTCGGCGGCGCAACAACCTACATAATCTCCGGCGTTGCAGGCGCATGCCTAACAGTTGTGCTTGTAAGCGTCTGGGCATACATGACCAGCAAAAAAAACGCGTACTAAAGAGCCCAGACTCTTCCGCCTCTTTCTTTGCGCTACGAAAAACTAGCTCTCCACTTCTTTGTCGAATTACTTTTCTGCTATGTAGTTGCTACTGTGACGTCTTTTGTTTCAGCAACAACCAGAAGGGCGGGTTTTTGGGTTTTTCTAGTTAAGAAGAAGGGGGTGCTTGCCTTTTACCTTCTTCTTCCTGAGGTCTTGGTGGAACAATGCGATTTGGCGTCTGCATATGGGCTTCACTGATAGCTGGTTGTGAGCTTTTCCACAAGCAGCAGACGACCAAAAACAGCGGTTTTTCTGCCAGAACCAATGCCAGGCAACTTAGGGAGCGCCCACAAAACGCTGGAAGCCAAATGTTCCTTTGGCGGCTCTCATGCTTTTGTAGCCAAGTAGAGGGGGGGTAAATGCTGCAGAAAACCCAAAGAAAAGCCAATAGCCATATTGAATTAGGATTGTGCGATGATTTCGGCTGCCAAAATATGGAAGACCAAACAGCAGTAAACTAAAGTGTCATGTCTTTTGAGGCGATCTTAGTTGTTTCCTTGACAGGGAACAAGCTTGATTTGATGCGTTAAACTTCAAAAAGTGGACTCGGTAGCGGAAAAAGCACTCACAAGCCACGGCTTAATTCCCCGCCGGAGGGCCTCAGCGTACCTCGATATCCTCATTGTCCAAGCATCAAAGAAGCCGCGGTGTATTTACGTTTTATGAACAACCTGCCTAAAACTTGAGATTTGGGATTGATTTTTAAGCCGCCGAATTCTGACTTTAACATAAGAAAATCCGTGGAGCATAGTAACATACAGTACCGAACCGTGCCGAAAAACGGGGACAAACTCTCCGCATTAGGCTTTGGCCTCATGAGGCTGCCCCTGAAGTCAGGCAAAATCGATGAGGAACGAGCCATAAGCCAGATACGCTACGCAGTTGACAACGGCGTAAACTACTTAGACACCGCACCGCCTTACCACGGAGGCGAAAGCGAAAAACTACTCGGCAAGGCACTGCAGGGCGGCTACCGAGAAAAAGTCAAAGTCGCCACCAAACTCTCGCCGTTCATGATTAACACAGCCGAAGACATGGACAAGATGCTGGCTATGCAGTTATCCAAGCTGCAGACGGATCACATAGACTATTACCTGCTACATGCGCTTGAGGCTGAGTCGTGGAAGAAGCTGCAAAACATAAACGTGCTAAAGTTTTTGGAGAAGGCTAAGTCTGAGGGAAAAATAGTTAACGTTGGCTTCTCCTTTCATGGCTCACTCTCAACCTTTAAGGAAATCATCGCTGCTAACGACTGGGTGATGTGTCAAATTCAGTACAATCTGCTTGACGAGAATCTTCAGGCGGGCACTGAGGGGTTGAAGTTTGCGGCTTCGCAGAACCTTGCGGTTATGGTTATGGAGCCGCTGAGGGGCGGTGCTTTAGCGGGGAAACTGCCTAAAGAAGTCAAACATATCTATGACAAAGCCCATACGAAACGCTCTGCCGCTGAGTGGGCCCTCCGTTGGGTATGGAATCACCCCGAAGTAACCGTTGTCCTATCAGGAATGAACGAGGAAAAACAGGTGGAGGAAAACCTCAAAACAGCTGAAACAGCCCTCCCGAACTCGCTTAGCCAAACAGAAATCAAAATCCTAAACGATGTGACAGCAGCCTATAAGTGCCTCATGAAGGTGCCCTGCACTGGATGTGGCTACTGTATGCCCTGCCCCAACGGAGTAAACATTCCAGCCAACTTCAGCGCTTACAATCATTACAATATGTTTAACCAGAAAATCTACGCCCGAGGAATGTACGCCATGTCAGTTCTAGGAGTTCTAGACGGAAAAAAAGCCGATGCATCGTTGTGTCTAAATTGTGGATTATGCGTTAAGAAGTGCCCGCAGCATATTGCGATTCCTCAGGAGCTAAAAGCTGTTAGTAATCAAATGGGTGGGTTGCAGACTAAGCTTTTGATGCCTTTTATCAAGCGTGAGGTTAAGCGGCGGTTCAAAGCAAAAATTGAAGAGCCTAGCAGCGAAAACGGAAAATCCCGAACGCCACGCAACTAAGACTTTTACGCCTTTAAGCATGGGTTATCCTGCCAAAACAGGGGCTTCTTACGCAATATTCATATCCGTTACCTCTGCTTTTTCATTAACTCTTAATCGTGATTGGGCATGGGTCGCGCTTGGATAATCTGTAAGAAAATGTTCAGTGTAAGCTTAGTTTTCAATGCGCTACTAACAATTACGTACTGTGTTGGAATACTAGCGGGTGTACACGGATACTATAACGGTGGGCAGCCGTTCGCGCCTTATCTTCTCAGCGGCGACTTCTTTTGGGTCGCTATGGCGGCGGCGGTCATAAACATCTATCCGAGCGCGATGCTGGGAAGAAAACTGCACACTGGTCGTTTCCTATTCCATCACTACTTCTACGGCTTCATCGTCATGGCATGCTCGCTAGTTTACATAGCCCTTGCCATTCCGCAGTATCTACTGAGCCTATTCTTCATCAATGACGCCTCTGTCGCCGTAAACATTGGCAGATTCTTTTTAGTAGGCGGCGCAACCCTAGTGCTAGACGACCTGCCCGATGTTTCCGAACGCATCGAGTCACACTTGAACTGGCTAAAAGCCAAAGCATACAAAGCCGGAAAAATCGTCGCTGGCGCCCAACTTGTCTGCGGTGCTGTAACCCTCTACATTTTCGCAGCTGTCGCGGCGGCGATTATTTCGGCTCCAGAATGGATAACGCTTGCAAACATCATTTTGCTATGTTCGATGCTGATTACGGCTGTTACCTCAGTCCTTTTTGTAAAAAGAGATTTTTGGAACCACAAAAACGCCCACTAGACCAGTTTGGTTTCTTTAGTTGCTTTTGAGACGCCGTGGCTGGTTTTATCCCAGTAGAATGGCCTGTGAATCAACTGAACAAACCCACGCCAACTTGCGAAACTCAGAAACGCCCAGTACACAGGCATAGTTAATGCGTAGGGCAGGTAGCGGTACTTTTTGAGTTTAACACAGGCGATCACGTAGATGGATAGATACGAGAGGTTGCCTGCTACTAGGTTGAATAGGCAAATCGGCGCCAAATAATCGGGAATTAGCCAGCCAAACGATGTTGGCAACACAATAGTTAGAGCCAGTAGCGTCCAGAGGACAGGGTTAACCAGCGGAATAAACACGCTTGTCCCAAACGTTAATTGGAATTTGAGGAATTTTTTTAAACCTAAGTCCTTGAAAAGTTTACGGGGATTGCGCATATGAACCAGATATGTCTGGAGATGCCCCTTGTACCAGCGTGAACGCTGCACAATCCAAGCTTTGGCGGTAATTGGCGCTTCCTCATAAGTGTAGGTGTTGATCATTTCGGTTTTGAGTTTCTGCCGTGCCAGTCTGATGCCGATGTCGGCGTCTTCGGTTACGTTGTAGGGGTCCCATCTACCCAACTGGTCAAGGCCTTTTTTGCGAAAGTGATTACTGGTACCGCCAAGCGGAATCGGAGCTTCAATCCAATCCAACCCCTGAAGATAAAATTCGTACCAGTTTGCGTATTCAATTGAGAACCACTTGGTCAGGGTATTTTCGTCTGCATTGTAAAAGTTGAGTTTCGACTGGAGACACACCACATCGTCTGAGGATCGCAGGAACACGATCGCTGCTTTGCGTAATTGATCAGGGTCCGGGTTGTCTTCTGCGTCGTAGATTACAACGAGTTCACCTTTAGCGCGCAGTAAGCCATAGTTACAGGCGCGTGGTTTAGTGGTGATTTTTGCGCCGGGAATAACTATGGGGTCAAAGAGTTTGAGGAAATCAAGGTATTCTGCCTCTGGAATGCCCTCAACCATCTTTGTTGGCGCACCGAACAAACCCAGAGCTTTGGCTTCGCCGATGGTTTCCTCGTCTCTTTCCTCCATTAGTATCTTGATATCAAGTTTGTTCTTTGGATAGTTTAGGTGGTACATGTTACGCATGTTCTGTGCAAGAACCCCAGCTTCACGAAAAACGGGAATAAGAACGGTGTAAATGGGGAAGTCTTCGTCAGGGGTCCAGAGCATTTCGCCTTTGGTGATGCGTGTGGGTTCCCGTCCGCCTTTGAGGCCGCGTAGTGAAATGTAGATTTTAATTGGATTAACGATAAAGTAGCCCACGCTGATTACGGCGAATAACGCCATGAAGGTGACTACTGAGTTGATTACGGCGGCGACTGTTAGGGCTGCTGCGACGGCTAGGATGAAGTATTTCTGATTAGGGTAGAGTACTCGGTAGGCGGATTGATCGGGGGTACGGTTGTAGAGGTCAAGCATGGCGTTTTTCTTGTGGATTTCGTTGTAGATGTTATCGATTGCCCATTCGATAGAAGCTGTGGATACGACGCTTAGGTTAATTTTCCAAGTTGCGAATAGATACTGAATGGTCAGCAGGACTTTGTTGTCAAGAGGGTTGTCTACTGCTAAGTCGATAATCTGGCCGCTGGTTTCTAGTGGTATGACTTTGTGTTTGCTGATGATTTGGTAGGGAAGAACAGAGACCAACTGGCTTTTGTGTGTATCCCTGTAGATTTCTTTAACCTGACTAAAATCCAAAAATGGCATGCACAGCTTTTCGGCTAATTCAGCATAGAAGGCTTCAGGTAACGTAATTTTTGCCTTCCGCAGCACTGGAATCACATCTTCGATGGAAATTTGGGAGCTTTCAACAGGTGCAGTGGGTATGTTGTGGGCTTTTAGCATGGATAGTAGGGTTTTTTTGCTGAAGGGCTCGTTTGTTGTTGCGTCGATTACAGCTGTAAAGTTTTCTTCTTGTCGTTGTTCACTCATTGAGGGCTGTTCTTCTCCTGCCTAAGGTAAACTCACATCAACACTCGAATAGCACTATTCAATAAACGGCTGGTTTCAACATAAAAAAAGATTACTACACACCAATACAGATCACCACAACCTACAAAACAAACAACCTCATCCGCTTTCTCACCTCCTCGACGATAAGCAGATAAATACACGTCTGCACTAACTTCACAAAACACAGGAACAGGTGAACCCAATGAAGTACGTACTCGTCGTCGGAGACGGCATGTCAGATTACCCCATACCCGAATTAGGCAACAAGACACCACTCCAAGCAGCCAACAAACCCAACATGGACACAATCGCTCAAAAAGGCAGAAGCGGCCTCATAAAAAACGTACCTGACGAGTGCACCCCAGGCTCCGACACAGCCATCTGCTCACTCCTCGGCTACGACCCCCGCATCTACAACACCGGCAGAGGACCCCTAGAAGCCCCCTCCCGCAATATCCAACTTAGCCCAAACGATGCAGTATTTCGCTGTAACCTAATCACCGAGGAAAAAGGCGCAATAGCAGACTACTCCGCAGGCCACATAAGCACCGAAGAAGCCGCTGAACTCATAGCCGCCATCAAAAAAGCCTACGACAAAGAGGGCAAAGTCGAGTTCCAAGCTGGCTTAGACTATCGCCACTTCCTGATCTTAAGGGATTTTCCGCATCCAGAAGACATCGCCTGCACACCACCCCACGACGCACGAGGCGTGGCAGTCAAAGATGTACTGCCCAAAGCGCTAAAGCAAACCGCTGAGAAAGACGCAAAGTTTCTCCAAGACATGATTTTAGGCTCAAAAGCCATACTTGAGAATCACCCCGTTAACGTCGCCCGCGAAATGTCAGCGAAAAACCCAGGCAACATGATATGGTTCTGGGGTGGCGGCAAAAAACCATCCATGCCCACTCTCAAAGAGAAGTACGGAGTCAAATCAGCCGTTATATCCGCTGTCGATCTTGTCAAGGGCATCGGCGCCTACGCAGGCATGCAAATCATGAATGTACCGGGCGCAACGGGTCTTGCCAACACCAACTATGAGGGTAAAGCAGACGCCGCCATAGAAGCCCTGAAAACTAACGATTTAGTTTTCGTCCACGTAGAGGCGCCCGACGAGGCAGGACACGTCGGCGACTACAAGCTTAAAGTGCAAACCATCGAAGACCTCGACCAGCGCTGTATCGGCAGAATCATGGCAGGCATAAAAGAGCCCTATGCCATCGCTGTTTTGCCCGATCATCCGACGCCAATTAAACTCCGAACCCACAGCCGCGACCCCGTACCCTTTGTAATAGCTGCGCCGTCGCTTGAGCCAGATGAAGTACAAAAATTCGATGAAGCCTCCGCCTCGCAGGGCGGGTTTGGGTTAGTGGAAAATCAGTATCTGCTTTCTCTTCTTCTCTTGTGCAAGTGATAAAGTTAAGTACTAAAAAATTGCATAGGCATAGTGGTTGATGTGCGCTTTGAAGTTTTCAGAGGATATTAAGAATTGGAGCGGCAAACCCAAAGAACTAATCGCTACTCTGTCTGATAAAGTCGTTTTGGAGCCCAAATTATTTTCGGAGGTTATCGAGCTTTTAGGTTCAGGCTCCAAGGTTGAACGCGGATACGCCGCAGACATAACTGAGCAGCTATCAAAATCTAACCCCGAAATCATAGCGCCCTACATTGGAACGCTGATAAGCCACATAAACGACAAGGTGCCCAAAGTTAAATGGGGAACACAGGAAGCTATCGGAAACCTCTCAGCCAAATACCCCAAAGAAACCGAGCAGGCAATACCGAAAATCCTGCTGAACACCAAGGATGACAGCACTGTCGTTAAGTGGTGTGCCGCCTATGCGTTGAGTGAGATAGCCAAAAATAACCCTGCTGCAAGGGCGATGTTGGTGCCTAAAATGCGGGAGATTGTCTTGACTGAAAAGAATAATGGCGTAAAAAATGTATACTTGAAGGCAATCAAGAAGATAGGGAAAAATTAGGTCTGAGATACATCGCATTCCTGTTTTGAGTCAATTGCCTTAAGCCGCTTGCTAATAACCGTCTTAACTTCAGGGTCTTCCTCTTGCTTGGAAGCGTCGACTAATAGCTTCTTTGCAGTGCAGATGCTTTTGTCCCCGAAGATTTTAGCGAATTTGCTGCTACGCTTCTCCAGTATGCGGAAGTACCGTGGCAGGACACAGACGAAGTTGAGTGGGTAACGGTGACTCCTATCGAGGTCAACTACAACAAGTTGAACACGGTCAATCTGAGTTTGGTTGAAGTTTTTTACTGCGTAAAGTTTCAAATTCAAGTTTCCCCAACTCCCATAGCACGCCAAGTTTTCCGCCACAAGAACGAAGCGGACTTGACGTTTAATTCACCCATTCAGCAACCAACGATAAAAAAGTTTTCCAAAATCCCTCCCAAAAAAACCAGAATATCACTACTTTTAAAAAGAATATACTGTGCAGTGCTTGGGTTGTGGAAAAGAAAATGGTGTCGAGGTTAGAGGTGGTACATCATTATCTTGAGAAGCTTATCTGTGTTGCATTTGAGATTGCGGATTTTGAGAAAAGCAGAAAAGCACAAGATACGCTAAGATTCAGT
>JBNIDR010000016.1:14876-20100 GCA_050108155.1 Bathyarchaeia archaeon | reverse complement strand
CCCCTAAAAAACAGCAGTGTATAGTAAGTCTTGACATAACAGTTATAAGCCTGATTATACATCAGCTATCTGCATCACGGAAGCATATAATGCGTGGGAGGGTAGTGATTTGAATGTGTACATGAGATATAGTAAAAGTTACCGTTGGGCAGTGGTGTGTTTGACTGCCGCTTTGATTACGGTTGTCTATGTGTCTGTTGTTGCTGTTGCTCTTGCTGTTTTGCCGTCTTCAGCTCCTGTCCTTGGTATGAGCCGATTTGTTGCTACGTTGACTTTGCTGTTTGTGCCAACTATTACGGGTGTTACTCTGATTTTGGGCATTGACTTTTGGTACACTGCGAAAAGCCGTATGCGGATTGGATGGGCTGCAATACCGGAAAACTCCGAGTAGAGGCTATTTTGGGTGCGCGGGGCTTTTTGGTGGTTTGTTCGGCTGTGGAGTTGGCCAAGGCATACGGAGGCTATTTTTTTGTTATGAAATCCTTTAATGCTTCCTTCATAGGCATGTCAAATAGTCTGCATAGTCGATTCCAAGCGTCAAGACCAGCAGGAGTCATGGAGTAGTATTTTGTGCGGCGCCCTCCCTTCTGGGTCCACTGGCCAACTATGTAGCCGTCTTTTTCCAGTTCATAGAGAAGCGGATAAACTACTCCCGAGGTGAGCTTCTGCTTTGTTAGAAGTTCAAGTTCTTTGACGACTCGGTAGCCAGAGGTGGGTTTCTGTTTAACAAGCCAAAGAATAATAGCTCTACTAAAGCCTGCTACGACTGTTCGAATCAACTCCTCTTCTGCTTCGCCTGTCAAACCACAAACCTCCGAGGATTTTGTAAAGCTAAACAAGTGCGGTTCCTAATTAATCTGGTTAATTTAAAGCACAAAGGTTGATATATCGAAATCAAAAATAGCTTACCCGTGCAGCAAAATGGTTGACGCAGTCAGCGCCTTCCAGCGGGGCCTTGACAAACCGCTCATTATTTGGCTGATTTCCAAAAGCCCGATGCATGGATATGAAATTGGCAAAGAAGTAAAGAGGATGACGGGGCGCCACATGACACCAGCCACGTTGTATCCGCTTCTTAACAGGTTGGAAGATGAGGGTTTTTTGGTTAGCGAGGAAGTAGAGGAGGGCCGCAGAAAGCGGAGGTGCTACCGGTTAACTGGGAAAGGGCAGATTTTTCTTTCTAGAATGTGTGAGCTTTTCAAGTTACCTATGCGTCGGGTTATTGCTGATTTGCTGGGCGAGCAAGAGTAAAAAGCATATTTTAGAATGTCAAAAAACTGTTGATGTTTTTCTATAGTTGTAATATGTGGCTCGCTGTTTATGTTTGTTGATTTTTTGGTTGAGCGCATAATAAACAATATATATCGAATTTTAAATGATTGGTAAATTGAACTATAAGCAAGTTGGGGAAAGCAAATGGAAAACACAAGCGGATACAAAATCGTACTAACAGCCGACCGAACATTAATGAGCGAATACAACGGAGCCATATTCATAGGCTTCAGCGCATGTGTCCCTCACGGAGTCATACCGGACTCACTCTACTTCTCCCTGTTCTGCCCCTCTGTACCAGCAAACAAAGACGGAAAAGCCAAGTACGCACCATGTGGAACCAGAAAAATGGAAGCCGCACTTCTAACCAGCGGTTTTAAACGCGAAGACATAGTTGTTGCTCACCCTGAACACCTCGAAAAAGTAGTTGGGCCAAACACAAAATACCTCTGCATAACAGAAAACGATCCACTGGGATTAGGACCAGCCACCTCCACTTTTACGCAGTTATTCGGAGGCGAAGCATACATGACCATGAAGTTCAAAGAAATCCTCAACCACCCATCGGTGAAGAAGTACAAGCCCAAAATCATCGTTGGAGGTGCTGGCGCTTGGCAACTTGATGACGCTGAAACCCGAAAAGCATTGGGGATAGACTGCGTTGTTATCGGGGAAGGGGAAAAGACTGTTGAGCAGATTTTCAGAGATGCCCCGTTGCCAGGCGTTATTGAGGGCCCTGTTGTTGAATTGCCCGATATTCCTCTGATTCAAGACGCAACAATCGATGGAATAGTTGAGATTGCCCGCGGATGCGGAAGGGGCTGCGCGTTCTGTGTTCCTACACTTCAACGTTTTAGATGTCGCTCGTTAGAGAGCATTCTAAAAGAGGTTGACGTTAACTTGAAAGAGGGCAGAAGACCTCTGCTCCACGCCGAAGACGTGCTCAGATACAAGGCAAACGGCTTTGAAATCAACGAGGCCGCTGTAAAAGAGCTCTTTAGCACCGTTTACCATCATCCCGGTGTTACTTCGGTGGGGATAAGTCATTTTGCGCTTTCCTCAGTTGCCAGCGCACCAAACCTCATCAAGGATCTTTCCGAAATCTTGGAGGCAGGTGTTAAGGGCGAAAACTCTTGGATCAGCGGACAATGCGGCATCGAAACGGGCAGCCCTAAACTTATCAGAAACTTGATGGCGGGAAAAGCTAAGCCTTTTGCCCCTGAAGAGTGGCCGCGGGTTGTGGAGGATGCGTTTTATATCCTGAAAGAAAACGATTGGGTTCCAGTTGCCACGCTGATCATTGGGCTTCCAGGCGAGGAAACGGAAGATGTTCAATTAACAATTGACCTGATCAAGAAGCTGCGGGAAGTCAAGAGCTTAATAGTGCCGCTGTTTATGGTTGGCGAAGGCGGGTTGAAGGGCAAAGCACAGTCGTTCACCATTGATAAGATGACTAACAAGCAGGGCGAGCTTTTCTTGGACTGCTGGGAACACAACTTAGAGTGGAGCAAGGTTCTCCTCAAAGAATACTTTGCCACTCAAGGAGCGAAAGGGTACGGGATGAAGTTCGTCTTCAACTACGGCATCAACCAAGCCACCAAGTTGATGAATCAATGTAGAAAAGACTATGACTGCAACATGCCAGCCATGATAAAGGACATACGATCGGGAAAAATTAGCGTCACGCCAATGCCGGTTCGGTTTCTCTATAAGCTTTTGAAGCCAAAGAAAGACGACGAAAAGTAGCCGCTTTTGTTGCTCTCACCGAAACCCCATCCCCCCTATAAAAGCCCGCTTTGCCTGCGCTCTTTATGTGGGTGTGGCGTTTTGCGGCACACCACAAGAATAGCTGCTTATTGCGTTGATTTTTGGGGAAGCACTGTGCTTCAGTTGCTGTTTTGGTGTGGCATACGAGATTCCCACCACACAATCAACATTACTCTATGTTGAATCCCCTACCATGTGGATGTGAAAGCATGTATCGACTACTCTCACCCGCACAAGAAACCATTTGAACAGAAAACAGCCATATAAAGAAATCATCAAACGAGGAAAATCTGAATCTGCCACCTGAACAACCTGAGCGATTTAAGCCACTAACATAGCAAAAGATATACACAACAAAAGGAAATACAGATGACAATCATTCAGGGTTAAACTACATCTGCAAAAAAGCGGATCAAAGGTTATAAAACAAATTTCGCTGGAGAAAAGCCGCGCACCTTTAGCGGAAAATGGGCTTTAAACATGAGTCAAACGACTGAAGTCCAAAATACAATAATCAAACGGCTAGAAACACAATTTAGCGGTAACAATGCACAGATTTTCTCTGACCTTCTCGGCGCCGCAACAATCCAGGTTAACCCTGGGCTGCATAGAGAAGTTGTAAAGTTATTGCTTGCCGCAGACCCTAAAGCTAGCATCGCAACAATCACCTGTCTTGATCTCGGCCAAACCTTAGGCGTTTACTATCACATGCGCCTCTCCAAGGACTATTTGACAATCAAAGTAGAAGTGCCAAAAGAGAACCCGAAACTTGAAACAATAACCGATCTGATTCCAGGAGCAAAATTTGCTGAGTTGGAGGGCAGTGACTTACTGGGAATAGTATTTGAGGGTAATCCTCTGGTAGGGCACTTTCTTTTGTCTGAGAATTGGCCAGTAGGCGTCTATCCGCTTAGAAAAGATGTGAAGATGGAAGATGTAAAACTTGAGCCGCTGCCACATAAAGAGGAAATCGATGATAGTAACATTTTCAAAGTAACCATTGGGCCTCAGCACCCAGCCTTGATAGAGCCAGAAAAACTATCTGTTACAGTTGCAGGCGAAATTGTAACTAACGTTGAACCCCGCCTCGGATACGTTCACAGAGGAATAGAAAAAGCCTCAGAAACCCGTAGCTATTCACGGGACATTTTTTTGGTTGAACGGATATGCGGCATCTGCAACGCTGCCCACGCGAGAACCTTTGTGGCGGCGGTAGAAAAAATCCTCAAAGCAGACATTCCGCCAAGAGCAAAATACATTCGAACAATAACGCTGGAACTTAACAGGCTCCACAGTCACCTGTTAACTCTGGGGCATGCATGTCTCGAAATGGGCTATGAAACCCTTTTCCAGTACTTGTGGCGTGATCGGGAACCAATAATGGATCTCATCGAGTTAACTACTGGGAACCGCGTCTATTCTTCAATCATGACTATAGGCGGAGTCCGCAAAGACTTAAACCCCGAGTTTTTCCCAAAAATAAAAGCAACTCTTGAGGAACTTAGAAAAAAGGTGCCCAGTTACAGAGATACCTATCAGAATAACAAGTCTATACGGCTAAGGATGCAAGGTGTAGGTGTTCTTTCAAGGGAGGATGCCCTGAAACTTGGCTGTGTAGGACCAGTCGCTAGGGGATCAGGATTAGACATTGATGTCAGGAAAGATGCCCCCTACGAAGCTTATGGCGAGATTCCTTTCAAAGAAATCGTGTACACCGAAGGCGATACGTGGGCAAGGATGAATGTACGCATGGATGAAGTTAACGAGAGCATAAACATAATTGAATACGCCCTTGATCACATGCCAACTGGGCCAATAAAAACAGCTGTTCCAAGGGTTATCCCTGCAGGAGAAGCAATCGCAGCCATTGAAGCTCCAAGAGGCGAACTATTCCACTACGTGAAAAGCACAGGGACAACCAGCCCAGATCGGGTTAAAGTCCGCACCCCAACATTCGCTAATTTGCCATCGTTCCTTAAAACCGCCATAGGTCAGAACCTTGCGGATTGCCCAGTGAACTTTGTAAGCTTAGACCCATGCTTCTCATGCACGGACAGGTGACGCAATAATGGCTAAGAAACGCGGTTTATCCACAAAAATTGCTAAAGAAGCCTTCTCTAACCTTTTCAAAAAACGTGCAACTGATAAGTTTCCAGAAGCACCCGCTTCGGTGGCTGAGGGCTTT
>JBNIDR010000016.1:0-14866 GCA_050108155.1 Bathyarchaeia archaeon | reverse complement strand
TGGACCTTAAAAACTGCATAAGCTGCACCCTCTGCGCCAGAGAATGCCCCGCTAACGCTATAGAGATGGTTATGGTTGAAGGTAAGAAGCGCCCGCTGATTCATCTGGATAAATGTGTTTTCTGTTATGTGTGCGCTGATGTTTGTCCAAGAAAAGTTTTTCAGACATCAAAAGTCTTCGATTTAGCAGCGACTGATAAAAACACTTTAGTCATAAAGCCAGAGCCCATTGTTCCCGCTGCGCCAGTACCAACTGCTAAGCCTTCACCTGCAGCTTCAAATTAACCAGTGAAAAATTGGTTAGCCTATGCCTAATTCTATAAGGATAATCTGCAGAATTGCCAAGGGCAGCAGGTACTTCCACATACCAGCAATTGACTGGTCGAGGCGCAGACGGGCAAATATTGCTCTTAAGAAAGAAATCAGCAACACCACGAGCACCGTTTTAACAAGGAAAACGATTGCAGCAGGCACGAAATAGAAGTCTTGGATGCCGCCTAAGTAAAGTGCCGCTATTAGACCCGAGGCTAAAATCAACTCTAAGTTTTTGCCTAACCTGATGAGTGCGAGTTTTCTGCCGCTGAATTCGGTTCGCCATCCAGCTACCACCTCTGATTCTGATTCGGGAATGTTGAAGGGTGCTGTTTCCAACTCAGCCATCAAGCAGATAACAAGAACTGCAAAGCCGATTGGCTGCAGAAGCACAAGCCATGTGGAGGTGCTTTGCCACTGCGAAATTGTGCTTATCGAGAGGCTTTTGGCTGCGATTGCGGGGCCGCTTAATGCCAAGGCGAGGGGAATTTCGAAGCTCATCATCATAAGCATTGCTCGTACTCCGCCGATTGTGCCGTATCGGTTTCTTGAACTCCAGCCGCCCAGAAAAACTGTGATAATCATCAATGCAAAGACAAACATTACGAAGAGCAGGTCGCCGTCGAAGGCTGCTATTGCTGTGCTTCCAGCGATGGGAATAACAAACAGCGCCGTGAGGGGCAACGCCGTATAGATAATGGGAGTTACCGTGAAGAGTGCTTTATCACATATTGCTGGTGTTATGTCTTCTTTTGAGAGCAGCTTTAGGAAGTCGGCGATGGGCTGAAGTAGACCTGCGGGTCCAGCTTTTAGGGGTCCGTACCTGTTTTGGGCTTTAGCGTAGGTTTTGCGGTCTATCCATTCGTAGAAGAACGCTAACAATAACAGGAAAACTACACCCGGGAAGATGAGTATTTGGAGAATATCCAACGCAATCATCTTTTAGCGTCCACTTAGAAGCGTTCACTCAGTTTTAGCTTTTAACACTATCGATGCCTAAACGGTGTTTCATGGGAAAACAAAAGAAAACACTACAGCGTTTTCCTTGCAAAAACAAGCATACCCACCGCAGCCAAAACCACAAGCGAATACACAACAGGCAGAAAATCAGCGGCGTAGAAGGATGTCATAGTTACGAAGGCTACAACATCGAAGATAAGAAAATAGATTGCGTATGTAAGAAACCTCTCCAAGTCAAGCTTAACTTCATTTACGGGGCCTTCTTCGCCGCAGTTGTAAGGCGCATTCTTCCCAACTGACTGGCCACTCTTAGGTGCAAGGCGCCCCCCAGCGTAGTAAATAAGTAACGCCACAATAAGCGCGATACCGAAGACGACGGGCAAAATGTATGGAACCCCACTTAGCATCTTCTGACCCTGTTGCGAAAAGCATTAAAGCATCCTATTAAGCTTTTGATTTCTATTATCGGAGTTGGGCTAAACGGTAGAGGAACTATTAGAAGTTGCTCTAATGGTTGCAGCCATACTTCTTGCAGTTTTAACTATCGAATTCAAAAATATCTTGCATGCGGTAGTTAGCTTCTGCGGGATGTGTATAGCCATCGGCGGGTTATTCTGGCTCCTCAATGCACCCTACGTATCAGTGTTTCAGGTACTCATATATGCTGGGGCTGTGGTTGCAATCTTTTTGGCAGCTGTGATGCTAACCACCAGCAAGGAGAGCATAAAATGAAAATCAACGCTCTATTTGCTGTGGGCTTAATCTGCGCTGTTTTGGCAGTAACACTCTTCGCCACATTGGCGGTAAAAGAGAATTTTCCTGTTTTCAGCTACTCCAACCAAACCGGCAGCTACATAAGCATCACTCAGAACGTCGGCGGAGAAGACAGCCGATTCATGTGGAACAACGACGGCTTAGCCTTAATTGCGCAGGCGTTTGTTCTTTTTGCGGCTGCCGCCGCGGCTCTCGGACTATTAAAATCATGGGAGGAAAAAAAGTCTGCTTGACCTAAGCTACTTCCTCATCTTCTCCCTCGCACTATACATTGTAGGCATTTACTGTTTAGTAACCAAACGCAACTTAATCCGGCTGCTGTTAGGCATAGAGATTCTGGTTAACGCAGCCAACGTTAACTTCATCGTTTTCGCAGCTTACGCAATGCCCGGATTTGTAGAATCCACGGGGCACTCATTTGCAAGCATCTCCATCGGGTTAGCAGGTGCGATAAGCGCAGTCGCTTTGGCCATTGTAGTCATTGTCTATAAGCACTATGGAACCTTGGACGTTGACGAACTAAAACAGCTGAGGGGGTAAAAGGACAGCCATGTTTACGTTACCATTTGACCTGCTCCTAATATTCACAGTAATATCCCCCATTATCGGCTGGGCAGTTCCGAAGCAGTATAGGGCAAAAGCGCTCGGCGTCTTCACCGCGGCTGCCTTAGCTATAGTGGGATTCACGCTTTATGGGTTGTACCTTGACGTCGCCTCAGCTGGAGCAATCTATTTGCCCAGCAACACCGCAGACTTTGCAACCCTCAGAGTGGACATATTGGGCATTTTTATGACAACGATTTTCTTGGGTTTAGGCGCCGCCGTAGCCATCTACTCAGCGGTTTACGTGGAAAACAGCGGGCGAACCCCCTTCTACTACACTCTAATTATGACGCTCATCTGCGGCATGGTCGGAATAGTCTTCGCCGGTGACTTGCTGATGCTGTTTGTCTTCTGGGAGCTCATGTCCATCTCTTCCTATGCCCTTGTTGCCTTTTATCGTGAAGAGGGCGCATCGGTTGAGGCGGGCTTAAAATTCCTTGTAATGAGCGCAGCGGGCTCCGCAACAGCCCTGTTCGGGATATCACTCATCTACGGCATGGCTGGCACCCTAAACTTTGAAGCACTGACAACAGCGTTTAGCGGAGCAGCAAACGTTTGGCTATACATCGCTGCTTTGTTTGTCTTTTTGGGGTTCGGCGTAAAAGCGGCTGTGTTTCCACTCCACACGTGGCTGCCAGACGCTTACACCGCAGCGCCTGCACCCGTCTCCGCAATCCTCGCGGGTATAGTGATTGGCCCGGGCATATTCGCCCTAGCAAAAGTATTCTTCACAGCCTTCATCTCAATCCAAAACGCTTGGGCACCCATGTTGGCAGTGCTAAGTGTCGTAACGATGCTTGTGGGCAACATAACCGCTTTGATGCAGACAGACCTCAAACGCATGCTGGCATACTCAAGCATCGGGCAAGTCGGCTACATGCTAATCGGCTTAGCCGTCGGAACACAGATGGGGTTAACGGGTACTTTTCTGCAGTTCTTCAACCACGCCCTAATGAAGGGCTCCGCTTTCCTCTGCGCAGGCGCAATCATCTACCGACTAGGCACCCGTGAGCTATCGGATATGCAGGGTGTTGGACGCAAAATGCCTCTGACCGCCTTTGCGTTGGCAATCGCTGTTGCAGCCCTTGTCGGGTTACCCCCACTCGCAGGCTTCCCCGGCGAACTCGCTCTCTTCACATCCGCAGTTCAAGCTGACATGACTTGGCTGGGCGTTTCACTGATACTAAACAGCGTAATTTCCGCAGGCTTCTACCTACGCATAGTCTACGTGCTCATCCAGCCTACATCCTCATCAACCGCTGAGAAAGTAAAAGAGGCGCCTCTGCTGATGCTCCTACCCATCTTAGCCCTCACTGGCCTAATCGTTTTGTTCGGGGTCTGGCCAGACCTCATCTTCAACTTTGCAAGAGACGCCGCAAACGCGCTTATTTCTCTGGGAGGCGCCGCCTAAAATGCAGATAATCGATGTTGCACCTTGGCTCTGCTGGATTTTACCCGCCATTGGGGCATTAGCCGCCTTAGCGCTAAAAAAAGCAAGCCGCAAAACCCTCAACATAACGGTTCTTTCAACGACTCTGCTCGGCTGGATTATGACTCTGCTTATGATTCCTACACTCCTTGACCACGGCGCAGTTGACCAGTCACTATTTTGGTTTTCGATTGTAGGAGCCAACATCAACGCTGGATTACTCATCGACACCTTAAGCGTAATCATCGCCAACGTTGTAGCTTTCCTGAGCTTTCTGATTATGGTTTACTCAACCAAGTACATGGCTGAAGACCAAGGCATCGCCCGCTTCTGGTTCTTCATGCAGCTTTTCATGGCGTCAATGCTGCTTTTGGTTTTAGCGGACAACTTCATCATGATGTTCATCGGCTGGAAGCTCGTTAGCCTGTGCAGCTTCGGCTTAATCGGCTACTACTACCGCGACGAAAAGGAGCACTGGATCGGCGGCCCCGCACCATTCCCCTTCCAGAAGCCCAGCCGAAACGGCCTCAAAGCGCTGCTTATGACGACTTTTGGCGACACCGCCCTACTTGCAGGCATAATCATACTCTTCCTGTACGCGCACACCTTCAACTTCTTGGAGCTACTCCAAACCGCAGGAACATGGCTCCCCCAAATGGCTGCTACGCCAGGCATACTGGCGCTAACCTGCGTTCTGTTGCTGCTTGGACCGTTCGCTAAATCCGCTCAGTTTCCATTCCACGAGTGGCTGCCCGAAGCCATGTCTGGTCCAACTCCAGTCTCAGCGCTAATCCACGCAGCCACCATGGTCAAAGCAGGAGTCTACCTCATCGCACGCATGTTACCCATATTCTTCTTCGCCGCTTGGGTCGCAACCCCCGCCTACTCGGAAGCCTTAACCTTCTTCATATTAGCCGCAGTTATCGGCGCCTTCACAGCGTTTCTCGGCGGCACACAGGCAATTGTGGCAAAGGAGCTCAAGAAAGCCCTTGCATACTCCACTATGAGCGCCATCGGCTACATGGTCTTGGCTTTAGGCGTCGCCGGATTAAGCTCCGATGCACTCGTAATCGGCACCTCTTCCTCAATATTTTTCTTAATCAACCATGGCATCTTCAAAGTTGTCCTCTTCCTCTGCGCAGGCGTAGTTATCCACGCCTCAGGCTCCATCTACCTAAATCACATGAATCTCTCGCCCAAGAAGATGCGTTTCACATGGATTTTCATGTGGATAGGCGGCTTAGCGCTTATGGGTGTCTTTCCGCTTTCAGGCTTCTGGAGCAAAGACAGCGTACTTCTTGCCTGCTGGGAAAGCGGACAATACGCGATATTTGCAGTTGCTTTGATCTCGGTTATTTTTACTTCGGTCTACGTCATTCGTTTAATGGGGTTGGTGTTCCATACAGGCCCACCTGATGGTAACGTTCACCGGGAAGAAGAATTCCATGACAGAAAACTCGCCCCCGAGCATGTTCACGGCGAAGAGGGCCATTGGATTGAAGTCTTACCATACGGAATCTTAGCTGGCTTAACAGTTCTTATCGGCTTAGTGGGACCATACGTTGACGGTTTCCTGTCTTCGGCATTTCAAACATACTACACCACTGAACTGGGCCTCAGCATCGCAGGCGAGGCTGCTGTAGCTCGTTCTGCACTCAGCGGGTTAGCTCTGGAAATCGTAATTGCAGTCGCATCCACGCTCATGATAGTTATTGGCGCGGTACCCGCCTACAAATATTACATTAGCAGTAAAGCACAACCAGAAAACATCCTACCCAAAACAGGCTTCCTCAGATCAATCTACAACTTCCTATGGAACCGATGGTATATCAACGAATTCTACACTAAGGTCTTTGTGGAGCCATCAGTGAAGCTAGGCGGGTTGGTTCAGCGCTACATAGAGGACCCATTGAACGCTGGCATCAACGGCGGCGTCCCAGAGGGCTTCAAGCGACTAAGCACTGCATTAAGAAAGATGCAAACTGGCAGGCTTAGAGTCAACATGGCGTACTTCCTGATTTTGCTGGTAATCGTTTTAATCATCTTATGGCTCGGAGGTTTCATCTAAAATGGACACCGCTATCCCCGCCTTACTACTACAAGTTGTCATCGTCCCGCTGGTTGCCGCTGTAGCCTGCGGATTCTTAGGCAAACGCCTCAAAAAGAACACAGGATGGATAGCCGCGGCTGCTTCGCTCTATTCAACTGTTCTTTTAGCGTATGCTGCGGTGCTAATGTGGACAGAGGGCGGCGCACTCACAGAAACCTACACTTGGGGAACAATCGCCTTCAAGCTTGACCTCGGCTTTCTCGCAGACGGTTTAAGCCTCCCGGTTGCTCTTATTATGAGCATCATCTGCACTGTCATGTCCGTTTACTCCATCAACTACATGGACCATCGAATCGAACACCTCTACGGAAAAGACAAACCCGGAACCTACGCATTATACTACTCACTCTTCCTTCTATTTCCAGTGGGCTTAATCGGGAGCGCCCTCTCAACCAACACAATCGAGCTTTTCCTCTTTCTAGAATCCGGCCTCTTCCCATTCTACATCCTGATGGACGTATTCGGCTACAACGACCGCCACCGCATCGCCACAATGTCATTCGTATGGACCCAAATCGGTGCGGCAGTCTTTCTAATCGGCGCAGTAATCGCTGGAGTAAAAGCAGGAAGCTTCGCCATTGCGTCGTTATCGGTTCTGTCAGGGACCGACTTGGGCTTGCTTGTCTGCGGCTTGATACTTGTAGGCATTCTTGTGAAAATGGGCACTTTTGGCTTCCACGTTTGGCTGCCAATGGTGCATGCGGAGCACCCCACTTCGATAGCTGCGATTTTAGCGACAATAGTTGGTTTAGGCACTTACATGATTGCGAGGCTACTCTACCTGAACATGCTTACCTCTTTTGAGTTCTATAGCCTCCCCCTAATGGCACTTGCCGTCATCACCATGCTTTACGGTGCATACTTGACAATGGGACAAGATGATGTTAAACGGCTCTTTGCCTGCTCCACTATCGGCCAAACCGCTTACTCCATACTTGGCCTCGCCAGCATGAACGCTATCGGCGTTGAAGGCGGAGTATTCTATTTCCTAAGCCACATCTTAGGCAAAGCCATCCTCTTCTCGGTTGCTGGCATACTTGTCACTCAAACGGGCACCCGAAGCATCAAAGAAATGGGCGGCTTAGCACAAAAGATGCCTCTTACCGCAACGTTATGCTTAATGGGCGCCATGATTCTCTCGGCAATTCCGCCTCTCAGCGGCTTCCAAGCAGAATGGATACTATTCACAGGCGTATTCACACAGGGATTAACAAGCACACCCTATCTTATCCTAGCTGTGGTAGCTATCTTTGCAACTTTCCTTACGGCCGTCTACACGTTTTGGCCTGCCATCCGCATCTTCTTTGGCCCAATCTCACCGGCAATGGAAAAAGTCAAAGAAGCACCACTAATAATGACGGCGCCACTATGCGTTTTAGCAGTCTTATCAGTCCTCATAGGTGTATTCCCCGAGGTAATCATGCATTTTTTGACGGCTGTTTTCTAAGGCTTTGGTGAATTACGAAAGTATAAACTGGCTATAGAGGCAAAATCAAGAGAACCAGCAGCTAATCCTTCACCTAAAAGCACCCTTCCCCGAACCGACTTGGTAAAGGCACACCCCCAAGAACCTTTTCTTAACCCAGCTGATCGATTATTTTATCTGCAAACAAATCTGCATGCGAACTCAACATTAACGCTTTATGAATGTCGAAAAACGCTTGGTGTACAGCGGCCAGTTGTTTTAAAAAGCCGCTTCAGCATAGCAAAAAATTATACAGGGCGCCTACCCAGAGTAAAAGCCAGTTTTCAGGCTTTTAAAACTTACAAAAACAGAGGAAGATAGCAAATGTTGGCGTTTTCGCTGCCCCAAACAAAAGCCAAGCCACCAGCCTTAAATGGGCTCCGCCTTTGCGGCCTGCTGCACCATCGCATGCATAATATCCCTCTTCGAAACAATACCCAGCATCTTCTTCGGATTCGCAGGATCCAAAACGATAATTCGCCCAGTCTCCAAATCGCTCATTTTCCTAAACGCGTCAAGAGCAGTTTCCCCTGGATAACAAACAGCCACATTTTTTCTTTTAATATCACCCACAGTAGTGCTCCACCTTGAAGCCTTATCCACAGTGGATACCTCCTCAATCGTAACGATCCCAGAAAGTTCCCCGTTCGCTTCAATCACGGGGTACCCAGTGTGCGTGCTGGTAGCCATGATTTTTAATAGATTACTGATCGTCATGCTGCTTGGGATAGTGCTTATTTCTTTTGTCATTATGTCTTCCACTTTGACAGTTGCCAACGCCTCAGTTTCTCTTATGAACCTCACTGGAACGAAGCTGTGGCTCTTCTCCAGTTTACTCTCCTCAATCAAACCCATAGTACGCTTTTGAAGCGCCGCTACAATGACCCGCTCAAAAACTTCAGGTTCCCAGTCGATGTCTCGGGTGTTGATAATGCCTTTTTTTACAGCTGCGTTAAAGCAATCTTCACCTTTTTTGGTGCGAATTATCACTACTGACCAGTCTTTGAGGGGATAGCCGCTTCCCACGGATATGTCTGAGACTTCAGCGGTGTAGTCTATGCAAGTTTTGCAGCTGGGAAGAATGTTGCTTTTCAATTCAGATATCGGTATACCTATTATGCCCTTTTTTGTTTCAATCATAAGTTCCTTTGAAAGATGAATTTTCTCAATTTCAGAAGCAGGTATCTTGTACTCCCGCGCCAGATAATTTAGAAAAGGCACAGCAGAGAAGGTTCCGAAGCAAAACAAGCCAATTATCAACTTTGATTTCCCGCTGATCTTGTGTTGCCATGCATCTATTTTCCGCAGTGCAAGAACTTGACAGGGAACCCCAACAACGGCTATGTTGTTTTTGTTATAGTTAAGGACAGCGTCGCCGTAGGCTTTTATGACTGAGGAGGGAAAGAATTTGCTGCCTATTGACTTGACGATTTCTTCTTGAAAAATTGCAACTGAGGATTTAGGTTTGATCGGGTTGGCATCTTCGGTCTGGGTGACCACTGCGCTGTCGAATGTTTTGTCGTTTAGACCATTTGTTAATAGCGTGGTAACGACTGCGCCGTCATGCGTTTGTTCTCTGCATTTAGGGTCATTAGATTGTGCAAGCAGGATTTTTCTGAAGTACCCGACAGCTTCGCTTCTGACTGGCGCGTCAGATAGAGGCTCAAGGCTTCGAAGCAAAAGAGCCGGCGAATGAGGACACACCTCGTAGCATATTGGACACAAGTCAAGAACTTGGGAGCAATCAAAAACTCGGGTTACACTTTCATTCTCGACTTTTAGGGCGTTTGTGGGGCACGCTGCCTCACATGCACCACATGCCGTACAATAGAAATTGTCAATTATGTTACTTTTTAGTGTATTATAGGCGATTAGCCTACTTTTTTCCAAAAAGCTCCCCAAATAATAATGCCGTACAAATCCATTTAAGGCTTTGTCAGATCACTTCTTTTGAGATATAAAGCTCAAAAACAAAAAATTAAATCGGCACAGGAAAAATAAGGTTGAGGGAAAAACCAGGGATACCACCCCCAGCAACCCTCTAGCATACACAAACGATTTTTAGCGTTTATCGATGGGTACGAATTCCCTTTCGAAATCGCCGATGTATTGACCCTGTGGACGTAGCAGAACTGCGTCTTCGTACTGCTCAAGCACATGGGCCACCCAGCCTGAGATTCGAGAAGCTGCAAAAAACAGTGGGAAGAAACTCTTCGGCACGTCCAAAGCATCCATAGCTACTGCAGCGTAAAAGTCCACATTGGGATAAATATGCTTCTTCTCATAAACCAGCTGCTCAATCTTCATACAACGATTGTACAAACCCAAGGAACGTTCACGGTGACAAAAATCCTCCACGATGCCTCGAAGATGCTTTGTTCTCGGATCCTGCGCCTTATAAACGCGGTGCCCAAAACCCATAATCTTCTTTTTCTCATCAAGAAGCCCCTGAATATACTCTTCAACTTCTTCTTCAAGGTTGATCTCGTCAAGCATATCCATAACTTTCTCGCTTGCTCCCCCGTGTAATGGCCCCTTAAGGGTTCCAATGGCGGAGGTTATAGCGGAGTACATGTCCGAGTTTGTGCTTGCCGTTACGCGCGCAGCAAAAGTTGAAGCGTTGAATCCGTGGTCGGCGTGGAGAATCATGTAGCGGTGGATAACGCTGGCTTCCTTGTCATCGGGAACAGCTCCTTTAAACAAGTAGAAGAAGTTTTTGCTGAAAGCAAACTCTTTTTTGGGCTCCGGCACAGGAAGACCCTGCCGTGTACGGTGAAGCGTTGCAACTATAGTGGGGACCTGAGCTACTAAACGTATGGCGCGGCGCAGGTTGGCTGCTTGTGAGAAGTCGCCGTTGTCAGGGTCGTATTCGCCTAAATGTGAAACTTCAGTGCGGAGCACGTCCATGGGGTGGCAGTTTTTGGGCGTGTTCTGTATACTTTTAACTATCGCCTCCGGCAGATGCATCTCCTTAAACAGTTGCTCGCTGAATGAAGCCAGCTCCTGTTTGTTAGGCAGTTTTCTGTGTATAAGCAGGTACGCTATCTCGGAGTACAAGGCGTTTCCAACAAAATCGTCGATGTTGTAGCCTAAGTAGTAGAGGTACCCGTTTGGATTCACGTAACTGATTCGTGTTTCTGCGGCTGCAACATCTCTTAAGCCGCGAATAACCGATTTTTCATTGTTTTCACTCATACTTAATCACATCCTTAAACAGCTTATACACCAGCCGACCACATGCGAAACGAACCATCCCCAAATGGATCTGTTAACGCATTACCCGTGGCCTGAGGCACAAATGCATGTAGCTAATTCCTGCTTAACCTTGCATAACATTTAAATGCTTTCTACAAAAAGGGAGAGTTTCCCTGAAAAACAACTCCGCTTGACGAGGCACATCGCAAGAAAACGGGATAATAAAAGGAAGCTATGGATTGCAGCCGCAGCTTTCGCCGTCGATGTTTAGCCATTTTTTGTGCCACTTATAATTATCACAGCCCTCTTTTGAGTCGCAATGCATACAGGGGTCTTCACTGCTGGCTTCGTTGAACATGTCAATTATTGTTTTCTCGAATTTTGGGTCAAGGTTTAGTTTTTTGATTTTTTTCTCAAATTCACCCGTCAAGCTAACACAATCTCCAAGGGTAATTCTACTATGAAGTAAGTAATTAATACTAACAAATCCCCCTGGCAAATCGGAATGAAAACCTTATTCCAGTTTTTGGATTTGTTAACAAAAAATATTTCGCTAAGGAAAGTAACCAAGCGCTAATTTGTATAAAACGGGACAGGGTAGCCAAGTGACCAAAAAGCTCTACCGAAGGAAATACCGTCATTAACAAACCGTAAAGTTTTGTATGGGAATTCTTTGAGGATTTATCTCGATGGCCGCAGTGGAATGCAGACGTTACAGAAGCAATATGGGATTTCTGGTCTGGAAAAATTGCTGTAAAAGTTTAAGCTGGTGGGGCCGCTGGTTTCTTCTGGCTCGAACGCTAAAAGGTACCGTTTTTTGGTTGTTTTTATGTTGAGACCTCCTTCTTTATGAGCTCTTTTAGTTGCTCGGCTAAAATAGATAGCTGATGGTTCTGTGTCATCTCTGAGGTCTCAGTTATATTCCCCCGCAATAAGGCGTCTCTGGTAAGAAGTTCTTCCGGGTTTTCTCCCCAGGCGCGTATGATCTCTTTTAGTTGGTCGATTCGGTTTGCTTGTGTCTTGGGTCTGATTGCTAATCCTGCTGATTGGTACATGTTTCTTAGTGTCTCTACTCCTAAGCTTTGGACGTCTTCATAGGTGTCGACTGTGTGTCCCATCATGTAGTTGATGATTTCAGAGTCAAGCTTCACTGCGCTCATCTGGGTTCTGAAGAATTTTCTTAAGCTGTGGGTTCTTACACTGTACATCCAGCTATCTGGCAGTTTTTTGGCGATTTTTGTGCTGACGGCGATTTCGTGGATGATTTTGCTTATGGTTTTTTCACTAACACCTAAGACTCTATCGGAGACACGACCGTTTCTGATTAGAGGTGAGTCGTCGGTGAGTTCTTCTGGCGGCATGTATCTGGTACCGCGTTTTCTGTCTTCGATGTAGAGTTTTAGGAAGTGGCTTGCTTCTGTGTTAATGAAGGTGTCGTAGTCGTGATATTTTCCTTTGGTGATTGCTGCTTCGACGTGGATGTGGATAGGTATTCTGTTGGCTTCGAGGTCTTCGCGTACGTGTCTGTATTTTAGTTTGGCGAATGTTCCCTCTCGGAATCCGCCTGTTGCTATTGCTGCTATAATGAAGCTTTCTCGAACGGCTGATTTGTCCAGCATTAGGGTAATTTCTTCTGGTTTTGGTGCTCTGTCCTTGTAGACGGCTTTGCGGACTAGGGGTTCTGAGAGCTTTACTTCGGCGCCGTTAACGCGGTAGAAGGTTTTGACAGCTTTTATGCAGTTGTTAACTGAGTTGGGTTTTAAGCCGTTGTCTTGAAGTTCTGCTACGTAGTCGTTTAGGAAGCCGCTGTGGTTTTGGACTTTAATGGGGTCGGGGATTGCTCCTATTGGTTTTATGTCTTGGATTATTGTGTCGGGGCTGTGTCCTAGCCAGATGGCGTATTTTCTTAGTTTTACGGTGTACATTAGGCAGCTTTGGTGGGAGCCTGAGCGGTGTCTGAAGAAGTGGCGGGCTACTTTTACTAGGCTTTTGTTTTCAAAGATGTATGGGATAATGCCTGGTTGGTAGCTTAGGCAGGATTTTATGATGTATTCGACTAAGCCGATTTCTTGAGCTTCTAAGACGTTTTGGAGCTTGATGCTGATTGGTGTTCTTAGCTTGAAATCGTTTAGGCTTCTTTCGATGATGATGACGTCTTCTTGGAATATCAGCGGTAGCTTGAGGCTTCTTAGTTGTTCTACGGATAGTTTGCGGGTTCGGGTTATAGCGGGGGCTAAGGTTGCGGTTCTTTGAATCATGGCTGCTTATCTCCCTTAGATTTATGGGAGTGAGTTTTTCGCTCCGTTGGTCGGAACGCATACTCAGGTTCTTGTATGGACTGTTTGCTTTTTAAATTCAATTCATGATTTTCTGGTAGAGGCTGCAAACCCACATTAAACAGTTGCAGGTCCAAAATGTCGCTTTTCAAAAGTACCAAACCAGAAGCTTTAGGGTCGCCGCCATGAAGCGTAGGCGGTCCAGCGTCTCTATCCCACGATAAAATGAGGTACAACTCGCAATCGTAGACTAACCAGCCGACAGCTTCTCTTGTCTGCGGTTTCATCGCAACAGCGAAATTTCGGTTGTAGAGGACATGGTCTAGATAGCGAACAAAAATCAGTTGCTGAAGTGGGTTTGGGGGGCTGGTGCCGGCATCCCCTTTCAGGGATGACTTAAGGTTTGTGCCTCCAACGCTGCCTGGGGGTTGTGTCACGTTTGGTGTAAGTTCAGCCATTCCCTCCCACCCAGCACCATGCTTATGATTTTACAAAGTCTAAATCCGATATTCCAAGCGTTTCGCACAGGTTCTTGAATGCCTGCAAAGCTTCTGTTTGCTTTTTCTGGTCAGAAATCGATAGAATTCTGTTTTTGAGTAGTTCAAGCTCAGACTTCAGGTCCAACTCTTCGATAAGCTGCAGTCTTTGCTCGTGGTCGTTTAGTACAAGGTTTATTTTGTTTAGGATGGCGCCGATGTCAGCGATGATTTCTTGTACGGTTACTTTTTGGGGTTTTACCAAGCCTTTTTCACCTTGACCAACTCGCAGGCTCATCATAAAAAGTATCTGTCGCTGCAAAGTGCTCATCACTTTGAAGGGTACCGCAAAGTGACGTATCTTTTAAAGACATACCGAAAACACGTCAACGATAATTTCAAGCTTGTTTTCTGAAGCTGCTAGAAGGAAGATGTTTAGGTCTGTCTTGTTAAGGACGAGAGCGGCTTGTGCTCTTATGCTCAAGCGATAGAGTGGGGAGAGAAAATGTGCTTTTGCGGGCCTTATGCCGTTTTTCACTATCCATCCCTGCTCATGCAGAGCTTTCATACGCCTATCCACCGTTTGCCTCTTGGTATGTCTAAAACCTCTGATTCGCCTGATTTCTAAGTACATGTCATAACTTGTTAAGGGGCTCTTCGATTGAAGAATTAAAAATATGATGCGGTTTAGTTTTTCTTCTCTGCCTTTGAATACGTTAAGTTCTGTGCCTTTGCCTCTTTTCTGTGACACAGTTCCCTATGCCCCCGACGACTATACACGAAGTAAAAAAAGTGCTCGGAGGCTTGCAGGGTGGCTTTGTGTGTTTTAAGGGGCGGTCGCATTGTTTGAAAGGCATAATTAGCAAGAGCGCGGTAGACGGTGTTTTTTTCGTTTAAATCTCGGTTTCACATTGAGGAACTTAATGTATATTCATACATGCGATATTCTTATTTCTATAAAATAGGACAGATGTACTAAGCGATTGGACAGAAAACAGTATCAGTCTAAGCTGGCATTCTTTTTCTGATTCTGCTGGCGAGCATAATTGCTCCGACCACAGCTAACGAAATCAACAAAGCTAACCCTATCCAAAGCATTGCCCAAGAGAGTTGTTCTAACCATGAAGGCGAAGGCTTAGGCGTCGGCATTTGCCCTGATGATTGACTTGGAAAAATAATGTAGCTTACCCCAGCCAAAAGCAACCCTGACAGTATAGCTAGAACAACTGCTGCAGCCATTCTTTTTTTCAGTCCAAGCATATTCAGA
>JBNIDR010000015.1:0-29664 GCA_050108155.1 Bathyarchaeia archaeon | reverse complement strand
GGCATCAAGCGCGCCAACTTCATCTAGAAGTGAGACAAACTCAAAGTAGGTTATTCCCAGTGTATCGGCTGCTTGCCTAAACGTCATCTTTCCCGCCTAAGCCTTAGCTGCAACTTTGTTAAACTTCTCCACGCCCTCAGCCCCAAATCTGCCTTTGTAGAGATCCATCATAGTCTGTTCCTCAAAAGCCTCCATTAACTTTTCAGGTGAAACTTCAAGCTTGAAATCACCAGCAAAATACACTCTTGTGTTGCCTTTAGCTTCGCTCTCTACAGCGCTTGCAGCTTCAAGCTCTCGCAGATACTTGTAAACCGTTGGCAGCGGATAGCCTAAGTGTTTTCCAATGCCTTCGGCAGTTTCGCCCCTGTGTTTTGCTAGGTGCGCGATTATCTTTGCTTTGTTCGGGTTCCCTATTGCTCGGAGAATCGAAACTGTTTTCTCAGCCATAACGGTCAGTTAATAAAATGTATAATGCCAACTATAAACATTATGGACTAACATCAGGAATCAACAGCCAAGAGATATTGAGAGTAGTAAAGGAGATAACATAGCGGATTTTGTCAGCTTGCAAGTAATTCTTTCTAATTTATTCATAGGAGAAGCTAAGACTTGGTAGTCAGCCATGGCAACGTCAACTAAAGGACTTTTTGGTTACATTGATGTCCTTGGTGATAGTTGACGGTAGGCTCGTTTCTTGAATGAAGATGCGGTCGCCTACGTTGCAGGTATGTTAAGCTTCGCCATAAAAGAAGGCAATAGGAAGACAAACATCCACCGAATCGCAGGAGCATAAATTTGTTCAGACAGTGACATCTTTATTTCGTGTTTTCCACGCTTTTTTTGCAGCGTTTGAGAGCCCAACGGCACCTTTTGTCTCAGCAGCTTTGTATCCTGCCAGAGTCATTTTCTTATACTCTAGTAAATACACTTGTTTTCCAGTTACCAACGCAAGACCTATTTTGCTATATCCTTTTTCTTCGACCATTTTTTCAAAATTTCTTATATCGATTTGAGGGTGCTCTCCAGTCTTAACTTCTATAATCCATTGTAATTTCCCTTTCTTTGCTTTGATGTCAAAATGTCCTGCGTGCGATTTTCCAGCAAAACTTTTTAGGATTTCGAAGCCATGTTTTCTGAGCCAATCTTCTGCTTTTGTCTCTCCTTCCTTGCCTTCTGCGCAAACTCTTAGTTGCCTTTCAGTCATTTTAGCCATATTTCACACGGTATCTTGTTTTAATTATGTCCTTATTAGTTTTGTCAGATTATGTTTTGGCTGATTTTGGAAAGTTTTAACTGTTCATCATACTAATAGTTTCAGTGCTGAAATTGAGGCTAATCCCATTTATGGGAGTTGAATGTTGGTTGCCTGTTGAAATCACCTTAGAAATGTATGCGGAGAAGTCTGTGGTGATGCCGTTTTTTACGGGTCATGTCGCTAGGGGCTTGTTGTTACATTTTATTCGGCTGGTTGATCCTGCCGCTTCGGGGTTGCTGCATGCGCTCAATGTTTCTAAGCCGTACAGTGTGACACCTCTACGGTTCAGGAGCAGCCAACGAACAGGCGACGGCTACGTTTTGGACCCCCAGTTTCCCTGCAAAGTCGGTTTTCGATTCCTAAAAGACGAATACTCGACGTATCTGCTTAGTTTCTTTCAGAAACAGAACAGCGCCTTAATTTTTGACACCACTTTCCAGATTGCCTCCATGAGCATAAACTGCAAGAGCTATGCGGATTTGGAGACGGAGGCGCAAGCGGTTGATGGGTTCACGCTGGATTTTAGAACGCCTACTTATTTTGCTAATTTGAACAGCGATTACCACTGGATGTTCCCCGACCCCGCCAAAGTGTTCTGCAGCCTAATGCGCTGCTGGAACCAGTTCAGCGACAGCCGCCGCTTCAGCAAAGAAGAATACGTTGCCTACAAGGACTGGTTGCAGAAAAACGTGGGTGTAAGCCGCTACGAATTACAGACGCGTGTTGGGGCTGTGCGCAAAAATCAGAGAACCGCTGGATTCACCGGCACCGTAACCTACGAACTCGGCGACAAAGAAAACCCCTACAACAAAACCACCCACATGCTCGCACACTACGCAGAATACGCCAACATAGGCGGAAACAAAACAGCAGCATACGGCGTTACAAACCTTACATAAAAAAACATTCGTTGGAGTCCAATCGCCTAACGAATTATTCAAAAGGCAGGTCGTTTGAAAAATAATCTAAGAGATGTTGGTTATGTCGATATAATCTATTTTTATATCATCTTTCCAGTTTTTGTAATTATCAGACATAAATTGTTTCTTTATTAGAACACGCTTTTTGATAGTATCTACAGTTTTCAGGTCAAATATCTTGGGTAAACTAATCAATCCAAATCTAATTAGGTTGGTGTTCGATGGCTCATGAGGCCTATAAAAGACATAGAGATCGTTCGTATACGCGCTTATCTTGCCGGTTACATAACCCTTTCTATTGTTGGTTGTTCTTGAATCGTCCACGCCTACAACGAAGGTGTCAAGTTGAAGCGTCTTTAAGTTAATATCTTCATTACTATCTTCACGTTTACATAAAGATCTCAACGAAATTTTCAACGGATTTACAGAATAGCTCCACTTTTGATCAACCAAGAAATTAAGCAACTCTTCAACAGCCATTTGCCTTTTATTCACGATTTCTCGGACCTTTTCTAAATCCGCATTCTTTCTTAGCAATACCGTGTTAGCAGATGGCTCCCATGAACGAGTTACCAAAATACCACTTTCATGCAGGTTTTCTTTCGTTCTATCAAAATTATAGACATAGGAATAAATCAGTCTAAAGAGCGCATCCGTGATTTTATCCTCAGTGAGCTTGTATTTTATGGTTTCATTTCTTATCTTCTCTTCGGGTAAGAATTTGCTAATATTGCTATTCAATATGTCAGTAAAATGCTGGTAATTCACAAGATTCTCTTTTAGAAACTGATCATCCTTCAGTAGTTTAGTGCCGACTATGTGTAATACACCACTGGAGCCTTTTTCTCGGGCACACCTGCCAGACCGTTGAATAAGTTGATCAGGGTTACAAAAATCAGTTAACATGATATTGGAATTTAAATCACAACCAACTTCTATGGCATGTGTTGTGATAAGAATGTAAGGGCTGTTTGTCCTATCAATTTCTTTTATTTTTTTGTACCGACTCGACTTCACAAAATCGAATAAGCGTCCGTGATAAAAATAAATAGGCACACCCTTGAACTCACCGTTTTTTTCCTCAAGTGGATCATTTTTGACTAATTTTTTGTACAAATTAAAAGCGTTCTTAGTGGTATTTCGAACAACAATAATTTTATTATTAGGGTTCTGAGAAATTATCTCAAGCATTTTATTAGTTCTTGCAGTTGCATCGTCAATTTTGTGTACCTCGTAGGTCTTGTCGCCTTTATATTCTGCACCTGGAATTGGTAGAAATTTAAATTTTGATTTTAAATGCTCGGTAAATTCTATCGGTAAAGTAGCAGACATGATGGCAACGGTTATCTTAGGATTGATTATTAGCGAAGATACTAAACGTATGAAATTTGTGTAAGCTACATCATTGTAAACATGTGCTTCGTCAAATGCAATAACTGACTTTTTGGGATTTACCAAAAATCGGTATGGGTACAGAAGGTTCCATTTCTTTTCTCCGTACCCAAAAAAGCGATAAAGAAATTTGTCAAGCGTTGTTAGAATTATATCTCCGCCGTAATAATGCTTCCGAGTCTTTAGAACCAAGAACCGCCCATCATCAATATCGAATATATTAATGGTCATTTTTGGCCCTACCGACAAAACAATTTCAAAACTCTTTCGAATAGCTGTTAGGTTTTTAATTTTTGTCAGAACTTCTTGCAATTCTGTTTTCCTACTAAAATATGCAATCTTTACGTCATTTTCGTTAATACAGACTCCTTTAAAAGTTCTAGTAGAACTCCAAAATCTAAACTGATTGGCAATAAGTTCAATTGACCCTTCGCCAAACAACCGATATGCGTATGCATCTTCAACACCGCCCACATCTATAATCAATGTTTTTTTATCAGCCATTTTTGCCTTTAAAAATCTTCGAATATATTTCTTTGCTCGATCTATTTGGTCATCGACAAGACTTCTGGTAGGATATACCATGACAAGACGTTTATCAAGAACTAAAGAGGGAATCATCACTGCTTCTGTTTTCCCTGAACCTGTGCCAGAAAGCAAACAGAAGCCCGGTATATCTTCTGTCAACTTGTTCCATACTATTCTTTGGTGTTCTCTTGGAATAAAATTTTGACCGCATATCTGCGCATAAGATAAATCACAATCAAGTGGCATGCAGAAACACCTCCTCTACAGCGCTGTCCCTTAATCTTAAAAGAAATTCTTTGTTTAAGGCATGTCTTTTAGAATTTTTAATGATGTTTGTCACTTCGTTGATAGGAATGGTAACACATCGATAAGTTAGCGTCACATCTTTTTCGAGAAAATCCTCAGGAATAACGTAAAATTCTTTTTCTTTCGTTCGGCCAACCATGATTTCCGAAGTTAGGTAAAACTCTAAGTCGTCACCTTGGAAAAGCGCCCCCATTATTGCGCTATCTATCCAATCAGCAGTCATCAACGCATACCAATCTTTAATGAACCCATTTATTGATTCTGTTGCCTTCGCTTGTTCATTTTCGAAAGTTTCAAAAATAAAATCGATACTTTTGTAAAGTGAATAAGTGCTAAAACCCGAATGATGTAGACGTACAAGATTCAAGACGTAATAATCATCAAAATGTCTTTTGCGTACTGAACTGTCAAATTCAATGTCATCAAAATCTTCACTAACTAATACGGCTGGGAACTTAGTGCTATGCCCTCTAAACAAGGAATTGCGTTCTAATAACGCCTTTGGGTAAATTGTTGATCTTTTCCATAAATCGTGAATAGAGGCAGCCTTAGTCAGTAGATTTTTTTGACCTACAAAATCTTCACGTATAGATTCAGTAATCTTTCTAAGGTTTTCGTTATGGCTTGCAATATCAACAAATTTGATCATGTTGTCATCGGTAAAAGCTTTGGCAATTCCGTTAAAAGTCATCATAAACACCCAGCTTTGCAAGAGTAACTTTTGGAATGTTTACCTCGCCGTCTGCAGTTGAAAGAAAATCGCCCGTTACCTCCAAGCCTTCGCGAGCAAACAGCCCTCTTGAAAAAGATTTTCCATTGAAAAAATAAAGAACTTCAAACTTCGTCAAATTGGGATAATAAAATCCAGCCTCTAAGGGAACTACCACACTTGATCTGAATTTTCCAGTGTTGATGTTTAGTTCCTGCGTCTCACTGATATTAGAAATAAAAGCAGAACCTTCTTTTCCGATTTTATAACCATAGTTATTCAGGGAATCAAAAATAGACAACTTTTCTTTACTTTTAGAGACTAAGTAAGCGAAGTAATTATCGCTTACTGTAAACTCCCATTGTAGAGGAGCACGTCGCATCTTCTTATAATATGTTGTGATCTTCGGGATTACTTGCTCGCTTAACGTACCTTCATTTTGGAAATAAGCCATTATGTTTTCTATAGCTTTGAGGTAACGATAATCATTTCGAGATTTATCAACTTCTTTTAAAATCTCCTCAGGTTTTTCGAATTTATCGGAATTCTGTAAAAGAGTTGCGATATCTTCTCTTTTCTTTCTAAATGGAATTAAATCACTGGCAAATGTTATTCCCAATGAGATATCTTGATAGCCCATTCTGAAGCTTGAAAAGTTTGCAAAGTAGAGCGGGTATGCACCAAGAGAAAAGACGCCTACGGTATCGGGACTTGTCAGGTAATTTTCTAGGATAAAATATTCACTATTAACAGGTTCCTCGTTTTTGAACACCTTGGGGGTAGGTAACGTTTCGCCCCTCGATAACCGAATTAGCCTATAAAGAAAGCCCGATAAAACAGTGGGCGGTATAAAACTGTAACTGGCAATTGTCTTGTGAGACATAGGCAGTTTTCTAAAGGAAAGAACGGAGGTCGGAGTAATCGCCAGTTTTTTTACATACAGCATCATTTTTTCTGAACCGCGCCAGTCGGCGTTGAATTTTCTTGTGTGGCAAGAAATGCAGAATCTGTGGCTAAACCGCTCGCAAGACGCCGAAGGAAGGTTTCAGCTTCGTCGCCAATAAATCGTTCAAAGATAGAGGCGCCGTCTTTAGGAAAACTAACATGTCCCTTTTGAATTTCGGTTCCATCGACCGTCTGTGCTTTCCTAATGAACGTTTCGATGGCAATTTTTTCGCTTGTCTCGCTCACACTAACAATAGGTCTTTTACCAAGTGGCTTATTATATACATCAACGACAATCAATGGTTGTGGCTTACCGAAAATTTCGCTTTCTTTTATCTCTGAGCCTTTGGGATGCCCAGCGCCTATCCTTTTTAAAGTCTCAATGAAACTAAAGGCTACCATTTGCGGTTCGGACATCTTGGATTCTGCTCTCTTAGAAGACTCTAAGTAGTATGAATGCCAGTATATTGGGAATAAACCAGTAACGTATTCTTTTTCGTAAGGTAGTGGCTGCGAAAGGCGATCTATTGCTTTCTCCGCGATTCCTCTTGTTCGTAGAAGATTTTTAATTTCCTCAGGGTTATACTGCCCAATTTTACCACTAGTTATATAACAAGGCGAACTTAGCCTTTGTTTGACTGCAGGTGAAAGCTCCTGTACGGCCACCCCACCTGCCTGAATTACCCGACTTGCTATGCTACCTTCTGCCTCTCCTGCATCCGTTTCTTGAGGCGGAGTATTTTTAATGGCTTTTGCATTATCCTCTACTTTTATTTCTTCTTGAGTCAAGTTCTGTTGAGTTAATGTCTTCTTATTATTTTGCTTCTTTGACTTCTGTGTAGTCACTAAAGCACCATACAAGCGGCACAAATCGCACTCTCCGCATGTTGCAGGTATACCACAACTAAGAATTTTTTCGTCACCGAGGCGCAACAATTCCCAGAGAAGTGCTCTTCGAGCTACGCCTCTGACTTTTGTTGGGCTCATATAAGGTTTCTGAATGATGATATTGTCTTTTGGAACGGATATTAATTCAACCCTATTTACATTCAAATCTTTTACATTGCCAAAATGGAGTTCCTGCGTTGCTTCTACCATCGCATAGATATCCATGTGGATTAGTTTTTTAGCGATAGACATCATTCGCCACCTTTATCCACAAGTTCTGGTCTTCGAGCGACTAGTGCATATTTAATCTTCGCCATAAAATCTGAATAGATTTTATTCATTTTCAGATCATCCTTCTCTTTGTACTTTTGCAAAAGGTATTCTCTTATGTAGATATAGACCTTAAGAATATCGTCCAGTGAAAGACTAAGGTATTCTCCGAATTCATCCTTTTTTATTTTTTCTGAAAATGGACCATAACCTTCTTGGTCATATATCAACTGTAATAATTCTTTGAGCAGTTTATATGATGCCTCATTTGAGAATGACTTTCTAATTTTTGTTTCGTCGTCGCTGATTCTTCTCAGCCTATATAATACTTCTTCGGGTTGCTCCAAATAGTAAGCTACCTTGCGTACATCTGTTTTTGATTCACTAGCACTTGCTTTTTCTGGCAAAAAAGCATCAATCAGTAAAGCTGAGCCAAATACGATTCTTGCTTCGTCCAAATCGATCACCCCGCTTTTAATCAAGCGATATATTCCTTTATCTATTAGTTCTTTTCTATTAGAGAGGTTTGCGAGATGCCCAAAGATATTAAAGAAATTTCCTCTCAAAATATCGTAATGAATTTTTTTAAAACAATTTTCATCATTTGGTTGATACATCTTCTTAAAACCTATTAGCTCTTCAAAGGATTTAATCGCAAGAATTTTCTTTTTATCCAAAGAATTTTCAGAGGTACCAGAAAGCAAGTCCACTGACTGATTCTGCAGAAGCTCGACGGGTATGGTAGAAGCTAACAAATTAGTAACAGTTGCCTCGCCATATTTTTCTATGCTTCGTTTTGCGTTCTTTAATGTAAAGAAAGACCCTACAGATATTCCATCTAGCCTGTTGAAAACGGCTTCGTAAGGTTCTTCAATATTTTCAGTTTCTAAGACAATATTTGTAGAATTTTCTAAACCTTGCGGATTGAGTGTTCTGGTTAGTGATATGCAGGAAGCAAATAAACATATTGAACAGACTATTGCACTCTTGTTAGTTGTATCCGATTGAGGCTTTTGTTTCGCGGCGCTGGCAAATCCGCGTTTTACTTCATGATCAATTTCATTATCAGAAATTTCTCGTCCGCAAAAGAGGCAATTACTCGTGGAACTATCATTAAATAAAGATGCCCCTTCACGGTTTTCTAAAGGTATTCTGTTCTTCAATATGCTGTCTCTTATTTTGAAGGGGTTAAAAAAAGGCTTTAAGTTATATAATGTTCTAACCAGCTTCCACCGATAATTCAAGTCATCGTCAGAATACCTTTTTACCAAAAAATCCCAAAACAGCATATCATAATCTGTTTTCTCAAAGCTCTCGAGAATTATCTCACCGTTTTCTTGTCGTATTACTATGAAACACAGTTGCTCTAAGTAATCGAAAAATTCTTTAACCAAACTTTCAACTGCTACAGAAATCAATCTGTCGCTTGGTTCTGGCTTCGTGAAAACATGCATGTATACTTGGGGGCTAAATTCTGTACTTGGAAGATTCTTTGGTTGGAGCATGTTTCTAATGAACAATGGTTCATCCAACGTCTGTAAGTATGACATCGCCTCTTGTCTATCATTCTCAGGAATGAATCCGAGAAATCGCTCATCTTTTAAATATCTAGCATATTGAACAGTAGTTTTTACTACGTGAGATTTTTCGATTTCAGGGATGGTAGCCATCATAATATTGCATTATCTTGTAGGTTCTTTAATTATTTTGCTTTTTTATGTTTGGCCTGTTTGTTTGTGTCCACATCCGCCTTGGCATTTGTGCTTAGCTACTCGTACGGGCGAGTAATCAAAATATTAGTTCTCCACCCAAGCCAAGCAGCAATTCATTAGTCTTCATTTTTGCTTTAATTTTCGGTTCGCTAGGCCATCTTGGGCTATATCTCACCCCATCGTCCTGAAAGCCACCTATGACTCCATCATGGTCTCGCAATCTAAAAGAAATGGCTGCTTCTAATCTTTGTCTGATTCTATAGTCATTGTTCTCAATAGGGATAAGAAAAACTTGAAGTAAGCTCAAAAAAGCATCTGTAATGGGCCATAGCTCATCATGTCTGCGTTGGTAGCTAAGTTTTACTTGGAGGTCTTTTGCATCTTTTTTCCACATGCCATTCCACATTCGTATTTTCTTACCCTTCGCAAATTCTTTAGGGTCATAGAGGGTATACTTACCGCTATAGTAATTTCTTATGTGTTCCAAGTTGCGACTTATGAAAGATTTCCCTGTTTCCCCAACATAATAAGCAAGATATTTGTTTTCAAAGGGAATAGCCCAAAGATAAACACCATTTTGCTTTCCAAGCTGTACTGAAAAAAGGCTTGGCTCTTTATCTTCAATAAGTGAATATGGTCCAAAGAACTCGATTTCAACCTCATTCATGCCGAACACGGGTACCCTCAATGCCTAAAGCTCAGGCTACCGTTCTAACTTAAGTCTTTCCTGAACATTGGCGCAAGAACAGCTACTTCTCTTTGAATCTTGGCAATCTATTGTAGCCAGTTTTTGGATTGTTAGATTTATGCTTGATAATTAGTTCAATTTCTTTTTTGTTTACCTCTTTATCCGTTGCATCATTGGCGTGCCAAAGAATTTCTCGTCTTATCGTAAAATCTCTTTTTTGTTCATCGGTAAAATCTGACTCTATGAGTGCGCTATTTGGGCTGCCAAAATATGTAATAGTGTTTGTCAAGTCTTTTCCAATGTAGATTTTACCATTCGGATATGTTATTTTGTAAATAATCTTCAAGCGCGGGCACTGTCAAATAATAGGTCATTGTATTCTTTTAAAAACTTATCACATCCCACGAAAGTCAACATCAACATGGAAAAGGTAAGACCGCTGAAAAGAAAAAATGATGAAGCATATTTTAGTTGATTAATCGCTTTAAGCATCTGCCCGAGACCAAAAAAGGTACACTTTAGTTTGGAGAAGCATAGCAAGAACCCTCATCAGCTTGCAAATCTTTTTGATATTGGCTGTTTTGACCGAGCAAATATAATCACTAGTTTTTCCGAATGGCGTGTGCCTGGCAGAGGCAAACTCTTTTTTGAGTCGTGGATGATTACTTTTTAAAAGCGTATTTTTTAGGAGTTCAATCTTGTCAGGAGCAAGTGCTTCAAGCTTTTGTTCTACATAGCGTTCGCTACTTAGCAGTTGGAGATTGAACCCAAGGTTTTCAAGTATATTTGATATTTTGCTAACGCTCTCTACTGATTGCTGTTCTATAATTTTCTGCATTCCAGCTCTCTCTGCGAAGGGCGAGTATTTTGCCATTACTGCAATCATCTCTACGTAGGGAGTACCAGCTAAAGGTAGTGTTTCATGGATAAGCTTCTGGCCCAAGCCTATGGTTCGATATTTTGGGTGAACAACCACACGGTTGATTATGCTTAGTTGTTTGTTCATTTCTTGGATTGCCATTCTTGGAAGCACTCTGCATCTTCCGAAGCAGGCTGGTGGCGGATAACTATAGACTATGACGCCACAAAGCTCGTCATCTCTTACCATGCGGAAAATCTTTCGTGCAGGGGCAATATGATGACCGCGATAGTGGAAAACGCTGAGCTTTAACCAGTCATCCCGATTTCCTTCTTCAAACTTCATTTCTTTAATCAAACTACACTCAGGGGCTGGCTCGTTTGGATAATAGTTAATTTTGATTTCTTCTCCAAACCGCTTATGCACAAGCACGCTAGGCTTCAGATCCTCTAGCAAGTCACCGTGGGTTGTGGCTGCTATGACTGCTTTGCCTTGTTGCCGGGCAAGTTTTTGTAGGTTGTATGCGATGATTTTCGCCGTGTCCCGGTCCAAGCATGCGGCAAATTCATCCATAAGCCACCATTGCTTGCCACTCTCAATTAACTTGGCAATTCGGTAACGATACCGCTGGCCATCGCTCAATTGGCTATACGTGCGCAAGAACAGAAAAGCGTCATTCAAGCCAACTTTGCTTAGCAGCTCTAAACCTTCTTCGACCGTGGCGCCTACTGTTTCAATCAAAGGCTTATCCGGGTCCACTGCAACCTCTGACAAATCAATAGCTTTATCACCCAAATCTGCCCTGATTGCTCTTAGCAAAACGCTTTTGCCGCTGCCACTATCGCCCGTAATATAAACTATGTCTCGTGGACCAATCTTCAGTTCAGCATCCAACACCTTGAACTTCTGCGCTTCATCAATGCCTAAGCCGAAGGCTTCAGCCACAACTAAGCTTCTGGGCGTGATTTTGGTGTGGGTTTCATAGCTTATATTGAAGGTGAATTTTCCTTCTTCTCGGTTGTAGATTCTCCGAAACTGGGTTATACGGAACGGTTCGTTTCTTCGTCTTCTGGTCATTTCTTGGTCACCTTGGAATTACTGTTAAGAATGGTTCTGGTTCCATCTGTACGGTCGCAAACACGGCTAGGGCTATGCTCCAAAAGACGTCGTCGTGGGTGCCGTTTGGGTGTGAGTAGCCTATGGCGCCGTCCTTGCGCAAATCATAGCGTTCCACGTTTAGTTCTGTGCAGATGTCGCCGCGGTATGGGCGCTCCCAATTCATCAGCGGATAGTAGAATTGCTTGTTCATCATGCGCTGTTTCAGCAGGCTTACCATCTCGCTCTTGCGGGGTACGCTAAAGTTTACGCCTTCAGCGTTCTCTATTCCAGCAGTTTCCATGTCCGCGATGATTGATGGCCCTTCCCGTGTGAAGTCAACCCTGATTTTTTGGAATCCGCCCCACCTGTCCTGCAGAGCTTTAAGATAACCGAGAACCTGAGCGTACAGCGTGGGCTGCTGAAAAATCTTCAGATGCCGAAGAAACAGCTTATCATTTAGCCTTTCAACCACCGAGAGCACACAGTAGTCACGGGTTTGCGCCAAATCCAGCCCAACAAAAAAGTCACCCTCACATTCAATTTCAGGATTAAACTCCTGCAAATCCACACCACAATTCTTCACCGTACCAACGCAGGCAACGATTAGGCTTTGAGCCAGCCAGACATCTTCGTCTTCTGCCCATTCTGCCTCCATTTCCCGACGCCACCTTGCAGGGTCATCGCCGAACTGGCGTTTAATCCGCGAAATCATATCTGGACTCAGCGGACCATTAGGCGACAACGCTTTTTCCCAACTGAAATGATGGCGCGCAAAGTCGGCGTAGTCTTTGTGGTTGCACATCTTCCAAAACAGTGCATCCGTGTTAAACGGCGTGCTACTAGCAATCAGCTTACCGTTAGTCGTCCCCAACGTGAACAAAATAGCATCGTAGAGGTCTTCATCGTTGGCGGTGAAGTTGGTTTCATCCCACCAAATCCTATGAAACGTATTCCCACGGATAGTATCAGGGTTGTTGGGAAACGCTTCAATCACTGAACCCGAAGGTAAAGTAATCCGCGTTTTCTGCACATGCAAACCCTGCTGCGGAAGGTTGCGGCAAAAACTCGCCACCCGCCTAACATTCAGCTTAGTCTGGCGCCAACTCGGACCAATAAACCCAACGTTCAGGTCACGTGTTTCCCAAGCATCCTGCAAAAGCAAACCCCCAATCGAAGTACTCTTACCCGTCTGCCGTGGCCAACGCACCGCCAAAAACTGAAACTGCCGATACAACTCCGCAAGCTCCAACTGATACGAGTAAGGCTTAAGCTTACAAACCTCCACAAAGAACCGCGCCGCGTCACCTTTAACTGAATCAACCTCCAAAGTCTTAGCAACCTCAATTGCCTTGGCATCTTCCCAAAGCCCACTTCGCTGAGCAAACAGTTCAGCTGGATGCCACGTTCGAGGCCTTTTTTGCAGCTTCCTCTGCATATTTTTTCCTCAACTCCACAACTTCCGCTTCAAGCCCACGGTAATCCACATAGTCCGCAAAAAGCTCCTTGTAGATTTTAACCCCCGAAATTATACTGCGAAGCCTCAGAACCTCGGCTTGGTCAAGACCGGGCTGTTCAAGCGCCTTCAAAGCCGCACTTAACGTCTTCAAAGCTTCCTCAACGCTTGGAAGCTCAGCGGGCAGATTTAGGTTAGAAGAAGAACAACACGCTGATTGCGGCTGTTGTTGATGGTATGGGAAGTGTTAAACGTCCTGGGCGCTCACGCCGTACCATGAGCGCCTTGGTTTGTGGGTTGGATGTGCATAAAGATAGTACTTATGCGACTATTTTGGACTCTGAAGGAAAGATAGTAGATCAAACAAGGATGGAAAATGAAAAAGTGGCTTTTTACCTCTCGCAGCACAAGGTTGGAAGAGTAGCTATGGAATCTTCAACCGCTGTTGCACCACTTTATCGCCAGCTAAAGAAGGAAGGCTTTGATGCGGTGGTTTCTCATCCAAAGAAGACTAAGTTGATTGCTGAGGCTAAAATTAAAAGTGATAGGGTGGATTCTAAAGCTATTGCACAACTGCTTAGGATGGATTGGTTGCCGCTCTCATATGTACCCGATGAGGATGTTGGCGCTTTGAGGGAGAAGGTTCGCAGAAGAGCTTTCCTAGTGAGAGAAAGGGTTAAGCTTCGAGTGAAGATCAAGAGTTATCTGACTTATCAGGGGTTGAAGTGGCCGTCTGAGTATGGATTGTGGACCAAGAATGGGCTGGTTTGGCTTCATGGTTTGGATTTGGCTCCAGTTGAATCCTATCTTAGATTGATTGATAGTTTGAGTGAAGAGATCAAGCTGTTATCTAAAGAGCTTAAGAATGAAGCGGAAGAGGATGAGGCTGTTAGGCTTTTGATGACTATTCCAGGAATTGGATATTACTCTGCACTGCTAGTGAAGAGCGAGATTGGTGATATTGGACGTTTTCCGTTTGCTGAGAAGCTTTGCAGCTATGCGGGCTTGGTGCCCTCTACATACCAGTCAGGTGGAATGGTTCGTCATGGCAATATTACTAAGGAGGGTAGTCGGTGGCTGCGTTGGATTATGATGGAGTGCGCTTCTACTCATGTGGCCAAGTATGACACTTGGATTAGCAGGTCATATCGATGTCTGGCTGGTAGGAGAGGCAAGAAGACTGCAAGAGTTGCAGCCGCTAGGAAACTCTTGGTGGTTTGCTACTCGGTACTTAGGCATAAGAAGCCATTTTACGATCAACCTTGACTTGATTTCACCGCAAAGAACTGTCCCTTAACTGTGGACGTGTTGTTGATTGATGAAGGGTTGAATGCGTTGCCATAATGCCTCCTTAGCGTAGGCGGATAGGTGTTTGCCTTTGTCGTCAACCAGAAGAAAGAATGAAGAGAAAGAAACAAATAGAGACTTCACATAGGTGTTCTTTCAATCCAAGAGCAAACATCTTCTGGCGAATGCCCTCTTTGGTATATTTACCATCAAAACTGAACACGATGACTTCAACGCCTATTCCTGAATTGACCCAGTCCTGCAGCTTCTTCTCATCCTCAGACGGCCAAGGTTTACCTTTAGTCATTTCTCTTCCCCATAACAAAAGCCGTCACAAGGCTCCCGGTCAAGCCAGAAATCACCGCGAGCAATTCAGCATTAACCGTTCCAGTTACAATGATGCATAGGGCTTCAAGCAGAATCACACCCACCAACGCAACTATCAAAGCAACCATGCCCCAAACAAAGCGTTCACTAGGCGTCACGGCAACACGACGAATTCGCCTACTTCGGACCCTCGCGTTGCCCGCACTATTAGGTGCCGTGGGCAGCGTTTGCTCTTCGTTAATGTAGACTATGCGGGTGAATTGCCTGCGGATCAATCGCTTAAGAGCTGTTAACGTTTTTTCTGTTCACCTCAAACGTTCTTCCTTTAAACTGGAAACGCCGATGATAATGGTAACATCTACCCTGCAGAAACGCAGACATACACAGCTTTACGCGTTCCACATCCAAAACAGACGATTGTACTACATGCACGTCTTCGACGCAGCCTAGAGGTATTATTGTGCTGTCCACTTGGCCATAGTCAGCGACGGCGGTGAAGACCCAAAGTGAAGCCACAAGAACAATGTGCTTGCTTTTGCGCCCAAACAACCCTATGAACACGCCATAGCTTTTCACGGGGCTGTCAATGATTGCTCCAGACGAACCAGCTTCACGAAGCTCACGCATCGTCTCAATCCTGCCCCGACTAGCATCCAGCCAGTCCACGCATATCAAATCGCCAGGCTTGATGTTTTCTAACGCTTTCAATACATTCTTGCTCATTTTTTCGCCTCAAATTTCAAAGGTTGATTGAGTAGCTAACGTTCAACGTGTTCCCAGCCACAAAAGAAACACCACTGCTAAGCACATCTCGAAACAGCATGAACTCATCACAAGTAGAGGTAAGATTATACGGCCAATAACCAAAAAACCCAGTTTCATTAACCGTGCCCGAGCCACCAGCGGACACTGCCCCGCTAAAGCTTACCGCACCGCCGCCATAAACACCTGTGGAAGACCCAAACCTGCCATTCTCGGGTGCAGCTTCAAAAGGGGTTTGGATGCTATACTGGTTTCTTGCGGCAGCAGCATTGCTGCTTCCAACCTGTAGCCGTGTACCCGCAGTAACCTCAAAGCCATACCCTGATGTCCAGTTAGCTTGACCGTTAGATGTCTTTGAGTATATGTAAAGCGCTCTCGCAACGCCGCTCACGTTATTTAACATGACATAAAGTTGGCTTGCCACGGGTGATCTGATTAGCCCAGCAATCAAGACCCCGAAATTATCAAGAATAAGGTCGCCTGCAACATTAAACCCGATGTCCAAGATTTTACCCTTAGAGTCAAGGGTAGCACAAAACACGTTATCGGCAACGTTAGGCAAAAGATCCAAAGATTTGACGTGCCACTTTTTGTCCAGTTGCTTCATTCGCGTTTGCAAACGTTCTCTCGCGTTCTCCCAGCTATGCTTCTCCAGTATGGCGCTCTCAAGTTTTTGGTTCAGGGTTGCCCCAAGCAAGTTATCACGCCAATGCTCATCGTTTTCTCTAATCAAACTCTTGTACAATCTTTTCACCTTCAAGTCTTTGTTACTATAACATTCTCGCCAATCGTCTGTGCGACTGAGTTTGTATTCGTGCAGACAACTTCAACAATCAACTCAGGGGTCGAATCGGTCAAAGCAACGACCTCACAAATTTTGGGCAGAGTAGTTGACTCGCTGACGATGCCCATCAATCCGCTGACTGCAGGCGGAAGCAGAGGCGGCGGAGGCGTTCCTGAGGCAGATTTTTTTATAATTCGAGCAAGGGGAAAAAAGTACAGTTCCAAAACCTCCTGCGCACTCAGTGCCCGCCACCAGAACATGCACTCAGCAACCGCGCCCGTCAAATCCTGCCCGATGAAAACAGGGTTCGCCTCGACACTACCACCCAAGTTACCCGTTTGACTGCGAGTTTTGCTTAAGCGCCCATTAAGGTAGACCTTCATGGTTTGGTTGTCGTAAACTGCCATTACAAACAGCCGAGAATTAATTGGCGCCGTTCCAGCATCCGTCTCCAAGCTGACCTGCGAGCCATCAGCCAACTCGATAATGAATTGGAGGGCATTGTTGTTTGTGTGGCGCAAATAGAACTGGTCAGGCTTAACGATAAGATAATTCCCTTCGCTTTTTGCTTCGGCAACATCTAACCAGCCGCCAATACTGAACCTGTCCGTAACCATGGGTCCAACAATAGCAAACGATATCGCATTCGTTAAGTCAACGTACCCTGCGCCGTTGAACTGCAGAACCTTAGTGACTGGACCATCAACCCAAGCACCATTCACGATTGTGCCATCAACAGGGTCATCTTGGGGACTAGAATCTGTGGCAACAGTTCCTTCGCCCTCGTTAAGATGGTAGAGACCAACTAGCCCCTGCAAACTCAACGTCCAAGGATTCTGAGCGCCTGGCTGATAGATGCCCAAATCCTCATATTTTTCAAGGTCCGCCAAAGCCTTGTCAAGTGGCGCACGGAAACGATCCACTTGAAAACTAACCTTCGTCTTGCTCTTTGTGACCTGAACAATACGAAAAGAGCCAGTTAGAGCGAACTCGGGCTTGCTGATTGCAACTGAGTCGCCTGCGAACAGCGCGTAGCCGTAGTTTATGGTTGTGGACAGCGGGGCACCGCTGGACTCCGAACTCAACTCCAAAAGCCACTTAGCAGCCAAGGCGTTGAGGGTAACTATGTCAGTTGGGTTCTTTTCCCGGTACACTTTAGTTTTGGTGCCTGTGCCCGCTGAACCTTCAATGTTTACGCCATCTTTATCCACACCCTTGACTATGACTCTGTCCCGTTTTTTGCTGCGGTCAATACCGCGCTTGCTCACCACAAATTTAGAGAGCGCTTTAGCAGCGCCTTTGATGCCTATGTAAACTCTCATCTCAAAACTGTAGAGGTCCCTGCCCAAGGCTTCAGCTAGGAACCTTGCCGCATCAAGCCGATTCACACAATCAAAAACTACGCTGACGGGGTTGGTTGGGCAACCGTCACCTGCAGCAGTTCCCGTTCCCTCGCATATCGCATCAAGAAGAACATCCGCGGGGGCTTGGTCGTAAAAGCCAGAGAGAGGCTCAGCTGCATCTAAAAGATGAAAAACTTCGTCAAACAAAGTGCATTTCAGCCGTGAGTTTTCGTAGTCAATGGCGCTTAGCAACCCCGTGTACACGAGCTCATTGTCATACCAAACTAGCACGACCTGATCCTCAGCCACTATGGCACGGTTCTCAGGAGTATTCACCAAGTAGAAGGAAGCGTAGCTGTCGCCGTTGAGTTCCTCATAAACTCTATCAATGTCCGCCTTCAGGGGAACCAAAGTTTGGGTGGCTTCATTGAAGTATTCTATTTCCCATTTGCTCACACCATATGCTCCTCCTATAGGATGACGTATTCACTTCCCGCCACCAGCTTTAGCGAGTAAGTGTAGCGTGCTAGCTTTCCTGTCCTTGTGGGTTCGAAGCTCTGGAGAATCCATGTCCCGTCAAACTGGCCATCAGGAGTTGAGACTTGGATGGCTGAGCCGCGCATTTGCAGTAAAGGCACGATGTAGTTTTGCCAAATGCTATCATGCGAAGCGCCTTTGACGTAGATGCTGCCTTCCAACGTTACGCTGAACAGGTCAGCGCCTGTGACTACAACGATGGGGTTCTGTTGGGGCTGCTCAAACTTCTCTATCGTGGCAGGGTTGCTTATTTTTACTCTCGTGGGCGAGAGGGGCAGGGTTATGTCGCCGATGATCCAGGCGGTCACTTAGCGGCGCCTCCATAACCCTTCGGCTAAGCCTTCGAGCACGGCTTCTTTGGCTTTCTCATAATCCGCTGGCGTGTTGATGGATTCAATGTTAATGTACACCGTGATTTGCTGCTGCGGCACCAGCGTTGCACTTTGGAAGTCGCTGACTTTCTTTAAGGGTATGACAGCTTCAGGTCCTGCTTCGCCGATTAACGCCACAGTTGGGCTTGTGATAATGCCGCCTTCAGCCAAACCCATGAGCCCCTTAATACCTGCGATACCCGCACCTACAGCACCCAAAATGACGGGAACCGCAACACCAAGCGTGACTGTGCCCTGAAACGCCATCCACGCAACCGTCGCAGCAACCACAGCCGCAATCCCAGCCATCAAAGCGGAAGCAATGCCTCGAAGGTTTTCAGGAAGCGCCTTAAGCAATGTATCTCCCGCCAGAAAGCCACCTACAAACGCACCCACGCCAAGAGCGGCAGTTTTAGCGCTTACACCAACATCGCCGATTTTACTTGAGACATTGCTAAGCATGCCGCTGACATCGGGAAAGTTCTTCCAGATGCGGTTGAGGCTGTCCACCATAGAAATCGCTGTAGGGATGACTTGAAGGGCGCTTTTGGTTATGGCCTCGTTCATGTTTCCCTGCATTACCTCAGCCCGTTCCACAGCCAAGCTATAACGGTCTTGGGCAAGCTTCAAATCATCGGCTGCAGCTTTGGCTTTGTCGCTGTCAGCACCATACTTTTCTGCGGTCGAGTTCAATCGGGTTTGAGCGTCTTGGATGCTGTTTAGGCTGGTTTTGACTTGCAGGTTAGCTTGATCCAGAGAAACCTGCATGTCCTGCACTCGATCAATGGCGTCGTAGAGGCTAAAGGCGCTGGTGGCCAGATTGTTGAAGCCCAAAGCAAGCTCTTTAGAGTTAATTTCGCTTTCTTTTTGGACCTGAGCAACACGTTTGCCTGATTCTTCAACGCTCTTTAGGCTGCTGTTGATTTTGTTTCCAGCTTCAGCTACGGTTTTGCTTGCCTCATCCGTTGCTTTCAGGACTACGTTGATTTCGCTCATGCCGCCTCTCTTCATTTTTGTTTAGCCCACTCGACCCAGCGAGCAAAGAAGCTCTGCTGGAAAGGCGTCAAACCAGCGATGTACTCCAAGCTGTAGCCGTATTCGTGGGCAATCAACCCTGCAAGCTGGGCTTCGGGGTTGGCTGAAATCCATTGAGTTGTTGCTGTCGCAAAAAAAGCGGAAACCGCTTCGAAAGCCGCTCTGTAAGTACTGCTTTGATGTCAAAGGGCATCGCTTCAAAATCAGCCCAGCTAAAGTCCTTGTCAGCCTTTTGCAGCATCGCATGGACTACGCGATAAGCCTGCTCTTCCTCATCAGCAACCTTGCCTAAGTCCAGCGCCTTGAATTCCTTGCTGGACAGCAAACCGTAACGGATTTCACCCAAATCTTTGTCGTTTAGGGTTTGGATTTGTCGGGCGTTTTCGCAGATGGCTTTGGGGTCAAACAGCCTTGCGTTTTGTTGGATTGTTTGCTTCTGTTGGGTTTCGTGTTCTTCGAGTTTCTGCTTATACTCGGCAACTTTGTGTTCTTCAGATTTCTTGGTCATGCACTAAGCCTCTATGGTTGCTGGTTCTAGGTTGTCACCTTCGCCATCCATCGACTGCATCACAACACCCGTCTGCTTCTGGTCAAGCTTCCAGTTGGTGAAGACAACGTTTTTCACGGTCAGTTTAGGTTTCCCCACTGCATTGCCTGCGGGGTCCAACTCGATGTCTACTGGTTCGCCTGCTAAAACAAGGGACGCGTAGGTGTTGTCCACGTACATGCTTTCCACGGTCACCTTGTAGCTCTGGTTACCGTCTTCAAGAATTGCGGGTTTATTGCTCTCCATCGCGTAGTCTTTGATGAGCTCAACGCTGATGCTTACGGAGACGCCTTTGGCGTAGCCGATTGCTGTGCCTGCTTTTTTGACCACACCATTTCTGCCAACTATCGGTGTACTCACGTTTTCTTCCTCACATTAGTTACTTGGATAGTAGACGAGGGCTTGGAAGCGGATTTCTCCGCCATAGAACAGCTTGTTTTCAAACTTGATTTCGCCCGGAGCAAAACTTGTCGGGACGCAATCAGCGGCTTTTCCGCCCAAAGTTCTGTCCGTTATAACTGCGTCCACAACGTCTGCCATAACGGCGATTATGTCTTGGAACCAGTCTTTGGGCTCATTTTCGTTGATGACCAAAATAACGCTGAAGTTAACCTTGACCTCTAATACGTCGCCTAAGGCGGCTTGAGAAATTGTTGAGGGTAAGGCGTTAATTACTGCTTTTGGCAGCGCCTCGTAAGTGAATTGTTCACCCAAAAGAACCGCTTTTATGGCTTGCTTTGTTTGCATGGCTGCTTTGGCGGCGTCAAATACGTCTTTAAAGGAACCGTAGAAGCCCATTTAGGTGAGCATCTCCAGCCAGAGCTTGGCGAATGTTTCCTCAGCTTTGTCTAGCGCTTCCTGTGTAGCCTGTTGCATGAACGGGTTAGCCTTGGTACCTGGATGCTGCACAAGTTTAGAAAAAATCATCTTTCCGTTTGTGTTTTCAAAGGCAAGAACCGAAGCATTGACAGGCCTAATCAGGTGAGGCTTGGTGCCGCTTATCACATGTATGGCGTATGGGGCTAAAACATCAATCGATGCTTCTTCTTGGCCGACTTCTTTCTTGATGCTGCTTGCCAGTTGTCCTGTTTTTCTGGGAGCGTTCCAAAATGCACTAGCCCACGCAATGTCGGCAAGCTTCTCGATGAGCTTGTGCCTTAGTGGACCGCTCAGCTTCTGGGCGACTTCTTCGAATTCTAAGCCGCGGGTGGAAACCTCAACGCTGAACACGGCTAAGCCACTCCCACATACGGTTGCTTTTCAGCCTCGACGTAGACGCCGATTAATCGGTTGGCCTCGTTCCAGAAGGCTTCAGCGCCCACGGGGTCTCGTCGGCGCCTAAAATCCCAAGCTGCAAAAAACTTCGTGGCGTCTGCCAACATTTGCGGAACACAAGACGGCACAGTTAAGCCTTCACGAGACAAAAGCCCATCCACAAGAGCACTGGCGCTGGTTATGCACTCGGAGAGTTCGCTATCCCATTTAACGTCGCTAATCTGCAGGACAGACTTCACGTTTTCGACGGCGCAGTAATTCAACAGCCCAGCTCCAAAATCAAAAAGAAAGCTGACTGCCAATAAACAATCCCGCGAAAAAAATAACATGAAAAAATCAGTATCCGAAAAGCAGCATCAAGTCCTGCACTAATGTGTCTAAAGACCGCTTGCTGTCTGCAGGGACTCTTTGGCTTCTGATTGATTTTGATTTGAAGGGGTATCCCATAATTCCCATCCGAACTTGACAGCGTTTTTGCGGAATTCTTCTGGACGAATAAGCCCAAGCTGAGCGGCATGAATCAAATCAGCAGGCACAAACTCAGGAGTCACAGGGCTGCCCCAATTCAAACGCAGCTTAACCTTGAGCGGGTCAAAACCTTCTTGCCTCAAAACTGGACCAAAAATTTCTCGTTCCACTTGACGCTTGATATAGCGCTGAGTGGGTCTAATGAGCATGTCCTGTAAATCTAAAGCAGCACGTGCACTTGCCTCAGTGAATCCAGGCGTGCTAAACAGGCGGGGCAGTGGGGTTTCGCAGCCGAGATAGAACTGGTTAACTATGTGGTCAACGTAGTACACCAAGCCTTGCGCCCTCGGGTCAATAGCCACTGGCTTTACTTCGCAAGGTTTATTGTAGAATAGCCATGCGCCCTCTTCGGGTCGGTTTTTGATTGCCGATTCAAACTGTTTTATGGTTGCAGAATCAGCCTTCTCCAAATATGCTAGTACGTCTGGTCCAGCGTACTTTTCAAAAATCTTGGGCATAATACGCTCAATTTTAGCCTTCATCCAAGAATACGCTGGACGCTTATCCGCACCAACTCTTAAAGTATGAATCAAAACCTGCAGCAATCCAAGCCCAAAACTGCTCGTGTTAGAAGCATTTAGACGCCAATGGATCACTGCCTGCGGATTTAGACTACTTGAAGCAGCAGTTCGTCCTTGATATTTAGCTCGAAGCAGATAGCCTTCCACCTTGTAGGGAATTTTAAGGTCAGCAACAGCGCCTAGCTCAACTCGCTCAACCGCATCTAAAGGCAAACGCACAACATCAGAAAGCTTTTCAGGCATAAGCCTAAGCCAAAAATCATTCCCGCAAGCAATCAAAGGCCTAGCCATGTCATTAAGCAAACCATCCAAATTTACTTCTTCACAAAACGCATCCACAACCGCTTTTGCCTTCCCTTGCCCTTGCTCACATGTAGTATAGAAACCCATACCGACGGTAGATGCGGCAAGCAAGTCAACGCTGGATTTGCAGGTGGGGTCTCGCTCATAAAGCGCCATCACCTCCAGCAGAGGGATATCTGAAGTCTCATAAAACACTGGACTGCTTGGCGAAGCTTTGCCTGAAACAGGCGCATAAGTAAGAACCTCACGAATTTTCTTAACGATGCTACTCACGACAGTGCCTCCAGCAATTTTTTGCCTCGCTCGGTTATGACGTAAGGTGCACGATAATCAGAACGGCTCTTCTGAACTCGTCCATCGTTTACTAAAAACAGGAAGGTGCCCTCAAACGCCGAGGAAGAACCAAATTTTTCTACAAAGCGAGACTGTAACTGTACCCGCGACATGGCGCGACGGCTAAGCAAACGCAAAATTAGCTTCATACGCTCAAGATATTTGGTCTGTAAGCTCACGGGTTTCTCCTCAAATGGTTTATGCCAAAAAAGAGGGAAGCTTGATTTTGTTAGTCACCGTTTAACTTAGGGTAGTTTTGATGTTGGTCATTTTGGCAACAGCCGAAGAACGAAGAACACCTGCACCAAACCGTGTGGTCGCTCGAACCCCGTATTTGCCGGTCTTTATGTCTTCCCAGTCCTCAACGGTTACATCCCGACGCAAAAGCATCACAGACGCCACCCGAGTATCAATCGCATATGCAATCCCATTAGGAACCAGCGTACTAGCTTGCACTTGCATGCCCAAGACGTTTCCGATGCTTCCCTGTTCAATGTCAGTGTCGCTGCTGGGCAAATACTGCGCATGGATAAACTTGTCATCGTTAAGCAGCTGATGCAGTTGGGTCTCGCTCACTGCCAACACGGTAGGGCGCCAATTCTCGCCTCTAACTGCGTCATGCAGTTTTAGCAGCCCTGTCCAGTCTAAAGCTTCATTGCCTCCGTTAATGGGTGCCCCGCCCGCCAAATCCCCATCAGCAACTGCACCGTACAAGGCGATTATGGCTTGGGTTTCGTTTAGCCCCAGTGCTCTGCCAACTTTCTGCACCATGTTATCCATGACGTTCCAAGTGGCATCTTCAAGAAACTCCCGCGTCCACTCCTCCGAAGCATCAGCAAGCACATTTGTGTAGACATCTACAGTGGTGTTCTTTTTGCCGCTTAACCTTGTTACTGAGCCCTCTGAGTATCGGTACGCAACTGCTTCGGTATCGAGTGGGAAACGCTCCATCGTCTCAGACGTTGGCATAACGGTGATTATGTTTCTGCCGATGAGCTCTGGAAATGCTGCCTGCACTAAGGTGTCATGCATCGTGCCCAACGCGCCTGTCACGTCGCTAAATAGGCCTTCTTTGATGCCCATTGTAACATATCGTTTCATGAAGGGATGCTCAGTTTTCAGCTTGAGTTTCTCGTAAACTTCCCGCTGGTCGCATGATTTAGCCATTAAAGCTTCAAAAAGTCTAGGCTTCAAGCTTATCACTTTTCCACGTCTATTAAAATTAAGTCACCGTCTGCCACTGCTGCTTGGAGTGCGGTTCCGAGCTTGCGGTTATAGAATATGGTGTAGGTTGCTGCTCCTGCTTCGTCTACGGCGTGGTCTGCTAATTGAGTAACTTTTTTGTCGGCTGCGCTGCATACGGCTTTACCTCTTGTTATGGCGCCGTTGGCTGTTACTTTGACTCTTCCTCTTTTCAGGACAGGGCACATTGCGCCGATTGCAACCGTTTTAACAGCTATGCCTATGGCATCGTCATCACCTGAGCTTTCTGAGACCTTATCATCAGAGCTCAAATAGACGGGTGAACCCTTGGTTATTGCGGCTTCAGCTTCAAATGACTCTATGATAACGTTGGGGTCGTCGGTTTCGCCTATTGCCATCCAACTTTTGCCTGATCTGTCAGTCAATCAAATCAAATCGTTCGTGATTTTTGAATTTCCCAAAGTTCGTCCTTTGGTACTCTTCCCCACAAAAGTGAGCATAACTAGTTGCCTCCAGCATTTAGTTTTTGAACTACTCGGCGTAGCTCTTGACACATGCGTTGCGGGCCAAGACTCCAACTCCGCTGAACCATCGACGAAGGCAACACAGCTTCAACCAACTTGGCAGCTTCCGAGACCGCTATCACCTTGGGCGGGTTCTTGATTAAGCCGCCACTGGGCATTTGCTTTCTCAAATCCTCAATGGTTTTCTGGGCTTCCGTTAGCTGTGTTTGAAGGTTCTCGGATTTTCCTTGTAAGTTGCAGACGGAGCTTTCGATTTTTAGTTCTCCAGCCGCTGAGCAGAGCTTTTTGAGTGCTTGAGCTTTTAGTTCGGATGAGATTTTTGTTTGGTCTAGCCGTTGTAATGCTGCCATGACGTGGGCTTGGTCAAGGTTGCCCTCTGCGTTCTTGTACTCTAGGTGTCTCAGGCTGCGGGGTGTGGTTTTGCCTTGGTCGTCTTTGGTGCCTCCGGGTTCAATGGCGGCAAAACAATCGTCGGGCAAGTTGTTGACATAGGCGGTGTCCCATTCTGCCTCTTGAACGCCAGCCTTTCGGAGCGCTTCCGTAACTTTGGTGCCTACGAGCTTTTCTAAAACTTCAACGTTGGTTTCGGGAATACCTGGCACAGCAACCAAGCTCAGTTCGGCGTTGTGCAGTCCATGGGGAACCTTGCCATCAACAACATCGACCGCCTCATAATCGGCGCCCACGCTAACGTGCTGAACGAGCCCTTTACGGATTTTCTCCGCTGTTTCCCCATCGTAAATTTCTGCCTCATACCAGAGGTTGTGTCCATCCCAATCGGTTTTAGTTACCTTGCCGACTGCATTAGGCACCGCGACATGCTCGATGTAGACGGGCGCATTGGTTAGCTTGCTTGAAAAATCGTTCAGCTCCTCTGAGGTGTAGATGTTGTGGTTTCGGCTCATGCCAGTACACATAGCCACGCCTCGAATCCGCAGAGGCTTATTGGACATAGCTTCAACAACCTTGAAAGGCAAAAGTGAAGCAACATGCTCCCGAAAACGCTTACAATCCTTACAGCCAACCCTATCCTGAGACACAACTAAATCCTCAGAAAACAATCCGAGAACTACGCATTAATGGCTTGAGAGCCTAAACACGATAGCTATCAGAAATGCGATATCTACTAACGTGCCTTAAATTTCAATTTTTATCCTTTTAGCCTTCAAATCGGCAATTTGTTTTCGAGATTATGTTAAGTCCAGAAAACTGGACTAATTTCGTTTTTCTTTAAATCGCATGTCTACAAACGAGGCATTAAATATCAAGCTCACCAATGTACAAGTAAGGCTGGCGCATATGGAAAACGAGAAAGATATTGAAAAAGACCGCCAACGTGCAGAAGTCTTTGATGCCCTCGGACATCCTACACGAATCGCCATACTGAAAGCATTAAATGAAGGCGCTATTGGCTTTGCAGAGCTAAAGAAGAAAACAGCCATCGAAAGTAGCGGTCATCTTCAACATCATCTAAACAAGCTTGATGGCTTGATAAAAACTGACGAATATGGAAAATATTGCCTCTCGGACCAAGGCAAAGATGCATTAGTGACAGCGCAGACTGTCGAAAATGCATCAGTTATCAAAGAAACGCCTATTAAGACGCATCGGTCAAAGAGCAAAACAGGCTTGAAATCGGTTGCTATGCTGCTTACAGCTCTTTTGCTTGTAAGTTCAGCTTTTGCAGTCTTTGAATACAGTCAAATTGCTGCTCTTCAAAAGGATTTTGACCGTATTAATGGACTCAATTTTGATGCTATGGCATATTATAATGAATTTGGATTAATCCCTAACACGAACGTTAACTCTTCATTTGCACCGCCTGTTTCAATGTATAGAGCATTGCAAATAGCTTTGGAAACTGATGGTTGGAACAGAACATCACTTAATGGAATGACCGTTGGAGCGTACTTCTATAGTTGGCAGACAGTAACCGATTATGATGTTTACAAACAAAATTTGCCCATGACAATATCAATCAGTCCACCCACAACTCCTCCGTCAGATTACTCCGATGTGTACGGAAACGGGGTCATTTACAGCTATGTATGGGAGATAGTCGTTCAAAACGCAAGTCAACCAAATGTTCATCCTCCGATTGGATTCAGCGTAGTTGACGTTTCAACGGGGCAGATACTACCAAATCCTCCAATGTACTGAATCAACCAAAATCCCCATTTTATTTTTTGAAAACTTGTCGGGATGATGATCCTGATTTGAGTCTGTCCACAAACTCTAAATCGGCTCTTGCTCGTTCAATCTTTTTCAGCGCATTCTTTCTTGAGCGAGTCACATTGGGAATTTCCATTTTCAGCTTACGAGCAATCCTATAATCAGATACTCCTTCAGCCTTCAACTGCAAAATCGCCTTCTCCCTCTCGGTTAACGCCATAAGCTATGCCTCCTCTTCGGAAGGACTGCGTAGAGTCACGCCTTCGGCTAGTAAGTCCTTCTCTGATGCTTTGTAGGCGTCTACGCCAAAGCTTGTCATAGCCCAGCACCAACCGCGCCGTTCAACAACCGTGGAATCCAGCTCTTTTGCCAGTCGCTTATTCATGCGAATAATCCGTCGAGTCACTTGATGCCTGGCAATCTTGAATTCAGCCAGCTTGGCTGCTATGTCTTTAGGCAGCATCCCGTGAGCGCCTGCTTCAAACAGCAGCTGAAGAATAACCCTGTCAATCTCATCTTCACAAGCTGCTTCTTCGATCAGCGACTTCTCAAAATGCAAAGAATCCTTCAAACCCGCAAAAATTAGCCGAAGTAGCAACTTTATCTCTGCTACGTCACGGTCCAGTTTCTTGTCCTTGGCAAGCAAATACTTGAGCTTTCCAACTTTATCGGCTTGGCTACGCTTCGTTTTTACCGCTTTTTCGCTTGAAATAGCCATGTTTTGAACAGATTCGTCACTGGCTTCCATAACAAAATGCACACTCCACGAATTCTGCTCCATGAATGGAAACGACTTTTGATGCTCTGGCATCTACACCCAGTAACAGTAGAGAAGCAACTTCTGAAAAGCATGGACTTTTCCCATGCACTAAGCACAGTGCCAAAAGTGTTTTTGAACAGGTTTTTACTGCTATTAAGGCGGTACTGCACGCATAGCAATGGTTAACGGACATAGCTTGTGCCTCCATCACCAAATTTAGAAGCCTCTTTTTCCTTCTCGCCGCTTTTACCCAAGCCAAGAGCTTCAGTAAACAAACCGACAAGCCGCTCGTTAACGGTCACTAATCCATTAACCGTTTGAACTAGAACATCGACTTTTTGGGTTAACTCTACAAAAAGCTCTGGACTGCGAACGGCGGCAACCGCTAATTCTTTTCGGTTGTATTCAAAATGCCTTTGACGGTCCGGTGGACTGTTATCTAAACCGCCCGTGGCACCGTCTTTTAGGTGAACCTTAAAGGTGCCAGCGCCGTCCAATTCTTTTGCTTCCTTAGTAAAAACCTCCCACACAGGCGCATGCAAGGGCACGCCTTCCTCGCTTAGAACCATGCCAAACCGAACCATCAACTCCAATCGTGCTCTCCCAACAATCTGCCCAGCAGTCACCAAAAGCGCATCCGCATCAAAATCCCGCAGCTTCCCAGGATGAATAATAATGCTCCGACTGGTCTTAACCACACGCACGTTTCCCAGCTTAAAACCCCACTTCACCCAGTTCCGAGGCTCCCCAAGCTTTTTCCAATCAATCGGATGCTGCTTGTCCTCTTCTTTAAGAATCTCAAACTTAACCGCATGGTCCTCCAACACGTGCACGCAGCCAAAGCTCCCCTCACCCGTAGTGAGGTTTTTTGAACGCTCCAAAATCTTCTTGCCTAAAGGCGTTAGCTCATAGTATTTGACTATGCCATCGACTAGCAAGCGTAGGCATCCAGTCTTTAGGGCGTGGTTTTTCCAATGGGAAACTAGGCTCTTAGAGCACCCCACAACTTTCGCAGCATCGCTGGCTGTGCAGTCAGGCGTGCCTAAAACACGAAGTATCCGTAAACCCCGCTGTGAGAACCCTAAGAGTTCAATTTTTCCATTGAACTGTTGAACCGCCTTATGGGAAACAGGTTCAACGGTGCGGTCAGAGGCTGCCAAAAAAGTCACCTCAGCCTAGGGAGAACGCTCTTCCTGACGTCTTGCCTTAAGCCCTCGATTAAATAGTCAAGTTCGGCAAGGCTCAACAGTTGTATAGCGAAATATTCAGCTATCGCTGCATTTAGGGATTCACGGTTTTCAACAGTGTCTTTTACGCGAAAGAAACCAGAGATCCCAGAGACGCCATTAACTTGGACTGGCGCCGCCATGACTTCGAACTCTGCGTTTTTTTGGGTTCCAGGCGAAAAATACCAGTGCTCCAAGTACTGTCCAAAGCCACCGTTAACGCTAAAGACAATCCACCGGTCATCAGTGAGCCAATCAACCGCATCTACCTTGCTAAAACCCAGCTCCATCTTATGCGCTCTTAGAAAAGCATCAATCGGCTCGTTTTTTCTCAAACGTGAGCCTCCCTCGGGTGCCCTCTATGCTGGAACTTAGAGCATGCATCGCTTGAAGCTATCTGGTTAATTGTCTTCTTGACCTTCAAAGTGGGCTCGGAACAACGTCCACACCAAAAAGTGCAGTCCATGCACTGGAAAATATCTGATGAAGTTGATTGTTGAACGGTAAGTCTGGTAGATTTAAAAATAGGCGAATAAAAAGAGGGGAAAAAATGGTACTTTTTAACGTGAGCATTGGTGGGGCCGCTGGGATTTGAACCCAGGATCGCATGCGCCCCAGGCATGTATCCTAATCCAAGCTAGACGACGGCCCCACAGCGACTGACCTATTGTTTGGGTGGAGTAAAGTCATGAATTGACTGGCTAAACTTAAAGCTTCTGGATGGCGGGGTTAGTTTGTTTGGTTTTGTTTTTGGAGTTTGGGTCAATATTCTAGGTTCATAAGGCTTTAACTTTCGCATGGCT
>JBNIDR010000014.1:11028-25039 GCA_050108155.1 Bathyarchaeia archaeon | reverse complement strand
TCCGGTTGCTTCAGGGGTAAAAGCGTATGCCTGGACGCCTGTTGTGTCATCGACAACAGCCCATGTGACGGTTTTGTTTGAGCCGTCTGGCTGAGTAATGGTTAGCTGATAGTCGTGTCTTCGTATGTCGTTGGTTACTAGCGCACCAGATAAGGGCGTATCAACCCACATGTAAACGTATACTGTCTGACCAAGACCTACGGGGTTTGGTGCAGCAGTCACGTAAGCATATGAAGTAATTTTCCATATTGGTGTGTGCGCACTTGCTGTTGAAAGAGAGGCCATTGGAAGGATCATTGATAAAGCTATGAACAATGTGGCAATAGCTAGGGTCTTTTTCGAAAATGCATTTCTTTTCTTAAACAATTGTTTTCTTCTCCTTATTTTGTAGCTTATTATGTGGATTGAAAACTGCTAATAAGCCTCACTCACCTATCGTGAGTACAGATTATTAGGAAAAAACAGACAACCCTGCTTATTTCAAAAAAACGAAACGCAGTAAAACTGAAAGAGCAATCCGACTGTGCTAACTAAAAAAAGAAAAAAAGAGTTTGATGTTTGACAGGTTAAGGTTTTTTCCGTAGTACAATCAGCAGGATTGCGCCGACTAGGAAAACTGACACGATTACGCCGATTATTCCTGGAATGAAGTATAGATCAGCTGGCGATGGTGCTTGTGTTGGTGCGGGTGTTGGGGTTGCTGCGGGGTCAACGATGTTGAAAGTTGTTTCCTTGCTTGATGGCCAGTATCCGTTAGTGCCTTCAAAGGAAGCATAAAGCGAATATTTGCCGCTAATGTCAGGTGTCCAAACATAGCTGTAGTAGCCGGTTGCGTCTGTTTTTACAGTGCCGATTGGACGGAAGTTACCGTTTGCGTCAACAACACTTAATGTAACATCTACACCAGTGAAGTTTGTTGGCATTGGCTGTTGCTGGTAAACGTATCCCATCCATTCCTTCATAGATTTGTCAGATGATACTGGAACACCGTCTGGGAACCGCATTGCCTGCTCGTTTTGGGTAGTACCTGCAGATATGTCAGTTACAGTGCCTTCGATAACAACTGAGTCGCCTAACGTTGAGGATTTAGGTCCAACCTGCACGGTGGTTTGGCTTGGGCCTTTGCCTAAACTGTAGATTTGGGCGGTATAGCTGTTAAAGAACACAGAGTAACCATCAGCAATTGCGTAGCTTTCTGCTGCGAATTGACCGGTGGCTGCGGATATGGTCCAGAGTTCAGTTCCGTCTGTTGCGTTGATTGCACGGGCTAATGCGCCTTTGTAGATTGGTGTCTGGAAGGTATGCTCAGATGTGACGAGGTAGACGATGCCGTTACCGATTGCTTCGATGAAGGTTGGGTATGGTCCAGGTACTTCAAAGCCGCTGTTTGTAGAGTTTCCTTCGCCGCCGTTGCCGTATGTCCATAGGACGTCGCCTGTTGCCATGTCGTAGCAGTAGACAATACCAGAGTATGCACTGCTGTAGATGCGTCCGTAAGCTACAACGTTGGATAATGTTCCAGGGCCTGGGCTGCCGTAGTAGTCTAGGGCTGCTTGAGGTTCTCCAGTCCAAAGCTTCTCACCTGTTCTAAGGTTAAAGCCTACAAACTGTTGTGTTTGACGATAGGACTCACAGAAGTAGCCTGCCTGTGCATCAGCTCCTGCATATGAAACGGTAGTGATGTTGCCTGCTGGGCGCTCAACTGTTTTCATCCAGAGGATGTCGCCGACTTTGTAGCCTGGTTTGGACGCGTTAAGGTTGATTGCGAAGTAAGTGTATGGTGCGCCTGTATCGCCTAACGCTGGGTATGAGCCGTTTCTGCAGAGAAGAATGTCATTGTAGAACGCTTGAACCATGCTAGGGGCAAAGTTACCTGAAGCAGGCATAGCATTACGCCAAGCTATGGAAACGTTCTGTGTGTTTGAATCAAGATAGTCATAGAACCTGCCTTGGCTGGCTTGTACTGCGGTTACACCGTTAACGGTTGTGGTCTGAGGAGTCCATGAACTGCCAGTTCCGCCCCACATTCTGCTTGAGTTCCATGAACAGAGATACCAGTCCGGCTGCTCTGTTGTGCCGTTGTTGTAGAATGTGTAGCGTATATGTTCGCCCAGTGGACCAAGCACTGTTTGTCCTGAAGGTACATTAGTAACGTTGAAAAGCGGTTCGCCTGTTGCTGCATCGAAAGCACGTGCAAAGTTGCTTGTGAACAGTATAGCGGGGTAAACGCCACGGTAGTTAGGGGTTCCTAAATCGTAGATGAATGCAAAGGATAATGCGGGTACATCGCTTCTTCTCCAAACTTCTTCCCCAGTGCGCAGATCAACACAGACTGTGTCGCCGCCGTTTGCACTAAAGGATAAGGGTTCCTTGTAGTAGATGCGACCGTACACTATTATTGGGTTTGTGAATCTCTGAGCGTATGCAGTTCCTTCAAAGTAGGTGTTTCCTTTGTTTTCGAAGTTGTCGTCACCGACTACTCCACCGGGTTGAACTTCCTTAGTCCACATGATGTGGTTAGTTTGTGAGCCTATTGCGCTGTCAGTGAATTGGCGCTGATTTGGACCTATCATTCCACCGTATCCAGGTGCGCCGCTGCCTAACCAGTTAGAAGCAACAGTAAACCAAAAGGTGTTTTCACCATAGATTGGTCTGGTCCAGTATTCAGTGGGCAAAGGTGCTAGGGGGAGATAGGAAATTTGCTCTTCAGTGACTGTTAGAGTAGTGTTAGCGCTGCTTGGCATAAAGTAGTCGTTGAGGTAATCGGTTGTGGGTAAGTGGGGATAGTCAGTAACGTTTTGGCCTGGGAAGTCAAAGTAAAGATTGTAGGTGCCAGTTTGGGTTGGAGTGAACGCGTATGCTTGGTTGGAGGTTGTGTCTTGGATTACGTCAAAGATTTTAGTTGTAATTTCGCCGTTTGGAGCAACTATTGTTAAGTTATAGTTGTGGAAGCGGTAATTGTTCGTCATTAAGGTGTCAGGATAGGTTGGTGTTAGGAAGAGGTATATGAGGGTGGTTTGGTTAACGCCTACGGGGTTTGTAGCAGCATATATGTGAGCAAATGTGGGAATGCTCCATGCGGGGTTATGAACAGCTGCGGTTGATGAAGCCAGTATTGGAAAGATCATCGATAGGGCTATGAGCAATGCAACAGCAGTTCGGGTCTTTTTTGATAATACATTTTGATGAAATTTCACTTGCTTTTACTCCTTATTTTGTAGCCCATTACCTCGCGAATAACTACTAATAAGCCTAACTCACCTATCGTGAGTATAGATTATTAGGAAAAATCGGACGTTATATTCAAAAATAGAATAAAACGGTGAATTAACGACGGACCCATATGCCTTCCAAACTTTCAGAATTGTCTATGAGGCTATTTCAGCAATCTTATGCTTGATTCTTGTAAGATTTATGATTAAGCCGTACCAAGTCACAAAAGAAAGCAGATATCTCGGGCTACCCCTCGGATTCGGTTTCTTAGGAGCAACCTATGCTTTATCTTCCTTCATCTATTTTCAGCCTTATCTTTTTGGCCAGTCAACGATATATTTCCAGCTCTTAGTTAGAAATATCGCGTTTATCTTCCTGTGCCTTACGTACTATTTTTCTAGAAAAAACGCTGAGAGCAAAGTTTCTTTGGGATATAACTTTCGGAGGATTAATTGCCGCAATGCTAGCGATATTTCTTGTTCTTAATATCCCAGGAATTAGTTTACCAGCATATGATATCACAAGTGTCATAAGCAGATGCTTCAACGTGGCTTGTGCCTTCTATCTCTGCGCTCATACTCTTAGAAGCCACTTAGAATCATCAAGTCCGGAGACAATCTGGAGTCCCATTGGATACATTCTCTTCGGGATAAGCCAGTATGCGCTAGTTCTTTTTGCTTTTGACACGAGTTACTCAGCGTTTTTCTCTGGTTTAGCGATTCGCTATGCGGGATTAGCCGTGTTCCTCTATGTCTCGTACAAGTCGTTCTACAGCATCAAGAAGGAAAAGGAGACGGGTAATGAAAAAAATCGCTCGTAGAGACCGACTGAAAATCTACGGCGACCTTTTGGGCATACTTTATGCCGAGAAGGATGAAAAGATAGTGTTAACTCGGGTTCAGGTGCAGATGAAGGTTCCCTTTGACAGGTTAAAAGGCTACATTGCTGAGCTTAGCGATTTAGCTTTAATTGAGAATGAGGTTTCGCTTAAGCTGACGCAGAAGGGAAAACAGTTTCTTGCCGAGTACGAAAATGTTCTTGATTTTATGAAGCGCATGGGCTTAGAATACCGATAACCCATTAAGTTCGAAAGAAAAGAGTAGCCGGAGCTAATTATCAAATTGACTGCTTGCAGAATACGCCACAACAAGCCTGCAACGCCCACCAGACGCAGAAACCAAAACGCAGCCGCCCCCACAAGCCGCTGGTTGAAGTTGTGCCTAGGGGTTCCCTGCAACAACACCTAAAGAAAAAGCGAATCCGCCGTAACTGCGAACGTTAATATAGATTAAGTTTCACGGATATTACGGAGCGGTGAAATAGTGTTTAAAAGCGTTGGGTTAGTCGCTCGCTTCGATAGTGAACAAGCCATAGAACTCACAGAGCAGCTGGCCGAGTTTTTGGCTAAGAAAGGCTTGAATGTTTACATAGAAGACACCCTAAAAGGTAAAATGAGAACCAAAGAAAACTTTATTCCGCTCCAAGAAATGAAAACTGACTTTATAATCACCATTGGCGGCGACGGCACCATCCTACGCACGGCCATAAACATCCCTAAACCTGACACCCCAATTCTCACAGTTAACATGGGCGTCCGCGGATTCCTCACCGAAGTCGAACCCCTATGTGCATGCGATGCTGTAGAACGCACCCTAAAGGGCGACTACAAAATTGAGAAATCCACAAAAATGGCCGTTTCCGCAGGCAAAGAACAACTCCCCGACGCATTAAACGATGTAGTTATCTCTACGGGCGAACCGTCGAAAATCCTCTATGCGGAAATCTGCAAGAACGGTAAACCCATCTTAAGGTGCCAAGCTGACGGATTAATAATCGGAACTCAAACAGGCTCCACAGGCTACTCGCTCTCAGCGGGTGGACCAGTAATGGATCAAGAAGTTGACGCATTCGTTATAACGCCGATTTGCTCCTTAACCGTGTTTCACTCATTGGTGTTCCCGACGAGTGCGACATTAACTTTCAATGTGCTGCGCCCTGAAAAGATGCTGGTTATGCTGGATGGGCACTACCGGAAAACAGTCAGCACCAACAAGTTGATGGTTACAGTAACAAGATCAAAAAATGTAACTTCTTTTATTCGATTCGAAAGCAACTTTTATGATCGACTGCGCAATCGGCTGCTGTTTAAGGGAACAGAATGAACATGCCCAATGAACCAATACGGCGGGTAGCAGTTTTGGATACATCGGCGTTTTTGGCGGGGTACGACCCCTTCTCAGTCGCCCATGAACAGGTTACTGTGCCAAAAGTTGAAGAAGAGATCCTCCGCAACAGCATGGTTAAGATGCGTTTTCAAACAGCCCTTGAAAGCGGCAAAGTAAAAGTTAGAGCGCCTAGCCAAGTAGCCGCTGCGCAAGTCAAAGTTGAAGCGGGCAAATCAGGGGACTATCACAAACTATCCGAGACAGACCTTGAATTGCTCTCGCTTGCTCTCCAACTAAAAACTGAAGGCTACAACCCTCAAATCGTCTCCGACGATTATTCCATACAGAACGTAGCTAAAAAGTTGGGAATTGAGTTTTCGGCTTTAGCCACTTTTGGCATTAAACGGCAGTTGGAATGGGTGCGGTATTGCCCTGCATGCTTTAAGCAGTATCCCGCTGACAGTAAATTTATGGATTGTCAAGTCTGTGGTACCCCACTGAAAAGAAAACCCAAGAAGAGGGCTTAGAAAAGCAGTAGCAGCAGAATCAGCAGTAACCCTTCAACGCCGAAAATTGGGGCTACGACATGTTTTGCTTTTGTGATGGCTTTGTCAACAAGCGTGGAGATAGCGTCTAGCCGCTCTTCACCGATGACGCGAATGTTTGGCACTATGAATTGTATGCATCCTGCTTTGGAGGCTTCAAGGTTTGTTGCTGCCGTCTTTGCCGCGTCACTTATGTGCTTGATGAGTACTTCGTGGTTCATGGCTTCGCCGACGGGGTGGTAACCTTGACTACCCGTAGATAAGGCGCTGACTGCATGAGTATCGGTTGTGAGAACCTCGCCGTCTTTGAAGCCTAAGGCTGCAAGTGTATCAAGGATTTTCTCCCTTAGATGCGGAATCATGTTGTTACCGTCAATAACCACGTAGGCGGTTTTCTGCCCCTCAACTTCAATGGCTATTGTAGTTATACCACCTGTGCCCATCCCCTGTTTCTGCGTGAAATCGCTTGGATAAACCGTAGCTGAGCCGACTTTGAAGGGCTTTTTGGGCAGTTCAAACGCCGCCTTTAGGCATTTTGCGGCTGCTCGTTTAAGTTCGTCAACGTGCTCTGCTGTATCCATTACTGGTGTGAGGCAGTTGTGGGCGTTGGCAACTACGGCGTGGGTTAACCCGTATTTTTTTGCTTCTTCCTCGACGAAGCGGCCTAACTCCTGCGGAAGGTCTTCTGTGGTTCGGGGTGCAAGTGAAAAGGAGAGGAATACGGTGTCGCCGAAGATTTGGCAGGAAGCTATGGCGGCGCCGTCTGTGGCTCGCACATAGGGGGATGCATTAGCGGATTCTGCCTTGAATTTGGCTCGGGATAGGACTTCTGCAACGATTTTTCTATTCTGCTCCTGTGAAGCTAAGTCGAGTTCATGCCCCAAAATTCCCAGCGGGGTGCATGAGTCGCAGTTGTATGCTTTGTCGAAGTCATGCTTTAGCATGGATGGCAAGAGGCTGCTGCCAATGTTCTTGAATGGGCCAGGATGCACCAGCGGCATGATTATGGCTGCTTTAAGCTTTGATGAGTCGAATTTGAGGATGCTAACGTGTATGTCTGAGTTTTCGCCCATCGCCTCCAGATGTGCCTCTAGCGGCGCGTTTAGGTCTGTTACCCAGTTGAGCAAGAAAGCTCTAAATAGGGACATCGCGGGCAGGTTGTAGCCGCTTTTGCCTAAGCGGTCGATTGAGCGTAGGAGCAAGTATACTGCGGCGTAGCTGATTATGGGCGATAAGATGATGAATGGCAAGAACTGGAGGGTAATGTTTCCTGCAAGCGTAACCCAGAAAACAAAAAACGCACCTATGCAGAGGACTGGCCCAAATATGGCGGAGGCGATTTGGCGGGGCTTTGTAGTGGTTGATGTTGCACTCAAAACTAAGGTGCGCAGTGTTAGAGTGGCAGCGAATCCTATGAGGGTAAGTTTAACCCATAGTAGCCAGCCGAATCCTAAAAACCCTAAAATTGCGCCTAAAGCGGCGAATGCAAGCCAGAGTAGCCAGCAGGCAAAGGACATGCCTGATGTTCTGCGTATGATGAAGATTGGGTCGTTGCGTAGGATTACTTTGCTTAACAGTGAATCGGTTAAGAGGGTGATTATGAAGAGGCTGATGCCTAATATGAGGCTGTTTAGAGGTGGAAAAAATGCGCAGGCAGTTAACGTTACGCCTATGATGCAGAGGCCAGCTATTGAAACAAGCGATCTCTGATATGAGGGCAGGGAGAACAGGGACGAGTAATGTTTCTTTGCATTATCCATAGAAGTGCCCAGAGAACGCTCTGCCTGCATAGTAATCTTTCACTATGGAATGTTTAGCCCTATTAAAATTTAGCCTATAAGTAACGGTTAACAGACAGACATAAAAGACAATATTTTTCAAAACCCAGAAGAAGCAAACAAGCATTTTGACACCTAAACAGCAAACATATGTGCCCATAAACTGCTTTTTTGTATCCTGAACCGCATAAATGTCCATGCCGAAGAGGAGATACTGTTTTATGCCTAAACCGCCATTTTACTATTCCCCGAAGTATTTACTATGGCAGATCAGAATTTGCCGCCCTCGATCTTCCACATGCTGGAGCGAAACGTCGGCAAGAAAATCAGAGTCGTTCTGGATCCAGCTTATGGCTTTGAGGGCACCTTAGCCGCAGTTACGCAGGAGCCATCGGGAATTTGGCTCTCAGAAGCAGAAGCAATAGTTTTAAGATCTACGTTAGCGCAGCCTATTCCGCAGGTTGCTAGCCGAGAAGAGAGAAGCGAGTTGTTCCTGCACCTAAACAGTGTGCAAAGAATAGAAGTGCTACATCCACCTGCTCAGCCAAGAAACAGGTAAAAAAGTAGCTATTTAGAAGAAGATTTTTGCTAAGACCGAAACAACGATCAAAGATACTGCTAATGCAACAAGGAGTTCTGGGCGTATCTTTATGCCCTCGGTTTCTTCCTCAAAGAAGCGAAGTAAACCTGCACTGGCAGCCGGCATTGGACCAGTATCTTTCTTGCGCTTTCTCATACCCATGATGAATCACTTTCTTAGAGATGTAGAGATGGTGCGGAATTGACCTAATTAATGTTGCGCCAAGCCTAAGAAGAGACACAGGATATTATCAGTAAGGTTGAAACCATTAGAAATGGATCGGTTGTTTCTAAGCTTTTTTGGTTCTTTTATGGATAGTAGCCTACCCTCTATAGGTTTCTGCATAGAGCTTCTAATAGCATCCAAATATGTCCGCGACATTGCCTTTTTTGTTGGATAAGGGTTAAATCTGCTGTTACCCATTCTCAACGGGAAAGCTTATGTCCTCAGTCACCGATAAAATCGCAAACGCTCTCTACCTCTCAGGATGCCTACGATTCGGCAGTTTTAAAATCAAATCAGGCGCCACTAGCCCCTACTACATTGATTTAGCCCGCGTGCTAGCAGCGCCACTGCAGCTGGACGTTATTGCGGAAGTTGCAGCACAAAAGATCAGATCGATCTCAGCAAAAGACCCCATTACCAAGCTCTCCAGCATCGAGCTCAAAGGCGCTCTAATAGTCCCTAGCATCGCCGTTAAACTCAACCTGCCCTGCGTTATCGTGCGTAAGGAAGACAAAGCATATGGCGTTACAGGTAGAATCGCGGGGGCCGACGTTTCAAAAGGAGATAACATCCTGTTCTTTGATGACGTGGTAAGTGAGGGCTTGTCTAAGATTGAGGGTGTTAAGCCGCTTCAGGAACTTGGCGCCACGGTTAAGCACATGCTTGTGGTTGTTAATAGGGAGCATGGCGGAAAAGAGAAACTCGAAAACCTCGGCTACCAAGTGCATGCGCTGGCTAAAATCACCGATGTTGTTGCCTCTTTAAAAGCAAATAACCATATTTCAAAAGAGCAAGCTGACAGCGTATTAGAGTACGTGGCTCACTTTAATCCGCGAGTGTAATAGGCGGCTATCTTATCGGCTAGTTCGGCATTATAGCCGCCGTCTTTTAACACTTTTTTGAATTCATTTAGCTTTTCAGGTTGCATCTTAATCACAAACCCACTTGCAGTCGCAAATATAAGCTTAACCTAAATCCACCTTTACCTGTACGTACACCCCTATGTTTATTGCCACCCAACACACAAAATAACCCTAAAGGAAGCGCCAAAATGCAAGCAAAAAACCCCATAGTTGAAGCCATGCTTAACCCAGAAACCTACCCTGAACCAACAGGCAAAATAGACCTCATCCAAACCCATATCTCATTTGTCTTTATAACCCAAAATTACGTTTACAAAGTCAAAAAACCCGTAAACTTCGGCTTCCTCGACTTCTCCACACTTGAAAAAAGGCATATCTACTGCCAAAAAGAACTCGAACTCAACAGGAGATTGTGTCCCGAAATCTACCTTCAAGTAGTTCCAATCACCCAAGCTCAGACACTTAAAATTGGCGGAGAAGGCGAAACTGTGGAGTATGCTCTAAAAATGAAGCGCCTCCCACAGAACCGAATAATGACACAGTTGCTTCAAGAAGGGAAAATTGACAAAAAAGTAATAGACGACCTCGCCAAAATCGTCGCCAAGTTCCACTTAGAAGCCCAAACCAACACGGAGATAAGCGAGTTCGGCGGGCTGGGAATTGTGAAGACTAATTGGGATGAAAACTTCGCTCAAACCACAAAATACATTGGGCAAACAGTTACAAAAGTGGACTACGATTTTATGCAATCTAAAATCAACGAATTCATGTCCCAGAATAAGGCGCTTTTCCAGAGCCGCATCAACGGCAAACACATCCGAGACTGCCACGGCGACCTCCACTCAGGAAACATCTTTGTAACCGACAAAATCTGTATCTTCGACGCCATCGAATTCAACGATCGCTTCCGCTATAGCGACACCGCCTCTGACGTGGCATTCCTTGCTATGGACCTCGACTACCAGAAAAGAAGCGACCTAGCCGATTACTTCATAACCCAATACATCGCCTACTCAAATGACGCCCAGCTAAGTCAGATGTTGCCCTTCTACAAATGCTACCGTGCATACGTGCGGGGCAAAGTTGTTAGCTTCAGGTTGGATGACCCAAACATCAAAGCGAAAGAAAAAGAAGACGCGATTAAAGAAGCCTCTGCGTATATGCGGCTAGCCGCAGAATACGCAAAGCAACTCTAAACTTTTATTTTTTAAATTGATCAGCTACCCATTCGGGAACCACAACGCTGCCCATGATTACGGGTTTTTGGTGGCAGTCACTGCCGCCCGTCATAATTAAGCCGTTTTCCCTAGCAAACGCGACATAGTGACTTGTGGACTGAACCGTGTGACTTAGATGCCAGCATTCTACGCCGTCAATGTACGGCAGCATTGTTTCTTTAATTATCTGGGTTTGCTCTGATGGAACTTTAGTTATTGGCAGCAGCGAGGTCCCCGTGGCGTCGTTTGGGTGGGCAAGTACGATTTTGCCTCCTGCATCTCTAACAAGTTTTGACGCTTCACTAAGCCGCAGAGGATACTTGGGAACGTCACATTTCATTAGATACTTATCAAAGGCTTCTTGACGGCTAGCAACGATTTCTTTGGCGATGAGATAATCAGCAATGTGAGGCCTACCCAAGGAACCCTCAACGTTTTCCTCAATCATGCGCAGATCCTCTTTTGTTAGGGCTGGAATGTGTTCTTTCTCAAATTCTGCGTTGAGGTTATCGAGGATCTTTGCTGCCCTCTCTTGTCGATACTTCGCCATCAACGCAAGCTTTTCCTTGATTGCCTCGTTTTCGGGGTCAAATTGGTAACCTAAAAAGTCAAGCGAAAAGGGCTTGCTTTCTTTGTACTTGGGATATGAGAAGGTGACGTTTAGCTCTACGCCGGTAACGTAGCGGATGCCTGCTTTTTTTGCTTCGGCTACGGCTTCAATTTGACAGTCGATGTTATCGTGGTCAGTGATTGCCACAAAGTCGATTTTGCGGTTTTTAGCTTCAGCCATAATTTGCTGGACACTGTATTTGCCGTCAGAGGATTTCGAGTGGATATGTAAATCAATCATGGCGGTGGTTACCTTCTATCTTCTTTAAGTATAGTCCAATTAGCCATTCCACAGACACACGTATCAACAATCAGATGCATCATTTTGAGTGCCGGAAATTTATGTTTTAATTCGTCAACGTTTACGGGCTCGAATTTATTCTTGTTTGCTAAGTATGCTTCTTCAGTTAAGGCGTTGGATTCATATTTTTCCTTGGTTCGCTTCTTTATTCTATCTAACGCTACTTCTTGAGGGCAACTGGTCTCAAAAATAGCAAGCGAAAAGTTGTTTTTAGCGGCTATTTCTGCGGCGCGTTCTCGTAGATCCTGAGTTACAAAAGTAGCATCTAAAATCAAGCCATCGACTCCCTTTGTGGCTAGCGACTCTGCCCGCCTAAACATTTCATCATAAACAGATAACCTGTTATTCATGTTGCCCGCGACTTTCACGTCAAAGACATCTTTTCCTTTCAGAACCTCTAGCCGAATCAGGTCGCTACGTAGAATCGGGTACCCCTTCATCTTGGAGATTTCCTGGGCAATTCCTGTTTTGTAGCTTGCAGGCAACCCGCAGGTAATCACTAAGCTTTTAGGTTGAAGTTCTGCTTCGACAAAAGATGCAAAAGGTTTTCTCATTGATTACACGCTCTAACTGTGGCGTCACGGTGTAAATTAATATTTTCCAGCTAAATCGAGCCCTTGCCACACCATCCACCATAGGAAATGTAGGTAAATTCTAAATAAGGCGTACCACAAAGCTTTTCGTATAAGAAGGAACTGTTCATGGAAGAATTTCAGGTTAAAGACAAATCTCTTGCACCGCAAGGTCACTTACAGATTGAATGGGCAGCAAAACACATGCCCGTCCTAAATATTATCAAAAAAAGATTCGAAGAAGAAAAACCCCTTACAGGGCAAACCATAGCCGCATGCCTACACGTCACCAAAGAAACAGCAGTACTCATCAAAGTACTCATCGCCGGAGGCGCCAAAGTCGCGTTATGCGGTTCAAACCCGCTTTCAACACAAGACGACGTTGCTGCGGCACTAGCAGACAGCGGTGTCCACGTGTATGCTTGGAGAGGGCAAAACACTGAGGACTACTACCGATGCATCGAAAAAGTCCTCGAATACAAACCAACCATCACTATGGATGACGGCGCAGACGTCGTAGGCATGATCCACAGCAAACGCCAAGACCTTATAGCCAACATCAAAGGCGGAACCGAAGAAACCACCACAGGCGTCGTCCGATTAAAAGCCATGGAAGTAGATGGATCACTCAAATACCCCATCGTCGCCGTAAACGAAGCATTAACCAAGTACCTCTTCGACAACCGCTACGGCACAGGCCAAAGCACCATCGACGGCATCCTACGAGCAACCTCAGTTCTGCTAGCAGGCAAGAACTTTGTGGTCGGCGGATACGGCTGGTGCAGCAGAGGCATTGCCATGCGCGCCCAAGGCTTAGGCGCAAACGTTATTGTTACAGAAGTTCAACCGACTCGGGCTCTGGAAGCAGTTATGAACGGACTCCGTGTCATGACCATGGCTGAAGCAGCCCCAATCGGCGACATTTTCGCAACCGCTACAGGCGACATAAACGTCATCCGCAAAGAGCACATGGAGAAAATGAAGGACGGCGCAATCATGTGCAACAGCGGTCACTTCAACGTCGAAATAAGCATCCCTGACCTCGAATCCATCAGCGTATCAAAACGTACCATGCGCCCTAACATGGAAGAATACACCACAAAAGACGGACGCCACCTCTACCTGCTTGGAGAAGGCAGACTAGTTAACTTAGCTGCAGCGGAAGGTCACCCCTCAGAAGTCATGGATATGTCCTTTGCTAACCAGGCGCTCTGTTCAGAGTTCGTTGCAAAATCAGGTAAACTAGAAACCAAAGTCTACAATGTTCCAAAAGACATTGATGAAAAGATTGCTGAGCTTAAACTGCAAAGTATGGGCATCAAAATTGACGAGTTAACAGATGAACAGAAAAAGTATCTTTCGACGTGGGAAATGGGCACAACCTAACCAATTGCCCCCTTATTTATATGACAAACTTTAAATTGATTAACCGAATACAATGGCTACTAAAGTGGTGAATCACTAAATGGTTAGCAAAGATCAAGGAATAGGTGGAGCAATACTTGTCGTTTGCGCAGTCATCGCTGTACTTTACATAATCGCCATATTCGTTCCAAATCTGATTATTGACCCGCTTAACCTGCAGATGAACGAAAACACCTTCAGGTTATGGGTAGTCGCAATTCCAGTTTTCCTCGCATTCGTGGCAATAATGTTCATCGGCGCATGGATCGGCTGGACAATGGCAACAACACCCCCTCCGAAGCCAATCGAAGAAATCACAACTGAAATCGAAGACAAGAAAGAAGAAGCTCCAGCTGCAGAGTCAGCCACCGATGCCGGAAAGAAAAAGAAATAAAGTTTTCTTTTTTACTTAATTTTATTTTTCCCTTTTTAATTTTTTCACTTAATCGCAACTAAACTATGAGACGCCGTTTGTCAGCCATAAACGGTTTTATTCGTTTATACGCTTAAGCATGCAATCAACAATTCTTGGGCAAACC
>JBNIDR010000014.1:0-10978 GCA_050108155.1 Bathyarchaeia archaeon | reverse complement strand
GAATCTGTTCTTTCTGAGCCCGCTCAGCAAGATACCCCAAATGGTAACTACACGAACCGGGCTTCTCCCCGCCTTTGCCAGTGCTCTGGTTTACAGTGATTCTCTGCGGCTCCACATGAGGAGCTACTGGTTCCTGCTTTTTAGGTGTTAACTCGTCGATTTTAGTTAGGCAGATGGGACATGCAAAATATGGTTCTGAGGGGTTTTCTTGCAGGTTTAGAGTTTTAAGGGGAGCTGCAAATGTTCTTTTGCATGCTGGGTTTTGGCAGGTGAATGTTTTTTTCTCCCCCATAAAGCATCACAGATGGACAGCGTGGTTTGCGCTATTCTAGGGGGCTGACGCTTATAGTGTTAATGCATCCAGAATAATGATTAATCCTCTTCCAACTCACACGTTTCAGAGGGCGACGCCAACTTTTTGAGTGCATCAGCCCCTTCAGCGTATCCGCTAGCAACTAACACGTCACCTGCTTGAATTTTAGAATCAGGCCGCGGTCGAATACATTTATCATCACGTTTTATAACCAAAACCCACATACCTGTCTCATCGTGAACCCGAACTTCCTTTAAGGTCTTACCTACTAGTGCCGAGTCACTTGTTACACATGCCTGAACCACTGTTTCCTCAGCTTCCTTAATTGCCATACCCAGAATCGGGTGGGGTTCAATATCTCTTAGAACAACTTCTGCCATGTCAGCTGCGGCGTCCGCGATTTTTTCTGTGGCAATGCCAAGACGGATTATACCCAGAAAGCCTGACGCCTCACTCTTCTGGAAGTCACTTGTTAATGCGAGCAATTCAAAATCGGTGTGCAGCTGGTCCATACGCTCCTCTAGCCGCTCCACCTCTTCGGCGAGGTCTTTATTGTTGAGCAAGAGAGCCGAGTAAGCTAAATCCATCATCAACTCTGAGGTATCCTTTAACTCGACAAACCTTGTAACGATTTCTTTGAACTTGGCGCGTTGCTCGGTGTTAAGCGTAGTGAGTTCGCCCTCTGCAAGATCCTTGAATTCCTGAATCCCCGCTGTTGTTCCTCGGGTAATGAGTGTATCACCCTCGAAGACTTGCTCAGTTTTGCTGGGATTTAAAATCCAATCATGATTTCTGCGAATGGCAATTATGTCAACGCCCATAGTTGCTGCTAAGTCCAGGTCGCCGATTTGCTTTTTGACCAGCGGTGAGTCGGGTTTAACGGTTGCTTTCATTAAACGCTCTTCAACTTTTTCGAAGATGGCGCTGACGATTGGGTGGATGCCAATGTTGCGGGTCACTATGGCTGCGATGTCGGCTGCGGCGTCGCTGATTTTGTCGGCTGAAGCTGCCATCGTTGAGACGCCGATAAGTTGTTCTGCATCTTTTGGGTCGCGTGCCGCAACCATGATTTCCATATCTAACAAGTATGACAGGTTATCAACCCTGCTTTCCAGGGCCAACACGTCTTCAGCTAAGTCTTTGTCATTGTATAAGGCAGCGGAGTATGCAAGGTCAATCATTAATTCAGAAAGGTTCTTCATTTCCAGCAGCAGTTGTCGCACTGGGATAGGTTTGTACTCTATTTTCTCAAATTGAGGCAAATCTTATGGAGCACTCCATGATTATTAGTTGATTATCATATTTTAATTTGCTTATAGGGCTAAATAATTATCAGCAAGGCTACAAACAGAGCGACTGTTGTGATGGCGTCTGCTATTGAGCTGTTGATGGGTATTACAAAGTTGTCGGGGTCTAAGCCGCGTTTAAACGTCAAGATGGAGATGCCAAAGGAAATCAAAACGATGCCTGCGAAGGCAATTACGTTTGACACAAGCAGAATCAGCAAGAGGTCAGTGAAGGCGGAAAGGGTGAAGCCGCCGTTTAATGCCAGTGCAATTACACCTATGACTACAAAGAGCATCAGCGTTGACGTCCAAGCGCTCAATATGTTTTTAGCGTCATTCTTGATTGCGCCAAAGGAAGGTGTTAGAACGCCTAGAGTTAGCTTTGCTGTTGCTGCTGAACTCACGACTAAGCCTGCGTCGCCCATCATGTCTATCATGGCTGGATAAACCGTGTAGACTTCTCGTTGGTTGCCTGCAAGGGTGCTTATGCCTTCTAGCAAGGTTCCAGTGATGTTGACTAGTAGCGCAATGAGCAGCATTGTGGGGACGGTTTCTTTTAGGATTTGAAGGAAGTCTTTTTCACGGATGTTCATGGGAATTAGGAAGAGGACTAAGAAGACGTTGATTAATCCAAAGAGTATGATTGCCCACCTGCCGTCTGGTCCTGAAAAGTAGAGGTGTAGAACTGCGATGTAGAGGAAGGTTATAACTATATTAGCTATAGTGGAGACTGCTGGGTAAACGATTGTTTCTGGGTCTAGGCTGCGTCTAAACGAGATGAATGTGAATTCAACGGTTATCAGAGTAATTAATAGACCAAGTGAGAGTGTTGCAACCATTACTGTTAAGATGGCTGAGAAGTCTGCAATTGTTATTCCCCAGAACAGTGACCCAAACAAAATTCCGATGACGCTTATGGTGACGCTTGTACCTAAATTTACCACAATCATTGCACTGATAAGTTGATAGAAGGCCTTAGTGTTACCCAAATACTGAGGATAAATTGTACCCAGATGAAGTGCGGTGCTTAAGCGTCCTGTGAGCAAACCCGTGATTACTGCTTTGACGCTGATTACCGCAGGGTAAAGAGCGATTGCCCACGGAGAAAGATGAAAAATGCCCAATTGTAGGGCAATCATGAAACCCGCGATTAAGCTGCCGATGTCAAATAAACAGGTGAGCGTTGTTTGTTTAAACATTCCAGTGAAGCTTTGAGCGATGCCAGCATGTGCTATTTCTGTGGCCTCCTTACATTACACCGTTTTTATCATGGAAGCCGAAGGGGGATAAGGTTTGCCATCCTAAGTTGATAGTTGCCGCTATCACGGCTGAAGAATTTTTGGGTATGTGGACTTGCTGCATTCGTCTCCCTCCGCATGTTTGGCGGTCCACAGTGACTTAAGTGCCGTGTTGCGGGCTGCCAAAGCGCCTATAACTGCCAGTTGAACTTTTTGAAAGACAGCTTTCACTTAATAGGTTTTTGGTTGATACACACACCAGGGGTCTTCAGTTAAGTAATCATTCTTTTGCTCGGAGGGTTCATATAAATCGCCGCAGTAGTCGATGAAGTCGCTGGATAAACCGTAAGCTCGGGCTCTGCATCCGCCGCATATCTTGTTGAACTCGCAAACGCCGCATTTACCTTTGAGAAGACAGGGAGCGCGTAGGTTCTTGAATACTTCTGAGTTAAACCAGATTTCCTTAAACGGTTGCTCCCTAATGTTACCCAACTTAATAGGCAGGTAAGGGCAGGGGGTGATGTCGCCGTTGGGGTACACTCGACAGTAATACATGCCTGCGATACAGCCGCGTATCCACTGGCGCATATCTAGTCCCATGTTTTTAGCTATACGCATGAACTGAGGCGCGCAGGAGGGGCGAACGTTTAGGCGGTGCTTGTGTACTTTGGCAAAGGTTTTAGTTATCATTTCCTCGTACTTCTCGGCGGATATGTCTTCGAGTTTTTTACCTCTTCCAGTTGGCACTAAGAAGAAGAGGTGGAAGTTCTCAACGCCGATGGATTCAGCCAGCGTCATGATGTCGTCGATTTGATCGTAGTTGTCATGCGTTAGGGTGGTGTTAACTTGAACCAGTACGCCGTTTTTACGCAGAGCTTTGCAGGCGTTTACTGCTTTTTCCCAAGCGCCTTTAACGCCTCGGAACGCATCATGCTGCTCAGGAATACTTGAGTCGATGCTGATGGAAACTGTGGCTATGTTAGCGTCTTTGAGTTTCTTTGCCACGGCATCATCAAGGAGATAGCCGTTGCTGCCCAAACCCATCTTCAAACCCTTCGAGTTTCCGTACTTGATAAGCTCGTAGATGTCTTCTCGCAGGAGAGGTTCGCCGCCGCTGAGAATTAACAGGGGATGGCTGACTTCTGCGATTTGATCCATAAGCCTTTTTGCTTCTTCAGTTGAGAGTTCGTTAGGAAGTTTCTTTTCGGCTGCGTTTATGTAGCAGTGACTGCATTTCATGTTGCACTCCCGCGTCACGTTATATGACAGAACAAGCGGGACAAACGGCTCATCATGCTTAGCCTCTGGGGAATAGCCGAGTTTGAGGTAGTACTGGCAGACGCCGTCGTTAGCCATAACTTTTGGTTGCCACAAAGTGAATGGGAAAGGAAGCACGGTATTTAGCATGGCTTTGGCGTGGGAGAAACAGAAGTGACGACAAAAAAGCCCTGACACCTTTGGGTCTACGCCATATTTTTCTTCAGCGTACTTGTGTCCGCCGTGTATGGGGCAGTTTAGGAATTCCATGTTACCGTCGAGTTTCTCTCCGCTCATGTCCATTTTGATGAAGTGATCAGCCAGCATTACTGACTGCAGTTTCTCCCTGCGCATACCTACTTTGAGTGTAACGTCGAGAGCGATGTCAACGGTTTTCTGACCGAAATCATCCTTAACACGCTCCATCGCGGCTTCAACTTTATCAAAACCCACCGATTTAGTGAGTGCACTTAGCACAAATAAGCCTCTGATGGTTTCGTATTCTTGTATAAGGCGCATCAAAGCAACTTTCTGTGCCCAATCATCAAACAACTTCACAAGGGCCTGCACCGCGGTGGAATCTCTATTGTCTAATTGTGCTTCAACGTTTTTCTGTGAAGCCTTAAACTGAGTGAATAAGGCAATCTTTTCTTCGCTTGTGAGATGCTTAGTTTTAGATACTGTGTCCGCATCGTAGTTTAACTGCATGACGTCTTTGAGCAGTTCTTTAGCGTCGCCATAGAAGACGCTGTACAAACTATTGAGGCGCGCCGATATGTCAGGCTGGGCTAATTTCAATTCATCCAGCAGGACCTGCGTCTCGGACTCCATCTTTGAAATCATAGCCATATGGTAGAGCAACGAGCCCGCCATGCCAGGGTCAGCCTGTCTTCCCATGGCGCCATTGAAGATTTGGTTGACCAAACGTTTGGCGGAGTCGAAATCCTGTTTTTCAACCGCGTCTAAGGCTTGGTTGAGTTTACTTTTCCGTTCAACTAAAAGCTGAGCCCATTTATGGCAATGTCTAACGTCAAAGTTGGTTATTGTAATCCACGTCCTTTTTAGATCTATAGACTTTCGTTTTGACATTAAAAAATACTAGCGATAATTATCGGGCAATCGCTGATGTAACTTGAGTAGTAGCGCACGATTCCGATATGCTAATTAACCTAAAAGCCAACATAGCCCCTTAAGGGAGAACCTATGGATTTAGATCCGAATACAATTAATCTGCTTCTCGCTTTAGTCGGTTTCATCATTATGTTCGCTTATCTTGGGGTAATAGGCATTAACAAACCCCGCGGCATGAGCATGAAAACATGGTGCGGCGGCTATCTCGCTATGGCAATTGTTTTTGACGTATTAGCCGTCGTCGGCATGGTTTTTGGCTATGCTTGGTTAACGTATCTGCTTGTTGGTTTAGCTGCAGGCGCATCAACTGGGTTAGGCCTGCACGTTTGGCATCACATCACCGAAGAAGGCGAGCATGAACATGGAGATAACGTCTCCATAATGGGCATGTAATCGAACCAACATCGCTTTTATTTTTCCCTCTAATACTGCAAGGCCGAAGAAATCATCTTAAAGCGTTTGGCCAAACGGTAACCCCTTAAAATGTCGAGATAAATTCTCTCTGAAGCGGCCACACCGAGAAAATCCTCGACACCGAAACTTCAAAGTATGTCAGGTTGCTCATCTGGTGAATTTTTTCCTGCACACTCGTAAACTGATTAATGTCTTTTATCATTAGGCAAGCCCAGCAATCGTATTTTCCGCTGATTTTGTGGATAAGGTTGAAGTCTGGCATCGACATCAACTCTTCAATGTTATTTGCTAGGCTGTCTTTAGAAAAGGTCAACCGGAAAAGGGCGAAGGCATTGTACCCAATTTTTGAAGGGTTGATTTGAATCACAGGTCTCACATGGTGGTTCTCCTTGAGCCTTTCGTACCTTTTGGAGACTGTGTCCGTGGAGATTTTTAGTTCCTCTGCGATTTTACTGAACGGTGTTCGAGAATCGATAACCAATTTTTCGATGATGTACTTGTCGATTTCGTCTACATGAGGATAGGTGATTTTTTTTGGAAAGGTTTCTCCTTCAGGTCTAGGCGAGGCACCGGCGCCAAGCACAGAAAGATTATGGGGGGTATTGCGAACGCCCACCCAAATCTGAGGGTCCACGTCCAAAACGTCCGGTAACTCTTTGATGGCTTGTTTGGTTCGCTCAAGCTCGGCGATGGATTTAAGGGTGAATATGGCATGGAGACGTGGATTAAGCGCCGACGGATACACTCCGGTTATATTCGGGAAATCCCTGAGAAGTTCAGCGATCACATCAGATTTAGATGATCTAGTAGAAACGTAAAATGCAGTGACGAAGTTGCCGTCGTAGCAGGCGCAGCTGTTCTGGATGGTTGCTCCTACGATTATACCCTGCTTTTTCATTTGCCTGTATCTGTTCGCCACGACCTCCATGGATTCGCCGCATTGCTGAGCTATTTCAGTGAAGGTTTTGCGGCCGTCTTTTAGGAGTTCTTGTAGGATTACGGCATTTAGTTTGTCTATTTTCATGCCCGATTCTGCCCGCCACTCTTATTTAATTTCTTTAACCTTAAAAAATTTTCGTAATTTATTAAAATATATTTAATTGAATTTTATTTTTTTAGCTTTATATTTGCCTTTTATCGAAAAAAATATATTGGTTTTCCACGAGAAAATTATTTGCGTGCAAGATCTTCAAGGGGGCTGAGTAGGCTCTGGTTTCAAATTCACGATACCATCTGCCCAAGTCTCGTGAAAGAGCTTTTTGCATTTGCTCTTACTCCTTACCAAGCCTCAGCAAACCCCACATCCAAAAATGCGGTAACCCACTTACCCTTTAAGCGGTGTTTGTATTTTTCCAACAAAATTAACAATAAATTATTGTCCATTTCAGATATTCTGTCAGAACCTCAATTTTTCCCAAATATTTATAAAATCAAAAAACACAAAGTATTATAAGCAAGCGATGCTGAAAACGCGCTTGCGTTTTTAAAAAAAATAAAGGAAATAAGAAAATGAACACAACCACTAAGCGCGCAAAGGCACTTTTCGTTGTCTTTGCTCTGTCAATTTTAATGTCAATGCCTCTGATTACAATGCAACCAGCACAAGCAGTAACTACGATGAAGACCTACGCTATTTCTGATGCGATCCCCAACCCAATCGGGCTTGGGCAATCAACACTTCTCAAATGTGGTATTTCTCAGGCAGCCCCTTCAGCGTCATACGGCTGGACCGGCATTACTATCACCGTGGTTTCGCCAAGCGGTAAAACCGAAGTGCTCGGCCCCTTCACAACAGACTCTACAGGTTCAACCTACACCCGATATACCCCAACGGAAGTCGGAACCTACACGTTAACAACTACAGTGCCTAACCAAACCTTCCCGATAACGTTCTCCGATTCAGAAAGAGGCGTAACAATCCAGGCAGGCACAATATTAATCGGAAGCACCAAAAACAGTACGCTAACAGTGTTAGCTGAGAATCCTCAACAGACATACCCAGGACATGCTTTGCCCTCTGAGTACTGGAGTCGCCCAGTCGACCCACAACTCAGGGAATGGAATGCAGTAACTGGTAACTGGCTACAGCGACCAGACAACTCAATCGCACTCTATCAAGCTGATTCACCCGAGACTGCGCACGTTCTTTGGGCTAAAACATACTGCTCAGGCGGCTTAGCAGGCGGCTTATTCAGTGGTGAAGAACAAATTCCGGCAGCATACTATGCAGGCGACGCATATGAAGGCAAATTCTCTAACTCGGTAATAATTAACGGTGTATTATACTACAACACAGCGCCTTCAGGTACCTATGCCCAAGTAGGAATCAACGGAATCCAAGCGGTTGATTTGCGGACAGGAGAAAAACTATGGTTCCTCAACGGCACACTGCTCTCCTTCGGGCAAACAATGTTCTTCCCAAGCTACAACGTAAACGGCGTCTTCAGCTACCTATGGTCAGTAAACGGAGCCAACTACACCGCATACAGCCCCTACGACGGCTCATGGCAATTCATGTTCTACAACGTCCCCTCAGGAATCAGAACCTTCGGTCCAAACGGTGAAATCTTAATCTACCAAATCGACTTAACCAACGGCTGGATCGCACTCTGGAACTCAACACTTGCAGGCCAACAAAACGACGTCATCGGACAACCATCCTACGGCAGCTGGTCCTTCGGAGTATTAGGTCTAACCAACACCTCTGTCCCCGGTGGAGACGCAATATCGAATCCCGCCTCAACTAACCAGATAGGTCAACAAACCAACACTGGCAACCAAGCTCTAAGACAAAGATACCTCAACGGCGCACTGGACAAATGCTACTCATGGAACGTTACAATACCCAAAGGTTTGACAACATACTATTCACGCATCACCGGAAACGCAATCAAAATTTATCAAGGTGACAGAATAGTCGGCTTATTCGCTAACACAACACTGGTGCGCACATGGGCATTAGATATTAGCTCCATAACTGCAACCCGAAACGCGAGCATAAACACACAAACACTGCCTAAACTCTTCGACAAAACATGGACACCTCCAGCTGAATGGAATGAAGGATCAAACACACTCCACTACACAGGAGCAACCAACTACGTAAATGATCCAACATACGGCGCTGGAGTCATCGCAATCTGGGACAAAGAACTGACTACGCACTACGGTTTTAGCGTCGTCGACGGATCCTACCTATGGGCCACCAACTCAGAGAACTACCTTGACATGTACGGTTGGGGAAATGCAGAACACACATGGTACTTCGCATACGGCAAACTGTACTCAGTCGGTATCGCTGGTATCTTATACGCTTATGACTTAGGTACAGGTAAGACGGCGTGGACATACAACCTAACTGACCCCTACGGCGAGCCAGTCACCGGAGAGAACTGGTGGGGCTGGATCGACCTAATTGCAGACGGCAAAATCTACATAGGCACCCTCGAACACTCAGCCAACAACCCAATCCCAAGAGGCGGACCATTCGCATGTGTCAACGCAACTGACGGCAGCGAAATCTGGCGAGTAAACGGAATGTTCCGTGAAACCCGCTGGGGCGGAAACCCCATCATGGGCGACAACATCATCGCCTCCTTGGACACCTATGACAACCGGATCTACGCTATCGGCAAAGGTCCAACAATGGTAACAACCACAGCGCCTGACGTGTCAGTTGAGTTCGGAAAATCCGTAGTGATTAAGGGAACTGTAACCGACATTTCGGCAGGCACACAGGACCCAGCAATTGCATTGCGATTCCCACACGGCGTCCCAGCAGTATCTGATGCAGACCAAAGCGCATGGATGCTCTATGTCTACAAGCAATTCGAACATCCAGACAACGCAACCGGAGTTCCGCTGACCATCAGTGTGCTGGATGCCAACGGCAACTACCGACCTATCGGACAGACCACAAGTGACGCCAACGGCGGATACAGCTTCACATGGCAACCAGACATCGCAGGTAAATACACAGTTTACGTAACCTTCGCAGGTTCCAAGGCATACTGGGGCTCAATAGGCGAGAACTCATTCTTCGTCGAAGAGCAAACAGCAACACCACAGCCAACCGAAACACCGCCAAACGCAGCTGACCTATACCTGCTACCAGGCATAATTGGCATCATAATCGCAATCGTTGTTGTCGGCTTAGTCATAATCTTAGTCCTAAGAAAACGACCATAAAACAAGCCAACTTCCCCTTTTCTTTTTTTTGTTTAACTTAAAAAGCCAATTTCTTGGGGCTGAATATTTTTTCAGTTATTATACTTTACATTCAGATGTTTCTTTTGCTGCGATAAGGCATTTCTCGAAGCCGCCAAGATACGTAAACAGTTGACCTTCAGGCGCCTCCTCCACAACCAAACACTTACTGTTAGCGTTAATACAGCCGTCAATCATCAAGTTATCAACTAAGTTGTTCTCTTCGATGAACATTCCCTGTGCATCTCTTAGTCTGCCGTCGACGCCGCGTTTTGCTCCGCCGTTGAGCGCTTTGACGGTTCGCTCCGTAAAAGAAGCGGCCATATTAGTGTAAGCAAAAACCCGCTTGCCTAAACCATGTGCATAGCCCATTTCGTAGACTGTTCCGACGTCGGCGCTTGGGCCACGGAATGGGGTAATGTTAGCGATGACTACTTGGCAGCTTTTGATTAGGACCTCGTTTATGTTGCTGATGCATAAGCCCACCTCACGCGGCTGCTTGGCCTTGGTGTCTACTTCTACGTCGATGGGGAAAACGCCTTCAAACCCGTACTTTCTGCACAGCGCCTTCTTCTGCTCGCCGACCTCTTTGGCGTTAATCAGGAATACTTCGGGTCCAGCAAGGTAAATGCGGATATATGCCACCGATAAATTACCACGTTATAAGGCTTAAAAGGGGTTTATAATTGTTTAATCAACCTTTAGAGGTAAATATTGATCAAGTAATTTCCTATATTCCTCCTTTGCATTTCGATGAGAAGCACCACATAAACTTGCACAAACACCGAGCACCGTAAAACCTACCACTAAGCCGGGTTCACCAAAAAAGCTTGATTCACCAGCACAAATCCCGCCAAAGGCGCCAATCGTAAACATCACCAAAGGGGTTCGATGTATTATTCGCTCTACTCTGTCAATTTGATCCTGCAAACTTTTTCAGACATAACAAACCACAATTAAGGCTTTGTCAATTTAAAATAGAAAAGGGTTTTGCAAATATCTCTTATGCATTCTAATTGATGGCAGTGTTCGCTGGTTCTCCAGAGAAATTTACGATACCCTTTGAAGAAGGCCGCAGAACGCCTTAATCTGGATCCGAGTATCCTTTATGTAAATAACAAAAGTATTGTTGG
>JBNIDR010000013.1:51776-52233 GCA_050108155.1 Bathyarchaeia archaeon | reverse complement strand
CTGTAATCAACGTCTTTTTTACGCGGCGCTTAGCCTTCATTTTCAAAGTATACTTCGGGTAAAGCACCCTGAAAACTTCAAGAGGCTCACCTTTAACAGCATACTTTCGGCTACCAACACCTTCCTGCTCCGCTTTTATGATGTAGGAGATATCGTTTGGGTTTAGCCCTGCGATTTTTGCGGCGGCGGTGTCGATGGCAACTGGATCCGTGCTTGCCATTACAAGCCCCATTCTGCGGGGTTGCACGCCAGCGGCTATGTTGCAGTCGATTAGGCAGAGGTTAAAGGGCATTGCCTTGTTTAAGGCGACTATAACGTTGGCGATGTCTTTGTGGTACCTGAACTTTTTTGGGGTCGGGTTGCATCCGAAAATATTTTTCATTACACAGGTTAGCTTAATGGGTTCCACCATGTATTTGATGTGGGCAATGTTGATTTTTAGGTCTGCTTCAGTGAT
>JBNIDR010000013.1:45096-51685 GCA_050108155.1 Bathyarchaeia archaeon | reverse complement strand
TTTTTTTCTTTTGCAAGCCGCGTGTAGCCGAGCATGCGGAAAGCGTATTTGCAGCGCATTGCAGAAGCATCCGACTCCACAATGGCGACTTCTATGTTGGGGTTTATCTGCTCTCGTAGCAGGTCAATTAGTTCTGACACGAAGCGTGGCGAAGTGGTTTGGCCAGTGGTTGCGTCCCAGTAGTAGCAGAGATTCGGCTTAATGACTACTCTGCGGACACTTGAGCTGAATTTGTAGCCGATTAAATTTACTGACTCCATTATAGCTTGTTTAAACGGAAACTCGGCTTCTCGAGAGATTTTCACCAAACTTACAAGACTCAAAGTGCACAAGCTCCATTTTTTTATTTGCAAAAGCTAAGCGCTGAAGGCGCCAGAAAAAACAGAAGCCGCCGACTCTTTTAGGCTGCTGAAGTATTGTCGGCTTCGCTTGAAGCTATCAACCTGAAAAAAGGCAACCAGAAAGCTCTCAGCCTGTGCCCTAAGAACGTCAGTTTTTGGCAGGTACTGTGAGTAAACTCTGATTAGGCGACTGTATGAGTGCTCAGGCAACTCGTTTCCCAACATCTGGGCACTTATGCTTTCCCAGTAAGCATCGGCGTAGGTTGGAGTTTCAGAAACCACCTTGGGCAGGTGTACTTTGTGCTGGAAAGGCAACGATTGCAGAACATTGTTTAGGTAGCTGTTCCAGCCTGGTGAGCAGTGCTCGCGTTCCACATTTTCCTTTAGCAACAGGGCTTTTTTGTGGTGTATCTGCTGGTTTTTGAGGGCGGATTTAAGCGCTTCAGCAAAACCGTCAATTGTGGAGTGATAAACCTTGACTTTGCTCAATCCTACGTCGTCTGCGAGGTTAAAGTTAGGCAACTCTTTAAAGCGCAACCCAACTATGGGCAGGTTATGCATTGCGGCTTCAAGCAGGGCAGTTCCACTGCCACATGGAAAACTTGGCACATACACATCTGATGCTACATAATATTTTTCTAATCTGTCATGGTCAAGTTGACCCAGAACCTCAATTTTTCCCTCCGACTCCTCTGAAGCAAGCCGCCAGCGGCCAATGTTTTGTGGCCCAGCTACAACCAACTTAACGCCCTGTTGATTCTTCAGGAAACCAGCCATCACATTGATGAAGTCAATGCCGTCGTATGGAAAATATTTCTCCTCTCGACCAACCGTCAACAAAATAAACTCGCTTTTGCTTAAACCCAACTCGCCACGTGCATCTTCTTTTGTTTGCAGCGGATTGCTATTTGTAAGTGGTATGGGCAGAATCTTGGAGTTAGCGGTTCCCCTTCTTTTTCGGCAAATGTCGCTGCCTGCTAAGTGGTAATCCAGCACCACATCTGCGACGCTTACGCCCAGCCAAAAAGCATGATCTGCATGGTTGCAATAGATCACGGGGGGGCCACCTGAAACTCCAAAAGCCACCAGTGGAAGGGGATCGAAGGGGTGAATAAACAGTACAATGACGTCAGCCCAGTCTTGCGCCAGTAGCCGAAGCAGAAGCGCCTGCTCCGCCAAATCAGGCGACAACTCAGTCAACGATGTAACCCAGCCGCCTGAGGCATCCACCGCATCCCTCAACAGAGAGGGTATCTCCCCGTTTTGGGCGGTAGCTATGAGGCTGTGAACAGAATTCTCAAGGGTGTTGCGTATCCATCTGGCAACAAACAGCGAATGTCCCCCCGTAGAGTACCCCTCCGTGACCACGTGAAGAAAACGCATCTTCCCCATGTTTCCAAGCTTGTTTTTCATGTAGAAGGTACCGCTGATAGCGGGAGGTTCCTGCGTTATTCTCTGCGCTACCTCAAGCAGCGTCTGCTCCAACTGGGGACTCATGTAGATTCCAGAGTGCCGCACAGAGGCGAAGTGAGCCGCAACCTTTGCCCACGCCATAGCAGAGGTTAAATCATCATTCTTCAAGGCGTTGTCTGCTTTTTTTACGGCTCTCTCAAATATTCGCCTATTTCGATGTAACGCCCCAAATTTAAGCGTCAAGATTTTATCCTCACAGTTAAAACATGAAGTATGAGGTAACTCTGCGGTAGGAATCTGCCAGATATGTGCCTAGGAAGCCCTCGCCGTTTGTCAAGGCAAGAATAAGGAAAAGAAGAGTGTGGCTTCTGAGGGGATCAGCATTTATAGCTTTAAGGTAAAAATGTTTTGCTGACTGCTTCTCCTTGAGCCCCGAGTATGCATGTCCAATCTTGTAATAAATGTCTGCGAGCGCTTGCTGTGAAATTTCAGAGGCATAATTCATCAAGAAACTCTTTCGGAGAGCAATACGCTCCTTAAACCAGACAGCAGAGTGCCGCAGAGTCGTGTTTTTTCCATGTAGACGATACTTCGCCAAAGTTTGAGGAATAAAAACGAAATTGTGTTTTCGAGATTGAGAAACAAAAAACATGTGGTCATTAACGAATTGATATTTTTCGTCAAAACCAATTTCCTGTGCATACCTTGTTTTTAGCATGACACTTTGACCGAAAATGAAGTCCTCATATAGAAGCTCCTGAAAGAGATTGCCAGTTCTTTTTTTGGGCGAAAAGAGAAACTGAGTCATCAACTGACCCGTCGATTCCCCCTTAGCGTTAATTATTTGCCCTTCTGACCAGATTATTTCGTCTTCATGCCGCTTTATCACTTCAAGCTGTTTCTCCAGCTTAAAAGGAAGCCAAAGGTCATCTGAACCAATGAAAGTAAGGTACTCACCCTTTGCTTCTTTTAAACCATCATTCATCGCACGCGCGATTCCAGTGTTTTGGCTGTGAAATATTGGTTTAACTCTTGAATCACGCTCTTGGTACTTGCGGATTATGTCTTTAGAAGCATCGCTGGAGCAATCATCAATAATAATTAACTCGAGATCGCTAAATGTCTGATTCAAAACGCTTTCTATGGCTTCCGCAAGGTAGAGTTCATGATTGTAGGAACCCATCAGAACAGACACAGAAACCATAGGTTACACCAAAACCTGTTTTAAACAAGCATGTGGTAGACATCATACATGACGGCGCTTGCCCCAAAACTCTCTTTACGCTTAATTAAACCCACATTCAAGATGCGCCCAAATTTCTCTGTTGAAATCCCGAAGTCAAAGTACCGCTTAAGCTTCTTGTAGTAGACGTTGATAAGGTAGTCTTCGATTATGTCCTGAGCGCCTATATTCCAGCCTTCTTTGGAGTTAGCGGCATACTGTACATGTGCAACGTTTCGGCTCTCATAGATGAGTATGCCCGCCAGCATCAAGTCGCCTTTGAAAGAGGCAAATAGTTTAATGTTCTCTGGAAACCTGCCCGCTAAAAGCTTAATTTCCTCGACGGAATGCACAGGTTTAACGCCGTGCCGCTCAATGAGGGTTTCCTCCTCAATTTTCATGAAAGATTCAAAATCGCGGCTTTCTTTAACCGCTAAGTTGTTTCTTGTTGCTTTGCGAAGGTTATCTCTTCGGTTGCTGTCAAATTTTTGGGCGTCAGAGAAGGCAACGCAGGAGGAGACGCTACGCGCCAGCAACTTTGCATTGTTAACAAACAACGCATATAGATCCTCGTCTGAGGGGACAGAGTGGTAAATGTAGGGTATGGGTTTGTAGATTATCTCTTTTAATCCGACTTGGTGACAGTGCGTGATTAGCGCCTGAAAAATATTGAGCATCAGAGGCGTTCTCATGTTGTAAGACGAAATTATGCCGCCGAAGGTTAAGCCAGCATGACTATGAAGAATGTTATCTTCGGTGTTTGCAGGCAGGACCGCAACAAGTTTGCCTTTGTGATAGAACATTAGCGAGTGGTCTGTGAAGCGGTGGGAGTGATATTCCATGTAGTCACGGTTGAATAGGAAAACGCCGTTTTTGGAGCTGGCAACAAAGCTATCCCAGTCCGCCTTATTCTGCGGCGAATACACTGAAACGGCTATATCAATAGAGGTAACGGTAACCATGTTGTTCCCGCTAAATTATTAATTCGTAGATGTCATAGTTGACTGCGCTTGCTCCGAAGCCTTCTTTTCGGCAAAGTAAGCCCTCGTTGAGTTCTCTGCCGAGTTTGACGGTGGAAATGCCGAAGTCAAAGTATTGTTTGTCTCGATAGTACTGACTGATCAAGTAATCTTCGATGGCGTCTTGGGCTCCGACGCGTCTGCCCTCACCCGAATTAGCCGCGTACTGACCGTGGGCAACGTTTGCGCTTTCATAGATGATTATCCCCGCCAGCATTTTGCCGCTACGGGTTGAAATGAAGAGTTTAATGTTCTCTGGAAAACGTTGCATGAGGAACTCAAGCTCCTCAACCGTATGCACAGGGCGCACGCCATGTTTTTCCATCAGAATATATTCAGCTAACTCCATGAAGGTCTTCAAATCGCTGCTTTGTTTTACGACTAAACCATTTTTGCGGGCTTTGCGGAGGCTTTCTTTTCTGCGGCTATCAAAGGGCAGCCTCTGTGAAAGAAAAACTGAGGAGGACACGTTTCTTCCTATTAAGTGGGCGTTGTGGCGGAAGAGGGCGTAGAGGTCTTCATCTGCGGGGATGGAGTGGTAAATGTAGGGGATGGTTTTGTAGATTACCTGTGTTATTCCCTGCTTTACGGAATGCTCTATGAGTTTGTCGAATATTTCAAGCATCAGATTCTGAGTCATGTTATAGCCTGAGACTACGCCGCCAAAAGTTAATCCCGCATGGCTATGAAGCGTATGCACCTCCAAGTTTGCAGGCATTAACCCAACCAGTTTTTCGCCTTTGAAGAACATGAGGGAGTGATCTTTGAAGCGGCTTGAATGGTACTCCATATAGTCTCGGTTGAAGAGGAAAACGCCGTTTTTGGAGTTGGCAACAAAGTTATTCCATAGCCAATAATTTTTTGGCGTGTATACTTCGACCGTTAACTCTGTTTCTTTTTGGCGGGGAGGTACAAGAACAGTCAAATGGTTGCTACTCCTTCAATAAACACATCGGTGTTCCTATTCGGCAGCGCTTTTGCAGGATTACCAACGTAGATGAGCCCCGCCGCTGCATCCGCCGTTACAACTGCTCCAGCACCCACCACGCAGTTCTTCCCAATTTTTATCGCCCCCACTGTGCAGCTGTTAACGCCCAAAAAAGAGTAATCGCCGACTTCGCAGAGCCCCGACACAGCAACATGCGTAGCTAAGAAGCAGTTGTCACCTACGGAGGAGCTGTGACCGACTGCGCTTCCCGACCAGATAGTGACATCGTCGCCGATTTTAGCGCCCCTCTGCACTGTTGCATTCTCCAAGATGAAACAGTTGTCACCCATTTTTACGTCGGGGGCAACGTATGCGCGTGAGCTTATGTAGGAGCAGAGGGTGTATCCTTTGCGTTTTGTTTCCAGAAAAAGCCTGCTGCGCAGCCTGTTCAGATTAGTATAAGATATTGCCACAAACCCGTAATGCTGTTTTGGCTCAAATATCTGCTCGATCTCTTCAAAAGCTACAACAGGTAAACCAAACAATTCCTTGTTATGCCTGAAGCCTTCTTCGGCGGCGAATCCAACCACCTCAAATTGTGAATCCACGGTAAAGTAGCTGTGGGCTAACTCTGCTGTTTCCCCGTCGCCAACGATTACGAGTTTCTTTTTATTTCCAGTCATTAGCTACTAGCCTCCTGAAGTCGTCGTAGTCCCGCACATAATCGGATTCGTCGTAAATTTCACTGACAAGTGAGAGCGCAACGGAGTTAGAGGAAAAATTCTCCAGCTCCCGCCAGATTCTCGGCGGAATATAGAGGCCATAGTGTGGTCTGTTCAGGAAGAAGGAGCGTCTGCGTAAACCGTCATCCAATATAACGTCGAAGCTGCCGCTTAAGGCAATGACGACTTGATGAAGCTCTTTGTGGGCGTGTCCGCCGCGTGTGGCTCCGCTGGGAACATCGTAGAGGTAATAGACGCGCTTGATTTTGAAGGGTATTTGATGGTTCTCTTCGATAAAGGAAAGGTTTCCTCTCTGGTCGGTTACTTTGGGGAAGTTTACGATTCGACAGGCATCTAAAACAGTGTATTTTTCAGAAAGCAAAAACTATCCATCCATAAAATCCGTTAACAAAAAAACGTTACAGTTTAATCGCGTTTTCATATTTCTCGACTTCAAACGCAAAATAGTCGTTGCTTAACTTGGACGGCAAAAGATAGAGCGCCATGGGCAACACAACCCTAGCGAACCTTCGCTTTAATTCCTCAGGCGTGACCTTAGGTCGACTCCAGTGGAGAAGTCTGTTTCGCCAGAGATAAGGCAGTTTTTTAAGGCTCCAAGTTAAACCATGAAAAGTTCCATAAATTGTGGGTAAATTTTTGTCTCTCAACGAGAAAAGTGAAATAATAAGGCTGTAAACGAAGTTTACAAAGGCGGCTTTCGCCAAGTCGATTGGGCGATAGTACACATCGAATAGAAGGCAGGTTTTTGCTTTGAACAAGTTAAAGGTTACGGATTCTGTGTTCCATGAGCTTGTGGCGCCCATTATATGGCGGATGCGTGAGTTTTCAACTGCCACAACCCGTTTGTTGGCAAGCCATATCTTAAAGGAGAGTAGGGTGTCGTCGTAGAAGAATGGAATTTCTGGGTCGAACAAGCCTACTTC
>JBNIDR010000013.1:39223-45035 GCA_050108155.1 Bathyarchaeia archaeon | reverse complement strand
GGCTCAAACTCCACGTTGTAACGGCTTTTTTCGCCCACCGAGTGTTTACGCACAAGATAGTTGCTAAATAGCCAACCCGCGTTCTGTATCGAGTCACTGTCCATGCTAATGATTTTGCTCTGTGCAAGACCGATGGATAAGTCACTTTGCATTGCATCGACCAAACAGGAGAGCCAGGTTTCCTCGACCACTGTGTCATTGTTAAGAAAAACAATGTATTCCCCAGTTGAATGTCCGAAGCCGATGTTGTTGCCGCCGCTAAAGCCGAGGTTTTGGGTGTTCTGCACGATTTTTAGTCGGGGGTCAGCTCCGAAGGTTTCTTGGGCTTCTTTGAGGCTGTGGTCTGTTGAAGCGTTATCCACCAAAATAACTTCGAAATTTACGTATTGACTTTTCAGCACTGATGCAAGGCAGTTTGATAGGTACTTTTCGCCGTTGTAGTTTAGGATGATTACTGAGACAAGCGGCGGTATCTGAGGCAAACAGCAGTCACCAGTTCAGTTTCATTTGAATTTAGCCAAATCTGTCAGCGGCGAATAATTGTCGCCAAGCGTCTTGTAAATTATCCATTTTGCCCCAATCACATTTCCAAAAAAGATTCCTTCAACCCTACGCAGGTTATAAAGAAAATTTTTGCGCATATACTTCAAACTGTGTACTATTCGAAGAAAATCTGATTCCAACTTGCTGATGATTGAAAGCTGCGGTTCATCATGGTAGAGGCGGTAGAAGAGCAGCTCCGCCTCAACTGCCCAAAGAAGATCCGTGCGGGGAGCCAGATGATCTCGGCTGGAGGTTCTGCCGTGAACGATATGATAAACCCGCACTTTTGGGCTGAAAATCATCTCGAGCCCGCGTCGCCATAACTTCCAGCCCAAAACCATCTCCCAAGCGCAACCCAAAATCCACTCCCCTGATAAGTTAATACTACGCAAAACATCGCCTGAAATCGCCATTGACGGTCCACGCAGAAGAGCTTTTGCTGCGCCGTGTTTGCGCCAGTAAACATTGTTTCCTCGCTCGTAGACTAAACCTGAGTTGGCGATACAGTTCTTGTAGTCCTCTTGCCCCTTCAACGGGTACCCGAAGAGGGCGAAGTCGAAGCGGGTGAAAGTTGTTGGAAGCTCAACTTCATTTATGATTTGCATGTTGTCGCCGTGTAGAATTACGGGAAAAGAATCGCCTGTCACTCCCACAACTTTGCTGGTTTGGAAGATTTTTACGGTTTCTTCCAGCCAGTCCTCGGCGGGGATGGCGTCGTCATCAAGGAAAGCAACAATATCGCCTGAGGTGTGCTTAACACCTAAGAAGTAAGCGTCGACAATGTGCCCTCTGGTTTGCAGCACCATTTTGATTTTCAGGGCATCAGAGGCTTGGGTGAGAAGCTGCTCCGTGCCGTCGCCTGAGGGCTTAACCACGACTATTACGTCGAAGTTACGGTAGGTTTGGCGTTCAAGGGCGGACAGCAGATAGGGGAGGATATCGGCTCTTTTGTAGGTGGGGATGACAACGGACACCGATTTACTCATCTAAAGCGCCCCTCACGGTATGTAGACGACTTCCGAGCCGCCGTTAGAATAAACAACATCCGTCTGATTCAGCATCACACGGTATGTACCATTGGAAGTCTGCGGCTCATAGTATATGCTGATGTAGCTCAGATACACGAATTCGCCGCTGTGAAAAATCGTTTCATTCGTAAGCGGCGACACGTAACCACGATAAATCAACCCATAAGCCGTCAGCGCCGTGTAGAGTCCGTTGTCAGCGGCGAGGTTGTACTCGTAAGGCACAGTTGATGAAACCCAGTTTGCACAGTAAACGCTGTATGTATCGATGTATCCATCTGAGCCGTAAAGCTGCAGGGGATCCATACGGTAACCGCTAAGTGGAATAGACCAACTCTTGGAGCCAGCAACCTCATAGACAAAATTTGTTTGAAAAAGAAAATAGGGAACCAAAACCGCCACAGCAAGCACCACAAACGCTGTTTGTTTTCTATGTTTCGCTATGAAGTCTGCCGCTACCCATATGCCGACGGCGCAGAACGGCGCCAAAATCATCAAGAGAATATGGTAAAACCGCGTCATCGATAACGCATTTGCTAAGCCCGGCACAAGCGTTAGAAGCACCAAAAAAGCAACGGTTAATATGCTAAATACTATGTAGTCCCGTTCGAAGCGAAACGGCATTTTTCTTCTCAGCAATGCCGCAACTCCAAGTACGATGAATATTTCTGTTAGGTAGGCAAAGCCTCTGCTTATCGTGTTTAGAAGTGAAGGGGACTCGGCTAAGCCTATGCCTGTTAGAACCATTTGTCCTCTTGATGCGGGATTGAAAAACTGTCCAAGTTGCGCTGCTATGTTACTGGTGAATGACATGAAGCTTTGGAAGACTACGGCTCCTGAAGTGTAAATGTACCAGAGAAACATCGCCACAAAAAAGAAGAGAATCATACCGAGCTGCAGATTAAAGCTAGGCCGCCTCAAATAGAACACAGCAGTCGCCCATGCAGCAAAAATAAGGAACAAAAAGATTTCTGCTAAAGCGTAATGAGAAAAAATCAAGCCGCAACTTAATACAGCAAAAGTGAGGAATTTTCCACCTTTGTCCAGTTTGCGACTAAGAAGCGTCAACAGCAACAAAACAAAGAAGAGTTCGCCAATCATCTGACGATTCAAAGCAAGCATTTCAGTGAAGAAGGTTGATTGCGCCATGAATACGAAGGCGGCGACGAAGCTAAGCTTTTGTCCAATGTAGGGCTGCCAAAGCAGGTACAAGCCTACTGGAACCAACGCGAAGATGAGGGGGTAAATTATTTTGTAAACCCACGTCGGATCCATGCCAAGCATGTTCGAGTAAACCGTGGGTAAGACAGTGATGCTTAGCATTGCGTTGAATCTACCATAGTTTTCGTCGGCAGCTATAGAAAAGACGGGATTCCAGTGAGCGCCCAGACGAGCAGTCTGGAAAACATAAAGCTCAACTGGAGAGTCGCCGCCATAGGGCAACACATAGTTAGAGATCAACGAAAAATGCAGCAGCAACGCAATAGCAATCATCAACACGGCGAAACCGTAGGTTTTGGGTGAACGCTCTCTGACCACGCCCAAGGCGAATACAAAAGCGATACACAAGATCATCAGAAGCAGAAGAAGATTATTGCCTGTTGCAGCTACAAAGTAAGCGCCAGCGACACTTAACCCCGGAATCAAAGTTAAAAGCAACATTGCAGGAGTGAATTTCTCGGTTTGCACTGGAATCTGCGGTTTTTTGTTCTGACGCAAATGAGCAGCGGCGGCTCCAACAATGATGACGGTGTTAATGAAGAGGGAAAGAGGAAGGGTTGAAAGTGGAAAACTCAGCCCTAGCAGATAGCCAAATTGATCTATGATAAGCCCCGCAAACATTAAGAAGGCAACGCTAAAGCCCACTGAGTAAAGAAGCGTTTCTAGTCCACTTAGGCTGCCTAGTTTAAGAAGTTTAATGAGGATAAAGCCGGGGATAAACGTCAAGTAACCAACGCCGATAACTACGCGGGCAAACGGGAGATCAACAAAAAAAGTTAGATAAAGCAACACCTGCAATGAGACTACTATGGCTAGGAAATGCTGAGCGACGTATTGCTGACTGAAATTCATCAAGTACCCGCCAAATCAGTTTTTGATAACCGAACGGTAAATCTGCGCCATCTTGGGAGCAACAGCACGAACATCATAACCCTGTACCGTCTGCGCCCCATTGGAAGCCACCTTCTGCCGCAACATGCTATTGCCAATAATTTTCTTGAGGTTAGAGGCTAAGTCATCTGCACTATTTGGCTCAAAGAGTAAACCGTTGTTTTCGTGGCTGATGACTTCTTTTAGAACACCAAAGTTCGGTGCTACAACAGCCAGACCTGAAGCCATAGCTTCGAGGGTAGCTATATATCCGAAGTTAGTGGCGACAAACACGTCACTGCTCCAGAGAAACTTACGCACGTCCGTCTGCTTCCCAACCATGGTTACTGCGTCTTCGAGACTGAACTTTTCAATCATTCCTTTGAGCTGTTCATACATGCTTCCGTAGCCGACTATGACTAATTTGGCGCTTGACAATTCATCATGTACTTTTTTGAATGCTTTAACAACCAAGTCAGGGGTTTGTGCTGGTTCAAGTCTACCTACATAAATCACTGTTGGGCAGTGTGGAGGCGGATCTTCTGGGTTTTTGAAGTGCGGGGTATCAACGAAGTTTGTGACGAGGTGGCTTTTGTATCCTAGCCCCAGCCGCTCAAGCGTGTCCAAAACCTCTCTGGAGTAGGTTGTGATTGCCGCGGCATATTCCTCAAGGATACCTCGCACTGCAGGAGAAGTAAGCGGCATACCGCCAAGTAATGGGTCTCCGACGAACCCCCCGTGTAGTGTGACCACTAATGGTTTCTGGTAGTGTCTGCTGAGGTAAATGCCCAAGTTGATGTATTCGAGGTCACGCCAGATACCGTGGATGTGAAATGCGTCAGCGGCACCGGCGACTTTCCAGTTTACGGCTTCTTTGCATAGACCCGAGAATTTGATTTTCTCAACAAGTTTAGGCGTTGAATGCATTGTAACCATGCAGACGCTGTTGATTACATCGATAGGGTTGGGTCCAAGCCGGTACACTTTAAGAAAACCGGTATCCTCAAATTTTTTTATTTTTTTAGTTACCAGCAACAGCTTGGTGCGGCCAGTTAAAAGGGAGAATTCGATTGCGTTCTTCTTGGATAGGTAAGTGGTTAGCCAGAGGATGTAGCGTTCTAAGCCGCCGATTTCTATGGGCCAGAACCGCTCCCAAACATGACAAACATGCATAAATAGAAACTCCGAAGAGGGGTTTATTCCCAGTTAACATCCTCTTTGATTACTCTGGCGGGTACCCCAGCGGCTAAGCAATGCGGCGGCACTTCCCGCGTGACGATTGAGCCCGCTGCGATAACTGCGCCGTCGCCGATTTTAACGCCTTTGAGCACCATTGTACGTTTGCCAATGAAAACATGGTTTCCAATTTCAATGGGAGCAGACACGACAGCATCTTGATGTGCTCGGTGAAAATCCGTGTCAACGATTTCCACGTTCCAAGATACCATGCTGTCGTCGCCGATCTTTACGTTTTTTTCTGCGATTATGGTTGAGTCACAGTTAACTCGGAGGTTTCGGCCAAGCGTCACTTCAGCGTTTCTGCGTAGAATAACCGCGACGCCCTTCGCCAAATTTACAGGGCCATTTATGGTTAAGTGGCTGTTTTGATCCATGGATAAGCGGCAGGGTTTCTCGGAGGGAAAAAACTCTTCAGAGGTTACACCCAATGCGAAGAAGCCGTTGTTGATAATTTTGGCGTTTTTAGCTATGTGTATGTTAGTGTGTCCATCAATAAGCATATGCCTGATGGGGGAATTGTTGGAGCCTGCATCGGTTTTCCTGTAGGTTTCGACGCTTTTGTAGAGGGTTCTAAGTCCCATCTTGCTTAAAAGCGGCCAATTCACCTTTTTAGGCGCCTCCAAAATAAGAGTCAAAATAATTCATGAACCGTTCAGAGAATTTGTCTATGGAAAACTCGGCTGCGATAGCGGTCATTTCTTCAGCTTTGTTGGGTGACCAAGCAGCGATTTCTGCAGTTACCTTTTCTGCGGCTTCCTTAAGGGAAGTGTAGCGGTACTGAGCAGGTACGAATTCGCGCATTCCCCCCGAGTTATGCACGATGGGTAAGCAGCCCATAGCCATCGCTTCAACTATAGAGATTCCGAAGTGCTCACCCTCCATTGTATGCAAATAAAGTTTAGCTCGCCTAAGTA
>JBNIDR010000013.1:2985-39213 GCA_050108155.1 Bathyarchaeia archaeon | reverse complement strand
GTTTAGCTCGCCTAAGTAAATCCAGTTTCAACGCAGAGGAAGCGTTAGGGTAGAATTTCACCTTGTCTGTTACACCCATTTTTTTAGTAAGTGCCTCCAGATTCGTTAGAGTAAATTTACTACACAGGCGCCCAACCACGGCGAAGTGCACATCATCTGGTGTTTGGGCGGCTACTTGGGGTATGCGTTCTAGCTGTTTGTTTGCGTCTAAACGTGAAACCGTGACTACAAGGTTTTCGCTGGTGTTTTTCCGAGTTTCTTTACCTTTCGTTCGGATGAACTCCGAGAAGGGCGGATACAGAACGTTGACTCTTTTGTTTGAGTACTTTTGTATCTCAACCGCGGTGTAGTGACTGTTAGCTAAGACTAACCGTTTATTGTAGTCAATTAGGTTTTTTTCCAGCAGGACATAGGGGCTGGTGCCTGCTTGGTTGATTCGAGGATGATTAAGGTAGGGAAAGGTTGTGGCGAAAGCATATCGGTTGAGGTAGGGAAAATGGATGTAGCTGATTTGTGTCCAAGGGTAAACGCAGTTTGAGAAGACATCAATGAAGGCGCCGCATTTTGATTTTGCAATGTAGGAGTGGAAGATGGTTTGGTAGAAGTCGCCTAAACCTCTGGGCGTGAAGTATGTGGTTTGCTGGATTGTCTTAATTTTGGGGTGGAGGGTTTCGCCGAAGTAGTTTCTGATTGCTTCTGGGTCTACTTTGCCGCTGGAGAAGAGCACTACGTTGTGGTTGTGATAGGCAAGGGTGTTTGCGATGGCTATTGCGACGTATTCGCCGCCGCCGTAGACGTTTAATGTGGGACAGAAGACGCCGATAGAGCGTGTCATCACTTATTCGCCTGATATAGAGGTGAATTATGGGTTGTTTGACGTTTCAGCGGTGAATAGCGGTTTAAACCTGAATTTGTAGGTGAAAAACGTGCGAAGCAGAGTTGACAATGTGGCTTAACAGGGTTTTTCAAAAGCCTATAAAAATGATCAACCCCAATGTGGGTTTTAAATTTCAGGAAGAGAGAGAAATTGAAAATACGAAACATAGCATACATACTGCACTCCTTAAATCTCAAAAAACTCTCAAAGCCACTCGCCGTATGCGCCACCGCAATATTCGTCGTCAGCATACTCGCAGCTTTTTCGACGTCAACGGTTCAAGCGGAGTCAGCCACTCTTGAGCTCCATACATCAGGGTCCTACATTTTAGATGCCAACGGAAACACCGTTTATCTTCGAGGCATGGGACTCGCTGGATTCGCACCCAACCTTATTCTCTGGGGCGAAGGAGGAGGAGACAACTGGGGCGACCAATGGAACTATAATCCAACCGCTACAATGGATCAAACATTCTCTGCAATGCAGAGCCAATGGCACATCAACATGATCCGCGTCTTCGTGTATCCAAGCTGGTACTACAGAGATAACATTACACCAGCAGTTGAAGACCCAATAAACTACGGAGCACAGACAACGCCGATAAGCACTAAAGAATACCTGCATACACTTTGCGATGAAGCAGCCAAATACGGCATCTACGTTGACATAACACCCTACATGCTAACGCCGTCAACAAGCTCCTACGGAGCAGACCCCTATGCCTCGTCAGGCTACGGTTGGCAAGGAATGCCGCTGATGGGGTGGGACGACGCAGGCAGCCGATTCCTATCTGATGCTGGCTACGGAAGCAACGAGAAAGCTTTCTGGAGCTGGTTCTGGACTGATATGGCAAACAACCTCAAAGACTGCCCCAACGCAATCTTTGAAGCATGGAACGAACCAAACGTCGGCGGCGACACTGACGCTATCCCAACGGGATACATGACTTACCTTACAACGATGTACAACGCAGTCAGAAGCACAGGGGCAACAAACCTAATCATGATGCAGTGGCACATGGGCTGGTTCCCCAACGGCTACGGCAACGACCTTAGCTGGTGCAAACAAATCGCAACCGCCATCCCAGATGCAACCAACCTCGTCTACACCACACACCTCTACTACTATGCGCCAACTGATTTGTCATCGTACTGGGCAACAGACTACAGCGGCTTGAAAACTCAACTGCAAAGCGGCATTGACAGCATGGGTGTAACCGCCCCGTTAGTGATAAACGAGGAAGGGTCATGCCTGACAAGTTCACGTAACAAGCAAAACGACCTGACCTGGTGGACAAACCTTCTAGTTGCGCAACGCGACCTCAATTTGGGAGCAGGCGCATACTACTGGCTTAGCGACTCAGGCTTAGGCGGAGTCTATGCAGGTGAAACGATGCTGAGCAGCGGCTACTCACCAAACAGCATGGGGCAAGCATACATTAATGCATACAATGGCGCAACAATTCCAGCACCTACTCAAGCAGCTACCCCAACACCTGAGCCAACTGCAACGCCAACGCCGACGCCAGTACCTACATCCGCACCTACACAAGAACCCACACAGGAACCAACCACAGCGCCAACGCAAGCACCAGTTGAAACCCATACACCGACTACGACACCGCAACAAACAACTCAGCCTACTCCAACAGTGACTGCAACGCCAGAGCCAACTCAGCAGCCTACACAGTCCACTTCGTCATCAACAATCAATCAGCCAGACAACCCATTCAAAGACCTATACACTCGACACTGGATACTCTACAGTTGGCAACGCTACAACCATTGGTTCGCAATCCGATTCTGGTAAGCCAGCACAAAAATCCCTTCTTTTATTTTTTATTTTCATGCTCAATGTCGCCCGTTACCGTTTTTGATTTGGCCATTCATGAATCCCAGCGTCCAAGCTGCATGTTTTAACCCAAAATGCAGCGGCAAAAGAAACATCTGCTTCTGCCTCAGAAACCTATATGCTGGAAAACAGTAGAGAACACCAGTCACGAAACCCGCCATAGGTGACATGCGGGGAAGCGAAAACGCGCCTAAATTCTGTTTGAAGTTTTTTTGTGAGCCATAGCCGTACCAGAAATATTTTTTCAGTAAGTCAAAGGGGGTAGATAAGCCGCTGTGCAACTCGTAAAATTCCGCTTCGTTTGGCTGAATTTGCCACCCCGCGTTTCTGATACGCATAACCAAATTGATATCCTCGCCAGCTCCCCGTATGCGCTCGTCAAAACCGTGAACTTGACGCACCGCGCTGATTCTAAATGCAGTTCCACCTGTGCCGATGGGCTTGTCAGTTTTCAGTAGGAAGCTTTTGGATTTGCCATAGTTTTTCTGGTTAACAATGTATGGAGCCACTTCCAGATTAAGTATCAAGTTGCCTGGGACTGTTTTGAAGACGCCTGCGGTTATACCGACTTTTGGGTTGTTGTTTAGTACTTCTACTTGCCTGCGCAGATAGCTGGGGGTTAGGATTTCGTCGGCGTCTACAAAGAGCAGGTATTCGCCGTCTGCAGCTTCGACAAGCTGGTTACGTGCGTTTCCCAACCCTTTTCCAGCTGACTTAAACGCTTTCGCCCGTTCCCCAAGCTGGCTGGTGTAGTAGCGTATTATTTGTGGGGTGCGGTCTTGGCTGCAGTCATCTATGAATATTATCTGTATTCGATTTTGAGGGTAATCTTGCCGCAGGATACTTTCTACAGCGGCCGGAAGCAGGGCTTCACCGTTTCGTACACATATACCCACCGTGACAAGAGGAGGCATCGCATAATCATTCCAAGCGCTCAGTTTATTCGGTGCCCGTAACCTTTAAGATGCGCACTGCAAAAGCCAACAAGCCAAGCAAACCGCTTGTAAGTGTAATGAAAAGGCAGAAGCAAAAACGATTTTTTATGCGTCAACAAATAAGCGCCCGGCAACCGCAGTATCCCAGCTACAAAGCCAGCCATAGGCGTCATTTTCAGCACATTAAGGGCGCCAGGGTCTTTGTGGAAAATGTAGTGTGCACCGTGCCCATACCAGACGTATTGGCTCCAAAGTGACTGCCAGTTGGCGCGGGTGGATTCGGTGAATTTTTCCTCTGTTGAAGCGAGCTGCCAGCCGCTTGTTCTCACACGGTAAGCCATTTCAGTATCTTCCGCAGCGCCGTTAATTCCGGTATCAAATCCGCCTACTGCACGGACAGCCGCAACACGGTATATTGCCCCCTCAGCGCCCGGAAGATAACCAAATTTGGATGCGTTACCCCGTTGACCATAGATTGAATCGACAGCGTAAACAATGTTTTCCAAGTCCGCCGCTAACCCAAATCCCAGATGAACATTGTATTTTCCGCCTGCAATGCCCACCTCTGGGTGTTGCTCCATAAAAAAAACTTGATTTTCTAAGTAGTCCCGAGGTAAAACCATGTCTGCGTCCAACCAAATTATGTATTTGCCTAGGGCTTTCTGCACCACCATCTGCCGAGCGTTGCCAAGTCCACTATTTTCTTGGAAAAATTGGACGTTACCGAAATTAGCTTTGAGGTTTTCTTTGATTATTTTGAGTGTATCGTCATTGCTTTTGCCGTCAACAACTATTAACTCGGTTTTTTGAGCTGGAAACGTTTGACAGCATAAGCTATCAACTGCCTTCTTGATTATGGAGGCGCCGTTTTTGACGCATAACCCAACAGTTACAGTGAAGGCTTCTACCAAAGAGTTTCAACCCACTATTCGTTACATAAGCCAGGGAGAAACGAGAGAACAACAAAAGCCAGAGCGAGCATATTTGGAGCATATTAGAAGTTCTATGCAGAAACCTATAGAGGCCTCTATTTTTACGCTGGCTAAATGAGATCTTTCTCCCTAAGAACCTTAGAACTCAAAGCACTACGAGAATCCGTTGCGGGCTGCCACAAAGTAAAGTTACGCCTTGTAAAAAACGAAGACAGCGCAGTCAACAAGATGAGGTTGCTCTGTACAAGCTCAAGCATCATAATACGGGTTCTCTTTATCGCCAAAACCCCAGCCGCCACCAACACCAAACCCAAAGCCAAAAACGGCAACTCAACCATAACCGCCACAGACAACACAGCCAAAGCAACCAGCATAACCGGATTAAAGATGTGAAGCATAATCTCGGGAACGGCTATACGTTTAGGCATTGCAAGCTTTCGGTGCGCCATAAGGTTTAGGCATCTTGCCCATAAATGCTGCAGATGACTTGCACGCCGAATCTTAATCGCGACTTTGCTACGCCAAGTTGTGGGGCTCAAAGTAAAAAAGCCCGCCTCAGGAATAAGCAACGCACGTTTCTTTGATTGCACGATGTCAAGAGCTGTTCCCGAATCATCGGTTGCATTGTTAAACGCCGCAATCACGCTATGCTTGTAAGCAGCGAAGCCACCCTGAAAGAAGATTGTAGAATACAACTTGGATTCGCCAATACGCACAGACTGGATGTTACTATCGTAGAATTGCTCCCCCATTGTAACCCACGAATCCATCGGGTTAAGCAGCAACTCACGAGCAGTCACAGCACCCACCTCAGGGTCAGACAGGTAAGTCAAAGATTTTGTTAAAATATCACTCGGCCAGAAGCAATCCACATCAGAGATAATAATCACTTCAGACTGAAGATTTTTCAAGGCAATGTTCAAGCAGCCAGTTTTACCAAGATGCACCTTACAGTCGAGAACAGAGATTTTCTCGTCCGGATGCGCTGCAATATAGCGGTTAACCTCATCCACAGTGCCATCCGCGGAGGAATCGTTAACAACCACAATTTCAAGTTTATCTTTAGGATATGCAACTTTAGCTATGTTTTCCAGTTTAAGCCTAATCAATTTCTCCTCGTTATGAGCTGGAATTAGAACCGCCGCCGAAGGCAAATAAGCACTATCCAATCTAAGATTCCAGCTTGAAACAGAACGCTTCTTCATATATGCAAAGTAAGCAGCAGGCACACCGAAAAACACAACGCCCACACACAACCAAGCAACTAAAACATAACTCAAAAACTCACGCCCCAACATAAACTGGTTCACGCATATCTCCGCGGAAAACGTGAAAGGTTTCCGTTGCATGACGCTCTTTGCTGACGCCAATCACTACCCCGCTTATCCCCCGTAAATTTGCCAAGTAGCCAATCGCTTCTGCGGGTTTGAGGTACCCAGCGGCTAGCACACTCATAGCGATTACCTCAGCATCCTGTGCCCGCTCCAAAGCTTCTTCGCATTCGCACTGCGAAGGACACATTTGAAAACCAACCTTATTGAACGAGGAAGTCAACGTTAGCCTGCTAAAGTCTAGACCCCACTCGCTGAATTTGTTAACGAGATAGGGAAAGTTGCGTGTTTCAAAACCCGCTTTGACATTGTTGTCCTCCAAAAAGTTGATGTAGCCTTTGCAGAGCTTCTCCATGTTCAATGCTAATGCCATGTCAGTGATGATTTCATGAAGCATGAATACGTTGAGAGCCGATTTTTTATCCGTTACCGCCTTTATCCTTGAAAGCTCGTAGGCAACATAGGTTTCTAGCAGCGCCACCAGATCAAACTTTAATATCTTGGCAGCGTTCGAAGCAACAACCTTGATGTTTGAAGAAAACAGCAGCTCCCTAGCGAAGTTACTCGCCAAACTTGCCACCCCGCCCTGTGTGGCTTTTCGAACGTACTCATAGGCATAAGGGGCAATCGCATACAAACTTCCCAAATCTGACCCCTTTTGGCGCAACTTTGCAAGTATTGATAAAGTGGTTTCATCGACAGAAAACATGAAGCCGTCAGCGCCGTTTTGAAGGCTAAGCTCAACCAGCCGCGCCGCCTGCTCCACACTGTTCTGCTCTGAACGCTCACGTGCTCTTACCTGAGAAAGGTGACTGATACCGTGAAAGGGGTTATCCCCAATCAGCAAACGAAGATTACGGTTGCTCAAGCAATTTGCCCCCTAACTTGGTCGAGCAGAAAATCCACTTTTAAGGCACTCCTAAAATCGGATTTCGGCGCTAAACCTGAAGCAACACATTCAAGAAAGTGCCGGTTTTCACGCCAATACTCGGCGCCGCCTAAAAAGTAGCCAACGTTATCATTCATGTCGAGCCTGTACCAGCTTTGAGGCGCAGAATTTGAAAGCTCAAGCCGCACTTCGTCGTCGTTAACATAGATAGCTCCTTTAGCCCCTTGAATTCTTAGCCCAAACTCTGGCATTCGGTAGCCGCTTCTGCACCATGACACATCAAAGTGGCCCTCAATACCATCTTTGCCGACAACTCCGAAGCTTATGTCATCCTCAGATGTAGGCGCAATCTGCATGTTCAGTTTAGCATCTGTTACTTTGAGGTCGCCGAAAAGCCACAGCGCCAAATCAACAATATGCGAACCGAGATCCTCACTCACGCCGCCCCGATTATTCGACGCCGTTGACCCCTCAGGCGCATCCGCAAAGTCAGAGGAAAAAGCGTAGCCATCAAAATATTCTAGGTCACCCAAAACCTGCTTATCCAAAAGCCCTCTTACATGGTTGAAGGTTACTCCAAAGCGTTTCATGTAGCCAACCATGTTGACGCCGCCAGTTTTCTCTGAGAGCCCAATAAGATCTTGGGATTTAGTGTAGTCTGAGCTAAGGGTTTTCTCGACAAACACGTTTTTAGCCAGACTTTTGTTGTAGACTTCCTGAAGTAGAGAGTAATGTGAAGGAATAGGTGTTAGAATGTAGATTGCATCCAAATCTAAACCGCCGAACTTCTCCAGTTCACCTGTTACAAACGCCCGGGGAAAAGCATGTTTAGCAATACTTCGCATTAAACGACTTTTATCGCATAAAGCAGCCACTTCAACATTTGGAAACGTGTTTAGGAGACAGGCATGCATAACGCCCATCTTACCTAAACCAACCACTCCAATACGAAGTCTTCCATTATTGCGCTCCATAAACCTAATCTCCAATAGAATAAATCCGAAAACCAGCCAGAGACTAAACCGAGTCAAAAGGAAAAGCTTTCAACAAAGATTCGCTTCATTATCCCCAAGCCATGCCTCAGCTTAAGCTTCTTAACCCCCAAACGGCTACGGTAATCAATCGGAACCTCTTTAATCCGGTAACCCCTCCGCGCCACAATAGCATTCATTTCAGCTTCAACATCAAAGCCCTTACTTTTCGGTTTCCAACCGTCCAACGCTGCGCTTCGCACTACCCGCAGCCCAGAGAGTGGATCATCAAGTTTTATTCCATTCATAACTAGCTGAGCAAAAGCTAACATTCGGTTGCCCACATAGAAGGGGTTAGTTATTGATTTAGATAGATTGTATTGACCTCTGAATCTATTGCCGATGACCATGCCGACTTTGGGGTCATGCTCCAGAATATCAACCATCCTTGGAATATACTCGGCCGGGTACGTGTAGTCAGCATCGGTGAATACTATATAGGGCACTTTTGAGGTGAGACCCTTCATGCCCTGAAACAGCGCATCGCCTTTACCTTTGCCTTCCTGAAGCATAACGTCGGCGCCCATGTTCTTAGCGATCTCTATGGTGCGATCAACGCTGTTGCCGTCAACCACCACCATATACGGGTTGTTTAGGACTTTCTGCATTTCGCTAAGCGTGAGTCCAATTCCTTCTTCCTCGTTTAGCGTTGCAATAATGACTGAAATGTTAGCGTTAAGTTCGGTCATAAAAATCCTCGAAAAACCCCGAAGAAGCTCAAGAGTTATGCGGGGAAACAAACTCTTAAAGCCGTAAGGAAGAAACATCCCGAACATAACCTAAGTGTTCTATAAAACCCCCAGAATGTTCTACCATAAGTTAATGGCTGATTTGCTGCTCAAGCAGCAGCTTGACTTTATCCACTACAAAAGATGCCTCATCAATCGATAAAGCCGCATGTATCGGCAAAGCAACCGTCCTTGACAGAACTTGCTCAGCAACTGAAAGACTACCATAAGAGAAAGCGCCCAGCTTCTTATAGACGGCTTGCATATGACAGGGCGGATAAAAAATGTTACCCGTTTCAACCCCGAACTCCTCCAAAAGCCGCTTAGCAAACGATACCCTATCGAATACCTCGCTAAGAATCAGCGGATACTTATAGTAGCTGCTCCTTGTTCCAGAGGCACATTTAACCGTTTGAACCATTTTATTTTCGCTAAAAGCTTGATCGTAAAGCTTCGCTATTTGGTTTCTATGCACAATAAACTCTTCCAGTCGCCTTAGCTGATAGATTCCAAGCACCGCAGAAATCTCAGGCAAAACCATGTGCCGCCCCAAATCAACAAAATTTGTTTTCCCCACACCCGAACCGTAAAAGCTGAACTTCTTAGCAAAATCGCACAAATCCAAGTTGTCAGATACAAGCATGCCGCCCTCACCGGTTGTCAAAACCTTTGTTGGGGTAAACGAGAAGACCCCAGCATCGCCGAAGCTTCCAGCCATTCTTCCATCAACAGAGGCGCCTATAGAGTGCGTTGCATCCTCAATTAGAAACAAACCGTTTTCGCGACAAATCTGCATTATGCTTTTGAGGTCCGGGTTGGGGAACCCAGAGATATGTGTCACTATTACGCCGGCGGTGTTTGGAGAGATGTTCTGTTGCAGACTCTTTGGGTCCATCGATAGAGAGTCCGCTTTTACGTCGGAGAACACCACTTTTGCCCCAACCGCGAGCACACTATTCGGAACAGAGATGAAGCTATTAGTGCACACCACAACTTCCTTCCCAACAGCCCCAAAGTAACGGAGAACTGTTTCAAAGGCACTTGAATCCGAATCAAAAGCAACAGCCCCATCAGTGCCCACGTATTTGGCAACCATATCCTCAAAGATTTTCACGGTTTTGCCATTGCGAAACTGGCCCTCCTCAAGCACCCTGCCGATATCTTGCAACAGAGGGTTGAGGTCTTCTTTAGGGAAAAGAGGTTGAGAAGAGCGAATAAGCCTGGACATTTTGGCACCTTTTAGAAGTCATATTGAACTGTGAAGAGGTGAAGTTTTTCGTCAAGAATCGCATGAATAATTTGCCATGATTTATGTTTATACAAGCGATGGAAAATGAAGCCGAACCTAAACGGAGGTAAGGCTCCGCCTTTAAGCGGTTTGATGTAGAGTTGGTTGTGACGTTTTATTATTAACCAGTTGTGGACTTTTTCGCCATATAGAAACTCGTTAAACCATGAAGGCCCCTGAATATAGCCATGCAGTGACACACGCTTCAGCTCCCGCATTAACCCTTTTGGATCTTCCAAATGCTCGATAAGGTAGTAGCTGGTCACTAAATCAAACGCTGCATCTTTGAAGGGCAACGCATAGCAACTACACATAACAAACGGTTTACCGAGAGTAACCAGTTTCTTCATACTTCGATCAGGAACGGGCCTTATGTTAAGATCACAGAGTACATTGGCCTTTGGAAACGGTTTAGCCCCGCAGGCAATATCGAGGCAAAGAATCCCACCGCCATTTTTCTGCCTTGCCACTTCGTAATACTTTTTTTTCCCGAATTTGAAGCGATCAAGTTCAGACTCACGTAGCGGAAAACGTTTAAGAACAATCGAGCACGAATTTTGCGACATTAAAAAACCAGAAGCTTACGATTCGCAGCCAATACAGTATTAATCGAGGCAACAAGCGACTCAGCGATGTACCGCGCTTTTTCGTCAGTTACGCCGAGATGCATTGGCAAACACAAAACGCGCCTCAACACCTGCTCAGCAGCAGGGAAATCGCCCAGACGTGTCCCAAACGTATCTATATAGTATGGCTGAAGATGACAAGGTGGATAATAAACACTGCCTGTATCTACTCCGAAGCTCTCTTTCATTATAGAAGCAACTTTTAAGCGGTCAATCCCATCTGCCAACTTAATGGGGTACTTGTAATAGCTGTGCCGAAAACTGGGAGGCACTCTAAATAGTGAAACGCCGTCAACATCAGAGAGCAACTCCTCGTAAATTCTGGCGATTTGGTTACGTCGAGCAATTGCCTCGTCTAGGCAGTCAAATTGGTGCAACCCCACAATTGAGGCTAATTCGCTGAGCCGCCAATTATGCCCCAGCATAACCATTTTTCGATCGGCATTTTGGCCGCAGTTCCGCAGGCACCTAGCATCTTCAGCTATAGCCGGGTCATTGGTTATGATCATACCGCCTTCGCAGGAAGTCATAACTTTGGTTGCGTAGAACGAGAAGCAGCCTGCCTCACCGAATGAACCAGATTTTTTGCCGTTGGCGGTTGCACCGTGGGCATGTGCACAGTCTTCCAGCAGAAAAAGTCCCCTGTCATGACAGAACTCTTTTAGCTCATTAATCTGCGGGCAAACCAACCCCGCCACGTGGACAGCTACTACTCCAGCTGTTTTGCCAGTTACTCTTCTTTTAGCGTCTTCCACGTCGATGCATAGAGTGTCAGGGTTCATATCGGCAAAAACGGGTGTTCCACCCGCAAAAATAACTGCGTTTGGCGTTGAAATAAACGTGTTAGTAGGCACAATGACTTCTCTACCCGCCAGTTTAAAGTGTCTCAGCGTTACATCCAGAGCCGCTGTGCCCGAACTAACCCCCACTGCATACGCCACATCATTATACTCTGCAAATCTACGCTCAAACTCCTCCAGGTAGGGACCATCCGTTAACCGTCCACTTTTAAGCATCAACCGGATGTCGCCTAAAATAGCGGCTATACTGGCGTCAGAAAAGACGGGAAAAGAACCTAAAATATTCAATCAAAACATCTCCAGTTACCATAATTTTGAGCCGACATTAAATAGGTAGTCAACTACGGATAGGTTAGATGCGAAGCCTCCGTTGATTTGAGAGTAAACAGGGTGACGGAAATTCTGGAAGACCAACTTGATACCGGCTTTCTCGAAGAGCTCTTGGTCTATGTACCTTTTGCATCCATCGCCAGCAAGTTGAGTGTCAGCACCTAACTGTTTACATTGCGCCACGATCAACTCGCTTTTTCTGCCCCCAACACCCAAAGACGAAGCTAAAACCAGCGGCTTATCAATCCCCAAAAAACCCATAATACCGCGTATCAAATGCATGTTTAAATCAATCAGACGCTCCCATTCACATTCGTAAGTGTCCTCAAAAAAACCGCTAAACTCACTCCAATATGGCGACTTACAGTAACCATGCTTTATAGTTAACCAGTGTTTACGACCCCAACTCGGTCGACCCTTATTGGCGATTTTAACTTCGCTAATCATTAACGGCTTGTTAGCATGCTCTATTGGAACACTAAGCCAGCGCACACCATCAGCCGTCAGAACTCGGTTACGATTTGTAAAGCCCTGTCGCTCAAACTGAACATTATCTTCGATGATGAAAACGTCTGCTCGACGCATCTTATCAAAGAAGCCCAGCCAAGGCAGATAGTTGGGTTGATGACCTGCCACAATCAATAATGACACCGCAGGTTTATGTGATACTCATGCGTTCAACGTAGCGTACTACTTCGAAGGCTTCAGCGGCTGGAAGACTAACTTGGCTGCCTCTAAACGAAGCCAGATTAACCATTGATTCGTAGGTTATGTAGCGTTTTGTCTTCTGAGAAAAGTGGCATTTAAGTGCATTCCATTTGTCGTTTACGCAGTTTGTGATGTCGACAAAGTATGTAGGAGAAAATGCGGCTGTCACTCGGGGAGTTTCGAAAGCTAAAACCTGTGGTGCGTTGCGGAATGCAGACATGGATATCCAGCCGACTTGTCTGTGATCTTGGTGAATGTCGTTTATGGTGTGGGTTAAGATGGTTTGAGGTTTGTTGGCATGGTAGAAAGCTTCTAAGAAATCGATTGCTTCTCGGCAACATTGGATTCCTGTATCGGGGAAGTCGCCGAAGTAAACCTCCTTCACGCCCAGTAACGACAAAGCCTCTATGCTTTCTTTTGGCCTGACATCGGGGTCGCCGCTGTGTTCGCCCTTGCTCATAAAGACGGCAACTACCTTCTTGCCGAGTTTTGATGCTGCTCTAAGAGTCCCGCCGCAGCCTAATTCGATATCATCTGGGTGGGCACCGACTGCCAGAATTGTGTTTGAATTAAGAACCAAACAGAATCCTCCAAAAAACAGTTATTCAGATAACGCTGGAACCATTTTGAGCCACAAACTATTGTAGCGTTGATGATACTGCAGGCTTTGAGTCGTGCTATTGTATAGCCACAACTCAAAAAATAGGTTACCATAGAAGCCGCCTCTGCTTATGTCCCAGTCAATCGATGTGGAGTTTATGGGTAATTCAAAGTCGTTAACTGTTATACTCTGCATGTGGATACGCGTGGATATTCGCGAGTCCACGTGATATTGAAATGAGATGTCAAGTGGCACCTCAACTGTAGCGTTATCGGCAACGATAACTGTGATGCTACCATAAGAGGGCAAAGAGCTTCCCGTATGATTAAAACTGTCTGGTCCAGACTGGGTTAAATTGCGGAATTTTACTTCTACAACATAGTAGGCGCAGGAGCCCAGATGATTGCTGATATCGAGGTATAAGTGGGTGACTTCCTCTGCCGTGACATTTGTTGGGTAAGCTGAGTCGTGATCTGGACCAAGAAGCCAAAACTCAGTGAGGCAATCAGAATTGGGGTACACAAGAAGTTGCTGAAGCGCGGGCGAAGAAATCAGCAGTGCAGCAGCACTAAAAAAGAGAAGAATAAGTGTTCTATAACGTTGAATTGCCACGGTTGCATCTCCTTTCTCGCCTGTTTAGCACAACCCAAATAGTAACACCACTACAAAGAAAAGTTAAAGAAATCAATAAAGTCAAAAATGTGAACTGTGCGTTTTGAGATACCGTTGCCGCTGCTGATTGTTTTAGAGCTGAAGTTTGGCTTATTAACCCACTCAGGGCACTTTGAGCCTGTGTAGCGTAGCTGAAGGCGGAATCATAATTCCCGCTTTCATACGCTAACTCAGCAAGAGATAATTTCCCAGCCGCTTTGTTCAGTGTAGCAACTAACGAATCTACATTTGCACCCGAACTTTCCGCTTCAGAAACCGCTATGTAACAATCTTTCAACGCTTTTTTAGCAGAGGTAATTGCATTTTGAGCAATAATGTGATCTGCAGTAGTCAGGGGCGCAAAAATCGCTGCCAAAGACAAAACGACAAGAAGCATAGCCGTGCAAACTGTAGCTCTAAACAAACTTTTCTCCTCAAAAAGTATAAGCTTTTTAGCGGACCAAATCGGCGCAGCTCTGTGCTCGACATGGGCAAAGATTTTCAAGGGTCTGGCGTCTTAAAGAAAACTCGTTAAGCCACTTCTCCATGCTTTTGCTACATCGCGTGTATTCCTTGTAGGCATCCAAGTATTCGTGTCCTTTGCCAGTCAAAAGGTAAAGCTGGTTAGTATCTTCGAACGAAACCAAAGAGGCATCAACAATTTCTGTTAGGTAACGCTGAAGAACTTTATAGCTTAAATTGGCCTGATACATAATTTGAGTTTTTTTAGCTTCCCTGCTGACTACGTTTAGAATATCGGCGATGATATCCAGACGATCACGGTAACTTCCCAAAAAAATCCCCGTTTTTAACCAACATTTAGACTAAATATGCAGCCAGCCCCGTCCACTCTTTTTTTGTGGCAAGGGTTTTTTTGATTTTACACTCACAAATTCACAGTGGCGCATAGGTTTTTTGTTTATGATGTTTTCTTTTACGAATTTATTCCAGCCGCCCACAGCGGGGTCAGGGGGTATGTAGCGTTCGAGGTTCTCAATTTTGTATTGTTCGAGTATGTCTTTGAAGTTTAGTACTTTAAAATCTCGAGTTGCGTGGATAACTGTGCCTTTATCGATAAAAAGGGAACTGTAATCGTCGACTGCTATTCCTTCCGCTCGAAGTTTGTCATCAACTCTTTCCCGCCATAGCCGTTTCCATTCGACCTTTAAATCTTCAACCAGTTCTTTCTGTTTTAGAATCATAATTAATTCATCCCTTCATGCTCGAAGTGGAAAAGAAACGGTTTTTCGCTGAAATTTACTAAAAATAGTGAGGCCAAAACCTCAATGATCTATTGAGTTTTCAGAGTTATTTAAACTATAAGGATAAATTGTTCTAGTTTTATTTATGATAAATGCTTGTTTTCTGTATTTTTTACGGCTTTTTTGGTAGATGATACTATTGTTTGACATAGAAAAAACCGCTATTTATACAGAAAACTTGGGAAATGAATAAGTAAATGCGGGGCAGATTCCTTGATTGACCCCTTAATTTCCCAGCGTTTAAAGGCTTAACCATTTGGGGATTGTGCGTTTAACGTTTAAATTCTACTTATGGTTATAACTCTGCTGTGATTCTTAATGGCAATATCAGCTACTGTTAAGGATATTTATTCTCAAGAGTTCAACACTGTTTTAGAAAATGATGCGGCCTCCAGATGTTTGGAGGTCTTTAAGAAAGGTTTGCCGCCTGTTTTAGCCGTGCTCGATGACCACGACCACTATGTGGGAATGATTAGTCGCCGTTCGGTTCTGCGGAGTCGCGTCGATTTGAGTAGACTCAAAGTTAAAAGCTTGATGGTTGTCGCGCCTGAGGTAGGGTTGGGTGATTCGCTTAGTCGTGTCGCTAAATTGATGATAGGTAGCGGTTTACGGCAACTGCCAGTTCTCGAGAGAGATAAAATCATTGGGTTCGTTACAGACGAATCGGTTATTCACGCGTTAGTTGGTGGCGAGTGGGGAAAAAACCCTGTTTCCTCAATTATGACCCGCGCGCCACACACAATGGATTCTAACAGAAGCGTCGGCGCAGTACTAGGTTTGATGCGTGAATACAGCATCTCTCATGTGCCCATCTTTGATAAGGGCAAACTTGCAGGATTAATCAGTATTCAAGACATTCTGGAGAACCTCTATTTTCCTCCAAAACGCATGGGAAACCAAGATGTCGCAGGCGAACAAATTGACACATTAGGAATTGCAGCCCGAGGCATCATGAGCACACCAGTATTCACTGTTGAACCTACAAAGACGCTTTGCGACTGCGAAGCTATGATGCATAAGCATGACATTTCCTGCCTCTGCATAGTAGAAGGTGATCGCTTAATTGGAATTGTAACTAAACTGGACTTCCTAGAACCGATCAGTCAAATGGATACACCAGAGCGTCGCTTCACAGTACAATTTGGTGTAAAAGATGTTGACATAAGCCCTGATCAGCAACAGTTCATGATGGTTGAGTTCGATTCGTTTACTCGTCGGTTTCAAGAGGCTTTCCAGCAGGGTTCGCTGTTTGTATACATGAAGAGCCACAGAGGAACCAACATGCGGGGGTCACCTATGATACACTGTCGGCTACAATTCAGAACAGCCAAAGGCAGCTTCTTTAGCACAAGTGAAGGCTGGGGAATAGAGCCCACATACAAAGTGGCGCTCGACAGACTAGAAAGAAGGCTACTTCGAAGTAAAGAACTACTCGCATACAACACCAAATTCGCTAAAGAATACCTCGCCGAGCTTGGTCTACCTCAAGAAGGAATATAGAGACAACAAGGAGCAAACTGCTCCCCATTTTTTGTTTGACTAAAAGCTAGAATAAGTCTAATGCTAAACGTAAAAATAAAAGAAATAGGTTAGGTTGCGCTAGATGCGCATTTTTGAAGCAGTTTCTGCCAGCGCTCGTCAGTGGCAACTTGGATTTCGTCAATAATGTGGCTGTTCTGCGGCGTGAAAAGGTGGCGGAATCTACCTTGACCCTGCATGTATTCTTTGACTGATTTTTTCTTCTGCGGCGCTAAAGAGATGACTTTGCTGGGTGTGGATAGCTCTCTTTTTCCGTTGACTGCTTCCCAGATTGGGAAAACACAGGTTTCAACTGATAGCTTTGAGTACTCCATTGTTTTTGCGGGGTCGCTTCTCCAGCCCCTTGGACAGGGCGCAAAGACGTGCAGGAATGCTGGACCGTTGACTTCTAAGCCTTTGCGGACTTTTGAGATTAGGTCTTTCCAGTAATAGGGTGTCGCTGTAGCTACGTATTCCATTTCATGCGCAAGCATAATTTCTGTTATTGGCTTTTTCTTTTCAAGTTTGCCAGGGATAATTGTTCCTGCAGGGGTGGTTGTGGTTGCTGCTCCTGTTGGTGTACCGCCGCTTCGTTGGATGCCTGTGTTCATGTAGCCTTCGTTGTCGTAGAGAACAAATAGGAAGTCATGTCCTCTTTCAACTGCTCCAGAGAGTGCTTGTAAGCCTATGTCGAAGGTTCCACCGTCGCCTGCAAAAGCGATTACGTCAACGTGCTCTTTGACTTGACCTTTAGCTTGAAGAGCTTTCAGGGCTGCATCGATGCCTGAAGCGTTGGCTGCTGCGTTCTCAAATGCTGTGTGTAGCCATGGTGTTGCCCATGAAGTATAGGGGTAAATTGATGAAACTACTTCCATGCAGCCCGTTGCCTGTGTCACAATGGTTGGTCCACGTGTGCCCTTCATAACTAAGCGTAACACCGAAGCGGGTCCGCAGCCTGCGCATGCGCGATGCCCAGAAAGGAACAAATCGGGTTTAAGAGCGATGTCTTTTGCTGTGAATTTCCATTCTTGTTGTGTCAAGTTTGTTTTCCTCCTCACTCCCTCAGTCCTAAGAAGCGAATTGAAGTGCTAACTTTACCTGTTCGGTTAATGTAGAGTAAATCGTCGAAGACTTTTCTTAGCTCGCGGGTACTGTAGTCTCGTCCACCTAAACCGTAAATGTAGTTTATAATTGGGGGATGCTGGACTAAATCGTAGAGTGCATGGTGGATTTCATGGTAAACTGCGCCGCCGTGGCCGCCGAAACTTAAGCTTTTATCCATAACGGCAATTGCTTTCGCGTTTTTGAGTGCGTTCTGTAATTCTTCGATTGGCAATGGTCTGAAAGTGCGTAGACGCAGTAAACCTGCCTTGACGCCTTCAGCTCTTAATTCGTCAACTATCACTTTGAGTGTTCCAGATGTTGAACCGACACAGACAACTACGATTTCAGCATCATCTGTTTTGTAGGGGTCAATTAAGCCGTTACCGTAGCTTCTGCCGGTTATTTTGCTGTAAGCAGCGTGCACGTCCTTTATAACTTTGAGTGCGTTTCGCATGCCTTCTTCCTGTTGGCGTTTAAATTCGAAGTAGTAGTTTTGGAATGCAACAGGACCCATAGTCATTGGGTTGGCGGGGTCAAGCTTGAAAGGCACCGTTTTGCCTTCGTGAGTCACGACCATTGGTAGTTGTCTTTCTCCGACAAACTCCAATGCGGCATCGTCAGGCAGGGTGTTGACGTTTTCGAGTGAATGGCTCAGCGTGAAACCATCGAGACCAACCATGACTGGAAGAGAAACATTGAAGTCCTCCGCGATTTTGAAGGCTTGAATTACTGAGTCATAGGCTTCCTGGGCATTTTCAACGTAGATTTGTATCCAGCCGCTGTCCCGAGCCGCCATACTGTCGGATTGGTCACCGTGTATGTTTAAGGGTGAAGACAGGGCACGGTTGGCGATTGCCATCACAACTGGCACACGTGAACCTGAAGCGACAAAGAGCATTTCATGCATCAAGGCAAGACCTGCGGAGGCGCTTGCAGTAAAGGTGCGTGCGCCTGTTGCTGCAGCTGCGATGCAAGCAGTCATTGCGCTGTGTTCGGATTCTGTGCACACAAATTGTGTTGGTACTTCTCCGTTAGCCACGTATTCGCTGAATTTTTCAACGATGATAGTTTGGGGGGTAATTGGGTAAGCAGCGACAACATCGACGCTGCATTGTTTTACTGCGTAGGCAACTGCTTCGTCACCATTTAGCGCCATTGCTGTTTGTTTAGTTTGTTGAGTCAATCTATTCGCCCTCGTCCTCTTCTTCAATTCTCATTGTGATTGCTTTAGTGGGACATTCGTTAGCACATATTCCGCAGCCCTTGCAGAAGGTTAAGTCAAACTCGATTTTTCCTTTTTCAGGCCTGTACCGGATGGCTCCTTCTGGACAAAACATAACACAGGTTAAGCAGGTAGTGCATTTTTCAAGATCACGCACAGGCATATAGGTTTTCCAGTCGCCAGTCATAAAACCGATGCTTGATCTGGGGGTGACGCCTGCTATGGAGATTTCTTTCCAGCCTTTTTCTTTGCTCATTCAGTTTTTGCCTCCTTGTAAGCTTCCTGTATAACTGCAAAGTTTTTCTCGGCTAAGTCGGCTCTAAAGCGCTGTTTAAGTGTTTTTTCTATGCCCTCTAAAGACACAATTTCTGTTGCTTTAGCAACGACTCCGAGCACCGCTGTATTAGTGATTGGAACACCCAAGATTTTTAGGGCGATTTCCGTTGCTGGAACCGTCCAAACCTTGCCTTTTACAATCTTTAGGCGATCTCTTAATGCAGCAGGTTCTTCATTTGAGTTAATAATTATAATGTCGTCTTCGCGGTTTAATCCAGCGGTTACTTGGACAGTTTTTAGTAAAGTGTTGTCTAAAACTACCACCACATCTGGATCGTAGATTGCGCAGTGTAACCTTATTGGTTCAGTGCTGATTCTGGTAAAAGCGGTTACGGGAGCACCCATCCGTTCAGGCCCAAATTCTGGGAAGGATTGGATGTATTTGCCTTCGTCGAGGGCTGTTCGAGCCAAAAGTTCGCTGGCCGTCCAAGCGCCCTGACCGCCTCTACCGTGCCATCTAAACTCTACCATAGTTTTCAATATGCAGTCCCTTCACTAAGTATGGTTCTGAGTAAAAATGGTGGCTTCCTTGATATACATTTTTCTAGTTCAAATGCAAAAACTACAAAGGTTAATGTCAAAAATACAGCTTTAAACTTTGACATAAATGGGCGCTTTTTAGCGTAATTCAAAATTTTTTTGTAAACATTATTATTCGAATAATATTTAGGCTACAGAATTTTTTGACGCCTCTTTAAACAGCAGAAGCGTTAAACACAAATTGAAATAAAATGCCGCTGAATAGACCCTAAACAATTTTCCAACACAATTGTATAGTAATCAGTAAACGAGCGCTAACAAGAAAACACCAACAACAGGAAAGCTACGATAAAGTTATATTTCCCCGCTTACTGCTACAAATTCACCGCAAAGGGCAAAAGAGGTTTGGGTTATGGAGAACCATCAAAAAGCGGACATAATTTTAACCGCAGATCGAACCCTAATGAGCAATTACCATCACAACGAATTTTTAGGCTTCGGTACCTGCGCTCCTCCAAACTTTATTCCTGAATGGTTATTCAGCTATCTTTTCTTTCCCCAACTAGAAAATAGTCAAGGGCACCCCTGGACTGCGCCGTATGGTTTGAGGAAAACTGAAGCGCAACTAGTGAAAGAAGGTTTTCATGTTGACACCTTAAGCCCGATGCATATCCAAAAAAGCTTGAAAGACGCAAAATTGCTCGGTATCCACACGATGGATCCATTCGGTTTAGGTCCAGCCTCATCTACGTTGGCGTCAATATTTCATAAAGAACCGTATCTTGCAAAGCATTTTCAGGCTCTTCTTCTAAGCCCCGAAATTCAGAAAGCCAGAAAAAACGGCTTGAAAGTCATCGTCGGCGGCCCAGGAGCTTGGCAATTTCGCTATAGAGAAAAAGCCGCCAAAGAATTGGGTATCGACTGTGTCGTGGAGGGCGAAGCGGAGAACGTTATAGGAAAAATCTGCAGGGGCGCAATTGACGGCGAGGAAATTCCCAGCCACTATGAAGTCGAGGTCGGCGAAGTGCCCACCGTAGATCAGATACCTGAAATAATTAATCCATCTATCAACGGGTTAGTTGAAATAGGAAGAGGATGTTGTCGCGGCTGCCAATTTTGCAACGTAACCCTTAGGCCACTCAGGTGGTACCCCCTCGACAAAATAGAGAAAGAAATCAATGTCAACACGAACTCAGGCAAAGAAAAAGGCGGATGTCTTCACGCGGAAGACGTGATGCTTTACGGCTCAAACAATACCACGCCCAATGAAGAAAAACTGCTCAAGCTGCATGAGTTAGCAGTAAAAAAATATGACAGCCTCAGCTGGAGCCACTGCTCATTAGCAGCTGTTGCCTCTGCACCAAAAACTTTCGCTAAGGTCTCGGAGATAATTTTGCAGAAGCAGAGTTGGTGGGGTGTAGAGATAGGTATAGAAACGGGTTCGCCTGAGATTGCAAAAAAGATCATGCCTGCGAAGGCGCATCCGTTCAGCGCGGACAAATGGTACGATGTGGTGGTGGAAGGAATGGGTTTAGCGCACGATAAAATGTTGGTTCCCGCCTGCACCTTAATTGTGGGGTTGCCTGAAGAGAGGGAAGAGGACATCAAAAAAACCATGGATTTAGTAGATGACCTCAAAGATATGCGGAGCCTAATCGTGCCGCTGTTCTTTGTTCCACTGGGCAAACTTAAAAGTGAAGACTGGTTCACCAATACAAAACTAAATGCGCTACACAAGGACCTGCTAATTCAATGCGCTGAACATGATTTCCGCTGGGTAGATAACCTGCTGGATATGTCTTTTTCGGATAAATGGTATAAGCGGATAAGTAAGGAATTCTACAAGGGCTTCACAGCGATTGCGAAACGCAAAGTCAGAGAAATAGAATAGACAATAGAGCAACGAAAGCTTAAATACTATATTTGAACTCAGATTGGCAGAAGCTAAATGCTTTGCCGCCGTTGCACAGCCCGGTAGTGCAACTGACTGTTAATCAGTAGGTCAAAGGTTCGAGTCCTTTCGGCGGCGCCAACTAACTTTTCTTAACATAAGCTATTACAGAGCTTTAATAAAAAAGAAATTTTAGTCGATTAAAAGCAGCGCGTATGTATCAGGGTTCTTATCAAAAGGCNAAGTGAACTTTAAGCCGGCTTTCTCAGCTGTTGCCTTAACGTTGACGCCAAGACCTTCTTCTGAAAAGCGTCTCATTTCGGGATGTACACAAACACCCTTTTCAACATTACATTTCTCACATATCTGACAGGAACCGGAGACGAAGCCCGCTGCCAGAATAAAACCCTCTTTTGCCGCAGCCTTCTCAAGTGCTATTATCGTCTGCAGAACAGTCTCAGCGTCTTTTTTCCAAGCGGACCAAAACCTCTCGACTTTAAATCGAATTTCGGCGGGAACGGTACTATCGGGAGTTTTAGCCAAATATTTTATGAGTTCTGGCTCCAACTCAGCGGTAGACTTAAACTGCATAAACAGGGCGTAATGGTATTCACTTACGATTTTTCGGAACTTCTCTGGAGTTGGCGCATGCGGCGGACATGCGAGTGTTTTGCCGTATTTCTCACAGCCTAAACTGCACTTCAAAACCAGCCGATCTTCAATAACAATCTTGTCGGTAGTTATTATTTTTGCATCCACAGCGCCTAACGCTAATGCCTGTTGCTTAATAGAATCAAGAGAACTTGAGAGGTTGTGTGTCAAGCTTTAGCACCTACTTTTTGGTCTTTTGTATGACCCGGAATCTCGCAGTGTCCAGTATCCGCTAATTTAAGCAGGTCATGCGTTGCGTTTACTAGGGTAGGCAATTCAGTGGGGTGCTTAATGAATATGGCTCCGTAACGCCGTAATTCCTCGAAAATCGCAGTTGCTTTTCCATTTGTGAAGTCACGGTCCTCAATTGGAACTTCATCTATAACATATGTTTTGATGCCTTTCTTGACAGCCTCTAATGCAGCTTCCAAATTAGAAATGTTCCCAGAGCCAAATGGAACAGAGGTGACAACGACAATCGCCGCTTGATTAATAAGCGCTAAATTCTGAGTTGCAGTTTGCTCGGTTATAGGCGAGAATGGACTCTCACTTACAGTGGGGATTTTGAGAAGCTCAGCAGTTTCGTAATCAGTATCCAACTCGTTTAAAACTCCAGTTGTCACTTTATAGCCCTCATCCACCAGCGCCTTCATTATAAGAGTGCCAGTGCCAGCTCCGCAGATGAGATGAATGGCGCATTTGCGTTCAGAAGATGACTTTTGGGGAGACAATGGTATAATGTAGGGTGAATTTGTTACGGGGCTCTTTTTTACGATGGCGTCAACGTTGAAGACGCTTTTTATGTTTTCACTGGTCAAAACTTCACTGAGGGTGCCCGCCGCGAATATTTTGCTGTTTTTAACAAGAATTGCTGAGGTACAGTAGCGGCCTGCTAGATTTAGGTCGTGGATAACCGCTAAGACAATTAATTTCTCTTTTTCGCATAGTTCTCTTACTAAATTCATGATTTCGATCTGGTTAATCATATCTAAGTGCGTTAGGGGCTCATCTAACAGTAGCACCTTGGGTTCCTGCGCTAATGCACGGGCAATAACAACTCGTTGCTTTTCGCCGCCGCTAAGCTCATTTATTGGTCTATCAGCAAAGTGCCAAGTATTGGTCTGAGTCATTGCTCGGCGAACAATCTCCATGTCTCTGCTGGTTTCCATTTCGAAGCGTTTTTTGTGTGGGTTGCGACCCATCATAACAATGTCTAAGGCGTTAAAGCTGAAACCTATGTTGCTTTCTTGTGGAACAACAGCCATGTGCTTAGCTAAATCTACACTTTTCATCGAATAAACATCAGTTTTGTCGAGATATATTGTTCCCTTGTAGGGTTTGAGCGTTCTGCTTATACTTTTAAGTAGTGTGCTTTTGCCAGATCCGTTTGGTCCAAGGATGCCAACAAAATCACCTTCTTTTACCGTTAAACTAACATTTTCCAGTACTTTAACCGAGCCGTAACGGCATTCAACTCCATCGACTGATAAAACAACCATTTTTCTCGTCGTCTCTTACATTGAATAACTTGTCTTTCTCCGTCTAAGCAGATAGATAAAGAATGGTGTACCTGCTATAGCTGTGTAAACGCCTACTGGAAGCTCAGAGGCACCGGTTGCTACGCGTGCAACTGAGTCGCAGACTATTAGGAATATGGCGCCGACTATGGTGGAAGTCGGCAAGAGGATACGATGGTCAGGACCGATGATTAGCCTTGTCATGTGTGGGATTATGAGTCCAACGAAGCCTATTACGCCGCTTATTGAGACTACAGCGGCAGTAACCAGCGAAGCTAAAAGCAAGAGGATTTGTCGTACTCTCTCAGAGTTTACACCTAAATTCTGGGCTGTATCATCTCCCATTGCAAGCATGTTTAGGTCTTTTGTAAAGAAGTAAGCGATAATGATGCCGACAACCACAAAGGGCAATACTGAAATAACACTTGACCAGGTGATGCTGGTTAATCCGCCACCTTGTGTCCAAGCGATAATGCCCATAAGATCATTTTTCCCCAGTTTTAACTCCACTACGGTCTGGAGGGCTAAAACGAAAATGCTTACCACCATGCCAGAAAGCAAAAGATTTGTGGTTGGAACTTTGTTTCCTGTTCTAGCTATGCTGTAGACAAGAAACACAACTGATACTGCACCCACGAAAGCTATGAGTTGGGTAACTCCAAGCCCAAGATAAGCAAGACCGAGAGTTCCAATGGTTAAGGCTGCAAGGGTATAAGCGAAAGATGCGCCCGCTGAAACACCTAAAAGATAGGAGTCAGCCATGGGATTTCTAAAGACTCCCTGATACATGACGCCAGCTACAGCTAAACCTGCGCCAACAACCGCACCGGCAATTACGCGAGGTAAACGAATATTCATTATGATAGTTTCGTTGTTTCCGTGAATCGCTGAGGGATCAATTAAACTGCTGATACCGGGAATCTGTCTGCCGAAGATGGCTAATATCTCTGAATAGCTGATTCCGGCAGTTCCAATATTAACACATATGATAATGGCGACTATAAGAAGCGCGATTAATCCGAGTAGGATTAGTTTCCATCTTTTTGCTCGTTTCGAATATTTAGCTTCAACATTGTCGGTAGACATAGATTAAACCAAAAAAAGGGTTAGGTGGAATTAAAGAGTTCTGGATATAGTGCTTTGGCTGTTACCTCAATTTGCTCGGCAATTCGAGGGCTAGCTTCAGCGAATAAGCCACCATCAACGATTACTATGCGGTTGTTTTGCACTGCACTTATGGCATCCCAGCCGGGTCTTTGTTTAACTTGGTCTACGCTTCCGTAGAATGGTGCTTCGCCTGCATTAGCCATATCTGTTGGCAAGAGTATTACTTGGGGGTTAGCGTTAACTACACTTTCTGAGCTGACGGTTGGGTATTGGTCGGTTTCGTTTTCGAAGATATTTTGTCCTCCCGCTAGGGTTATTACGTCGCCGATGAATGAGGTTCCGCTTGCAGACATTAATGGCGGGTACCATACTTCATAGTAGACTCTGGGTTTTTCTAGGTGGGCGGCTGCGATTTTTGCGGCTATGTCATCGATTTTTGCGCTTATAGAGTTGACTAGGTCGGTTGCGTTTTGTTCTGCGCCTGTTGCTTTGCCAACCATAATGATGTCGTTTAGTACGCTGGTGACGTTTTTGGGGTTTAGAACTAGGACTTTGTAGCCTAAGTCTCTAAAAGCGGGCAAATCCGCATCGTGTATGGTTGTTGCGAGCAGCAAGTCCGGTTGGAGTTGGGCAATGGTTTCTTTGTTGGGGGTGGAGAATCCGCCTATGCTGGTCATGTTACCCGCTTCGAACCATGCTGAGAAATTATATGGGTATGCATCGTAGTCGGTTACGCCCACTACTCTGTCGCCTACACCGATGGCGTATAAGATTTGTGTGTTACTTGGTGCTAGGGATATAATTCTTTGGGGCACGGAATCAAAGGTGGTTACGAAGCCTTCGTCGTCTGTTACTGTATAGGCGCCACTTGTGGGGGATGCGCCGGGTTGGTAGGTTATGTAGATTGCTGCTGATGCTACAATGATGATTGTTATTACTGCTGCGATTGTGATTACATATTTTCCTTTCATGTTTTTTCCCTGTTTATGGATGGTTAATCCAACCCCGTGATATATAGTTTCGCTGATTGAAGGAAAATCAACGAAGATAAACTTTGAATGCACCGCCGAAAAGAACCACATGATGACTTAGAGCATCATTGAGGCAATAGCGGCCTTCACAGCCACAACCGACGCATCAAAAAGCGATCTAGCGCCCTCAGACAAATCTAACTGTATAATCCGCTCCACACCCTCTTTACCTAAAATAACCGGCACACCAATAGAAACATCTGAAGCACCATATTCCCCGTCAAGACAAGTGGAGACGCTCACAAGACGATTCCGGCCTGTCAGAATTGCATCTGCCATAACCGCAATCACGGTGCCCGGAGCATATTCAGTGCTACCTTTCAGTTTAATGACGTCTGCACCTGAACTTACAGTCTGATGCACGATTTTGCTGATTTGCTCCGAAGTAAGAAGCTTTGTTATGGGTACTCCAGAAACTGAAGCGTATTCAACAAGTGGAACCATAGAATCACCGTGTTCTCCTATAACCAGCGCCCTTGTATCCTCCCGTGATACGTGAAGCTCATTGGCTATGTAGGTGCGAAAACGCATTGTATCAAGTATATTTCCCATGCCAAAGAGGCGACTTCGCGGGAAACAAGTCTCTTTGAAACAAAGGTAAGTCATTACGTCAACGGGGTTAGTTACCACCATGAGTTTTGTGTCGGGGGCATATTTGGCGACTTCGCGGGCGACGCTGCGAACGATTTTTGCGTTGGCGTTTAAGAGGTCGAGGCGTGTCATATCGGGTTTTCTGGATACCCCAGCGGTGACTATGACTAATTCTGAGCCCGCCATTTCGCTAAAGTCGCTGGTGCCGCGGATTGTACCGTCAAACTCTATTGCGGGAGCGGCTTGCATCATATCGAGTGCTTCGCCTTTAGCTTGTTTCTCGTTAGTGTCGATTAATACAACATCAGCTATTTTGTAGCGGAGAATGTCAAAAGCAGCGGCGCTTCCAACTCGGCCAGCACCAATAACGGTGATCATTACAAATAAATGAGTTGAAAGAAAATTTAAACGTTGTTTACTTATTTGACGATTATAACTGTGCAGGGAACAGTGTGCGCAACTTTTTCGCTGATGCTGCCTAATAAAATCTCACGCATTTTTCCAACTCCGCGGTGGCCAAGCACGACTACGTCATAATTGCCTTCTTTAGAGACAGCGGCGATTTCCGAGGCGGCGTTCCCCTCTTTTAAGAGAGAAGTTACAGCCACGTTTGGCTTGGTTTCTTTGGCGCGCGTAAGGGCTTTTTCTAAGATGCCTTCGTGGAATTTCCGCAGGTCTCTTGCCACGACGATCATGTTGTTGCTTGGGTAGGCGCCTATTTCTGTGGGAACTGCTGCAACAGCGGAGGATTCTGTGACGTTCATTATTGTTAAGGCGGCGCCGTATTTTTCTGCGAATTCTAAAGCGAAATCTAAAGATCTGTCCGAGTTTTCGGATCCATCTACCGCTACTAGAACTTTACTAACCAAGGTTTACACCGTTAAGATACTGACTTTTTGAGGCATTAAGCTTTTCTGCCTACACTTTTGCAGTCAACTTTTCCATGAGTTCCTCTTTAAGGAATATAAGCATAGAATGCTACTTAACTAGCCTATCAGTGGGGTGTACAAGGTAACTAAGCACAAACGAAGCATAACCGTCTTGCTTGTTGTACTTACGCTTCTTCCATCACTTGTCACTGCAATCACTATACCAAGTGTGAAAGCGGAAGAGACGCAATCCCAGTGGAGTACGCTGGCATCTATGCCGACTGCAAGAGCTGGTTTTGGGTTAGCGGTTGTGAACGGAAAAATCTATGCTATTGGAGGAGTCAACGGCAATGGTGAACCCCTAAACACTGTTGAAGAGTATAATCCAGTTACCAATTCATGGACAAAAAAAATGGATATGCCGACTGCGAGAAGCGGATTCGCCGTTGCAGTCGTCGGCAACAGGATTTATGTTATAGGTGGAGAAGTCGCAGGTGGATACGTCGGGAACAACGAGGTTTATGATCCCACTTCAAACACGTGGAGCACGAAGACTTCTATGCCTACGCCTCGATCAGACTTATGTGCAAGCATAGTTGACAACGGTGTCTATCTTATCGGCGGTAAAATGTATTCCAGTTCGGACCCATTCTTCAAAGAAACTGGGGTAAATGAGGTGTACTTCCCCGCTAATGACAGCTGGAGTACAAAGGAACCGCTTCCCACGCCTGTTCATGGCTGTAGCTCTGCAGTCGTTAACGGACAAATTTACGTTATTGGCGGTTCAATACAGCCTGTTTCGCCTGGCACCACAACGCTAGTTAACAAAAATCAAGTGTATAATACTAGAACGAACAATTGGACTACAGCAGCACCCCTTCCTTATGTATGCAGTTATGGCGCAGCTGTTGCAACTCAAGGATACTTGGCGCCTCAAGCTATATACTACATAGGGGGTTATTCAGGCGGTCAATTTATCGCTAAAACAGAAGTTTTCAATCTTGCAAACAACACGTGGAGTGATGCCGAGGCTATGTCGACACCCCGCGCCTACTTGAGTTTAGTTACGGTTGAGGACAAAGTGTATGCAATCGGGGGGTATGATGGAACTAACTGGTTAGGCACCAATGAGGTGTATAAGCCCGTAGGATATGGTTCGGTTCCGCCGAAAGTACAGATCATTTCGCCAGAAAACCAAACCTACAAAGAGGTTTCTTTGGCCTTTACAGTTAACCGGGGAGTACAGTGGATGGGTTACAGCATAGACGGACATAATAACATAACAGTTACCTCCACAACTAAATTAACGGGGCTTTCCGATGGGTCACATTATGTCACGATGTATGCAAATGACTCCGCGGGAAACATGGGATCATCAGACACAGTGTACTTTTCTGTGGATACACAACCACCCGTAATCACAATTTTTTCGCCTACAAACCAATCTTATGGGTCATCTGATATTCAGTTGAGTTTCACAATTAGTGAAACAGTTGCGTCTTTATCTTATAGCTTGGATGGAGAAGAGCCAGAGGAAATCATTGGCAACGTTACTTTGCCTGCACTGTCTAACGGCGGACACAAAGTTACTATCTATGCTATTGACGAAATTGGTAATGAGGCTCAAGAAACGGTTTACTTCGAAATTGCGCCTTTTCCAACTTTGCTGGTTATCGCCGTTTTAGTGAGTGTAATAATTGTAGTGGCGGCAGCGTACATTTTGTTTAAATTAAGAAAACCTCAAACTAAAAATGTCCCTGAACGCGGTGGCTCAAACGCCAGAAAAACCAAAAAGTAGCATCCGACGACAAGCGTTGCTTCGCATTTTGGCACATATTTAACCGAAAACTTAACTAAACCCGCCTCCACGATTCCAACAGAGGCATATCCCAGTGGGGTACCAAATCGACTATGGCTTAGGTGAAAAAGCAGGCTGCTCCTCGCAGATAGTCATCGCAGACAGGATTTTTTACGTCAAACACTTCGAGTCTGGAGCTTCACGGTTTTTTTCAGGAGACCAACAGGGCATAATACAAAAAGAAATCTCCAAAGCCGAATTTGACTTATGGATTAGCATTTTAGCCGACACTGAAGCCGACGTTTCGGAAATCCAGAAGAAGCTTGCTGCTGGAAAAAAGTTTTAGCCCCAGTTTAACATTGTCTTATAGATGTTTTTGTTGAGTATTCCGCTTTTTTCAACAACCGCAGGTTTGCCTGAGTGGCGGTGTTGGATGTTATCTTTACATGCAATACATGCTTTAAAAATCAAAGATAAATAGGTGAATTGCAATCTCATGTACCAAGTAAGGAGAAAATGAAAGTTGTCTGTAGCGCAAAGAAAATACTTTACAGAAGTGGCAGCGTTAGCAGATAAAACTGTCGCAGTTGTCACAACAAACGGAAAAACCTTCAACGGCACACTTATCGGCATTAACCCCGACAACCTCAGCTTAACCTTAGCCGACGTGAAAGATGAGTCAGGAAGACTCCTAAACCGCTTAGTCCTCAACGGCGCAGCAGTGATGTCTATTGCAAGCGCGGAAAAGCCATTTGACCTCAAATCTCTCGCTAACCGACTAGAAAAAGTGTTCCCGACGATGGTGAAACTCTACGAGGACCAAGGTTTCATCTGGGTCATGGATAAAGTCAAATTGACCGAGAAAGGCGTCGTGGAAGGTTCCGGACCAGCAGCTGAACGCGTACAAAAAGTTTACGCGCAATTTATGAGCGAAGCCGCAAAAGCGTAAGGCTTAGATGAACCAGCGCAGTTGCTGTTCTTCCTTCTTCTTTTCTTCTGTTATACTTCGAATGATACCGAATGACTCTAGCATCTTTTTGATTTCTTCGCCGCTCTCTTCAAGGCCTGAGAGGTCAACGTTTAGTTTCAGGAATTTTCCAAGTGTAATTATGGCGTGCTCCGCGGCGTTGACGTCTGGATCCATCCCTAAAGTGTCTACTAGCAGCGAGAATCCTTTGAGGTCCCGGATTCTGGCTAAACCAACGGTTAAACCTGCGATGCCGAAAACGTGGCCAACCATGACTTTGGTGCCTAAGTCCAGTGCCTGCTGCATCGTTTCAAGGTCGGTTGCAGTGCTGTAGATGGCGGGTATGGGTTGAACTTCTTCTTTTTTGAAGCCGCCGATGGAAATCACAAATTTGCAGCCTAAATCGACACAGATATCGAGAACCTTGCCGACTAACTCATACTGCCCAACCGTCGTGAGCGCTTGAGTGTTGCCGTACCAGATGATTAAGTCGCGTTCGCCTTCGCCGCGTTTGGCATAGTAGAGTTCGTTTGTGGGTGTACGTGCACTGCCATCTTCGGCGGTTATTGCGAAGTCCTGAAAAGCGGAGGAGAAAATCTGTGCAAACCTGACGGCTTTAAGTTCTTTTATGAGGTGAAGCGCCGTAATGTTAGCTACGAAACCAATGCCGGGTAAGCCTTCGATGAGAATGGGGTCGTTGAGTTTTGGTTTCTCGGATATATCGATTGAGCAGACCATGTAGATACCCTTCTAGAGGGAATATTTAGAGAAAGGGGTAATATAAAAAAGAGGTGCCTAATTGAATAGGCTTTCTTGTTCTTTGTCTGCACCGACTTGGAGGCTACTGTTATTCAATCTTCGAGACAAACTTCGTGTTCTGTGCGCGGCAAGTGCAGATATGCCTGCAAAGCCACTCATGCTTGCAATTATGATTGCACATGCTATGATCGTTTTCTTTTCCCCTGTTTACTACCATTGCGGGTTTTACGCCGCCATATAAATAGGTACAGCAACAATATATAAATATTATATGTCACGATACACTACAACAGACGTGTTCACCGAAACTACACCAAAAAAACTAATCAACACCAACTTGCCTCCTCACCCTCAACCTCACCAGGAACAGACTCAACCAATTCAGCTTCACCAGAAGAAGAACTCTGCTTTTTCGGTTTAGACCGCCGCTTTTTAGGAGGCACATCCTCACCTTTCAACTTCAAAGTTAAACCGCGGTCTTGTTTAGGCCAGAAGTACGCACTTAAAAACAGCACAATAAACGAGATAAATATCAGCATAAACAGGGTATCATACGCCTGCCCAATAGTTGTTTTCCATAGAAAACATTGGAAGTATTCATCGGCATAAGGACCTGGACCAGGCCAAGCCCAGCCAGTCCCGTCAAGGTTTGCATACCAAACTGGCCCAGACACAATAATGTCGAGTTGCCAAAGACCGAAGAACAAAATGCACACAGAAGAAATTACACCAGCTAGGTTGAAAATAGCGCTTGTCCGAACCATGTTTGTCCAGAAAATCCTGAATTGCCCCAAGCGGCTTTGCTGGTTTCGCTCAAAGCGTTTTGCGCGTTTTTGAGAGCTACGGGTAAGCCTATAGTTTAGGAGACCCATAGCTGAGGCTTTGGCGGTTTCAAAAAGGCCATAGACGAATACACCAGCGCCAGATACAATCATGCCGAAGCCAGCGTAGTTCATCAGCGAGTTCTTCTCGTAGTTCCCAGATAGAATTACGCCAATGATAAGCAACATCGTACCTATACCAATCGCCCATATGCTGCCAAAAATTATTCGCGGGGGAGCATCTTCACTTTCGTTTTCTGGGTAGAAGCGTGCCTTAAGCATAGCGACTGCCGTTCCAGACGCCCCCAAGGATAGAACAGCAACGCCCAAAATTAGCATACTAAAGCCAACATCGTTGAGCAGGGTTTGTTTTGCATAAGATCCCGCTAAGATGGTGCCGATGACAAGAAACACTACGCCCAGCCCAAGCGAGATAATATCAAAAAACAGCGTTCGCGGCATCTTATTTCCCGAAGACCGAGTTCGGTTTAATTCAACTCTAACTGTGCCTAATGCGGCGCTTGATAAGCCCAGCACTGAAACGCCGATGCCAGCCAACAACATACCAAACCCCACAGTATTTAGAAGCAGTGCTCTGTCGTAGGTGCTGGCAAGCATTGAACCGATAACTGCTAGAATCAGCCCAGCGCCAATAACCCAGATGCTGGTACAGATTGGCAATCGCCGTTTACCTCTGCATAAGTCAGGTTGTTCGCTTCTCAATCGCTCTTCGATGTTGCCTGAAACTATGGAGCATGTACCAACTACAAATGAGGCGATTCCGGCAAGAAGCATGCCGAAGCCAGCGTAGTTGGTAAGGGTTCCCTTCTCAAAAGAGCCAGCAACTATAGAGCCGACAATCGCCAAGATTAACCCGATAATGAGCGCTTCAGTTTTAGGTGTGCGGGTTTTCCGCTGACTTCTAACTGGTGAACACTTCTGGGGGAGGTCTGAATTTGTCGCCATTATCTCAAGCCAAGGGTTTTTTCAACCAAGCAAGCATTAGAAGATCCTATTTATAATATGTTGCCTGTTCAGGGGGAATTTACAGTAGAGAGGCTTTCAATGGGGGTGATTCTGGAATAAATTTAAAAGCAGTTCATAAACCCCTTTTATAAGGGTTGTCTGCTTGAAGAAAATCACATATGCAATAATATGCCTCGTAGCAATTTGGGCTGTTGCTTTGCCAGTATTGACTGTGTCAGGAACAACCTACGTCTATGATATACCGAATGGATATACGACGTGGACTGCCGCAGATAGTCCATACTCGCTAACAAGCAACTTGGTCATCGAAAACGGGGAAACATTAAACATTCAATCAGGCGTTGTTGTTCACCTCAACGGCTATCAAATTCAAGTCTATGGTTTACTTAACGCCCAAGGGTCAAGTGCCAACAAAATTTACTTCCTAAGCGATGGCTTCTCGAATTCCCAGATAATCTTTAAAGCTCAAAGCAGTACCTCGTGTGCTATTGACTATGGCGTTTTCTATTCGGTACCCATAACGGTTGAGGGGGGAGCGCCGAGAATCGCTAACAGCTACTTAACGGGCACCACATCCAGTGCGGTTATAACGGTAAATTCTGGCGCTGCTTCAATTACAGGTAACGTTATTTCCACTCAAAACGCACAAGATGGAATTCACATAAACAGCGGTTTAGTTACAATCAGCGGAAACACAATCTCTGGAGCACAGTATGGTTGCGGAATTTACAACACTGGGAGCACCGCGCCCATAGCGGATAACACCATCGTTAACTGGTTTTCGGGAATCTACACAACTCAGCCAGTAACAATCCAACAGAACATAATCGCTAACAACGTTAATGATGGAATAAACACTCAGGACACGCATGGTGTCACAATTAGTAACAATGCTATTGCATACAACAATGTTGGAGTCAGCCAAGATGCAAACATCCAAAACAACACGATTGCCCATAACAATTTTGGCCTGTGGGGTCAAACCAGCAGCTCTACAATCCATTACAACAACATTTTGGATAGCACCACCGAAAGTGTCCATCTAACGGAGACCGCCATGAACGTCGATGCCACCAATAACTGGTGGGGAACAACCGACGAAACAAGCATCAGCCAGACAATCTCGGACTTCAGATTTGATTCTCATTTAGGAAATGTAACTTTCACGCCGTTTCTAACTCAGCCTGCCGATGCACCTGTTGTTCCAACATCCATCGTTATTCCTACGCCGCCTCCCACTCCGACGGCAACACCAACCGCAACTCCAACTCCGACACCCACATCAGCAACATCAACAGCTACGTCTGAACCAACAGCCTCACCTACTATTTCCGCAACTCCCTACACCCCCTATACGCCAGATCCATACCAAACCACAACGCCTAATCCCTACCTGACAATCCAGCCAACTGACGCACCATTATTCGGTGGCTTCGGCGAAACAGACGTGATTACCGCGGTGGTGATTCTGGTTTCTGTCTGCTTTGCAGTATTGATAATCGTGGTTATTCGGAGGGCTGGGCAGACAAATAAACAGCAGGCAAAAACTAGTCGACACAAGTAAGTTCTTTTTTGCTATGATTTTTTGCCTTGCAGTATCGACACGTCACAAGCGCTGATTTTTCCGCGGGATGCTAAGAGCCAACACGTCAAGCTACGTAGCCAGTGAAGTTTTTCTCCCTCTCAAACTACATCAGCAACTATGTAGATTCTGCTAATAAAGCTTGTAAATCAGCACTAAATATTTAGAATCCTAAGCTAAACAACGCTGTGCAACCCAGATTTGGGGGCTAACATTTTTTATAAGCGAGACACGCTTCAATTGTAGGTTTCACAGCTTTGAGCATCTTCGAAGTAAAAGAAAAAGATCTGCTGGGCAGAATCGGCAAACTAAAAACCAGAACCGCCACAGTGGAAACTCCCCTGCTTTTCCCAGTTATCAACCCCAACAGTCAACCCATCTCCTGCAAGAAGCTCAAGGAAACCTTTGGCTGCCAAGCCCTCATCACCAACAGCTACATTAACAAGAAGCGTTATGGGGAAAAAATAATTGAGATGGGCGGCTTGCACAAGTTCCTCGATTATGACGGTGCTGTGATGACTGATAGCGGCGCCTATCAAATCCTCGTCTATGGGGAAGTTGAGGTCAGCCAGAAAGAAATCGTTGCTTACCAGGAAGCCATAGGCAGCGACATAGCCACCATCCTCGACATTCCCACTGGCTGGAAAGTCACAAAAGAACAGGCAACCCTAACGGTGGCGGAGACACTGCGCCGCGCCAAAGAATTCTTCAGCCTAAAAACCCGAGATGACATTCTCTGGGTCGGACCCGTACAGGGCGGTAGACACCTCGACCTAGTTGCGTCCTCCGCAAAAGAAATGGGCGCATTGCCTTTTCAAATTCACGCGTTGGGCAGCCCAACCGAGGTCATGGAGAACTACCGCTATGACGTACTTGCCGACATGATACTAACCTGCCGAAAAGGCATCCCTATCGAGCGCCCCCTGCACCTCTTTGGCGCTGGGCACCCCTCCATGTTTGCCTTGGCGGTTTCGCTTGGCTGCGACCTCTTCGACTCAGCCGCATACGCCCTATACGCCCGCGAAGGTCGCTACATGACTGAGAACGGAACTTGGCGAATTAGCGAGATGGATTATTTCCCATGCAGTTGCCCCCGATGCGCCTCCGAAACACCCGAGGGGCTGCGGAGAAAGCCCGCTAAGGAGCGCGAGGTTTTCCTGGCCGAGCATAATCTGTACCTTTGCATGGCTGAAATTCGCCGCATAAAACAGGCAATTCGGGATGGCAGACTTTGGGAGCACACGGAGATGCGGCTTCACGCCCATCCAGCTTTGCTCTCAGCCCTAAAGCGCGTCCGAAACTATGAGGATTTACTTGAACAGCACAGCCCAACCGCTAAGAGCAGCGGCTTCTTCTACTTTGACTCGGTGGGATTGGCAAGACCAGAAATCACCCACTACCGTAAACGCCTAAGCGAACGCTACACGCCACCCGCAGGAACAAAGGTTCTGTTTTTGGTGCCGCAAACCCGCAACAAACCATTCCATAAAGCGCCAGAAATGAAGAAAATCCGCCAACTCATGCGCAGCTTAGGCGAAGAACTCGCAGCTCAGGTGCATGTCTGTGTTTACGCTGCCCCATTCGGCGTTACTCCACTGGAGCTTGACGAGGTTTACCCGCTCTCTCAGCATGAAACCACGCTGCCGCTTGACGCAGAAACAGTTGATTACGTCGCTAAGCAAACCGCAGAGTACATACAACGCAGCAGCTACCAAGGCGTGACAATACTTAACGATAGAAAACTTTGGGATGACACCGTCAAAGAGGCATGTCAACAAGCTTGCGTGGCAAAGGCAATTGGCTTTGAATCTATTGATGCGAACTCTGAGGGCACCAGAGAGTTACTGACTCATCTTAAGGCGATGCTTCGTAAACAGCTTGGGGCATAAAAAGAAAATAGCTTTTTTACCATCCAGCACCTATAAACCAGTCAATTGGAGATGAACAACTACGACTATAGGCGCTGACTTTCACATTCACACGGTCTACTCCGCAGACGCACTTATCCAACCCAAAGCACTCATAGATATGCTGGTAGCGCATAGTTTCATCAAAATCGCCGCTGTAACCGACCATGACAGCGTTAGAGGCGTTAAAGCCGCAGTTGAATTAGCCTCAGCATACCCCGATATCCTCATCATCCCCGGCTGCGAAATC
>JBNIDR010000013.1:0-2935 GCA_050108155.1 Bathyarchaeia archaeon | reverse complement strand
ATGCTCGTGTTAGGCACTGACCAGCTTCCACCCAAACCTTGGAGCCCAGAGAACGTAGCTGACTACGCCAAATCCATCGACGGCGTCTCCATCGTTGCTCACCCTTTCCGCACTTACGGCATGGGGGAGTACGCCAGAAACCTCAAAGTCGACGCCATTGAAGTGCTAAACGGCGGAACAAGCAAAGAAGGTAACGCCCAAGCCAAAGAACTCGCTAGAAGCATGGGTTTGCCGGGCACAGCGGGCAGCGACGCACATCAGATGTCTGAGCTTTTTGCAGTTCACACTCAAGTTGAGGCAGCGCTTAATGTAGACTCAGTTTTGGCAGCGATTAAGAAGGGCAAAGTTTCGGCGAAGATAACTGACCCAAATAGCAGGATATTTTAAAAAACGCCAATTCTTTGCCGTTGATATTTGGAGCATATTAGAAGTTCTATGCAGAAACCTATAGAGGCCTCTATTCAGGCCAGTTCCGCTTAAAGACCTACAGACATCCCCGATTTTTGAGTCGACTACTTGTATATCGTCGATGGCCCTAAGCGGATTCACAAGCTTTAGCAGACAACATAGCAGCTGCGGTTAGAATAGAGCAGCGGGGAAACTTAAACCCAAAACCAAAGCCGTAACAAAACCAGCCGCCAAGCCAATAACAATTGGAAAAGGCAACCCTGGAAACAGCCCCTTCTTCTCCAGCATATAGAAGGTTAAAACTGAACCCGCCAAGATGCCCACGATACCCGCTACCGCAGGGAAAATGCTTGGACTAAAAGTTTTAAACAGTAACCCCATAAGCATCGAGTAGAATACCAAGTCGCCTAAACCCATCTGAATGTCTTTGTAAGAGAAACTCAAACCCTGCAAATCATCAAGACCCGAACCTGACTGAGCAATTTTGCCCACTGGCCCCTTGTAAACTGCGACAACATCGTAAACTGCCAAGAACAGCAAAATTGCAACTGCACTCCACCACGGAATCGCACTTCCGAAAAACACGCCCAATGCCCCGCCCAGCAAGATTAAGACAACATTGCGCACGTTGCTGCCCATTTTAAATATTGCAAGGTCAAAAAACACGGTTATAACTACCATCAAGGGCAGTATTAGGTCAATCCATTCAGGAGCGAAGTAATCAAAGATTGAATACAGATAAAAAAATGAAAGCAAAAGCGACGCTGTCGTTAACGCAGCCACAATTAGACCTTTGATTATCTTTTTACTCCTCCGCTTAAGCAGAAGATAAAACACCGAAGCAGCGGCTGCTAGCAGAACAACGAAGTATATGGCGTTTCCCACTGGTGCACCCGGCGTTGTCTCTGGAACAGGCGTGACAGGCGGGATAATCTCTTCTGGCTGCAACGAAAGCAGAAAAGCACACAGTAAACCAAACAGCATACTTCCCAGTATCGGCAACAGGTAGCTAAATTCGAACTTAAACCTGTCCTCCGCCTGAGCCTTTGGGGGCTGCTGAGGCGTTTGGGGTTGAATTTGCTGTTCAGTCATGTCCAATGCCCCATGTCTTTTATGGCTGCTGAAGCATTTAGATAGCATTGGTCACAGAATAAGCTTTGTTTTTTATCCACCTCAAAGATGCTATTAGAAAAACGCATGACACAAAAGCTCTCTAGACAATGATGCAAACCCAACGTGTGCCCCAACTCATGCACAGCTTCTTTTATAACTCGCTGACTAAACACTGCAAAGTTCTCATCTTGACCATAAAACTGTGGAAAAAGCCGACGAACAGAAACAACAGCGACCCTACCCGAGGCAAAAGACTCACCGAACACGAAATTCAAATCGGCAGCATATAAATCAACATCTGCCACTCCGAGAAAGCGGTCAAACCCCTTGTTCTCAGCAACGAAGGAACGGAGCGCAAACAGGATAGAGGTTGAACTGTACTGGCTACGCCTACGGTCAAAAGCATCGGCAGGCAAAGCTAACGACTCATTCAGCACCGTACAAACGGTATTGGGAAAAATTCGGCTTAAGCCCTCTGCAACCGTCTCCAGAATTTCAGGCGTTACCTGCCCAATTCCTAAAACAGCAACCCGCATAATCTCTGCCTAAAACTAGATTTCGAAAGAGTCACCAGTACGAGGAGCAACAGCATCCAACCCCAATTCTGTTCTTGCCCAATCCGCAAACAACTCACAGTTACCCTCAGCGCCGTGAACCATGAAGACTTTTGGGTTGCCACCAAGTTTAGCGAGCGCTTCTTTTAATCTGGATGCACCACAGTGGCTGCTGAAGTCGAAGTGACGGTACTGCGCCTTGATTTTACGGACTTTGCCATCCAAAGTGCAGACACCTTTCTCCATTAACTCATGACCAGGAGTACCGGGAATCTGGTAGCTGACCAGATACACGGCGTTTATGGCTTTTTTGCCCAGTTTTGAAAGGTAAAACGCGGCGGGCCCACCTTTGAGCATACCGGCAGTAGATATAATAACGCCGGGTGTCTTGAGCGCTTTGCGTCGATCACGCCAACCCTCCACCCAGTCGCAGGTATGCATTGCATTCATGAAAAGCTTAGGATCTCTTAAAAACTCTTTATAATTCATAACAACACGACTTGCCTCACGCGCCATACCATCAAGAACAATAGGGTACTCAAAATGATTAGCCGCTAAGATACACGCCATTTCCTGTGCCCTGCCAACACCAAAGGAAGGCACAAGCACCGTTCCACCCGTCTCCACCACATCAGTGCACGATTCAACAAACTTTTTCTCAAGCAGACCACGCTCAGTATGGTCAGAATCAGCATACGTCGATTCTATAACCACTGCATCCAAGTCGCCATAATCCATCGAGGCACCCGCAAGAAGTTTACTATCTTCAGTATTGAAGTCGCCTGTATAGAGGAAACGCTTGCCATCCGCTTCTATTAACACCTGAGCACTTCCCGGCGTGTGACCTGCATTGACAAGTT
>JBNIDR010000012.1:123680-141968 GCA_050108155.1 Bathyarchaeia archaeon | reverse complement strand
GCATGGCTCTACGAGGGACAAAAAAAGGTCGCCCTCAAAGTTCAAACCGAAAAAGAGCTGTGCGAGTTGGAGCAAGCAGCCGAAGACCTAGGGTTGCCCCATGCTCTGATTGTTGACAGAGGCTTAACTCAGATTCCAGAGGGCTCAATTACATGCCTCGGTATCGGACCTGCTCCAGCCCAAATGATAGACAGGCTTACAGGTAAACTTAAGCTGCTGTAGGCGATTTTTTTGCTGATACCCGAAGTTGACACGCTGCTTGGAATGGACACGTATGCCACATCAACGGAGGGCATCGGCGGCGCAATAAAAAGGGTAGTTGACGACTTTGTTGTGGAAGAGGTTCTGGTTGACGGCGCAAAAGCCAGCATCAGCGGAGAAGTCCCGATTCGTGCTATTGGCTCCTCGGCGCAGAGGCAGCGGTTTCTGCTCTGTCTCCTTGTTAAGCGTAACTGGGACACTTTTGTCGCCGCCAAGAACGTTGCCAAATCGCTGGGCATTGACCAGTGTAGAGTGCAGTTTGCGGGGATAAAGGATGCAAAAGCCGTCACCGCCCAGCACATCACCATCGAAAACGTGACTGTAGAAGAAGCGGCGAAGGTTGATGTTACCGACGTTAAGGTTGCCCCGATTGGGTATGTGCGGGAGATGCTTTCGCTGTTCTACCTCTTAGGCAACAACTTCACGATCACAATCAAAGACTCCGAAGCATCCGAAGCGGCGGCTAGCGAGCGTATTGAGCAGACCATGCAGCAAATCAGCGCAATAGGGGGAATCCCGAACTTTTTTGGGCACCAACGCTTCGGTACCACCCGACCCATTACACACTTCGTCGGCAAAGCCCTCGCGCAGGGTTCCTTTGAGGAGGCGGCGATGCTTTTTCTGGCTAAACCCAGCCCACATGAGCACCCAGCTTCAAGACAGGCACGACAGGAACTACAGGACACCCACAACTTCAAACACGCCTCCGATGCCTTCCCCAAGCAACTTCGATTCGAACGATTAATGCTTCAGCACTTGGCTGAGAACCCAACTGACTATGTAGGTGCATTCCGCAGGCTGCCGCTGAAGCTTCAGGCGCTTTTTGTTCAGGCGCATCAATCTTACCTCTTTAACCGCTTCCTCAGTGAACGATTAAAGCATAATCTGCCGCTTAATGCGGTGGTGGAGGGCGATTTCGTGGTTGGGGTGGAGCGAACAGGGCTACCCATGACTTCAATGGAGAAGACAGTTACCTCTGAGAATTTGGTTCAGGTTAACGAGGCGATTAAGTTGGGGAAGATGCGTTTGGCGCTTCCGATTTTTGGGTTGCGGCAGAAGCTTTCAGGCGGCGTTATGGGTGAGATTGAGCGGCAAGTGCTCTTTGCGGAGGGGCTGGACCAGAATCCTGTTCGGCTAAACGAGTTGTCCCGTGTGGGCGGCAAAGGTGGTTTACGCACGGCGGCTGCGCCAGTTAAAGATTTCAAGCTGCTAAAAGCTGCGGGTGGCTCGGTGCAGGTTAGTTTCATGCTTCTCCGTGGATGCTACGCTACGGTGCTTCTTAGGGAAATCATAAAACCTCAAAACCCAGTAGCCTCAGGCTTCTAAGCAACGCAGATAAATAAGAAGCCCGTTCTTTAATTTGAAGGAGCCCTGCTTTTGGAAAATCAGCTTCAACCCACCGAGCAGCAGCCACAATGCGTAATACCAATCCATAAGCCCAACTTGCGAGAATACGTTTTCTTCTTTGCATCAGGCATTGTTGTGAGTATTCCTTTTGCTGTTTTCTATGAGACTCTGTTTCCCGCTTCGGCTTGGTTGCTGGTTGTTGTTTTGGCGCCTTTCATTGAGGAGTTGGCAAAGGTTTTTCCGTTGTTTTATCGTCACGGCGAAACTGAGCGTTCCATAGTTACGTTAGGGCTTCTAATCGGTTTGGGCTTTGGTATCGCGGAACTTGTCGAGTACGTGGCTTTTAACGATGTCCCGTTCCTTGTCAGGTTACCCGGCGTTATATTCCACGCTTCCAGCGCAATAATAGCCGCTTATGGAGTTGCCAAAAAGAATCCAGTTCCCTACTACCTGATTGCGGTGCTGCTTCACGTATCCAACAACTTCTTTGCATTCTCAGCCGACATCTACGGCGTATTCGCCGCGTTGGTAATCATAATCGTGACTTATGTGTTGGCTTGGCGGTTCTGGCACAGGGCGCAACCAGATGTTATGGTTGTTTAGGATGTTACGCGGTCGGTTCGAGCTAAATCCTTTAGTCTGTTAACGCCGTCAATTTCTAAAATGAATTCTTTGACACTTTTTGGTACGAGTTCCGTCCAGTTTCCGTCTTTGAGCATTTTTTCTCGGATAACAGTGGATGAGTAGATTTCGCGGTCAAAGTAGGGGATTTTGCTGACGTTGTAGCCTGCTTCCATGAATAGACGCTTTGTCAGGGGCTCGTTGGAGTAAACTACTTCGAAGCGGGGCGTGTAGCCTTCGACTGCGCTTACCCAGAGCATATGCAGGTGGACATCGGGCACGGGAACAATCCACACTTTGCTTACGTCAACGCCGCATTCCAGAAGTGCATGCTGAATCATAACCAGCCGCTCGCCTGCGGTGAAAGGGTTGTGGCTGTTGTGGCTGTACTGTGCGCTGCCAATAACCACTACCAACTCGTCTACCCGTTCCAGAACGTATTTGATGGCGTCTAAGTGTCCAAGGTGGAAGGGTTGGAATCTGCCGACGTAGAGTCCGCGTTTAGTCACTGCTTTGTCCTCTGCTCAGAGGTGGGGGCTGGCGGCATTTAATATTTGCGCACTTAAACTCTCCAGTTGGGGTTTGTTTTTTATTTTTTTAAAATAGAAGATATGGCAGAGTGTGCCTTGCACATCTTCTTCTTAGGCTTAAAGCAGAACAAACAGATTTGCATTCTGCAGTTGTGGGTGACTGCTTGCTGGTTGTGGGTGTTGTACAACGCCCCTTTCGCAAACAGCAAAGTTGCTTACTAGTTCTTTGCATAACCTACTAAGAAGCCGCATTGGTCAGTCAAGAAATCTTGACTAAAAAACTTAAATATAGACAAACCAAAAAACTGAACTGATAAATGTTGGATGAACATTTGAATAAAAAAATTTCAGCTTTGATACTTGTCGGTCTTCTCGGTTTATTCTCAGGGTTTCAGTTAGCTGATTCGCAATCATCAGCCATGGACCTTAAGTATTTGCCCGAGTTGACTATCAAAAGCGACGGTACAATAGCAGTTTGCCAAGTGCCACCATCTAATGAAGAAACCCCCGACTCCGACTTGATAATTCGAGATGGAAACACCTACACATTGACCGCAGACATAGACAACTACTCTGTTAGAATAGACTGCAGTAACATCATTTTTGACGGTGCTGGGCACACCATTAATGCGTCGGGCGTTTACGCCAATTCAGGTTTAAGACTGCTACAGGTGAACAACGTGATTGCGAAAAACCTTCAAGTTATTGGTACTAGCCCTACAAGCATCTTTTTGGCTGCTTCAAATTGCTCAATTATTAACATAAAAACTGAGAAAGACCTCCGAGTTAATAGCGATTCGGGGTCTAATATCATCACTGAAAGCAATGTTGACGGATTAATTTTATGGCGTGGAAGCAATATTATTTCAAAGTGCAATATATCAAGAATATTTATAATGGATTGGTCTAGTTCGAATCTTTTTTTCGCTAATAACATTTTACGTTGTAATAATAGCGATGTAAAATTCATTGAAATCTTTTCAGCTAACTTTTGGGATAATGGTTCAGTTGGAAACTACTGGTTTGATTACCAAACCAAATATGCTAATGCTTCAGAAAAGACCAACACAGGCGTGGGAGATACATCATACATTTTAGATAAAAATAACATTGATCACCACCCACTCATTTACCCCTATGACATTGAAAAGAACACTATCACTACGTCAAATCCGACGAACAAACCAGAAAATCCATTGACAACGACGTCTTTGATTATAGTCAGCATATTAATATCAGCGGTTGGAGCCATCATTGGCTTTTTCTACTATTATAGAAAAACGGGATTGAATAAGTGAAATTTCGCTAATAGCATAAGTAATTCGCAAAACTGCTGAATAGCAGCAATGCATCATAAATTAACATTTTTAATACTAATCAATAGCAAACATGAGGAGAAAATATAATAAAAAATTTGAATTGTTCAGAAAACGATTAAATGTTTGAACGCAAAGATGGAATTGTTTTTTTAAAAAAATAATTATCCATTACCTAAAATAGCTACCCATAAAAAAGCATTTGTTTATTCGGTCATAAAACTAAACAGAGCGGTTACCAAATGAGCCAGAAACTGAAAACCAAAGCCAACCCCTTTTTAATAAAGATATTTGTGTTGATGTTAATTTTGGTAGTATGTGCATCTTTAGTTCCATCTGTCCAAGCAGCACAACCCGATAATCAAACAATTGTAATTCTTAAGGATGTCATAGGCATTAATACAGATAATTATAGTGCGAGCGATAACTTCAACAGAAGTAGTGAGTTTCTTAATTCGCCTGAAAAAGTAACAGATATTAAGCTAACTTCAGAGCAAAGCAGTCTGAGAGTAACAGCTACATATATAGAAAGCACATTGAAGTTGGTCTACTTAAGCGATATAAACGGTAAACTTCCATTAAAACAGTCAACAAACAGTAACATTCCAATCTCGCGATACAAATAACAACCCTGTTTCATGCTCTTTCAAAATAGACGGAGAAAGCATAAGCTCAGCACCCTTCACCACCAAAGTCATTAACCGCCCGGCTCTCGTAGAAGCTGAAGCTGGCTATGCTTTTGACCATTTCAACTTCAATGGCGTCAATTATTATAGTAATCCTGCCACTATTCCATTAACTGCCAATGGAACATTGACAGCCTACTTTGACCCATATTGCGTAGTGACAATTCAGAGCAACAACAATAATTATGGCAGTGTTGATTTTGCTGGAACAAATTATTGGTCAAATAATTACTATCCTATGCATGCATATCCAAACGCTGGTTATGTTTTTGACCACTGGGAGTCCTCCAACTACAATAACATCTGGTTTGAGAATGCTTACAGTCCTACGTCACTAGCTACGGTAGTTGGTAGTGGGACAATTACAGGTGTTTTTGCTCCTGCTGTTACACATACTGCGACATTCGCTTTTTGGAATCCTTGGAATGTTGATGGGTCTCTGCAAATCAATGTTGACGGCGGAGCGAACTACTATGCATCACTTGGTGGCACTCCATATACACTAACTGAGGGGTGGCATACTGTGTCCTATCCATCTCAATGCGCATGGTGGACATACAGTGCAACGTACCAAGATGGCAATCAAATCACTTCAAGTTTCTATGTCGGCGCAGACACAACAATTGTCGGTGTTTACGTCTGGTAGCAAAAATAACATTGCGAATCCCTTTCTTTTTCCCTTTTGAAAGAAGGCTTTTAACACAACAACAATACCTTGTTTGTCAACATGTAAACCGCGAATGTGCGTTTGGTCGCCGTTCTAGCCTTATTCTCGTTAAAAACTTTAGCCTTTATCGATGATGTAATCTATAGATGTCGAAATGCCTAGTCTTGGCTACGTTTAGCGTTTCTTTTAAAACTAATCCAGAATCCAATCCGTTAAAACCTCAGACAGGAACGATCGCACTCAAGCAAGCTTTGCCAGTACCTGCTCGACGGGGACTAAGTGGAGTTGGCCTCCGCAGGCCTCAACGGTCTTTGGCTTGGTGTAGCCCCGTTTTTCTCTGCGCAGAAATTCCAGTTTTACCTTCAATCCGCCTGCTCCGTAGCCGCCCAACCCCAAATCGCCCTTAACAACCCTGTGGCAGGGCACGATGATGGGGAAGCGGTTGCATGCCATGGCGTTTCCGACTGCTCGGGGTCCCCCGCCGACTGCTTTGGCGATGGCTCCGTAGCTGGTGACGTAGCCGACGGGTATGGCTACGGTGGCTTTGAGGACTTTTTGGGTATACGCTGGCATGTTGGATGTGGATAGGTTGAGTTTTTGGGCTGTGTCTTTTCCGTCGTAGATGTCTTTTAGGGTTTGAAGCGCCGTTTTAGCTGGGGCACTGGGTTCAGGGAAAACTTGGAAGGGTGCGCCAAAGGGCAAATGTGCCAAGATACTTTTGAGCGCTGTTTTTTGGTCTGCACTAAAAGTTGTGGCTAAAACTCCCTGTTGATCGAATGCTACGCCGAAGTTGACGCCGCCGAGGTTTTGAAGGTAGATTTCTATCAAACCCAGCACTACGCCCATATCTGGGTGGTTTGGGTTAAAAGGTTTTGACGAAAAACTCGTTTTTCCTCATGCAATCCATGCAGGTGCCTACCAATTTTATGTTGTCTGTTCGAGGTTTTGGCTCCATGATGCTTCTCGCTGTTATAGCTACATAACCGATGGGTTTGCCGCATATTCGGCACTGCAGCTGTTTTCCCTCACTCATACGACCTTCCCGAGTTGTATAATGGTTATAAGTAACCTTAATAGATTGTCTTGTGTAATACCCACCCGAAAAGGCGAAAAAATTATGGAATATGGACCTCAAATTCCACAGTTACCTCAAATACCGCAGATTCCACTCATGCCGCAAGTTCAGGCGCAGGAACAGCAGCCTCAACCCAACCAAGCCCAACCAGGCATGCCCTGGATGCCGGGCGCAACCACCGTCGGCCTCGTCTTCCACGGCGGAGTCCTACTTGCAGCTGAAAAACGTGTTACCTACGGTAACTTCATCATGAGCAAGGGCGGCAAAAAAGTCTTCAAAGTAACAGACCGCATCGGCGTCGCATGCGCTGGCCTAGTCGGTGACATGCAGATTCTCGCAAGAGAAATGGAGGCGCAGGCAAACCTCTACAGCATGGACGTAGGCAGACCAATCAGCGTCCGCAGCGCATCAAAACTCCTCGCAAATGTTCTATTCAACCGCCGCTACTCGCCACTCTTCACACAGACAATCGTGGGTGGCTTAGACGAAGAAGGCGCATCCATCTACATCCTCGACGTTTTAGGCTCACTAATCCCAGACAAGTACGCAGTAGTCGGCTCAGGCACTGAAATCGCCATCGGCGTCATAGAAGAATCATACAAAGAAAGCATAACACTAAAAGAAGCAAAAGACCTCGTAACCCGAGCCATAAAATCAGCCATTGCACGTGACTCAATGAGCGGCGACGGCGTAGACTTCCTCATCATCACCAAAGACGGCGTCACAGAAGAATCCACCAAATTCTAAACTTTCCCTTTCCTTTCAAATTTTATTTATTCCACTAACCACTAGGTAACAGGCTTAAGGAGGCACAGTTATGTCGTTTGAGCTTTCTCAGCAAGAAGGAGAATTTCTCGTTCACTTAGCCCGCAGCACCGTAGAGGTTTACCTGCAAAACGGCAAGAGAAACCAGCCGCCCAAAGATACACCCGCGAAGCTGTTTGAGAAATGCGGCGTCTTCGTCACCATCAGCATCCCCCGTGGCCGAGAGAAGGAGCTAAGGGGCTGCATCGGCTACCCATACCCCACAACGCCGCTAGTCGAAGCAGTTATCGATTCAGCCATTAACGCAGCCACCGAGGACCCACGCTTCGAACCCATGGGCTCTTCAGAACTTGACAGGGTCATCTTCGAAGTCAGCGTCTTAACGCCTCCCGAGCAGGTCCATACCGATAACCCTAAAGACTACGTCAAAAAAATCAAGGTCGGCGAAGACGGCTTAATCATCGAACAGGGATGGCGCAAGGGTCTCTTGTTGCCTCAGGTGCCGATCGAGTGGGGTTGGGGCGAAGAAGAATTCCTCTGCCAATGCTGCATGAAAGCAGGTTTGCCACCAGACAGTTGGCTAACCAAGAACACGAAGCTCTACAAGTTCAAAGGAATAATTTTCGAGGAAGAAGCCCCAAAAGGCGCAGTCAAGCGGATGAGCCTCAAAAAATAGCTTTAGTCATGTATGCTTTCGATGATTTCGACTGCTCTGTCTAAGCCGCGGAACTTGCCTGAGAATTTGCTTAGGGTTTCGACGTTTTTTTTGTAGCCGTCAAGTTCGGTTTCGAGTGTGTTTACGGCTTTTTGGAGTTGGTTCTCGTTTTTGGCGACTATACTGCATTTCATCTTTTCCAGTTTCGCCGCGTTGCCCAACTGCTCGGGCTGGGTGGGGATGCAGATGCTGGGTTTGCCGTACTTGATGGTTTCAAAGCAGGTGGCGTGTCCGCCGCTGAAAATCACGTACTTCGCATTGAGCATCGCATGTCGGCGTTCTTCGGCTGAGAGCCACGTGTGGAGTTCATAGTTGGCGATTTTAGCTGAAACTTTCTTGCCGGGGGTGCCGAGGCTGATTATACATTTTCCCTTAAACTTCTCCAGCACAGGCAGCACCGTCTTTAGCAGTTTGCCTCTGGTGCCGACGGGTCCACTTATGGGAACAAACACATGCTCTCCAGCGCCCCACTCGGGCTTGGTGTCAACGAAGCTTCCCACGTATTCGGTTCTGTCTGCAACGCCCATATGCTCCAAGTCGCCGATGCTGTACTCTGATACAGTGTAGGGCGGTGGATTGTCGGGGATAACAATTTTTTTGCAGACTTTATAGTAGCGTTCAATGAAGCGCTCCCCCGGGCTAAGCAGAGAAGAAAAGCCGTAGCCTGGGCGAATCATGTTTTCCACGTAGACTGCGGGGATTTTCCATCTGCTGGCGAGGCGTAGGGCGTTGATGTCTCCGTCTGAAACCAGTATATCAGGAGAAATGTCTAGGATGTTCTGTCTCAAATCGTAATAGCGATGGATGGTTTCGTAGGCGTTAGAATTCTTCATTTCGAACCTGTTGAGTTCACTGTTGAAAAGCGGCAACGGTATTAGTGTGTTTAGCAGCGACGCCGAAGTTAAAATTCCGTGAGAATTTTCGTACCATGAAATCGGCGTGACTTCAGAAACATTCTTGAACTCCTTCTGAAGCAACTCGTAGGCTTTGCCTCCGCTAAAAAAGAACAATTCGTGCCCATGCTGCTCTAGCCTTTTACCGAGTGGGATAATACGTGAAACATGACCTAACCCTAACTCGGCGCAACTGAGCAGTATTCGCATAAAAGATTGTTAAGTAATCGATAATATTTGAACTATAGCTTGGTTAAACCCTTGGAAAGGCAAGTGCTTTTAAGCGGAAGTTGAATGACTAGAAAGCATGTTTGTGCCTAAACGGTTCGTGGAAGAGAAGCTCAAAGCGTTCCTCGCCGAAGACTTAGGGGAAGGCGACGTCACCGCAGCTGCAGTAATTCCCAAAAACGCCCCTGCAAAAGCAGAAGTATTAGCCAAAGACGACGGAGTAGTCGCTGGAATCGAAGAAGCAACAATTCTAGCTGAGTACTTGGGGCTTAAAGTGGAAGCAAAAGTTGTTGACGGAGAAAAAATCTCCAACAAACAGGTCCTCATGATAATTCAGGGAGACGCCCGAACCATCCTCTCAGCTGAACGCACGCTGCTTAATCTTCTTTCACGTATGAGCGGCATAGCAACCAAAACCCGAAGCCTAGTCGAACAGCTTGAATGTGCAAAGGTGAAAACCAAAATAGCCGCCACACGCAAATCAGCTCCTGGTCTGCTCTACTTCGACAAAAAAGCCGTACTCATAGGCGGCGGAGACGCACATCGGCTGCATCTTGACGATATGGTGTTGATAAAAGACAACCACATCGCTATTGTGGGCAGCGCAAAAGAGGCAGTCAAAAAAGCCAAAGCAGCCGTGTCCTTTACCAAAAAAATCGAGGTTGAAGTAACCAGCCCCGAGGATGCGGTAAAAGCCGCAAAAGTCGGCGCAGACATTGTGATGCTGGATAATTTCTCGCCTAAACAGGCCAAGGAAACGGCTGAGAAGTTGCGGAAGGCAGGGTTTGAGAAGGTGCTCTTGGAAGTTAGCGGTGGTATAACCGCCGAGAACCTGCTGGAGTATGCATCCGCAAACGTGGATATAATCAGTATGGGTGCCTTAACGCATAGCGTCAAAGCTTTGGATATTAGTTTGGAAATTTTGAAAAATTTAGGTGATTAGGGCTTCGATTCCTATGGTGTAGGTTTCGACCACTGCGCCTATTATCAGTAGCAGCGCGACTGTGCCCATGAAGATTAACATGTACTTTAGTTCGCCTCTCCATCTGTTTTGTAGTAGTCTGCGGAATAGCCATATGCTCTCGGTCATGCCGATGGAGTAAGAGACGTATTCAAGCAGGAACACTGCGCCCACTCCTATCAACGCTATAACTGCTATAGATGGGGATATGCTTGGAAGAGGCGTAGGCGTCACAGAGGGATTCGTTAAACCTGCAGCCTGAACCTCAAACACGGCCCTAAACGCTTGACCAGTATTGAACAGTATCAGTAGCCCAAATGCTGCACCTGCCAGCGGAATAAACATAGCTAAGCAGAGCAGGAAATTGTTGAAGAATATGTCCTGATTAAGTGTGCCGTTGGCTCTGCCCTGAGTTACGGTTTCGTTTAGCTGGTCAGTTATAATCTTCGCCGTTGCTGGATCCATTGGAACCAGCAGACCCAGTGCTGTTGCTGAAACGGCAAGTATAAGCATGAAGCTTACCGAGTAGATCCGTTTGCGTCTTTTAGAAGCGCTTAGCCAGAACTGAGGGTAATTCATCGTGTCACATCTTCGGCGTTATTTTTAAGGCTCGAAAACCTCTTGCCACTGGATTTAAGGTTTCGGTGAATTTAACCTTTGTCAAGATGCCATCTGCAGAGTTTGCGTAGCTTCTGAGGTCAAACTCGCCAGCGATAAGCGAACGCACATCAACACGGTCATCAAGCACCAGTGGCTGACAATTAAGGGGCAAACCCAAAAGCACAGCTTTCCCATCCTGCACAGCCCGCTTGGAAGCAAAAAGAACCGCTTCAGCTGCAACCGTTAACTCCGCAACCCGCACAGGCACACTCTCCTTGCCGATAGCCAGCATGTCGATGCCGTATAGCCGCTTAATTTCCCCAGCGACTTTTCTTAGTCGTGGCAGAATTTTGAGGATGTTCTGTCGCCCAGTCTTAGATGCTCGCGTGTTTAGAAGCTCAACTGGGGAGAGGTCTTCAACTGTGACGCCGCCTAAAGTTAGGTCCAAATGCACAATATCCGCTTTAACTGTGCATAGCAGGGTTTGGCAGAGTTCAGCTTCATGCACAATTACCTCTAAGCTGTCATCCACTTCCCTAAAAATCGCCTCAGCCACACGCGTTGACGGCTCACGATAGGGCGGCTCAACCAAAACCGCAACAGAAGCCACCATATGCGTCGGCTTAAACTGCTCATCTAGCAAAGCAGCGCCTGAATCCGCAGAAATAACTCTCACACAATTCACCAAACGAAAAGAAGAGGGGGTGGTGCTGAATTAGCTTTCTGTTTTTCTTTACAATTGCTCTTTTAAGCCCAGCGCTAAGAGGTATTCTTCGCTGCTTTTGGCTCTGCTTGCTGGGGGCTTGACGATTTTGACTTCTTCAAAGTTGACTTTGACATCTAAGATGAACTGGTCCAGTAGGTCGCCTTGGAAGACTTTGACGAAAAAGTTGCCGCCGGGTTTAAGGATGCACTTGGCGATTTCCATAGCTTTCTGTGCCAGGTCGATTTGGCGGGCGTGATCCACTTCCCAAACTCCCGTTACGTTGGGGGCTGCGTCGCATAGGACAACGTCTGGTTTGCGTGGCAGAAAAGACAATATCTGCTCGGCGATGTCGGGCTCGGTTAAGTCGGCGACGATGGTGCGGATGTACTCCTGCGTGAAGGGCTCGATGGGTTTGAGGTCTACGCCTAAAACGAAGCCGTGTTTGCCCGTCATTTTTCTAGCTGCCTGTATCCATCCGCCAGGTGCAGCGCCCAAATCCACTACGATGTCATGGAGTTTTATGAAGTTGTACTTGTTGTTAGCTTGTACAAGCTTGTAGGTGCTTCGGCTGCGGTAGTTTTCAGCTTTGGCTTTTTTGTAGTAAAACTCGTTTTTTCGTTCACGTATCCACTGTTTCGGCGTCGGGGTCATCCTCTGGCATGTCTAGTTCTGCTACTGTGCTTGGCGTCTGTGGTTCTTTTCCGAGGTTAAGTATCCAGTCGGTAAGCCTTATGCAGTTTTTAGGCGAAATAGTGGTTGTGGGGTCACATCGTGCATTGTCTGGGCAGAGCAGACAGGGGCAATCGATGATGGTTTCAATCGACGCCGGCAACCTCTTCGGGTAGAGGCGGTATGTCCATCTGCCGTCTTGGAGTTCCTTTTCTCGCCTGATAAGCCCCTTCTCCTCCAACTTTATTGATACTCGGGAGCCTTCTCTGCTGCTTGCTCCTAGTTCGCGCCATAAATCTGATTGAAGTACACCTTGGTAACCGGTATTTACAACGTAGTGGAGTGCTTTCTGTTCGAGGTCGTTACGCTTTGGCATATCAGTATCAGTCTCAATAATATGTTATTATAAGCTTTGGTTTCACATAAAAATATGTATCCCCAGAAACAGTTGAAACCCTATGAACAAAAAAGGGCGGAGCCAGATGGGCAGTTACTGCTTGGGCATCGAATCCTCAGCAGACGACTTTGGCGTAGGTATAGCAGCGTTTAGTGGGGATATTTTGGCGAATAAATCTGACAGCTACATTCCAGCGGAGGGCGGCATCCACCCCCGAGAGGCGGCTAGGCACCATGCCGAAGTAGCGGACAGCGTTCTTCAACAAGCTCTCTTAACCGCAGGAGTCAAAGCTCAGGAATTAACCTGCATCGCATACTCTCAGGGTCCCGGACTTGGCCCTTCACTCCGAACAGGCGCAACCGTCGCACGGGCATTAGCCTCATACCTAGGCATTCCACTCGTCGGCGTCAACCATTCAGTCGCTCACATTGAAATCGGCAAACTTGAAACAGGCGCCAAAGACCCCGTCACCTTATACGCTTCAGGCGGCAACACTATGGTTACCGCTTACGAGTCGGGGCGTTACCGGGTTTTCGGCGAAACCCTCGATATAGCGTTGGGCAACTGTCTTGACGTTTTCGGCAGGGAAGCAGGGTTAAAGGGTAAAAAAGGCTTGCCAGTCGGAGCCGCCATCGAGCAGTTGGCGTTGGAGGGTAAAAAATTGGTGGCGCTTCCGTATGTGGTAAAGGGGATGGATTTGTCGCTTAGTGGTTTGTTTACGGCGGCTTCAACTGCGCTGCAAAAGGGAGAGCGCCTTGAGGATGTGTGTTTTAGTCTCCAAGAGCATGCGTTCTCTATGGTTACTGAGGTAACTGAACGAGCGTTGGCGCACACTGAAAAGAAAGAAGTACTGCTTACAGGGGGTGTAGCGGCGAACAAGCGACTACAAGCCATGCTTGCAGTGATCGCTGAGGAGCATGACGCCCAATTCAAAGTTGTTCCACAGCAGTACGCAACCGACAACGGTGCCATGATCGCCTGGACAGGCACGCTGGCGTATCGACACGGCTTGGAGACACCTATCGATGAGAGCATGGTTAAGCTACGTTGGCGCGTAGACAAGGTGGATGTGCCATGGATACAATAGACAAAGTCTCCAGCGTTAAACTGTTTAAGAAGGGCGCTGAAGCCAGCCTCTTCTTAGCGGAGTGGCAGAGCAGAAAAGCAGTCATCAAAGTCCGCATCCCTAAGCGGTATCGCCCAAAAGAGTTGGATGAGCAAATCCGCAGCTACCGCACCTCGCATGAACCCCAGTTGATGCATGAGGCAAAGGCAGCTGGTGTTGTGACGCCGCTGATTTACATGGTTAAGGTGCCAGAGTCCACTATAATTATGGAGTATGTTGAGGGCAAGCGGGTCAAGGAGTTGCTTAACAGCGAAAAAGCCTCTAGGCGCGCAGTTTGTGTTAAAATCGGTGAATCTGTTGCTCTTATGCATCGAAACGGGTTGATTCATGGCGATTTAACAACTTCTAACATGATTTGGACACAAGATCAGCGAATATGCTTTGTGGACTTCGGGTTAGGCGAAAGAAACATCGAAATCGAAGCACAAGGCGTAGATTTACACCTGCTAAAGCGGGCAATGCAGAGCACTCATTTTTGCTTTTGGGACGAATGCTTCCATGCCGTCCAAGCAGGCTACACCGCCGTCTTGGGTGAAGAAATGGCTGAAAAGGTTTATCAGAAAATCCGCGAAATAGAGAGGCGTGGGCGCTATGTCGAAGAACGCAAGCAATAACTTCCAGTTCAAGGGCAAAGTTGTCTTTTTCGCCACAGGCAACATTAACAAGTTCCGCGAGGCACGCAGCATCCTCTCAGCTAAAGGCATCGCCGTCGGCATGTTGAAGCTAAAAGGAGACGAAGTGCAAAGCGAGAGTCTCCAAGAAATAGCGGAGAAAAGCGTGCTAAACGCCTACCGAAGTTGCCAACTGCCGATTTTTGTGGAAGACGCAGGCTTATTCATCGCCGCCCTTGAAGGTTTCCCCGGTCCATACGCCGCTTACGTTTACCGTACAATTCATAATAGCGGCATCCTAAAACTATTGCAAGGTGTCCAGAACCGCAGCGCCAGATTCCAATCCGTAATCGCCTTCTGCGACAGCGAACACAGCTGCCAGCCTCTTTGCTTCCAAGGCGAAGTAGAAGGTACAATTACCGATGTGGAGCGGACTGAGCAGGGCAAATCAGGCTTCGGCTTTGACCCAATTTTCCAGCCAAAAGGGTGCATCAGAACCTTCGCCGAGATGACCATAGCCGAAAAAAACGGGTATTCTCATCGGGCGGCGGCGATTCGGAAGTTCGCTGAATGGTACAGTGGTAAGTAGCTATGCTAGTAATATAGTAAATGTTATATTGTGACGCCGCTTTCATGAGAAAAGAGGCGGTTGAGCTCCCTTGATTGCGAACAAAACTGCACGAGTTAGTGTAACCAGTATATTCATAGCGTTGTTGGTTGCGGCGTTAGTCGGCGCTGCAAGTTTAATCTACACTGTTTATATTCCGCAGATTGACGAGCAGAACAGCCGAATCATCGACCAAGCGCGTCAAATCAACAGCCTAAACGCCACCGTGAAAAGCCTCAACGAGCAAATCCAAGACCTACAAGACCAACTAAGCAAATACACTGCGTCGCTAACCACAGCGTTGGGCATTAAAGATTTAGTTGACAACAGTACAAACGAGCACTACCTCTACATTAGAGGCGAAGTAACCAACGTAGGCGTCACAACAGCTTACAATGCGGGTTTACATGTAGTCGGCTACGGCTCCAATCACGAAGTTCTCATCAACATGACCAGTCCACTAGAAGGCGGCACATTCCAAAACGGCTTCACCTCTTCGACTGGTCGCTCCCTGTTGTACCCAACACAATCTCAAACCACCATACTTTCAATTTATCACTCGGGGACTGTGGTGGATTGGGAAATCGTAGCTGTGTGGACTAACATGCCCTGACACTGCTTTTTGTGTCCTTTTTGTTCGACAAAGAATTAAATAGTAACATCTCAGAATAGAAAAATGAACAGCGATGACTCAACCCAGTCTCCGAGAAAGAGCCATGAACGAAGGCTTAATCACTGCAGTAGCCGTAGGAGGCTTCTTAATTATCTTGGGTGCAGTTTTTGGGTTGACGCCGGGTATCCCGGAGAAGCTGATTGATTTCTTCAGCGACTTCACCGTTAAAAACTATGAAGCACTATTTTTGCCTGCGCCAGCACATCCAGCCCAGCACCTTAGCGTCTACGCTGCGGTATTCAACTTCATGACGGGTATAGGTGTGCTCCAAATCGCAATCCTGGCACTGCGCCTGTTTTACCGTAGTCCATTCCGTAGAATCTCCGAAACCATTGGCAACCTAATTTTCTGGTTCGGCGGCGCCATAGTGGCACAGTTGCTCCTGCTGAATGGTACCTTGGAGGGGTGGTTCCAGTTCTGGACCGCGCTAATCATACTCATTGGCGTATCTCTTGTCGTGCGGGGCATAATTCACTTCTCAAGGGCAGTGTACAGGCATGACCGCTGGTGGTAAAACTCCATAATCAACGGCTAGATTTTTATTTTTCCATCACCGAGACTAGCTACTTTTAAATATCCGTGCGATGTGGTTTAGGTGCACAAATAGGTGTAACGATGCCAAAGCAAGAAAAAGGAAAATCACATTCGATTCGCCCAGTCAGCAAGCGCCCACCAAGCTGGTGCAAGTACCAGCCTGAAGAAGTAGAAGCCTTCATCATAAAACTCGCCAAAGAAGGCCACAACATGAGCGCCATAGGCACCATTCTGCGCGACCAATACGCTATTCCACTGGTTAAGCCGATCACGGGCAAAAGCATAAGTGACACGCTAAAAGCTGCAGGCTTAACACCCCCAATGCCAGAAGACCTCGCTAACCTTATGAAGAAGGCACAGGCGATGGCTGTTCACATGGACAAAAACAAGAAAGATCTTCACAATAAACGCAACATGCAAATCATCGAAGCCCGAATTCACAAGCTCAGCCGCTACTACAAGCGTGAAGGTGTTCTTGACAAGAAGTTTAAGTACGTAGCAAAAATTGCCTCCGTAACCTAAACATCCTCATTTCCTAACATAATTTATTCTTCTATTGATTCAATACGCCAGCTTTAAATCCAATTAGCGACCTTTTAAGCAGAAGTGACTCATGCATGGTGCAGCAGCCCGAAAGTATCCAGAAGTTTCTTGCCCAAGCAGAAGAAGCCGCGAAAGTAATTAACGAAGTAGCTGCTAAAGACGGTTTCATAAGCTGTTTCTCTCACCTTGACGCTGACGGCGTAGCGGCAGCGGGCGTCGTAGCTAAGATGCTTCAGCGTTTAGGTGCAAGGTTTCGGATTCGCGTCATGCAGTGGGTGGATGACAAAATCATCGCTGAAGTAACCGCTGACAAACCTCAACTCGTAATCATGAGTGACTTCGGCAGCGGCTACCTCGACCTGCTCAACGAGAAAATTCCCAACTACAAAATCGTTATCCTCGACCACCATCAAATCACGGGGAACACAGCAAACCCCAACTTCAAAATGCTTAACCCCCACGTCTATGGCATCGATGGAGCAACCGATGTCAGCGGTTCAGGCGTGGCTTATTTCGCGGCTAAAGCTGTGGACCCCGCTAACGTGGATTTAGCCCCCATCGCGCTTGTGGGCGCCTTGGGTGATATGCAGGATAAGTACGAGCAGCGAAGCCTCAAAGGCTTAAACGAATTAATCGTTAATGATGGAGTCTCAACTGGGCTGCTTAAGGTGGAGAAGGATTTAACTTTCTTTGGACGAGAAACCCGCCCAATCTACCGCATGCTCGCCACAACCACTAACCCATTTATTCCGGGCTTAAGTGGTCAAGAAACCGAATCCCTTAACTTCGTGTCCAGTTTGGGTTTCCCGCTTAAACAGGGTGATAAAATGCGGGCGCTGTGCGACTTGAATCAGCAAGAACGCAAAATTCTCTGCTCAGCGCTGGCAGATTACATGCTCTCCAAAGGATTGCATCTGGAGGTTGACAACCTCATCGGCTGCGTTTATGTTTTAACAAAAGAAGAGCCTAACACTGCCCTTCGGGACGGAAGGGAGTTTTCTGTGCTATTGAATTCTACAGGAAGGATGGATCGTCCCAGTTTGGGAATCGCAATTTGCATGGGCGACCGTAGAGCAGCACTCGATGACGCAAACAAGCTGCTAGAGGACTATCGTAAGAGCATTAACAAGTACCTTGCTTGGGTTAACGAGAAACCTGAGCGCCTACGTGAATATCAAAACGTTTACGTTATCTACGGCGAAGACCAGATTAACGAAAAAATAATCGGCACCGTCTCAAGTATCCTCGTTTCTACGCTTCCCAATAACCTCAAGCCGCTTCTTGCATTTGCCAATATTAAGGAGGAGAATGCAGCAAAATTTTCGGGGCGAACCACCGAGGCGGCGCTGATGAAGGGCGTAAACTTGGGCGACGTGATGCGTATTGCTTCGGAGCAGAATGGTGGCAAAGGCGGCGGACATAACATCGCTGCGGGTTCACAGGTGCCGATTGATAAGATTGAAGCTTTCATTAAATCTGCTGATGAACTGGTGGGTCGGCAGTTGAAGGGTGAGAAACTTGGAAGCTAAAATCACGCTCGAATACTGCAACGAGAAGACGGCTGAGGCAATTGCAAAAGCGGTTTCACCCGACAATCATAAGACGCCTGCTGGCTTGGAAGTTAAGACAACTCAAGAGGGCACTTATGTGGTCACAGAGATTAGGTGCAAGGGAAAACTTGCCACTTTCACTGCGACTATTGATGATTTACTTTTTTGTGCAAGCACCGCCGAGAAAACAGTCACTGCTGTGAACTC
>JBNIDR010000012.1:103292-123670 GCA_050108155.1 Bathyarchaeia archaeon | reverse complement strand
AGTTTGTCTTCGGTGCTGCTATGAGTCAACCGCATGCTAAATCGTCTCGGGACGTTGCTTCCGCATATGGTTCCAACGTAGATGAGGGCTTAACGGAGCAAGAAGCGGCGACGCGGCTAAATCGATACGGCAAGAACTCGCTTGTGCAGGAATACGAAATCCGCTTCCTCGACATTTTCAAGGAGGAAGTCACGGAGCCCATGATTCTGCTTCTTCTCGCAATCGGCGTGGTCTACAGTATTTTGGGCGTGTTGACTGGCGACGGCTTAGTTGATGCAGCAACAATCATTGTTATTATTGTCATTTTGGTTTTGGCGGAGGTCTGGAACGAGTACAGGGCAAAACGCTCCGTTAACGCGCTTCGATGGTTGGCACCGCCGTCTGCGACTGTGCTCCGCAATGGGCGAAGGGTTGAAGTGCAAACTGCCAATTTGGTGCCCGGCGATGTTTTGCTGCTTAAAGTTGGGCAGCGTGTTCCAGCCGACGCCCGCATCTTGGAATCATACGGACTGGAAGTTGACGAATCCTCGCTCACTGGCGAATCTTTCCCAGTCGCCAAAGACGCCATAGTGGTGCTGCCGCCTGAAACCCGAGTCACCGACCAAGCAAACATGGTCTTCTCTGGCACTGTTATCACACGGGGCAGAGCAAAAGCTCTCGTAACCCAGACAGGCGTAGCGACGGAACTCGGCAGAATCCGAGGCATCAGCAAAGCGGGGAAGGAACCCAAAACCCAGCTCCAGTTGGCTATGAAACAGCTCTCCAAGACGCTTGTTTGGGTTGCGCTCTTCTTCGCCATACTAATCCCAGTGCTCAGTTATGTGAGGGGCTTGCAGCCTAACCCCGGCGAAGCTGTCTTGTATGGGCTCTCGCTTGCGTTCGTCGTTATTCCCGAGGAACTCCCAATAATCATCACCATGGTATTAGGCGTCGGCAGCTACGCATTATCCCGCAGAGGCGCAATTGTGAAGCGACTTCGCGCGGCAGAAACCCTTGGAAACGTAACGGTAATTGCCACAGACAAAACGGGCACCATAACTGAGAACAAACCACGAATCGAGCATCTTTACTTCGATGGAGCGATCAGCGCTTCAAGTGAGTTTAAGGAAAACGAGAAAGCGGCGCTTCGCACAGCATTTCTGGCAAGCGATGCCTCTGGAAACTCGGGCAATCCCTTTTCGGCAGCGATTTTGGAGCGGCTAATGAGGGCAGGCGTGGATAGGCAGGCTGCAACTGAAGGTTGGGTCCTTAAAAGCGAATTAAGCTTTGACGTAAACCGCAAACTTGCATCCTACATTTACCAGTACGGCCCCTCAACGGTGGTGTTGAGCAGCGGTGCCCCAGAGCGGCTGCTTGAGCGGTCAAGCCGAATTCTTTTGGAAGGGCAAGAAACGTCATTAACTGATGAGTTACGCGCTCAAGTATCAGCGGCAACAGCCCAGTTAGCCCAGTCTGGTGAACGTCTCCTCGCATTTGGCTACCACCGCCTAAGCGACGGCTCAGGCAAGGACTTGGAAAGCGACATCGTATTGGTCGGCATCATAGGCTTCATTGATCCGCCTCGCAGCGAAGTCAAGGACGCCATTCGCACCTGCCAGCAAGCAGGCATCCGAATCATTATGGTAACGGGTGATCACCCTGAAACCGCCAAGGCGATCGCCGAACGAGTGGGCATTGACGGCGGCAAGGTTTTAACTGGCGCCGAAATCGCGGCGATGACCGATTATGCCCTCAGAGATGCCCTAAAGGTAACTAGTGTGTTTGCCCGTGCAACCCCCGAGGACAAACTCCGCTTGGTCAGACTGCTGCGCGAGATGGGTGAGGTCGTGGCGGTTACGGGCGACGGCATTAACGATGCACCAGCACTCAAGGAAGCTCACATCGGCATCGCTATGGGCAGACGCGGCACTGACGTAGCAAAGGAAGCCGCTGGCATGATAATCACTGATGACAACTTTGCAACCATCGAAACCGCAGTGAGCGAGGGACGCCGCCTCTACAGCAACCTCCGCAAAGGAGTCCGCTACTACCTCGCCTGCAAAGTAGCGTTGGTATCGATTTTCTTGGTGCCGATTATCCTGGGCATCCCGCTTCCGTTTGCACCCATACAAATCATTGTGCTTGAACTCTTCATGGATTTGGCAGCATCCGCCACCTTCGTAGCAGAACCCCAAGAGAAAGGCGCCATGAAGAAGCCGCCTGCTGACCCCCGAGAACGTTTCATGAACAGCAAGATGCTGCGTCCGCTCCTCCTGGGGGCATTAAGCCTCTTCTTAGCGGTAACCGCAACCTACCTATTCACCTATTACACGGTATCTACTGTGTTTATGCCAAATGCTGTTGAGTATGCCCGCACGGTTGCATTCGCCACTTGGATGTTCGGTCACATCTTCTTAGCTTTTAACTTCCGCTCAGAAAACGAGCCTCTACTGAAGCAGGGTGTGCTGTCCAACAAGGTTATGCTGCTTTGGGCTTTAGTGGTGTTTGTGGTCTTGGTTGTGGGCACTTCGGTGTTGCAGATGCCGTTGCAGATTACCTCTTTGCAGCCTGCTGACTGGGTGCTGGTCATCGGGGTTTCGTTTGGGGCTACATTCTGGATGGAGCTCAAGAAGTTCTTCACTGGAAAAATTTAGCCATGAGCATTATGGTTTTTTGTTGAGTAAACTAAAAATGAGTCGGCTATGTAGCGGTGCGGATATATCGGTGAACGCATAGGCAGACTCAGACTCAACGTACAGACTTCAGCTTCTCGGTGGACTTCATCAGGACCTTCGCAATCATTTTGGTAGTTCTGGTTCATACCACAGCTTTTCCCTATCACATACCAGACGAAATCACTTCGGCGGTAACGTTCAACTGGTTCACCGTCGATATCTTTGCGGCAGTGGCTAACATGGCCGTGCCTCTTTTTGTGATGTTGAGCGGGGCTTTGCTGTTGGATACTGCCAAAGCAGATGAACCGATGAAGGTGTTCTACAAGAAACGTTTCGCCCGCATCGGCATCCCTATGATCTTCTGGACTGTTATCTACTTCGGCTGGTACAGATTCGTCACTGGTCAACCTTTGACGGTGAATACAGTATTGAGCGGGCTACTGTCGGGCTCCTACTATCACCTATGGTTCGTCTATCTGCTAATCGGGCTCTATCTTGCCACACCTTTTCTGCGGATACTGATTAAGCATCTCAGCCGACAGCAATTCAAGTTCATGTTAATCGTGTGGTTTGTCGGCAACGTAACTGTTCCATTAATTAACCAGTTCTTTCCGTTCGGCTTTAACCCTGTGATGTTCATTTTAACAGGCTGGGTTGGGTACTACCTTTTGGGCACTTACTTGCTGCAGGCGAAGGTTCCCTCTTGGAAGGCGTGGGCTGGGGTTGTAGTGGGTTTGGTTTCCACGGTGGTTGGGGCATGGTGGGTAACAGGCACCTATGGACAGAGCAGAGCGCTTTTCTTCGATGAGCCGCTGAATACAACGTTGATTTTGGCGTCTACTTCGGTGTTTCTCCTCTTAATTGCTATCCCGAAAAGCCGATTCGGAGGCTGCCAGAGCAAACTCTGCGGAGTACTGCATTGGATAGGACAGAATACTTTGCCGATTTACTTTTTCCACATCATAATAATGGAGACGATCCAGTCAGGCTTCTTAGGATTCTCCCTCAACCAGACCCTGATGAGCCCAATATTCGAGATTCCCCTTCTCACAGTCATAACTTTGGCTGTTACAGCAGCGTTGGTTTATCCCCTCAAAAAGATTCCGCTCATAAGAACCTTGATCGGGTAACCGCCCTTTGAGCACTTAACTTTTTAACTAAAACAACATATGACTCTGCATATGGGAGAGGGATGGTTTGCCGATTAAGTATTATGAAGCTCCAGAAATCAAGAAGCAAGTTGATCAGCTAGCTCAGGAATGCGAGTTCTACCATGTGGTGCCCCAGTTTGTCTTTTGTGTCCGTAGCAGAGGTTCTAAGGCGCGCCGCACCATCGCCCGAATCCATGGGTTGGGTAAGATTTGGCAGGGGGTTCTTAACCTTCCGCCGTCCTATACCATCGAGGTCATCTCCGAAATCTTTGATAAAATGTCGCCTGAGGACAAGGAAAAAACCCTGATCCATGAGTTGATGCATATTCCAGGTGGTTTTAGTGGGGGTTTTAGGCCTCACAAGGGTTATGTTGAACGCAAAAATGTTGAAGCCGTCTACAGAAAACTGCAGAGTGACAGGGCTGCGCGGCGGCAAAAAAAGCTTTTTCCCTGATTAAACAGTGGCTTTGGCGTCAAAGTTTTTAAGCTACGCTGGCGGCATGGTGAAAGTCGCTGTTTAAGCAATGAAAAGCCATATAAGGTTAAACTGGTAAAGTGACAAGAAAACTTTGCCGCTACCCGAGGTCTAAAAAATTTGAAGCATGTTATGAAGAGTTTAAAGCACAACGGCATATACGTTCCACCATATGACCTGAAAGGCTTCAGCATCAAAATTCAAGGTCAAAAAATCAAGTTAACCGAGAAAAGCGAGCCCATGGCAGTCGCATGGACACGCCGTCTCCTCTCAACCACCATCGCACCACCAGACGTGGTTTTCACCCGCAACTTCATGCGCGAGTTCCTCGAACAACTCAAAAACGAGAACCCCTCCGCAACTTTTCTTGGAGACTTCTCAAACCAATACCTCGCCGCCCTTGAAAAAGCAGCTCCAACAGAGAGCATTGGCGGCAACCAAGCGCTCGGCATAGACTTCACAGAAATTAAAGCTTACATCCTAGACGAGAAAGCAAAGAAAGAAGCTATGACAAAAGAAGAAAAGAAGAAGCAAGCCGAAGAACGCAAAGCAGCAAGGCAAAAACTGCGGGACTTTTATGGCTACGCCGATGTAGACGGGCAACGCTTGGAAGTTGCAAACTGGACCGCTGAACCCAGTTGCCTCTTCGCAGGACGCGGCGACCACCCCCAGCGAGGTAAATGGAAAGAAGGCCCAAGTAAACAAGACATCACACTCAACCTTTCCCCAGACGCACCTAAACCTGAGGGCTGGAAAACTACCTGGGAACCTAATAAAATGTACGTTGCCAAGTGGATTGACAAACTCACTGGCAAAGTTAAGTACGTGTGGTTCAGCGACACTGCTTTTCTTAAGCAGAATCGTGAGAAAGAGAAATTTCAGAAAGCCGAAAACCTCGGAAAACAGATTGGTGTAGTCGAAAAGCACATTATGAAGAACCTTGAAGATAAGGATGTGGAGCGCCGCAAGGTGGCGACGGTTGCTTGGTTGATTTTTGCGGTTAACATGAGGGTTGGCGACGAAAAGGACCCTGACGAAGCAGATACAGTCGGCGCCATTACACTCCGAGACGAACACATAACCATTGAAGGTAACAACGTAACCTTTGACTTCTTAGGCAAAGACAGCGTCAGATGGGTAAAAACTATTGAGGCGCCGCCACAGGTTATCAAGAACCTTCAAGCATTCAAGAAAGACAAAACTGTACAGTACCTCTTCGAAGGTATCGACAGTAAAAAAGTCAGCCGTTTCCTCTCCGAAAAAGTCCCCAAACTCACTGCGAAAGTCTTCCGTACTTGGAAATGCACAAAAACCGTCAAGGAAGAACTGGAAAAGAGCGGCGTAACCAAGGCAGATCCAGACTACAAAAAGAACTTTGCGGCAAAGATGGCTAACCTCAAAGTAGCTGAAGTTGCAAACCACAAACGTAAAATCCCACCCACCTACGACCAACGAGTAGCCGATAAAGAACAAAAACTCAAAGAAATGCAAACACTGCTCGTAGCTAAAAAGAAGGAGGGTAAAAAGGTCGAATCGCTTGAAGCCCGCATTGAACGCGCCAAACTTGACCTGGAACTAACCAAGCTAACCAAAGAATACAACTTGGGCACCTCACTTAAGAGCTACATTGACCCAACAGCCTATGTCAAGTGGGCAAAGAAAGTCAAGTTCGATATCGAAAAGTTCTATCCCAAGACGCTTCGCAGCAAATTCAGTTGGGCACTTCAACAGAAGAAAGCCGAGGCATCCTGTGACGAGTGCATAACGCCGTGAGCATAAAAGAAACCAAAGACGGCATCCTCCTCTCCATTTTTGTTAAACCCAACTCAGCCAAATTCAAAATCGAACTCGACGGCGCCGAAATCGTGGTTTACGCTACTGAGGAGCCTGAGAAGGGCAAAGTAAACAAGGAAATCATAAAGGAACTAAGCAAGCTTTTGCATGCGCAGGTGGAGCTTGCCAGCGGTTTCACTTCGAAACAGAAACAACTTTTGATTAAAGGCGTAGACAAGCAGCAGCTAGAGAACATTCTAAAAGCTCAATAGTCTGCTGAGACGCAAAAACCATAAAAAGCCTTCGAGATAACGCTAACCTGTGGCATCTGTATGAAAGCTGACCAGCAAACACAAACAGAAGTAACCCAAGTTTTCAAAGGCATGTTTGAAGCCTACAAAAAACAAGACCTTCAAGGTGTGCTATCATTTTGGGCTCCCGACCCAGACATCACAATCATCGGTTCGGGCGGAGACGAAAAAAGCATCGGCGCAGCCCAATTCAGCGAGCAACTCAAAAGAGACTGGGCACAAGGCACAGTACAATCAATCGGCGTAAAAAACTTCGCCATCTCATCGGCTGGATCCGTTGCGTGGTTATCTGCGGATATAACCTTTCACGGTAAAACAAGCGATGGCGAGTTTGATTTACCAGTCCGTTTAACTGGAGTTATGGAGAAGCGATATGGACGGTGGATGTGGGTGCAAATGCATATTTCCTCGCCTAACAGCGGACAGGGGCAGGGGCAATCGTGGCCCAAGGCCTAATATGTGTCGGAATATATCATAAACAGAAATACCCTTTATATTCAAAAAAGCTCTATTGATAGAAACGAAAAGTGTTGTTGTTCAACTGGGGCGAGGGACTAACACCCTTTCCCCTTATCCCCTGTTCCATTTTAGTTAAAGGCTACCTTTTTAAAGCGATTTTTCCTGTTAGCAGTTTCTTATGTAGTTTATGCTTAAATCTTATGTAAAATTAAAATAAATCCTGCCGGCATTTCATCCAGCTTAAATTTACCATAAAACGAGGATTGAAAATGAGTGGTAGCCTAGACGAAAAACGAATCATTCCAAGGACCATGTCCACTCAGCACCCCGACAACGCGTGCACACCCGAGTGGAGCAAAGAAGAAGTAATTAACGGCAACGCAGAGGTCTTGGAAGCATACTACGCCTATCGTTCATTGGGCTGCCAAGAGGTTATGTGGGACTCAGAAGGCAAAGACACCGACACCCGCGTTGCACGGAAATTGCTTCAAAAGTTTTGGGATTATTTTGCAAGCCACACAATTGGCGAAGACCTCTTCTTAACTTACCGTGTTCCCAACCCGAAAATCGAGGGTGCAGAGAAAAAAATCATTGTGGAAACACTCCAGAACATACCTGTTGCTTATGATGTTGCTTCGCTGGTTTACAAGCGGGAAGTAGCCCCCATATTTGAGGTTATATTACCCTTCACAACTGAAGCTAAAGAAATCATCATGCTTTTCAACTACTACAAAAAAACCATAGTCCAAGCAGAAGACGAAACGCTATACGACACAACAACTGTTAAGGACTGGCTGGGCAGCTTCAAACCCAAAACAATCAAAATCATACCGCTGGTCGAAGACTTTGACAGTGCACTCCACGTTGATACCATAGTTGCTCCGTACCTGAAAGCAGTTAAGCCAAAGCAGCAACGCGTTTTCATTGCACGCTCAGACCCCGCCCTCAACTACGGCCTAATCAGCGCTGTGCTGCTATCAAAAATCGCCCTCAGCAAACTCAAGGCACTGGAGAAGCAGCAGAACACCGAAATTCACCCCATCTTAGGTGTTGGCTCCAAACCCTTCCGAGGCCATCTTTCACCCGATAATATCGACAATTTCCTCCAAGAATACAAGGGCTTATCCACCGTCACAATCCAATCCGCATTCAGATACGATTACCCCCAAGACCAGGTTAAGGAGGGCATACAAATCCTCAACCAGCGCCTGCCAAACGGCAACCCAGAACACATCGACCCGCAAGAAGAAGCGGTGCTGCTGGGCATTCTTGGTAAGTGCAGACGGGAATATGAATGCCAAATCGAAGTATTGGCACCCTTCATTAACAGTGTAGCCGCGTATGTGCCGCAGCGAAGAGCCAGAAAACTACACATTGGTCTATTCGGCTATAGCCGATGCGTCGCTGGAGTTTGCCTGCCCCGAGCCATCAGCTTTGCAACTGCGCTCTACAGCGTCGGGTTGCCGCCTGAATTCATCGGACTCAAAGCTTTAAACCAGCTAAACGACAAAGAATGGGCAACCCTAAGTAAGCACTATGTCAAGATGCAGCATGATCTCAAAGTAGCAGGCGAATACGTGTCCATCTGCAACATCAACATGCTCCTCGAGTTGAGCCACCAAACCGCTAAGCGGGCAGGTATGAGCGAGGAGAAACTAAAAGATGCTCTTGCGAAGGTATTGGAGGATTTGGAAGCCGCTGAAACCAAGCTTAACGTTAAGGCTGGCCCGAAGGGTATTGCTCAACGCAAGCATGAGAACTACACCAACAACTTTTTGCTGTCGTATTTGCAGAAGCAAGATGCGGAGGCAAAAGAGGCGTTGACGGAGTCGGCTAAGCTACGTAAATGCCTAGGCTAACATGAGAAAACAGAAAAATGTTCTTCGCCTCGACCAGCCAGTAACCTGCACCAATTTCAAACTCAAAAGTGCAGCCGTTTTCAGTTAGCTTAGGAAAAAGAAGCGATAGCGCAAATTTCTCTTTTTCTTTTTGATCTAAAAAAATGTTGGTAGCATATCGATTAGCTTAAAAACATAACCTGCTATATAGATTCTTAGGGGAAAAATTTTGGACATAATTGGATTATTAATACAGATAGTCGTTGCCATCATCGTCATAGCTCCCATACTTTGGCTAGTAGGCCGGGCAATAGCTGGAAAACAAAACGCAAAATTCACCGACGCCATCTGGATAGTAGTTTTAGGCATCATCATTGGCGCAGTAGTCGGGTACTTCATCAACGGTATAACTGCATTCGGCGGCTTAATAGCATCGATAATCATGCTCTTTGTCTGGCTGGGGTTAATCAAGCACTTCTTTGACTGCGGCTGGCTCAAAGCCTTCGCCATCGCAATAATCGCCGTTATAGTCTTCGTTATCATCGCTTTTGTGCTGGCGTTGATCGGCATAGGCATCGGCATAGGTTTAGGTGCGCTGGGCTTTTAGCACAGCGTTTTTTCACCATTTTTTTGTTAATCTGCTGAATTAAACGCGTTTAGTGGTCGAATTTTGAGTTTTAAACATTCAGCCGCCAGTTTCTTCCGCAGATTATTTATGCAATAACATCCAATATTATAGGTGAGGGAATGTTGTGCCGACAGCCTTCGTGTTAGTGAATACGAATATTGGTTCTGAAATTGATGTTTTGAGAGAAATCCGGAAGCTTGAAACAGTACAGGAAGCCACTGCAGTTTATGGGGTTTATGACATTATAGCAATTGTAGCTTCTGACTCTATGGAGGAGCTTAAGCAAACCATCACATGGGATATAAGAAAGCTCGATAATGTGCGCGCCACGTTAACCATGATTGTGCATGAGGACAAGGCTGAGAATAAGCCAGCAGTTGCACCCGCAAAGCCCAAAGTAACGCCGGAAATCATGATACCCGCATAGGGCTTTTTTTGCTCTCAACCTCTCTTATATTTTAGCAATCGCTAGGCACTGCCTTTACTGGTCGCTAAAGCTGCCTCGTTGTACGATAATTTCATTACGCGGAGTTGTCCGTATGGTTCTGGTTTTTGGACACCCTGTTCGAATGCTTGGTGCTAAATAACGCTGTAGCTATACCTCAGATGCAAAAACCGAAGGAAAAACAAATGCAAAAACCAAAACTAATCGTGCTCTCTGTGTTGGCAACACTATTAGTCTGTAGTGCCTTCTCAGTTGCAGCCGCCCAAGAAGAAACCCCTCAAGTACCACAGACTGCAAATGACACCGTAACATCCACCATATCGCCAGACAAACCGGAGTCTACTCCCTTTGACGGTAACACTTCTGCTCCTGATGTGGGCGATCTTGACCCGATATATGAGGCTAATGGTGAACCCGCGTTTGGTGCACCTGAAAAAGGAGTTGACACTGATGCTCCCCTGATAGCGCCTGCACCGAACTCAACTGCCCCAGACAATACTTTGGCTATAGTTGCTATTGTAGTTGCTTTGGTTGCGATTGTCGGAGGAGTAGTCGGCGTAGTTTACCGCCGAAAGCAAACAGTTGAAACCCCGAGTTAGTTCTGCCAATCCCTTTCTCTTTCTTTTTTGTTGCTAGCTGAGTGTAGTCACACATTTTTATTAGCGGAAAACGCTGCATCGGATAACATCGGTCTTATGTTTTGGAGGTGACTGTTTGTCTGAGAATGACCTAAAGCGTACTGCGCCTAGGGTTACTGTTCCTGAGCCTGAAATGACTAAGGACAAAAAATTCAAGTGCCCTATTGACCAGCAAATCTACGATAACAAAGCAGATTATGAAACGCATTGCAAGGAAGAGCACGATGTTCTGTAAATCGCAAGCCATTTTTGCTGGTTAGGCTCGGTTAACCCGAAGCCGTGTATTTTTATCTTATGGCTTCGTCGATTTTGGAGTCGCGTCTTGTTTTTGTGACTTCCTTGAAAAGTTCTAGGCATTCTTCTTTTGTTGGCGCTTCTATGCCTATGCTGCCGTAGGCTCCGATGTCTATTCGGTATTTTCTTCTGCTGTCTCCTCTGTCTTCTTGTGACATTAACCCCTCTCCCTGTTTCTTTCCTCTTTTTTGGGTATGGATAGTTGAACTAATTATGACTCATATTATAAGGTTATTGCCTGATCACTCAAAAAAGCCACGCTTTTCTCAGCATTAAACACCACAAACACCGCATTACGCATATACCTACCAATACGCGGAACCAATCCCCTTGCAGCCGTCCCCAACTTACACGTCAAAGAAAACTCAAAAAACCCAAGCTGATCAACATCAATAACGTCACGGTTAAGACGTGTCCGCTCAAGCGTCGAAGTGACAAGTTCCTTATTCGTACGAAGAATTATTAATCTATCAAGAAGCGACTGCTGCCACCCCACAAGTTTCTCAACTTGCTCAGGCGATAACTCAGCTTTTAGGCTGGCCTCTTCTTTTGAAATGATTTTAACGCTAATCGGTAAGCCCTCAGCGATGCCGTATGCATCTGCGATTGTTTTAACAGTTGCCTCTTTACCCGCAGAAAGCTGAGCCCGCAAAGCCCCCAAAGAAACCACTGCCTGAATGGTCTTAGGGTCAAAAACGCCCACATCAACAAGTAGTTGCCCCCTGCTTTCATCAACCTTAGCTACATACCCCCGCAGGCTGGCATCTTCTGCTACGTTGTCTAAGCTTCCAGGGCAGACGCCGATTTCTTTTCTCGCAAAAGCCAATGCGACAGCTTCGTCTTCGCCCTCAATTGTGGCTTGTACCCACTTGTTTGTGGGGTTTGCTGTGATTTTTGCTTCTACATCTAAGCCTTCAAATTGAGCCTGTAGAAGTTCATCTACCTGTTTGAGTTGTCCGCCGTTGAAGGCTTTAACAAATAGGGTTAGTTTGGTCATGGCGTTTCGCCCAGTAGCTTTGTTATTTCATCGTGGAGGTTTCTAACTCTTTCTGCCCCAGCAGCAAAACCGTGCTTCTGGAGCTTTTTGATTTCCTCTTCTATTGAAGCAACCCTGTCGTGGTCGATGCGCTTGTCAGCGTAACACACCACTTTTTCCTCCAAAGTTTGGGGCATGTAAGTGTCTTTGGGCCAGCCCAGCAACTCTGCTTCTTCATCGGTTATGCCTGCGCCAACATGCCGCTTGATAATGTTAACGATTGATTGGGGTAATCCAAGTTCCTGCGCCATCTGGGCACCCACAAGCGAGTGTTGCACCTCATGGGTTTTGCTTCTGCCTAGGTCATGGAGAATCGCCCCTGCCTCAACAAGCTGCAAATCAAGCTTTAGCCCCCTGTCGTGGAGTTTGTGGGCCAGTTTGAGGGCAAATTCAGTCACGGCTAAGCAGTGGTTAATAACGTTTTGTTGGCATCCGTTTTGTTTTAGAAGCTCTATGGCTTGCTCCCGACTGGGAAGCACCTTACTCGCCTAGTTCCTTGCGAAGAATTTCCACTTTTTCAGAAAGCCTGGCAATCATTTCTTCGTTTTGGAAGTGCACCAGTGGTTTGCCGCATCCGCTGCAGTGGAAAACCAGTTCAACGGCTTCTTCAAAGGGAATTCGCTTGCATTCTTGGCTGCCACAATAGTAAAAGTCATGGTTGCGTTCGTATTCTAAGCGTACGCTGAGTTTTTCTAGCACGCGACGTTTTTGGCTTAGGATGAAGCCTTCTAGCTGGTCAGGTTGGAGTTTCCAGTGGAAGATGAACCAGCCTGTTTTAGGATCACGTGTGCGTCTTAGGCTAACCAGCGAGTGGTCGTAGAGTTTGTAGAGAATTTTGCGTACACTGTTTAGGCGTATACCAGTTTTGTTGGCGATTTCGTCGTCGGTGATTTCTTCTACGCCCTTTAAGTGCTCGATAAGTTTAACGGCGTCTTCTTCGCCCAGCGCCAAAGCAACTTTATTTAAGGTTGCATCATCAATTGTGGATAGCATGATTTGAGGTTCCTTTTTTGACACCCATAATAATGCATCTTGCTAAAATAAAACTCTTCTTACATAACCCACATAGATTCAGGTGTTCATCTTGACCTCTTTACCCCTCTCCTTTGGGACAATAGAGATTTTCGCTTTCTCAAAAGGTCTACCGAGCTCTTTTCCCTCAAAGTAGCGGTCTAAAAAGATCGCAAGCGCCGAGCACTCCGAATGCGGCTGATTCCCCACTGCCACATTGAAATCCGATACTTCTTCTGAGTAGAATTCACCTGGAACCTTTTGGCTACCCACCAGCAACATAACATCTTTGCCGGTTGCCCTAATCCGTGAAATTACATCGCTGGTCTGGATGTTTTCGCCGTAAGCCGTCAAATGTACAACGATGCCGCCTTTCTCTTTCCATTCGTGGACCGCTTTTTTCCATGAAGTGCCCATCTCAAAGTGGAAGTCTCCACCCCAAGCTGCAGTGATTTTATTAACGGTTTCCTCAATGTGGGCGTCAGTAACGTCTGCTAATATGAATCCTGACGCACACAGCGCCCTAGCTGTTAGCGCCACATGCGTCGTTAACCTTACGTCTCGTTGTACTCGGTGTCCCCAACGCAAAATCATGATTTGGGGCTGCTGCCTATTTTGGGGATGTGTTGAGCTCGAATTTTCCATTGAGGTCCTGCACTTTCCTTTTAACCTGCTCCATTACGGCGGGGTTTGCTTCAAAATCTACCTCTACAGAGGTGTTTGTAAACTCTTCTTTGTGAATGTCAGCTTTTTGGTGTATCCACGAGATAAACGGCATAACGTTGCCGCTTAGGGGTACACTGATTTTTGCGGCTTGATAGTTCTCAAGAATGCGCAGTATGTGTTTGCGTAGTTCGTCAAGGTTAGTCTTACATTTCGCTGATAGCAGGATGGGATTTTTGATTTTGTCTTTGATCGCTTCAAACTTTTCCTTCTGCTCCTCAGGGCACAAGCGATCCACTTTGTTGAGCGCTGTAATAACTGGTATGCCGGATGCTCCAAGCCGATCAATGGTTTCTGTGCAGACCCGGATCTTCTTCTCAATCATCGGAAGCGGCTCTTTGAAGTCCACGACCAGCACAATGAGGTCGGAGAAAATGGTTTCCTCCAAGGTAGAGTGGAACGCTTCAATAAGCGAGATAGGAAGGCGATCGATGAAGCCTACAGTGTCGGTTAAGAGGAACTTGCGGTTGGAAAACTCTATGATGCGAGTCTGCGTAGAAAGCGTGGTGAAAAGCGCTTTTTCCACCAAAGCGCATTCATCAGTTAGAGCGTTAAACAGGGTGCTTTTACCTGCACTCGTGTAGCCCGCCAGTGAAATCGTCAAGAAACCCAGTTCGGTGCGGCGTTCACGCTGCAGCACCCGTTTCTCTCGAATGCGGCTGAGCTTTTTGCGAATCGTCTGCACCTGCAGTTTTATAGCGTCGCGGTACACGTCTGCTTCGTATACGCCAATCCCCATAAAGCCCGGTTGCTCGGTGCCTCTGGAGAGCCGCACTTTTTCTTTGGCGTGTTTAAGCTCGTTCTGTAGGGTTGCAAGTTGGATTTGCATTTGCCCCTCTGTTGTAGTGGCGCGGGCTCGGAAGATTTCGAGGATAAGCTGGAAGCGGTCAATGACTTCTACATGCGTAGCTTTTGCTAAGTTGTAGTTTTGGAGGGTTCGTAGGGGATTGTCGAAAATTACTTTTTCAGCGCCTAAATCCTCGACCATTTTAGCGAGTTCTTCCACTTTGCCCGCTCCGATTTGGTAGCGAGCGTCGGGGCGCCTTGTCTGCTCCATAACACCTACGATAGTGTACCCCGCTGATTTGGCGAGGCTTTCGAGTTCATCTAAACTTGATTCTTCACGGTTCAGTCGCCGCTGGACTAAGATGGCTTTCGTTTCTTTTTTGCCTCCTCATCCACACTGCTCATATCGATGAGGTCGCCTAAAGTCAGCCCCTCAGCAGGCTTCTTAGGCACTGCCTGAACTTTCTCGTCCGCAATCGGCACCATCAACGTGATTTTCAAGGCATGCTCCAACTTATTTGCAAGTTGATTGTTAGGTGTGGCTTTGCCTGTTTCTATATGGCGAAGCAGCGATTCTTTTTCGCTGATTTTTTTGCCCAAATCCTCATGGGTTAAGCCAAGTTTTGTTCGGGCAACACGAATTTTGCTTGCGTAGTCCTCGACGAGTTCAGTGGTTATCTGCACTTGCGGAGTCGCTGGTTTTCTCATAATAACTGGGATTTTAGCGTAAGACTTGGTTGGGCTAGGAATAGTACTCGCGGCTTCGTCATAGACGACTTTGCCGTGTTTACTGCATTCAACACAAACCGTTAACCTTGCGCCTTCAATTATCGCTTTTACAGGTTCAGAGTGTATTTTGCGTCCGCAAACTTCACACCGCATAAATGTTCGCCTTTCAGTGAGTTTTATTATGTTGTAGTGTTTATACTTGTCGAATTGACCCATATTTACGGTATGATTGAGTTATGGAAAATGCAAAAGACAGAGTCAGATGCATTGCAGACTACCAATTCGGCAAAGGCGTAGGCGCCAAACTCTTCCCAGATAACATAGAAATCCAGTTGTCGCCCCGAACTGGCAGAATACGCTACATCAACCTAAACGGCGAACGATTGGCAACCCTGCGCCCAACCGATGGGCTGCTTTCACTCAGCATTAAAGCTGCCCAAACCATGGCAGAGCAGATTCCCGAGGCAAAATGCTTCGTCACGGTCAAAAACGACGTAGCCGAATACATAGCCAAAGGCGGAGACGTATTCGCAGTCCACGTATTAGCCGTTGACGATTCAGTGGGCGCAAAAGACGAGGTCATCGCTGTTGATGAGAAACATAATGTTTTGGCTGTGGGGCGCACCCAGCTCTCAAGCGGAGAAATTCGAGCCTTCAAAACAGGCGTCGCCGTCAAGACTCGACATGGAACCACTGAAAGTTAAGTATATCAACTTGTAGAGCAGATAAAGTTACAAGGTAACCTCTATGCATAGGCGAATGAATCCACGCGAGCAGAAACGTATGATGCAACGCATGGGCATGAACATGGACAACGTGCCCGACGTGCAGCAAGTCATCATCCGAACAGCAGACAAAGACATCGTCATCGACGAACCCGAAGTGGCCATTCTCACCGTTCAAGGCCAGAAAATGTATCAGGTAATCGGCGGACAAGTCAGCGAGCAAGCCCCCTCAGCACGTGGAGCGGCGGCGCCTGCTAAGCCGTCTTTCAGCGAGGAAGACGTGCAGCTTGTCGCAGACCAAACAGGCAAAAGCCTCGATAAAGCCCGAGAAGCTCTGCGGGATGCTGACGGCGACTTAGCCAAAGCGATTCTGCTGCTTCAATCCTAAATTTTCTTTTCAAACCCTGTTTTTCCTATTTAAACCATTTTAGTCCAGATTTCTTGACTAACCCTTAGTCAAGGAACCTATACAAGAACCCTTTAATCACGTAAAAAACTCATCAGATAACCATGACAGCTGCTAAGAAGGGTTTCCTATTTCTCCTTACCCTTTTCTTAGCAGCTTCAATTTTCCTCCCACCCCAGATCGCTACTACATGATAAAACAAGGACTAGGCGCAACAAACAGTAACCAACGGCGACAGCTAACCCCGCCCGAACAGACAGATACCCAACGCAGGCGCCTGCCACACAAAACCAAACTACACTAGCATCCTCAACTAACCCGCAACAACCCAAAACAGAATCGGGTGCACTGCTTGGGCTGGACTGGGAAAAAGTCGCCATCGTGGGTTCTGTGTGTTCGTTGGGGCGTTGTTGGTTTTAGATGTGCTGTTTTCTAGGTTAAGCAAGCAACCCCGCATCAACATATTTGGAGCATATTAGAAGTTCTATGCAGAAACCTATAGAGGGATCCTTTTTACGGTTTTTTCAATCAGATAACGTAGGTTTCTTGGATTGTTACCAGCCCGTTGTCGCCGACGATGTGCTTTAGGTCTGGAAGCAGCGGCTCAAGCTTCTCCTGCGAATCCACCACTTCGATGATGAGGGGCATGTTTACTGTGACGCCTTCCCAATGCAGCGTGGATTTTCCTCGTTTCCCGAAGCCATCAACGCCAGTCCAGACCGTGGCGCCTTCAATATGACCTTTCATGAGGTAATCCATTATGAGTTTCTCGAGGCGTTTACCGCCTACTTGATCGTTGCGTTTTATGCGGATAAGAAGCTGCCACATTTTCTGTCGCATTAAACTATCCTCTCCATTACTAGGCTACCTACAGCTCTGCCGCCTATGACGGCGCCAATCGATAACCCCACGTTTGCTAGAATGTTTAGTGCTAAGAGGATAAATTGGTTACCTTCCAGCAGGTTCGTGGTTTCCAAAGCGAAGGAGGACATGGTTGTGAAGGAGCCGCAGAAGCCCACCGCCACCAGAAGCGAGTACTGGGGGTCCAAGTTAAACCCAACCGATAGCACCGAGAACAACCCCAAGATGAAGCTGCCTACGATGTTTACCGCTAACACGTTCACGGGTAGACCGTAGAAGGCTGCGGGGGATTCAACGATTTTGTAGCGTAAGAAGGCTCCGATTACGGCGCCAGCTACCAAGAGACCGAACTCAATCCACTTCAACTGCTTACCATCCCATTTTTTGGTAGGCATTATCAGCATCCTTCGCCGGTGCGGTTTTGGCAGGCGCCAAGGCTAATGCCATAGCCACTTTAACCCCGTTATGAGCTTATTTTAACTTTTAGCCAAAGAATTACCTGTTTAACATTACCTGTAGGCATCCAAAAATGGGCTAATCCTTTATATGACTACTTCACTAATTGACTGCTGAAGAGAGATGGCGGCACAGCACTCTGACGTCGCAGTTGTAGGGCACTTCTCAGTCGACACTTTAGTTTTGCCTACGCGCAAGCAGCCGTTTCAGGTTCTAGGCGGATCAGCAACTTACACCTCTTTCGCCGCCAAACATCTTGACGCCTCCGTTAGCGTTATCAGTAAAGTTGGCGCAAACTTCCCCCAAGCATACCTATGGTGGCTGGAACAGGAAGGCATCAACATAAAAAACGTCAGTCGCCACCCCGAAGAATCGACAACAAGATTCGAATTAACCTACTCCAAAGACTTCGTTGACCGAACCCTCAAACTGAAAAGCAAAGGATCACCCCTAACACTGGAAGATTTACCCAAGGATTTTCATGCTAAAGCAGTTCATTTGGCTCCGATTGACAACGAAATCTCCTTTGAAGTCGCCGAGAAACTCAAAAATTGCTCTGACGTAGTCTCCCTTGACCCACAGGGGCTACTGCGCAGCTTCGACGCCGAAGGCAACGTCAGCGACAACTTTGAAGTCGACAACCACATCTTCAGCTTAATCAACATCTTAAAAGCCTCACAAAGCGAAATCTACACCCTCACAGGCGAACCTGATCTTAAACCCGCAATGCGGGCAATACATGACGCCGGTGTAGAAACAGCTATAGTAACTATGGGCGCCAAAGGCTCCGTGCTCTCCGTTGAGGGCGCACAGTATAACATTCCCGCTTGTCCCTCAGCTGTGCTGGTTGACCCCACAGGCGCCGGTGACGTCTTTATCGGTGCTTTCCTAACGGAGTATCTTCAGCAGAAAGAGTCCCTTTGGTGTGCAGCTGTGGGCTCCGCTGCAGCTTCGTTTGTGGTTGAGGGGCTTGGTCCAACCTATTTTGGCAAAAAAGAAGAGGTTTATCAGAGAGCCAAGGTTCTTTATGAAAAAGAACTTAAGCAATAGTCAAATAATAGCGTGAGTAAAGACATACAATACCTGAGCGTGACTTGTTTGGGTCGTATTGAAAAAGGCGTCAAATGTACTATCTGCGGTAATGAAGCAGTTCGCTCCATATCAGCAGACAAGGTGAAAGCTGCCGGAATGAAAGCCGGCGACGAAAAACGTGCGTACCTATGTAAAGAACACTACAAAGAGTACAAGAAGAAAACCAAAAAAGACAAGACCCTTGACAAGTGGCGCTACGGCTAAGAGGCCTGATTGTTCATGCGCATTCTGCAATTGCATTCTAACTACATAATTTACAAGCCAATCGAGAAAGAAATCAACATAGCCGAAGAGGCAGAAAAAACAGAACATAAAGTTGAAGAGGTAGTCGTACTTTTCACCGCCGTAGAAGATGGCGACAACATTCAAATGGCGCAAAAAGCCATCAACGATGTCCGCACTTTCTTGGGCAAACTAAAAGTTAACCGCATCCTCATTTACCCATTCGCTCACCTGAGCAGCAATCTATCTCAGCCCTCCCAAGCATTAGCAATAATCAAAGAAATGGAAACATACGCCAAATCCAAAGGCATAGAAACTTTCCGTTCGCCATTCGGCTGGAACAAACAATTCACCATATCCATCAAAGGCCACCCGCTGGCTGAGCAAGCACGCAGCTACGCCCCCTCCGAGGCGGCCGCTGTGGAAGCTAAACCCGGCGAAGCAAAAAAAGAGGAGGAGCCAGTTTCCGCTGCTCTAAAAGCCGAAGACACCATGAAATCCTATTGGCACGTACTCCAAACCGACGGTTCCTTGGTGCCTGTTGAGGAATTCAAATTCAAAGGTCATGGCAACCTGCAAAAGTTCTCCAACTACGAGATCAAGAAGACCCGTGCAGTTACACAGATGCCTCCCCATGTGCCGCTGATGAAGCGCCTTGAAATCGCTGACTACGAACCGGGAAGCGACCCCGGCAACGTTCGCTGGTACCCCAAAGGGCGCATGATGAAATCGCTTCTTGAGCAGTACGTTACCGCAAGGGTTCAGGCTTACGGCGGCATGGAAGTCGAGACGCCAATCATGTATGACTTCAACCATCCAAGCTTAAGCAGCTACCTGAACAGGTTCCCAGCTCGCCAATACGTGCTGAAATCCGAAGACAAAGAACTCTTCTTGCGATTCGCAGCATGCTTTGGCCAGTTCCTCATGGCGCATGATGCACAATTCAGCTACAAGCAAATGCCCATTAAACTCTATGAGCTCACACGCTACAGTTTCCGCAGAGAGAAAAGCGGCGAAGTCGTCGGATTGAAGCGTCTTCGTGCGTTCACTATGCCGGATTGCCACGCCTTCTGCACTGATCTTGAACAGGCAAAGAAGGAATTCATGATACGCTTCGACCTCTGCATAAGCGTCCTCGATGACATCGGTTTAGTAAAGGATGACTATGAAATCGCCATGCGCTTCACCAAAGACTTCTACGCCGAAAACAAAGACTTCATCGCCTCGATAGCCGCCAAATTCGGCAAACCCATCCTCGCAGAAGTCTGGAACGAGCGGTTCTTCTACTTCGCCCTCAAATGGGACCTAAACTTCGTTGACAACCAAGATAAAGCCGCAGCCTTGAGCACTGACCAGATTGATGTTGAAAACGCTAAACGCTACGGCATCCAATATGTGGATGACAAGGGTGAGAAGCAGTATCCGCTGATTCTGCACTGCAGCCCAAGCGGAGCCATCGAACGCGACATCTATGCATTGCTTGAGAAGGCTTACCGCGAGCAGATGACTGGCAAAGCACCTATGCTGCCGCTGTGGCTTTCGCCAACTCAGGTCCGCTTGATTCCGATATCTGACAAGTTCCTTGACAAAGTCGAAGCATTGGCACAGCAAATCTCAGCGCATAACATCCGCGTTGACATTGACGATTCAGCCTCAACTTTGCAG
>JBNIDR010000012.1:74201-103282 GCA_050108155.1 Bathyarchaeia archaeon | reverse complement strand
CTCAGCGCATAACATCCGCGTTGACATTGACGATTCAGCCTCAACTTTGCAGAAGAAGATCCGTGAGGCAGAACAGGAATGGGTGCCCTACATCATCGTGGTTGGCGAAAAAGAAATCGAATCCGGTACATTGTCGGTTCGTGTCCGTGAGGAGAGGGGCAAGCAGGAAGCCTACACCGCCGAGCAGCTTATAGCAAAGGTGTCAGAGAAAATCGCTGGCAAACCCTTCAAGCCGCTGCCGCTGCCAATGTACATATCTAAGCGCCCACAATTCCATGGTTAGGCATTTTTTTGCCGCTTTTTTCTTTGATTTGAACCCTTTTGGATTAGTAGCTAAAACAGCAATTAATTTAGCCCTTTGACATCTGCTGGTAGAATTAGCCTCAACCAGCCCTCAATCAATGTATTCAGACACAAATGGCTCTGTTTAGCAAAGTAATGGACAGATATAATATGCATTAAAAAACAAAATTAGCTGTGGAAACGTTTTGCGTCAACGTCGACATCAACTATAGCTGGCTTCTCAGAATTCAGCGCCCTATCAACAGCTGCCTCCAACTCCGCTGGCTCAGTAACCTTGATTCCCAATCCGCCGGCATTCTCAGCAAAAGCTGCGAAGTTAAAATCATGCAACTCCGTCTGCCACCTCATGTAGCCTTCGACCTTCTGCTCCTGCATTATCATTCCAAGGTTCTTGTTGTTGAAGACGAACACTTTTATGGCTAAATTGTACTTGAGCGCCGTTAGAAAATCGCCTAGCACCATTGTTAAGCCTCCGTCGCCCGTTAGGCAAACCACCTGACGCTCAGGATAAGCAAGTTTCGCCGCCAGCGCTGCTGGCAAGCCGAAGCCCATCGTTGCCAAGTTGCCGCTCATCGCCAGCTTCTGTGTTTTCTTCATGTTGAAGTTGCGTCCAAACCACCAGCAATTCTCGCCCACGTCCAAGGTGATGACGGCATTATCGGCGATTTTCTCGTTAAGGACCTTTATGACATAAGGGGGGCGGATGGGTTTGGCTGTTGGGTCGGCTTCTTTTTCGATTTGCGCAAGCCAATTCTGTTTGAGGCGGCTAATCTCTGCGAGGTAGTCCTTATTGTCCCTCTGTGCAACTTTCTCAGTCAGCTTCGGAATCAGGACTGCGCTGTTACCAAGCAAACTAACCACTGCAGGGTAACGCCGAGCAATCATCAAAGGATTGATGTCGATTTGCACCATGCGCCGTTGGGGAATCTGCGTCAAATCCGAAAACGAAACGCCCACGACAATCATCAAGTCGGTTTTTTCCATGAGTTCAGCGGCGGTGGTTGAGCCTATTCCCCCGTGGCAGCCCACGTAGAGCGGTTCATTCGCGTCTACGATGCCTTTGCCCTTAAACGTTGAGAGAATGGGTGCACCTATCTTCTGTGCCAGCTTAAGCAGTTTGGTACCCTGCCCTCTCGCGCCATGTCCTACAAGCAGAATCGGGCGCTTTGTGGAGTCGATAACTTTAGCCGCTTTTTCAATAACCCAATCTTCTTGCCCATACGCCAAATTCGGCATTCGCCCCTCAAACGGCAACAGCTCCGCTTCGTAGGGCAGCTTCTGTACGTCGTTGGGGATTCCGATGTGAGCGACACCTTGGTCAAGCAGCGCATGCTTAATCGCCAACGTAGCCAGCAAGGTGGTTTGGTCTTCAGTCATGAGGGTTTTGTTGTAGACGCTGAATGGTTCGAAGAAGGCTTGATGATCGATCTCTTGTAATGTACCGCTGCCCATAAGTTTCCGAGGAACCATACCCGTCAACGCCAACACAGGCGCATGATCCAGTTGCGCATCGTAAAGCCCCGTGGCAAGGTTAGTTGTGCCCGGACCAGAAATCGACAACGTAGCCGCAACATGCCCAGTCAATTTACCATATGCCGATGCCATGAACGCCGCTGACTCCTCATGACGCACCTGAATATAGCGCACTTTGCCGTTTGTATTGCGTATAGCGTCGATGATGCCGAGTGTGGATGTGCCGGGGATGCTGAAGACGTATTTTACTCCCCAAGCAGCAAGCTGATTAACTAAAACGTCTGACACAGTGCTCTCCGTCTTCTTTTCGGGCGCCTTAGCCGTTTCTTGCTCCTCTAAGAGCACAAACGCTGATTTTGGGGCGCCGCAGATTGGGCAAACCCACTCCTTGGGCAAATCGGAAAATTTGACTTGCTCTTTTGCGTCATCGTAGACGTAGTTGCAGACGGTGCACCTATACTTCGCCATAAGTAACCCTCAAAAACAGTAAAAACCTAAGTTGCTTCAGCCTTATCAGTTTATTGGCAAACTCGGCTTTTCAGGGGAAAACAGAACGCTTCATAAACTGCGTTAACCCAGATATTTTCATTCAGAAAGGTGCTTGTTATGGATACTTGGGATGTCATAATCGTGGGCGCTGGCTCAGCAGGATGCGCCGCTGCTATTTACACAGTCCGCAGTGGATTGAAAACCTTGGTTTTAGACGAGAAACTCGCAGGCGGAAACATCGCCGACGCACCAATCATCGTAAACTATCCGGGTTTTCCTTCCATAGGCGGCGCAGAGTTAGCGCAGAAAATGGCTGATCACGCACGCTCTTTTGGTGCAAACATACATGATGTCGAATCAGTAACAGCCTTGGACCTAAAAGGCGAAAACAAAACCGTCACAACCACCGCAGGTACATACCAAGCCAAAGCCGTCATCATAGCCACAGGTTCCCACTACAAAGAAGTCGGGGCTAAAGGCGAAAAAGAGTTCCGCGGCAGAGGAGTCAGCTACTGCGGAGTCTGCGACGGCCCATTTTTCAAAGGCAAACGCGTTTTGGTTGTTGGAGGGGGTAACACAGCTTGCATTACTTCGCTGTACCTTTCAGGATTAGCTGCTGAAGTCACTGTTGTGCATAGGAGAGAGAATTTCCGAGCAGAAGAATCACTTGCAAGGGATGTTTCAAGCAAGGGCAACGTCAAAATCCTGTGGAACACCGAAGTTGCAGAGATCAAGGGCGACCGCCGAGTCAAATCCGCCTTGTTAAAGGACCTCAAAACGGGGCAGACCAGTGAAGTCCCGGTTGACGCTGTTTTCGTTCAGGTGGGGGAAGCACCTAACAGCCAACTTGCAGCGGCCGGCGGCGTGGAAGTGGACGCACACGGCTACATCAAAATCGACATTCGACAGCGTACGAACTTAGAAGGCGTTTTTGGCGCAGGCGACGTTACAAATCATCCTGTGAAGCAGGTTGGAACGGCGGTGGGTCAGGGGATCACTGCGGCGTTGGAAGCGTACGCATACATTAAGCGGCCATACTACAAAAAATAGCCTTTTTTGATGGGGCTTTTCTTCTGCTTGTGGTTTGCTCCACAACCAGTTTGCAGTCCAAAGCTGACGCAGAAACCAAAACGCAGCCGCCTCGCAATCGGCTGGTTGTTGTTGTGTATAGGGGATTCACTGCAACAACAACTAAAGAAAAACAAGCGCAAGTGTACAGGTTAGTCAAAACAAAGCGTTGTTTACGAATAATGCAGATAATTGTAAACTGCTCTCATACAATCTTTTGTAAAGTGAAACTCTGTTTAGGTTGACTAAAAACCCAGCAAATAATACGTTTGTTAACTTCAAATTACATCGGCTATTTCCATAAAAGTTAGGGGAAAGATTATATCGCTCAAAAACCCTCTTTTTGCTTTCAAGCTTTTAGCACCTATGCTAGAGCCTTCGATAACGGCGGAAACGCAAAAAACGAGGTTCAACCAATGAGTGAGAAATGTCTCGCTGCAGTTGAGATAAATCAAGACCTTTGCAGTAAATGTTACGTCTGCAAATCCATTTGTCCCTACGACGCCATTAAAGCTGACTCAACGGGAAAAGTGGAAATTAACATTCAAGACTGCCAAGTCTGCGGCATCTGCTACAGTGCCTGTCCAGCTTCAGCAATAAAAATGCAGTATTACACTTACCATAACTTATCCGAATACCTCAAAAAAGCACAGCAAAAATCTCCGAACACAGAAACGCTCGTTTTGATGTGTCGCGGCAGCTCGCCAAACACTGGCGAAGTCAAAGATATCCTAAAAGAGCAGGGACTCAAAGTATCCGATTACCTTTCGCTTCGCCTGCCCTGCGCTGGACGTGTCCCAACCGACTTCCTGTTTGAAGCGCTAAACATGGGTATCAAAAACATAGTTTCAATTCAATGCGAAGACGAATTCTGCCGCTACAAAGAAGGCACAAAAATCAACACACGCAGAGTTGCTTTGGCTAAAAATGTTCTTGAACAGCTAGGCTATGACGCAGACGCCGTCAGAGTCATCAAGTACAGCCGCAAAGCCGTCTATGACGTGCTGGAATGCGTTGGATGCGACAAATGCATATTCATCTGCCCCTACAATGCACTCGAATTCGAACCCTTCGCCACACCCAAACTTATAGAAGAGAAATGTGTGGGCTGTGGCGCTTGCCAACTGGTTTGTCCACACCATGCAATACAAGTCAAAGGCTTCGAATTCGAAAACGTGCTTAACCGTTACGGCGAATCAGCGCAGAAACTGGGTTTACAGGGCAAAGGACCAGCAGTTTTAGCTTTCGTCTGTCAATGGTCCGAGTTCTCAGCACTGGACAACCCCCGAGCAGCCTTTGAAGGAAAGAACGTGTTGACACTCGAAGTTCCATGCTTCAAATCTCTTGATCCCGTTCACGTCGTAAACGCATTAAGCTGCGGCTTTGACGGTGTCATGGCTGTTGTTTGCTCCTCCAAAGACTGCAAACTACAGGAAGGCAGAGACACGGCAGAGCGCAACTTAGGCGTAATCCTTGAAGTACTCAAAAAGAAAGGACTGCTAAACAGGTTTGAACTCTACGAGGAGTCACCCAGATGCGAAGGCGATTTCCAGCAGAAATTTGACGCTTTTTACCAGAAAATCTCTAGTTTACCGAAAGCGGAGGCATCAGAATGTACAAAATCGTAAAGAAAACTGAGCTTGTCCCAAAAATTAAGCTCTTTGAAGTTGAAGCCCCAGATATCGCGGCAAAATCCCACCCGGGACAATTCTTAATGGTTATTCACAGCAAAACAGGCGAACGAATCCCACTAACAATATGCGGTTACGACATAGCTAAAGGCACGGTTTCGTTTGCTTTCCATGAAGTCGGCAAAACAACCAAAGACCTCGGCAAACTCAACGAGGGCGACGAAATCGACAACGTAACTGGCCCACTGGGTAACCCTTCAGAAATCAAAAAGTTTGGCAAAGTCCTCTGCATCGGTGGCAGCGTCATGATTGCTCCTCTCCTTTTACAGTCTAAAGCTATGAAGGAAGCCGGCAACAACGTAACCACCGTTATTGGTGCACGCACAGAACCCTTCATAATGATGGAGGAAGAAGCCAACAAATACAGCGACAAAGTCTACATAGCAACAGACGACGGCTCCAAAGGATACAAAGGTTTAGGCTTTCTCGATGAGTTACTTAAGAAGGAAAAGTTTGACCGCTGCGTCGTCATGGGCCCCGTTATATTAATGAAGGATGTAAGTGCAATCACTAAGCCCTACGGCATCCCAACAATCGTCACAACCACGCCGATTATGATAGACGGCATGGGCATGTGCGGCGCTTGCCGTGTCACCGTCGGAGGCAAAATGCTCTTCGGCTGCGTAGACGGACCCGAATTTGACGGTCACCAAGTTGATTTTGACGAGTTAATCCTGCGTCAACGCACAATGCTCCCCGAAGAGAGGACAAGCAGTGTGCTAGCAGAACTGCATAACCATGGAGGTTGCAAGTGTGGCAGAAATAAAGCCTAAACCAAAACTAAACAAGAAAGCAGTTGAAATGGCAAAGCAGGACCCAAAAGTCCGCGCTAAAAACTTCAGCGAAGTAGCCTTAGGCTACACCGAAGCGGAAGCACAAGAAGAAGCAAGCAGATGCCTACAATGCCCAAACCCAATGTGCCGAACTGGCTGCCCAGTTGAAGTGCCAATTCCGCAATTTATCAAAGCTATCAAAGAGAAGAAGTACGCTGAAGGCATCCAAATCATCAAAACCAAAAACGCATTACCTGCTGTCTGTGGACGCGTCTGCCCACAGGAATCTCAATGCCAAGCTAAATGCGTCATTGGCAGAATGGGCGACCCCGTAAGCATCGGGCGCCTCGAACGCTTTCTAGCGGACTGGGAACGCGACAACGGCTTCCAGCTTCCACCCAAAGCAGAACCAACTGGCAAGAAAGTGGCAGTTATAGGTGCAGGCCCCGCAGGCTTAACTGTTGCTGCAGATCTCGTAAAGCTCGGTCACGAAGTAACAATGTTTGAAGCGTTGCATGTCGGCGGAGGAGTGCTTTCATACGGTATCCCTGAGTTCCGTTTACCAAAGGCAATCGTTCAAAATGAAGTAAATTATGTGCAGAAACTCGGTGTTGACCTAAAACTTGGAAACCTAATCGGCAGAATACACACGATACCTGAACTCATGAAGGAAGGAGGCTACGATGCAGTTTTCATCGGTTCAGGTGCAGGTCTACCAACCTTCACTGGTTGCCCCGGTGAAAACCTAGGCGGTATCTACAGTGCCAACGAATTTCTCATCCGTGTCAACTTGATGAAGGCGTTCCAGTTCCCAGAATACGACACGCCAATTCGCATCGGCAAACACGTGGTAGTTATCGGCGGCGGCAACGTAGCAATGGACTGTGCAAGATGTAGCATGCGCCTTGGCTCAAGCGTTTGTTTACTTTACAGGCGCTCAAGAGACGAGTTACCTGCCCGTAGCGAAGAAATCGAGAATGCAGAGGAAGAAGGTTTAGTTTGCAAGTTCTTGGCTGCTCCAGTTGAATTTTACGGCGACAGCAAAGGCTGGGTTAAATCTATGAAGTGCATCGCTATGGAACTCACTGAGCCAGACGCAAAAGGTCGTCGAGGCGTTAAACCAGTGCCAGGCTCAGAATTCGTCATGGACGTCGACACAGTAATCATCGCAATCGGGCAAACACCCAATCCTATTATCCAACGCACCACAGACGGCTTGCAAAGCGACACTAGACACGGAACCATCACAGTCAACGAAGACGGCAAAACCAGCCTTGAGGGCGTCTACGCAGGCGGAGATGTCGCCACAGGTGCGGCAACAGTTATCAGCGCTATGGGTGCAGGTAAGCGTGCAGCCAAAGCTATGCATGAGTACTTGATGAATAAGAAATAGGCTGACTTTTTTTTGGCCCCTTTTTCTTTTTTAGTAGTTCTGTTTTTCTTTAGTTGTTGTTGCAGAAAAGCTCCTATACACAACAACAAGCAGCGGATTGTGTAAAACAAGCCGATTCAGCTTTGGCGTTTGCTGCGGGTTGCAGGCTGGTTGTGGCGTTTTCCGCAAGCAGAGCAGGTCCACAGCTTTTTGATCTGCTCTGCTACTATTTTTTCAAAGCTCCTTCAGAACTGCGGGTTTTTAATCGCTGGGTGTCAAGCTTTTTGCTTCTTTAATCGGCTCCTTCACCAGAACAATCCACACTGCCGCGCCCAAGATTCCTAAGACACCCAAAACTACCCCGAGGATCTGATAACTATAAAGATTCAACACTAAACCAGCAACCAATGAAGCAAGTAGCATACCGAGGTTCATGAACGCTGCATTTAGAGAGGTCATTGTGCTTCTGAATTTGGGGATCTGCTCAAGAATCAGTGCGCCGCCAGCGGTGAAGGCCATCGATGAGAACCAAAAGCGCAGGATGCCAAGTCCATAGGATAATTCAAGCGTGGGCATTAAAGTGAAAGACAACGTAAACGTGCCCGCCATAACAAGAGTGATGGTTCCTAGCCGTTTTCTCCCAACCCTGTTAACTAGCAGACCTGAGACGAAACCTCCGACTGTTCCAACGATGTTTCCTAATAAAACAAAAAATGAGCCGCCGTCTACGTTAAAGTTGTACTGTTCTCTAAAGAAAGCCACTGAATAATACACGATTCCGCTTTCGCAGAGCATCAACATTGTAACGAATAAAGCTGCCGCTGAGGAGCGATTGCTAAATGCCAGTTTGCATCCGGTGAAAAATGGCTCTTTTTCAACTGTTGTGACAGGTTGCTTTCTGTTTGGGATAATGATTATGCCTGCGATGAAGCTTACCAAAGTGAACGGTAACGATAGAAGCGGCATTGTAGCGCGCCAGCCAAAGGCGTTTGCTATTAAAGCAACCGTGGGTGCTCCAATAATGTAGGCTAATGATATAGCTGAAACTAAAACTCCAATTGCTCTGCCCCTTTTCTGCAATGGATAATATTCACCAAGTAAAGCGTAAGCCATTCCAGTAACTAAGGCGATTCCCGCGCCGACGCCTATGTTTGGGAGTAACAGGAAATGGAAATTAGGCGCAAAATAATAGCCCACTGCAGCTATGCCTGTGCAGCTTAACCCAATCAGTAACAATGCTTTGTGATTATATCTGACACTTAGAAAAGAAACTAGAAGCCCAAAAACTGCGCCGGATATGGCCCCTACGGATGCAGTAAAGCCTGCGGTGCCTACTTGGCCGTTGGTGAATTCCTTGGCTATGTCAAAGAGCAGCACCTGAAAAGTTACGGTAACTAGCCATGTTGAGATAACCGAGACTGCCAACACTGCAAGAAGGAGCCTGCTATGCAATACTGTTTTAGTGCCCGTTCCCAAGTCACTGCCTGTGCCTCGTTCATTTAGTGCTAGGTGTATTTAAAACGTGCTAAAATTTTTATGGTTAATCAAAAAACTATCGAATTTATGTTTTATCCAACACACCAGCCGAACCTTTTAATGTCGGCTGGTGAAAGCTTCTCTTCAATCATCAAATCCCGCAGGCAAACAGGGTCTGTTTCCATATAGTCGCCAGTGCACGCGTATGCGCGACCCCTGCATCCGCCGCAGCCCTCTCGGTACTCGCAGCTACCGCATTTTCCCTTAAGCATTTTTCGTTGCCGAAGGGTGTTTAGAACTTTGGAGTTTCGCCAGATCTCTGTTAGGCTCTGTTCACGGATGTTTCCGACCTTTATTGGGAGGAAAGTGCAGGGGTAGATGTCGCCGTTTGGTCTGAGACTAAAGTACATGTTGCCTGCGTGGCAGCCGATGTCTTGGTGTACCCAGAATTCTTTGATTAGAAGGTCTTTAGCTTTAGTTCCATGGTTACGATGCATTTCACAGGCGATTTCAGGATACATTGGCATCCCGCCCGACATTGCGAATGTCATCTCGGTGTCTTCCTGTTTGCTCTGTAGCCAACGGATCAAATTCACCCGTTGCTCCTGCGTCATTGCATTGTCCATTACGTCTTTGCCTCTGCCAACCGGTACAAGATCGTAAACTGCCACCTCGTCTATGCCCATATCAGCGAGGAACTCTATGCGTTTAGGCATCTCACTGTAGGTGTCTTTTAGCGCCATTGTGGTTATGACGACTTCTAAGTCGAGTTCAAGGCATGTTTTGATGGCTTGTATTGTTCTGTTAAAGGTGCCGGGCATATTGCGGAGGTGGTCATGTTTTTCGGGTACAACCGAGTCGATGGGCATGCCGACGGCTTTTAAGCCCGCCTCTTGAAGCTGCATTGCTGTATGGGGCGTCATGAGTAAACCGTTTGAGAGCATGGCAGTGATTATGCCTAAGTCGTCGCAGTGCTCCACCAACCGCAGCACAAAGTCTTTGCGTAGCAGGGGTTCGCCGCCGCTGAAAATCACTGCCTGTGTTCCTAAACTGTGCATTTCGTCGATGGCATGCATGGCTTCTTTTAGGTTAAGCTCATCAGGCATGGCTTCTCTGGCGGAGACGTGACAGTGGAGACAGCGGAGGTTGCATGCTCGGGTTACAGCATAAGAAACTATGAGGGGAGTGTAGGGGTCACCTTTTAGACCCTGCCCTAGCAACTTCTGTCGCAGCATGAGTTCGAGCAGTTTAAAGGTGGTTCCCATTTTGTTGCCTCGCTAAACTTTTGGTCTGATAATCCAGAGTTGGATTGCTCTGCGCAGTAGCCAAGCAACAGCGAAGATCAAGGAGACAACAATTATGACTATCATGATGTTTGGTCCGATGTCGAAGCTGTTTTCGGAGTAGAGGTCTAAGTCGGTGATCTTTATGTTGTCAATGGTTGCTATGCTGTCGTGGCCGAAGTAGTATTCTGTCCCTTCTAGAATGTTGCCTGTTGGGTTCTGTGTCCCTTCTAAGACTTCGACGGCTTGTTCTTTGTTGTTAATGTAGAGGTGCATGCCCGAGATTGTTCTGGTGAATTCCACTTCAATCCAAGTGTTAAGCGGAATCGGCTCTGTGGTTACTATTTCGTTGAAGCCGCCGCTTTCAGTCATGAGAAAGCCGCTAAGTGCGCCCTGAGTGTAGTCTTCGCCGTTTTCAGGTGTACCCGCACGTATTGCTAAACCCAAGATTCTTTCGGTGTTTTGCCAATCGGCTGCTTGGTCTGGGTGATTGCATTTCACAACGATGTTGTTGTAGGTAGCGTTTGTATATCCGGGCACATAGATCCATGCGTCTATTGTAAAGTACTTTTGAATGTCAAGGTTAGTTGAGATTGGCACGTACATTGGTTCATCCATCGGCGGGAAGCCAACAATGAATTTTATTGGAACGTAGATGGCGTTTTCTCCGCCGAATTTCATTGCGTTTCCATATTTGCCTTCTACAAGGGTTGGGTGTTCTGCGCCTGCCAGTATACCATTGTTGACTCCTGTTGAGTCTGGCGTAGTTTCGGTTGTTCCGCTGGTTTGGGTTTCGTCTAGCTTCCATTCGCCCACAGTTGTGGCGCTTTCTGCCCTTGCAGTCGCTGATAAGATTGGGCTTAGCATGGTTGCTACTAGCAAGCACAAGATTACCGTTTTTATGAGGTTTTTATTGGTTGCCATTTATCCATCACCTGAGATGTCATCATCTGTGTAGGGTGGTGCTAATAGCTCTCCCAAAGGAACAGCCTGTTCCCCCAGAGGAACACCCCTGTTAAGTACCTTTAGAATCCCATAGTATAATATACCCTCGAAACCAATCACTTGCAGTATGCGCAGAATAAAAGCGTCAAGCAGTTATCTCAGGAACCAGACTAGGAAAAACTTGGCTAAAGCCGCTCTTTCCATGTTTATACTGGCTGGGCTGTTGGGGGCTTTGCTTTATCGATTGTTTCTGACTTTCCAATTAGACCTCATTGAGGCGGCAGGACTGCTTTTATTGCTTGTACCCCTGATTGCTTTCTACTATTACCTGCGCAAGTACCACATCTACAACGGCGGTTTGCAGGGAGAAAAACAAGTTGCCCAACTTCTCAGCCGTAGCTTAAACAATGACTATTACCTCATAAACGACCTCTACCTGAAAGAGCGTGGCGGAGACATAGACCATATAGTGTTAGCGCCAAGCGGCGTGTTTGTTTTGGAGACAAAGAATTGGAGCGGCTCAATATCGGTAAACGGCGACGAATGGGTGCGAGCGGGTAAACGGGACTCTGCCAGTAACCCAAGCCGCCAAGTCAAAAATAACGTCACAAAAATACGCCATATAATTGATGCGTTACCTAATCTTCCAGTTGTCCGAGTGGAAGGCATTGTTGTTTTAACGAACAGGCACGCCCAAGTTCGCGTCAGCAATTCGTCAGTGCAGGTTTTACGGTTACCTCAGCTTGTAAGCTACATACAAACTCATGGCGCTCAAAAACGTTTCACGCCTGAACAGTTAGAGTACATCGGAAAAGAGTTAGCTAAGCAAAAAGCTTAGCTGGTTTAGGTTCGGGTGGGGTAATTTTGAGCCATGCTTTTCTTTTAGCGAGGGCAAACGAGGTTATGCCTGTTACGAATAGGGTGACTATGGCAAAGGAGTTTGGCAGGGCTCTCCATGGGTCTTGGTAGATTGTTGAGAGGATTATGGATATGCCGCAGTAGATGGAAACTGCGCCCGTTATGATTTGTGCGATATGTAAGAACTTTTTCATTTGGCAAGCTCTAGTTTTCATCCAGTTCAAACTTTTCTCCACACTTTTTGATACATCGGGTAGGTCGTCTAGAAATAGTGCTAATCCTGCTAAGAGAAACACGCGACCTGCGTTGACGGCTACATCGCTTGAATCCACCAAGAACAGCTTTAACAGTGGAACCTCCGGTGTAAACCAGATAACAAATGCCGAGGTTGAAGCGACTACGAAGGCGCCGTAGACGTAGTGATGGAACAGGAATCTGCCTGTGTGTAGGGCTCTACCTATTGAAGCTGCTGGAAAGATGTTGATTACGGCGGCGGCTATGGCAAGCCAGAAAAAGTTGCCGTTAATCAGGTAAGGATAGTAAGGTTGCCACTGGGGCGTTGTTAATGTGAATGCGTAGACTATTCCCGATATGCACCCTATTGTAATTAGAGCGTTGAAGATCAGCGCTATACTGAACGTTTTTTTCAGTATTACACGTGCAGAGTCAGCCTTTGTCATTTCTAAAATCCTTTTGAAATGATATGCCTTAGATGGTTTGCTATGGCACTTTTTATAAGTACCGCATTTTCACGGATAATCCATACTTCAGCACTTAGGAGTAGCAGCCGCCCTTTTTTCCTCTATTTTTTTAAGCAAGGCACCCCTAGAATTTAGCGAGGAGCTAAACTTGAAATTTGAAATCAAATACCAGCCATCATACGCCTTACTAGTCGCTAAACTAGACCAAGGCGAAACATTAACCGCCGAATCAGGCGCCATGACATATATGACCCCCAACATCGAAGTACACACTCGAAAAAGAGAAAAAAGCCTCCTAGGCAGTTTAGGCTTAAGCATAATCGGCGGCCAATCCTTCTGGGTAAACGATTACACCGCCCAAAACGGCGTTGCAGAAGCAGGCTTTGTTGCTGCCCCAGTCGGCGACATCAAACAACTTGATCTGGCACCAGGAAACGGCTATGTAATCCAGAAATCCGCCTACATCGCATCAACGCAGGGCATCGACTTAGATGTTAAGTGGGAAGGCTTCACCAAAGGTCTCTTCGGTCAAGGCTTATTCATGATTAAAGCTACGGGCAGCGGGCAGATGTTCATCAACACCTTCGGAGCCATTGACGTCCACACTTTACAATCTGGCGAAAAACTGATCGTTGACAACTTCCACTTGGTGGGCTTTAGCCAATCCTGCACCTATCGGGTCATACGCTTCGGAGGCTTAAAAGAAACCCTCTTCAGCGGCGAAGGCTTAGTCACTGAAATTACGGGCCCCGGAGAAGTCTTCATCCAAACCAAGAACCTCCAAGAATTCACCGAGTGGCTCTGGACGCTTCTGGCACCCAAAGTTCGCGCCGAACGGTCCAGATAGAACAATCTTTTTATTTTTTCTTTCTTTTAGCAACAGCAAGATGATTGCCATGAGCAGCGTAGGCTTAGGCGCATTCGTGGGTTTCCTAGTAACCGTATGTATGGGGATACTTTATCCTGGAGTCGGACATATCCTCGGCGGGTTAATCGGCGGTTTAGTAGCGGGGCTTATTGCTCGCGGAATGTTTGCAGGCTCTATCGCTGGACTCATCGCAGGAATCGGCAGCTCAATAATACTGCTAATTCTCGCATTCGTCGGCTTCATAATCTACGGCGCTAACAACTCTGGCTTCTTAGGCGCTTTAGTCGGCGGCATTGTCGGCACAGTGCTGGGCATAATCATGGCGGTGATCGCAACGGTTGCCTCCATCATTGGGGGCTTCATCGGCGGATTACTAACCCGCTAATAACTCTCTTCTCCTTTATCGATCTAAACTGAAGGCTTTTACATGTGTAGCCTCAGGGATAGTGTCTAGCACCATCTCTTTCTCCGGCTTTCTACTCATAACAACTGGCGAAAGCTCCTCTGCAAGCTTCAAAGCCGCTTCAAGTTTGCTACTGTGCTCAGCATAAACCTCAAAGAGAACCTCATCCTTACGCACGGGGTCCCCGAGTTTGTTACGTAGCAATATACCTGCTCCTTTATCTTTAGGTGTTCCAGCCATGCGTGCAATCCGCACCAAATCATCAGTGCTTATCCAGAGAACTTTTCCTGCCTCTTTCGAACGCACAGGCGCAGACAGTGGACCAATAGGCAACTCTTCAGGCCTAACAGATGGGTCGCCGCCTTGTGCAGCAATGATTTCTCGCATCTTCATTAAAGCCTTACCTGAATTAACCATGTCCTCTGCAATCGCCCGCGGGTTTTCTAAGCCGACCATACCAAAGAGCATGCTGGCTAAGCTAACTGCCTTCTCCCGAAGGTCTGGGGGGCCGCGACCCATAAGTGTGATTAAGGCTTCTCTGGCTTCCAAGGCAGGCCCCATGCCGAAGCCCAAGGGTTGATCGCCAAAGGTAAGTGCGCATTGAATGCTAAGTCCCAGTCGCTTCCCCAAATCCACGAAGTCTGAGGCGAGGTTGTAGGCTTCTTGACGGGTTTTGATTTTGGCGCCCATACCTGTAGGGATGTCGATGGCGACGTGGGTTGCGCCGATTGCTTTTTTCTTGCTTAGAATCGAGGGTAACAACATGGGGTCAATGCCCAGTGGGTACTCGACTTGGATAAAGAGGTCATCTGCAGGTGCAAGCTCCAGTGAGCCGCCCCAAACGAGGCATCCGCCTGTCTTTTTGACTGTGGCTTTGATTTCGTCTATATCTAACGTGACTGGACAGAGGGTTTCGACGCGGTCGGCGGTACCTGCTGGCGAGGTGATGGCTCGCGAGGAAGTTTTGGGTATAGTGAATCCTGCCGCCGCAACAATGGGGACGACTAACATGCTGGTTTTGTCTCCGGGTATGCCGCCGACGCTGTGTTTATCCAGTATGGGTCCCGGGCCGAAGTCTATCGACTTGCCAGAGGTAATCATTGCCCTAGACAGCGCCTCTGTTTCACTCATGCTTAACCCATGAATGCTTAATGCTGTTAGAAACGCTGCTATTTCAACGGTGCTTAGGTGTCTTTCCACAACATCGTTGACGATTGCGTTTACGTCTTTTTCCCGTAGCCGCTCACCGTGCAGTTTGGCGCGTATGTTGTAGAGGGATTCTGGAAGTGGCGCTAACTCAACGGTGACTGTTTCAGCTTCGCCGACGCCTAATGCAGAGGCGGTTTCGTGGTAGAGGCCGATGCGGTTGGGCGAAAAGTAGTCTGCGATGTTGGCGATGGCTATCATTTCTTTGCCCTTCCAAGTGATCTTTATTCTGTCAGAACTATGTACACCCAGTTGACTAGCGGTTTCTTCGCTTAATAATGCGATTCTACTACCGCCAGTGGTGATCATTAGGGCTTCAACGCTTAATTCCATGCTTCACACGCTAGTACCAATTTGGTCTGGGAATAGTTAAAGATTTTAACTATAAACGAGTTCAATCTATCCAACCGAGGATTACGCTTTGAAGTATATCGACTTTATTGATCTAAAGTATAAACCCAAAGCAACCGATTTAATTTGCACTTTTACCGTTGAACCTGAAGGCATAACCCTTGAGGAGGCTGCAGGAGGTGTAGCTGCAGAAAGCAGCGTGGGCACATGGACTGAACTCACCACTGAGAAGCCCTACGTGAAGAAGCTTGCCGCTCACGTCTACAGCATCAAGGGGCAAACAATAAAAATTGCCTATCCTGTTGAGCTCTTTGAACCCTCTAACATGCCTAACATTCTCAGCAGCGTAGCAGGCAACGTGTTTGGCCTTAAAGCACTCAAGAACCTGAGGTTACTTGATATAGAATTTCCTAAAGCACTTGTCGGCAGTTTTGATGGGCCTCAGTTCGGTATCGAGGGTGTCCGTAAACTGCTTAAAGTTCCCAAACGACCCTTAGTCGGCACCATCATTAAACCCAAGTTGGGCTTAAAAACAGAGGATCACGCCAAAGTCGCATATGAAGCGTGGCTGGGAGGCTGTGATATCGTCAAAGATGATGAGAACCTTAGCAGCCAAAAATTCAATCCCTTCGATAAACGCCTCACCCAAACTTTAGAGGCGCGAGACAAAGCCCAATCAGAAACAGGCGAACGCAAAGTCTACATGATAAACGTCACCGCTGACACAAAAACAATGATCAAACGCGCCAAAGCAGTAGCTGCCCAAGGCGGCGAATACATAATGGTGGACATACTCACAGTTGGCTGGTCAGGGCTACAAACGCTTAGGGAGCAAAACCTCAAACTTGTAATCCACGCCCATCGTGCAGGACACGCCGCATTTACCAAGAACCCATTGCACGGCATCGCCATGAAACCCATAGTCTCAGTTGCCCGCGTAATCGGCGTTGACCAGCTTCATGTCGGCACGGTTGTGGGGAAAATGTCAGAGACAAAACCTGAAGTGCTCGAAAACATCGCAGCATGCACCGATAAACTGGGCGCCTTAAAACCAGTTTTACCCGTTGCCAGCGGAGGGCTACATCCACGGTTGGTTCCTGAATTAATCAAAACCTTCGGCAACGATGTTGTGCTTCAAGCAGGCGGAGGCATTCATGGTCACCCAAGCGGCACTGCTGCAGGCGCTAAAGCGATGCGGCAAGCTGTGGATGCCTGTTTGGAGTTGAGGTCACTGACGGAGTATGCTAAGAGTCACCGTGAACTCGCCGCTGCATTAAAGCAGTGGAAAGCCTGACCGTTTCTTTGGGGTTTTTTTATCCCCCTATTCCTCTTCTAGGCTCCAATAGAAAAGACCCCTCCTATAGGTGGGTGCATAGCTTGAATATTAGGATGTAAATATGCCGTTAAAGTAAATTCTTTATCAACCCGCTCGCGAATAGTAGTGGCTGAAGGTTAAGCAATGAGAACCCAACCTGACTGGCAACATATCCTCACAGAATGCCAAATCAAAGTCCAAGCCGCAATCATACCCTGCCTATCAACTCTACGGGAACCGCAGCCCAATTTGGGTATGGGCGCAGGCGGCGACATGATGAAACCAGTAGATTTAGCTGCAGAAACCGCCATAGTCGAGACCCTAAAGGAGCACGGCGTTTCTTTTACGTTGGTCAGCGAAGAATCAGGCATCAAAAAAATTGGCAACTCGCCCGAAAGCTGCTACGTCACCGTCGACCCAATAGACGGCACAACCAACCTAATCCACAGCCTGCCATTCTACGCCTCTTCAATCGCAGTTTCCAGCAAACCCACACTCGCAAGCGTCTACGCAGCTATGGTGGCGGATTTAGCCCATGGTGTAGTCTACACTGCAATTAAGGGAAAAGGTGCATATCGAAACGGCGAAAAGATAGCAACTTCAAAAACCGAGTCTCTGGAGGAGGCGCTTATTGGGTTAGACATCAACTCTTACAACGGCAACTTTACTGTGCAAAAAGTCTCCGATTTGATAAAGAAAACAAAGCATATCCGTCACTTCGGCGCAAACGCCCTTGAAATCTGCTATGTTGCAGAAGGCTTAACCGATGCCTTCGTGGATTTGCGGAACAAAATCCGAACAACAGATGTAGCCGCTGGGTTCCTCATCGCTAAGGAGGCGGGTGGAGTAGTCACCGACCCCGAAAACAGACCCATAAACGTCAAGTTGGATCCCAAGCAAACCATGAGTTTCGTTGCTTCAGCCAACAAGAAAATACACAAACAAATCCTCGGTTTGGTTCATCTGGATGTTTAGTTTGCTCTTGCCCCACCCAGCTGCAATGGTTAAGTCGGAGAAAACCCGAACTCTGCTCATTGCTGACCCGCATATTGGCTGGGAAATGGAGTTGCAAGAAAAAGGCATTCACGTGCCAAGCCAAACCAACAAACTTCTAACTAAATTAACCGCAATTCTTGCTGAATACAAGCCTGACGCTCTGGTTGTTTTGGGCGATGTTAAGTACACGGTGGTTTCCAGCGAGATGGGCGAGTGGCGTGATATCCCCGAGTTTTTCAAGAAAATAGAGCCCCGAGTAGGCAGCATATCTATTGTACGAGGCAATCATGACGCTAACCTTGAACCACTTCTTCCCGAAAACGTCCAGCTCCTACCCGCAACAGGCGCAGTCATAGGCGACGTGGGGGTCTTTCATGGGCATAAGTGGCCTTCGCCTCAGCTTTTGGGCTGCAAGACGCTGGTTATGGGACATTTGCATCCTGTGGTGGTATTCCGTGACCCAACGGGTTGCAGGATGACGCGGCAGGTGTGGATGCGAGCGAACTTGGATAGTGAAGCCCTAGCCAAAACTCTGCTACAGAAGAGTCGTATAAAAATTGTTGGTTCAATCGAGGAAACCCTTCAGAAGCACTTCGGCGTCAAACTACGAGCTTCGGAGCTCTACATTATGCCCAGCTTCAACGATTTTTTGGGCGGCAGACCCATAAATGAATCTAAACCAAAAAGGGAAATCGGCGCAGAAGCCCTAATCGGACCTGTGTTGCGGTCGGAGGCGGTGGATGTGGATGATTCCGAGCTTTATCTTTTAGATGGAACCTTTTTGGGGACGCTGAATCAGCTTAGAAGCATGTGATTCGTTCTACATTTTGTGTTGTTTGGCTTTGAGGGCTAACTCTTATATTTGCCACATATTATATGGCTAACATAGTTTAAGGGAGAGAGCGACAAAATGAAACTAGTAACAGTGCTTTTACCAGAAGCCTACCTAGAAGGCTTAGATGAGTTAGTCCGTGCAAACATGTACCCAAGCAGAAGTAGCGTCATCCGCTCAGCGGTCCGCGACCTGCTAAAGAAAGAGCTATGGGAAAACAAACGCGGCCGATAAACCGCTTAAGCCCTTTTTATTGAATAAAGCAGCTTCTGAGCAGCCTCAGCTGGGTCAGTCGCCATAGTAATTTCTCTGCCGACAATCAGGTAATCAGCGCCAGCTCTAACTGCCGCTTCAGCCCCGCCGCCCTGAACGCCAACTCCAGGCGAATAAATCGCTGCCCTATCTCTGAGTACGGCTTTGACTTCTGCGATTTTATCTGGGCGAGTTGCGCCTACCACGACGCCGTCAGCGCCCCACTCCACTGCTTTTCTTGCAAAAGCCATGTACTGCGGTATCTGCTCCCCAGTTATGTTGTCAACTATTGTTTGTCCATACCCTTCCACTGCGCCCTTATGGCTCATGTAGGTTAACAGGATGACGCCGCGGTTTAGCCGCTTGGAGACATCAAAGAGGGGTTTTAATCCTTCTTCCCAGCCCACAAACGGGTTAGCAATGATGGCGTCGAAACCTGCGGCAAAATAGTATTCGGCTATAACTTGGTTGGTTGCGCCTATGTCGTTTACTTTTGCATCCATGATTGCCAGTAGGCCTTGCCCGCGGATTTGCTCTACGAGGTTTGAAATTCCGTCGAAGGTGCCCAGCGGCAGGGTGAGGTGATGATTGATTTTCACGGCTGCGATATAGGGGTGGACGGCTTGAAGAATTTTCTGCGCCTTGATTAAGATGTTGTTGCGATTCTCTGCTGGCTCAAAGGGAAAATCCAGTGCCAATACAAGTGGGGACTTTTTACTTTTAGCTGATTCCTGCATGATAAACTTAAACGACAAGGGCTCTTCCTTCCTCTTTGACTGATTCTTTATCGGTATATTGCTTTTAAACCTTAAATCCTGATAAGAAACTTAAAATTCGCCCAGCCTAATTCTGCGTATAACAAACATCAACTTCACACAAAAAGAGGATATGTGCGCATGGTTAAGCAGACGGTTGCCCAAAAAATACTTGCAAAACACCTAGTCGAAGGCAAAATGGTTGCAGGCGAAGAAATCGCCATAAAAATCGACCACACCCTCACACAGGACTCAACAGGCACCATGGCGTATCTTGAATTCGAAGCCATGGGCGTCCCCAAAGTCAAAACATTCCTCAGCGTCAGCTTCGTCGACCACAATATGCTCCAAAACGACTTCCGCAACGCCGACGACCACCGCTACCTCCAAGGCGTCGCAGCCAAATACGGCATAATCTTCAGCCGACCCGGCAACGGCATCTGCCACCAGCTCTTCTTGGAACGCTTCGCACGACCCGGATACACTTTGCTGGGCAGCGACAGCCACACCCCAACCGCAGGCGGAGCAGGCATGATAGCCATCGGCGCAGGAGGCTTAGACGTAGCCGCAGCCATGGCGGGCGAACCCTTCTATTTGGAAATGCCCAAAATCGTCGGCATAAAACTCACTGGCAAACTTCAACCCTTCGTCTCCGCCAAAGATGTCATCCTTCAAGTCCTCAAAATCTTAACCGTCAAGGGCGGAGTAAACAAAATCCTCGAATACTACGGCCCCGGCGTAGAAACCCTCAGCGTCCCCGAGCGCGGCACAATAACTAACATGGGCGCAGAAACAGGTGCAACCACCTCGATTTTCCCCTCTGACGAAATCACCAGGGCGTTCCTTGCAGCGCAGGGGCGAGAAGAGATGTGGGTTGAACTCAAGGCTGATGAGGGCGCAATATACGATGAGAACATCGAGATTGACCTCTCGAAGCTTGAACCCTTAATCGCCTTGCCACACAGCCCTGACGCTGTTAAAAAGGTCAGCGAAGTCGAAGACATCCCAGTTGATCAAGTCTGCATCGGCAGCTGCACCAACTCCTCTCTGCGTGACCTAAAAATCGTCTCGGCGCTTCTCAGAGGTAAAAAAGTCCACGAAAACACAAGCCTCACCGTCTCCGCAGGTTCACGCCAAGTCATGGAGAATTTGGCTGCAGAGGGTGAACTGGAACCATTCATTCAATCAGGCGCAAGAATCCTCGAAAACAGCTGCGGACCCTGCATCGGCATCGGCCAAGCACCCCCAACAGGAGCCGTTTCACTACGCACCTTTAACCGAAACTTTAAAGGGCGAAGCGGCACCCAAGACGCAAAAGTCTACCTTGTCAGCCCCGAAACCGCAGTTGCAGCAGCATTAAACGGCAAAATCACCGACCCACGTAAACTCGGCAAATTCCCAGAAATTAAAATGCCACAAAAGTTTCTGCTAAGCGACGCCATGTTTATTCAGCCCAGCTTCTGTACAACCACCAACGTGGTTATGGGGCCAAACATCAAGCCGCTACCAGACTTTCCACCGCTACCAGCCAAACTAAGCGGCGAAGTCCTGCTGAAAACCGGTGACAACATCACAACCGACGACATCATACCGGGAGGCTCCGAAATTATGTCGCTACGAAGTAACATACCCGCAATTAGCAACTACACTTTCTGCCACGTTGACAAAACCTTTGCTTCCCGTGCGCTTGAGAGATGCGGCGGATTTATTGTTGGCGGAGAAAACTATGGACAAGGCTCATCACGGGAACATGCAGCGCTTGCACCCAAGTATCTTGGCGTAAAAGCAATTATCGCGAAATCTTTTGCCCGCATTCACATGGCTAACCTCGTCAACTTCGGTATCTTGCCTCTGGTGTTTGCTGACAAGAAAGACTACGACGTGATCTCAATGGGTGACGAGTTGGAGTTGTCTGTTGAGGGTTTACCGGAGCAGCTTGTTGTTCTGAACAAGACTAAGGGCACAAAAATCAACGTTAACCTCAACCTGAGTGCTGTGGAGAAGGAGCAGGTGAAAGCCGGCGGAAAATTAGCTCTCGTAAAATCTAAACAAAAAGTGTTGAGGTAACCATTTTTTCAGCATGCATCTAAAAGGGGTTAACCTTCACCGTCGGTTCTGCTCTAAAGCGTGTTTAATCGTGGTTTCTTTAGCCGCTATATTCCGAGGCTAACTTGCACGTTTGGATAAGAAGAAAGAGGTTGTTGGCTAAACATCCCATACTGTGGAGTTTGTCAGTGTCCACATGAGAGTTTCTGATCTCTCTGGGTTGTTGTAGTAACGGAGATCCTGCATTGCAACCATCATGCCTGTCTCTTGATCGAAGTACATGTAGAGGTAATCGTACATCAAGGTGCTGCCAGTTGGATCAGTCATGTCTTGGAATTGGCCGGTGATGAACCAGTAGCATCGCATTCTGTTTCCACTTGTGTATGGTGCACTGTAAGTGTTGTTGACTGTGTTGCCGTCGTATCCTTTCGGTCTAAGCAAGTCGCCAGTGTTTAAGCCTGATGTGTAGATTGCCCAGAAACCGTTTTCGTCAGTTTTTTCTCCGTTGGCTATGTCTATGGTTTGGCTGCTGTTAACTTCTGTTCCGTTTAGGAACCGCCATTTTGTATCCATCGAAACTCTGGTGCCGTTTATACCTGTAATTACAACTTTATAGTAGTCTGTTTGGTTGTACTGTTCAAAGCCCGCTGTTGGTGAAGCTTCTAAACCTGTTAATTTTACTGTGCCTTTAATGCTGTAGATGAATGTGTCGCCTACCTTGACGCCGACTGTAACTTTAGGTGCAGACAAAACCCAGTACACTGCGCCGCCGACTGCTCCTATTAGGATTATTGCTAAAATGATTGCTAAGTAACGTTTAGTGTGGCTTTTCTTTACGTAGGTCATAGCTACTTGATTGGATGTTTCGCCTATTTAGTTGTTTTCCCAAAATCAAACGTTTAACTCTGGGTTTACCTTAGAAGAGAAGAAAAGCGGATTATTCACCCGCTTTGCTGCAACCTAAAATCGGTCTATATTTTTTTGAAGGCTGCCAGTGCATTCTTCAGTTCCATTGCAGCGTTAAACGATAAGTCGTCGCTGTCGTATTCGATTCTTTTCAGACCTTTGAGATTCGGAGGCAAATCCACCTTCCGCTCAACCAGCAAAACAACCTGTGTGTTATACTTAAGGTATGCCGCGTTAATTTCGGAAGTTACAGTGGCATTTAAGACGTAGAGTCCGCTGTATCTTCGCTCTTGTTCCGCAGCGGCGATGTTGATTATTGCGCAGTCGCAGTTTTTCATTAACCCGAATGTGTTGTCAGAAAGGGGGAGCGATGTTTCTTCTTTGTCGCCTATGACGTAGTCGTAGTGAAGGAAATCCAGCATTTTCTTTACTTGCTCAGCCACCTTGGTGTTGCTGTTTGAAATGAAGACTCGTGGTGTGGGTCCTGTGTTTGGGGGAGGTGTTTGGGAATACAGCGCTTTATCAAAGGTGTCAGGCGCTGTCGTGGTTACATGGTTTTCAGGTGTATATGGCTGGTATGCAGTGGTTGGTTCGAAAGTAACCTGTGTGCTAGCCATGGTTTTTATTCTGTCAGCGTAGCGCTTATTCAATAACTCGTAAACGCGCATGAGTTGAAGCTCGATACCGTTATCCATCGCTGTGACTTTTCCTTCGATGGTGTCTTTGTCAAAGTTGAAAGCCACGATGGTGCCCTTCTGCGCTTTTCCTCTTGCTAACACTTTGACGAAGTCCTCTACCTCAGCCAAGCTGACATGATCCGATTGAGTAATCAAAAGCGGCTGACCGCCCTCTGTGAATCCATTCACTCCTGTTGAGGGGTCGCTGGGTTTGCCGTTGAATTTCTTGAGGACCCAATCTTCAAAGTCCCGAGATGAAGCTTTCCGCAGAGTCTTTTCATTCACCTGTTTCTTCTTCATGAAGATAATCGCAAAAACGCCTCCAACAACTGCAACCACAACCACTACGATTACAACAATTATCAGTAGGTCAGGGCCTGTTCCTTGTTGGGCTTCATCTGTTGGTGTTGTAGTTTCATCGGGTGTTTCTGTTTGGCAGTATGCCATTGGTGTAATTATTACTACAAGGAAAAACGCAATTAAAATGGCTGTTAGCAGTTGTTTTTTCATGTTTTCTCTTCCTTAGTTGGGCAAGTGGTCTCCCGGTTACACACCACAGTACCTAATGGTGGATGGAAAGCTATTGTTTTGTTGCCTTAAATAATTTGGGTAGAAATTTTTATTGCGCATATCTTTTGGCGGTTTTTCGTGTACAAATGGCCAGCTGTTGCAGGGGTTGTGAAGTGGCTGCTTTTGCGGTAGGTATTGGCAGCACTTACAAACGCTCATTCGGTCACTGAACGCATTTTCACTCGAGGCGAGCAGGCACAGAACCGCTGTCAAGTTGCAAACATCAAACTGTCGCTGGATACAATGCCCGAGTGGATATCCCAAAAAACCTAGCAGAGACCAAACTGTTTTACGCAATCATCTGCTGTTTCAGTAAATTTTACCAGCTCTGTGCAGTATCCAATTTTTTCTTTTAGTTTTTTGCTGAAAATAGGTTCATCTTTTAGGCAGGAGAAAACTGGTTTCCAGAAGTCCCCCAAGGCAACTATCGGTTTAGGCTCCATTAAGCCCTTGTTAACGTACTCTAATACTGTAGCTAACTCAAGCAGCGTTCCTGTGCCGCCTGGAAATACCACAAACGCATCCGCTTCCCTGAGCATAATGCTTATTCTTTCGGAGACATCTTTAGCTTCAATTTCTTCATCCACGAAATCGTTGGCTTTCTTATATCGCTCTTTGCCCCAGGGGTAGCAGGTGACGCCTATGGTTTTGCCGCCTGCTGATTTGGCGCCGCGGGAAATGTCCTCCATTGCTCCGCCAAAGCCCCCAGACATGACTGTAATGCCCATTTGTGCGAGCAGTTTGCCTAAGCGAACGATTTCCTCTTTTTTCTCTTGACTTAAGTCTTTATAGCTGCCGAAAATGCAGACTGTTTTTATCATCCGGGTATCGCCCTGTAGGTTTGTGCCCACCTAAAATGGTTGCTGATAATTATTACTTTTTTGGCAGGAACCTTTTTCGTAGCCTGTGGCAAGTTACTTGTAGGTCTTGATTTTTGAAGAAGACAATGACGACTGCTGCGATGAAGATTGCGACTACGCCAGTTGCTTAGAAGAATAAGCAAACTCCAAGCAAATGTTAACTTGGTTCTCTTTTTTAATTGCTGCTTGCACAAAACATATCCAGTAAATGAATCGGGGGCAGAGTTGAAGCCTTCGGATCAGCCGCTTAAGGTATCCACGCCAGCTTGGTTTGTGATGCTCTCTGGTATGGCATCAGACCATTCTGCTTTTTGGGGGAACAAGAACTTTCCTGCGAATATAAGCCACACAACATCCACCACCATGCATACAGCGGCAGGTAGAGCTGCTTGAGGCCCCAAAAGCATCAACCCCAACGACGCCGCCATACCTGTATTTTTGTAAGTGCTGAATAGCACCTTGGAAACGGCACTTGACTGTTTTACTCCACTTTTATGGAGAAGACTGTTACAGGTTATGCCGACGCCAAAGATTCTGATGACCGCAAACGCCGCTAAAGCCGCCACAACAGTTCCAGCGGAGAACAGCAGACTTCGGTTTTCGCCCATTACTGCGATTACGAGAATAAAGAAGCAGATGTGGATGAGTATATTCCGTGTTTGGGGCGAGGTTAGGAACCGTTTAACTAACCTTGAAAGAAACAGCGGCAGAACTATTTGAAGACTCAGATAATACAACAAAGTTAACACGCTTACCGCCGTCCCCAAGAACACGAAGGTTATAACAGGCGTAACCACCAGGGAAACAAGGTACATTACAATCGAAGCGACAGCTGACGACTCAGTGTCCCCACCCCACAGGCAAGTAAAAGATATCACTGACACCGCAGACGGCACAGCAGCTAACAGTATCCAGCCTGCCCTCAGGTCGCCGCTGAAGAAGTAGGCTATTACTAAAGTGACCGCGGTTAAGAGAGCAAACGATAGTAGGAATGCGTTTCTAACTTCTTTTACGTAGGGTCTAAGCTTGAAGTTCTTGAGTTGTATTGAGGATAGCGCAAGGGTCATCATCAGTATAAGTGACACCATGGCTATGTCTCCGTTCGAAACCAGAAAACCCTCGGGAAATCCGCCGATGCCCAAAACCAAAACAAGAGCGGTTAACATCATAAGCGAACTGCTGCTTAGAAATCTAATCAGAGTATGGGAGCATTGGTTAAGGAAGCTGCTGGGCGTCATCGAGTCGAAGTCTTGCAGCGGTTTATTATTTTTTTTGGTCACTTTAAAGAAAAAGGTGTTTGAAGCAGCTTCCACAACCAGCCAGCAACCCAAACCAGACGCAGACGCCAAAAAACAGCTGCCACCGCAGTCGGCTGGTAGTTGTTGTGCCTAGGCGGCTCCCTGCAACAACAACTAAACAAAAAAGCAAAGCCCACCAGAAAATCATGGAGCCTTCGGCGGGATTTGGACCCGCGACCATTACCTTACCAAGGTAACGCCCCACCGGGCTAGGCTACGAAGGCAAATTTTTGTTCTTCCCCCAAAACAAATACGATAGTAAATAAAGAGCTTGCGGTCAAAGCTTTCACTTTAAACAGGAAAAACTGAAAAGAGCTCTACGTTTTAGGTTGAACAGAGAAAAACTTAATTAATTTTAGCGCTCTAGTTTGGCAGCTAAAAGGTGCCTAAAAGGTGACTTAATGCCACATGTGCCAACGGGGTTCTTTGAACTTGATGAAACCTTAGATGGCGGCATAATCTCCCCTTCCTGCATTTGTATTAGCGGCAAATTTAACCAGAATCAACGCAACTTTATACTCCAATCAACCTACAATTTCTTAAAAAATAACCTCAAAGGTTTATACATCTGCCTTGACCGCCCAACCGCAGAGATCAAACGGCATTTTAAACGCGCCAAACTGGACATAACTGGCTACGATAAAAACTATAGCCTCTTTTTCATGGACTTCTTCTCCTACAGCCAAAAAGCCTTAATCGAAACTGCCGAGCTAAGAACACTCGAATACAACCCCCATATGCTTCTAGAAACAATTAGCCCCTTTCTTGACTGGATAAAAAACGGTTTTATAATAATCGACTCGCTTTCCACTCTCACCTTAAACATGGACACAAAAGAAGCCTACGACTTCATAAGAGGAATAAAACTACTTAGCAGAGCTTTCAACCTTATAATAATAGGCGTCACCCACGAGCCAGTAGCGGACTTAAATCTAATCGTCTCGAGCTCCGATGGAAACCTGATCTTCAGAGGAGAAACACTATTTCTAGACCGCTTTGAAAATGTGAACAATCAAACATTCCTGATTTCAAACGAGCCTGACGGTAAAATCGAATTAAAACCTTTAGCTGAAACAGAAAACAAGCAATTTCTTCTCTCTGCCATGGCAGACTCGCATGAACTCAAAATAATGCCCGTGCTTAGGTTGGCTGCTTCAGTGGAAATTGACGGTTCCATTGAAGAACTAACTGAAAAATTAACACTGCTCGAAGATGAAAAAACAATAAAAAAAACGCCTCACTGCTCCGCGATAAAATGTGCAACATGCAACGGTCAATCATTCGAGTTTTATCTACAATGCCCTCAATGCGAAAACCGTTTACTTAGCCGAGGTGAAATAATAGAGCATTTCGCATGCGGCTACATCGATTTCCAATCAAATTTTAAACAGGAAAACAAGTTAATTTGCTTGAAATGCAACAAAGAGCTAAAACAAATAGGTGTTGACTACCGAAGGGTCGGCGTCGGTTACAGCTGTATCAACCGACACTTGTTTTCGGCTCCAAAACTAGTTTTTGTTTGTTCAAACTGCAGAGAACAGTTTGAGTTAAGTGAAGCTAAACTTGAAAAACAATACATTTATGAATTAACCGAGAGGGGAAAACATCAAATTAAGCAGGATAGCTATGACCAAAGTGTTTTGAGCATATAAGCAGAGTTACCATTCTCTTTTTTTCTTAAAAACCCAGTCAAAATACGCCCTCAACCGTATGAGCGCATAGTATGGTCTGTAAACCAAAACCATAACTGGTACCAGCAACAAGTGCCTTAAGTCATATAACCTTCGCGAATGGCCTACCGCAAAAGCCACTGCAAACATTTCCAACACAAAATATCCAATCAAACTTAAGAACAAAACATAAACTATGCTACTTGTGAAGAAATAAATTAAACTCACAAGCCAGATAGCTCTTAACATAAGCAAAATCACATCTATAAACAACATATCCCAAGTTGAAATAACCGACCGCAAATCAAACCCCCTCCGCTTAAGGATGTTTCTGTGCTTCCAAAGAGTTTCCACTTCACCTTTTGTCCAGCGGATTCGTTGTTTTCTCCAACTTTTCCAAGTATAAGGCGCAAGAGTCCACGCTACGGCTTTTTTGGTGTAAACAATTTTTTTGCCTAGCTTCCTAAGTTTTATCGTTAAATCGAAATCTTCTGTTATCGTGTCCTTATCATATTTGCCTAAATCTTCAATTTCTTTTCCCCGAAACGCACCGAATGCACCTGAAATAATCATCAGGGTTCCCATCACTGAGCTGAAGGGGCGACCTACCTCAAACGCCAAGAAATACTCGTAATCCTGTAACCGGATCAGCAAGTTTCTGGAGCCGTTTTCACCGCTTAAAATGCTTACTTTTCCTGACGCTGCAACCACATCAGGATTGTTTAGGGTTTTCACTATTTCTTTTAAAGCATTTTTTTCAATCAAAGTATCAGCATCGACAGTAACCAGCACTTCTCCAGATGCAAAGAGGACGCCATAATTTAATGCGCCAGCTTTGGAACCGCTTGAATATTCTCTACGAACCAGCTTAATTCTTCCATCTGCGGCAAAAAAATTCGCCAACAGATAAGTTCGATCTTGGGAGCCATCATCTACAACGATGATTTCTTTGTTGTCATACTCCGCTTTTAGGGCGGACTCTATTGATTTTACAATGGCATTTTCTTCGTTGTAGGCTGGAATTATTATTGAAATTTTTGGGTTACAGGTTGGTTGGGTTTGTTTTTTTGGTTTGAATTTTAAGTGAATGCTGTGGGCTGCCAGAAGAAGAGGTTTTCCGATAGAGCGGGTTAGGTCAACGACGATAAATAGCCAAAAAATAAGGATAAAATCTAAGGTAGTTAAGCTGGTCAACCAATGTGTGAAGCCGCCCCAAAAAGGCGCTATAATAGTGAACGTATGTCTGCCACTGATCTCTAATACACGGTTTGAAAATAAAAGCATTCTTAACTCATTAAAGACCACAAGTAGCGTTCCGTTTTTTATCTATAAGATTAAATAAATATTAGGCAGGACGTTATTTTTCTTTGACCACACATATGGCAGGGGTCTCCAAGCCAGGTCAACGGAGTAGGGCTTAGGACCCTATCGCGTAGGCGTTCGTGGGTTCGAATCCCACCCCCTGCACCAATATAAAGGAAAAGGCCTAGGGTCCTCGCGGGTGATGTTTTAGGGGTTTTTGGCTGTTAGAGTTTGCGTTTTCTAAAGACTTTAGCGCCTTCAAAGTCGGTAACGTATTCAAAGCCTTCTTCTATGAGTTTGCAGACTTCCTTCTCTGTCTTTGCTACTTTAGAGATGTATTCG
>JBNIDR010000012.1:72741-74191 GCA_050108155.1 Bathyarchaeia archaeon | reverse complement strand
TCTCCAAGCCAGGTCAACGGAGTAAGGCTTAGGACCTTATCGCGTAGGCGTTCGTGGGTTCGAATCCCACCCCCTGCACCAATATAAATGAAAAGTACGGGGGTCCTAACTGGCGATGTTTCTGTTTTTTCTGGCTGGTTTCAATCATACTTTATTTCTCCAAATGTTCTGTAAACAACTTTGAGCGCATAAGATACGCCAAAGTTGATCTGACGTGTTTATGCCCTAAGGCTTTTTGCAGACGCAAAATATCATGGGTTTTCTGGTATTCTTCTATGGCGCTTTGTCGGGTTAGCTGTCTGTTTTGAGGCATGCGGTTACTTCCTTTTCCTAAAGATTTTCGCTTCCTGAAAGTCAGTGACAAATTCAAAGCCCGCTTCCACGAGTGCGCAGATGTCTTTTTCTGTTTTGGCAACTTTTGAGACGTATTCGTCTTCGCCCTGAAAGAGCGCTTCTTCGAGTTGAACGTAGAGTAACGTGTTTTTGATGTTTTTATGGCCGAGGCGCTGCATGACGTAGTACATGTCTTTGGTTTGATGGTATAGCATGGTGCCTTTCCAGTAGCGGAAGGTGTGGAAGTGGATTTTTAGCAGTCTTGGATTTTTGAGTTTGCTTGCTGCTCGCCTGCGTTGGCGCTGGAAGTTTACTGCAAAGTTATCGATAAGCATCGTCAGAAGCGAGAATACTCTGTCGCCGTATCTTTTTGGAAGGCTCTGTAGCATATCTAAGAGCTTGTTGCTAAGGTGTGCTACTCTTGGGTTGCTGTTCTTTTCAGGTGTTATGTTTACGATTTTGCTTTCAAAGTCTATGTCGCTCCACGTGAGTTGCCAGATTTCGCCACATCTTGCGCCTGTCTCTTTGAGCAGTTGCAGGAATGTTGCCATGCGTGGGCTGCAGGCTGCTATGAGTTGGTCGAGTTCGACTTCTTTAGGTATAAAGGGTATTTTGCGGACGATTTTGTATAGCGGTGGTTCCCAGATACCGCCTACCATTTTTAGGAATGATGAGTAGGCGTCGACTGCATTGTTTTTTTGTCCGTTACCCCATGTTTGGTCTGCGATGGTTTTTTTCATTGATTCTGGGTCGTAGAGGTTTGCGCCTCGCCGTGTGAGTCTTTTTAACAGTTTAACTCTGCCGCGGATGGTTGCTTGGCTTTTTCCGTTGTTTCTTAGCCAGAGTCCGTATTCTTCGATTTTATGTTTGAAACCGCCAGTTTCGTTTTCGTTTCTCCGCAGAACTTCGTTTGTTTGAGGTTCTGCTTCCAAATTTTTCGTCTCCGTGACGCATATTTGGCTGGTTTCTACTATGTCGGGTTGGCTTTTTAATGGCTTCGTATCAACTGTTGGAACGGTTTCAACTGCTGTTTTTGCTTTTTGGAGGTCGTTTTTGTCTGAGAATCGGTAACCGCAGTCTCGGCATAACCAACGTTGAATTTTTTGGCCAAAGAGTG
>JBNIDR010000012.1:34181-72691 GCA_050108155.1 Bathyarchaeia archaeon | reverse complement strand
CCAGAGTTTTTTGCTTCCGCACTGTGGGCAAGATGGGTTTAGGGGGCTGATGCCGACAGAGCCGTCTGCTAACTCTGACTTACAAGCTTTAGGACCGGCTTTAGTGCCAAAAATATTGGTTGGGGGTGGTGTTGCGTTTGGTGTAAGATCAGCCATTCCCTCCCACCCTCACGCCTACATTAAGATTCAGAAAAGTCTAAATCAAAAAAACCGAGTTTATCACACAGGTTCCTTAGTGCCTGCAGAGCATCCGACTGTTTTTCCTCGTCAGAAATCGATAGGATTCTGGACTTTAGCAATTCAAGCTCAATCTTTAGGTCAGCTTCCTCAATTAACTTCAATCTCTGTTCATGATCGTTTAGTACAAGGTTGATTTTGTTCAGGATGGCGCCGATGTCAGCGATGATTTCTTGTACAGTCACTTTTTGGGGTTTTACCAAGCCTTTTTCACCTTGACCAACTCTCAGGCTCAGCATAAAAACTATCTATCGCTGCAAAGCCATGATGGCTTTGTGAGGGGTCGCAAAGCCAATATCTCTTTAAAAGACATATTTAGCTATGGCAGAGTATCATTAAACTTGCGTAATTTCTCATAGCTGGCGGTTAAAATGAATTCTTCGATGATGTCCAGTTTGAGGGCTGCTATTCCTCTGGGGTTTATAATATAGAGTTCAGATGGCCAACCAGGCTTTGTCGGTCTTTCCCCAACTATGCTTACAAAGTCTTGCTCATGCAATGCGTCCATGCGCCTATAAACAGTGTTCACATCAGTATGCTTGAATTCTATAACCCGCTTAACCATAAGGGCCATGTCATATTTTGTTAGGGGCTGTATTGAGGAGCGCAGAATCAGCAGTATAAGTCGGTTTAGAGCCTCCGATTTGCCACTAAAAACCTCAAGCTTTATGCCCCTGTTTTTCTTCTGTGCCAAGGTTATCCGCTCCCCCTCAGCTTCGGAAGAAAAGACAAGATGCTGGAAGCTAGCTTCTCAATCGATAGAGATGTTAGAAATAATTTGGGTGAATCTTCCCTTCTTTAAAAATCAGACTATAGCACAGAGTTTCCAAAAATAGAGTACCTAAAGAACTAAAAACAAAACAGTTTGCCAAGTTAATCCAAGTTGGACGATAGCCACTCCTTACTCTAACTAAGCAAGGCACCTTTTATTCCCCCCACACTCTCAGGCTCTACTTTGCTATCTCATCATATAAGACTTGTCTAAAACTACCCTGTAAGTTCAACCAGACGAACACAAATACGGATTCGTAAAAAGCAATGAAGGGGTTGATGGCACGTCTGCTTGGACGCACCATGATTAAGGGTAATACGCTTGTTTTTCGAGAAGTGGAGGGGTTGCTAGCGTTTGGTTTACCCTTAACCGTTTGAATATCACTGGAGTCAGCATAAATATTTTTGCCAACTCAGCGACTAGCTTCCATGCCAAACGATTTTGTTCTTACTCGATTGATGATAAGCCCGATTATAACTATCGTGAATGCGATAATTGCAGCTAAGCCTACCAAAAGCAATGCTCCGCAAAGTTCGTCTAACATAGAAGTAGGCGTGGGAGACGGCACTTGGTTTGATACGTCGGAGACAAAAAGGCAGCTTATTCCATAGCTCAGTCCGTACAGGAGAAAGCCAACTAATACACCAGCAACAACAGCTAGAAGCATTTGTGCCCTAAATCCTAACAAGCTCTTTTAGCCCTGATTTTTTAGAGCTCTAACCGTTATTTAATACTATACATTATGATAAAGTGTACAAAAAGTAGTACACCTGCGAGGGGCATGCCTCGTTTACCGGTTGCTGCCAATATATCAAAACTAAAGAAGGTTAAATGCCCTCAAATTCAGCACACTTATAACCTACAAATACCCAATATGGCTAATTATGTCAACAGTTCGAGTTACCAGTGGCATCTCAGGCATAGACGAAATGCTCAAAGGCGGATTTATCCCCAATAAAATAATTCTGTTGCGAGGTGGACCAGGCACGGGCAAAACCATTTTCTCCCTGCAATACCTTACTGAGGGCGCAAAAAAAGGTCAAAAAGGGCTCTATGTCACTCTTGAAGAACCCATAGATTCCATTCGAAAAACAGCGGCTAATTTAGGCTTTGATTTGGAAAAATATGAAAAACAGAACCTCATTAAAACATTTGACGGCAGCGAAATGGTCTATAAATTCAGCGAGGAGAAAAGAGGTTATGACGCTCAAAAGCCAGTTATTTCGTCAATAGTTAATCAAATGAATATTTTGGTTAAAGACTTCGGAGCTAAAAGGTTAGTTATAGACCCAATTACGAGTGCAATAATTCATCAAAGATTCCCCACTGATAAGCGCTTGGAAATTCTTGAATTGATGAAGGGTTTGCGGAAAATGGATTGCACTTCGCTGATTACGTCTGAGTCAGCATCATCTTCTGAGGACGACTTTTTTGTGGAAGAGTATCTAGCCGATGGCGTGATTATTCTTTCTAATTCTATGCGTAACTTTGCTGTTACTAAAACGGTGTGGGTTGAGAAGATGCGTGGATTAAAACACGATGACCAGCCAAGGAAGTATGAGATTTCCGATAAAGGCATAGTTGTGTATGCTACTGAACTTGTTACAGCTTGATTGATTCATCGGCTAGTCTGGTGAAGAGTGAAATAGTTGAGGGGTCAGAGTGCATTGTTGGGTAGAAGACTGCGTATAGGTTTACGCCGTTTTCTCGTATGTAACCCATTTTGTTGAGCAGCATGTTATAGACGGCTTCTGCACCAAAGACTTGAATTAATAGCGAAAGGTGCAAGAAAACCACCGTGCAGCCTTTGTCTGATTTTTGGCATTGTGCTGTCGCTTGGGAGAGGGCAGCTCCAATCTGTGTTAATCCCATGGGAAGAACGATAAATTCTGCCTTTACCTTTTGAGCGCTCGAAGAAAACAAATAAACGGAGACTTTTTCTGGGCTAATCCATTTTATCGCTCTTAATTCCTTATGCGGCACCACATCTTGGAAAGCAAAAACGATGGTTTCGATGCCTTCCTTAACATTTTCTGAGGCTTTTTTCCTAAGCCAGTTTCCTTCCCGCAAGTTGGCGTTCGAGTTCTCAGAAGACATAAGCAGTTTTAAACCGCCTTCTACACCATACCCCGCTTCTGGTGCAGGAAAACGTTTTTCACGAGCCCTTTCAGCTATGACGACAAAATCATAGTCCAAAACACCGAAAAGAATAATCACCTTAGCCGTTACTGCAAAAGCATCAACAACCCAGCCAAACCCAGTCAAAAGAACATTGGTAAAGTAAAGTAGAACCCATCCTATCGCAAGGCGGTCTGCGCTTCTTCCAAACAGCATCCTGTGTTGAAAAATAGCCATCGCTACAAACAGGAATAGCACGGAATAGCTGATAATAGTTAGAAAACTCTGGGAGACCAGTCCAAGGAAGACTAGTAAGCCTGATATAAAGAGGAAGGATAAAGCCACGCTAAAAATAACTAAAAACTGCTTGGCTCTGCATAGATACCAGATTCCGATGACAAAGAATATGAAAGCGGTAAAGAAAAGAATTTGCGCGACTTCGAGAAGAAAGCCTGCTGCCCTTAAAAATATGTTAATCCCATAAAGTAAAAAGCCGGCAGCCCATGCATAGTGAAATAGGCTGCCCGTGACCCGTTTCTTTAAGGCATAGTATGATAGTACAAGACTACAAGTGATCGTGAAGACGCCGTTTAATAAGAGGAAGAACAGGTTTGTATCAATCACGCCGTGGGAAAGCTTCCTACCTGCACACTACTTTTTGATAAGGATATAAGATAGCTAAATTCGTCTTCAGTCATGCCGATTCTGGGCACTTTTGGGAAGGCACCGCTCTTTGTCTCAAGATACTTGGCGAAGGTGTTCCTTGGTAAATAATCCAGTTTTATGGGTATATAGGCAAAGGAATCTGTAAGCGTTTTGTAGTCTGGGTTATTTTCGTAGAGGTATTGATGCTATCAAAAACTGTGATATTGGTATAAAGGTGAGCATAACAGGCAGCAACTGGGCACACGCTAACCGTTTCGAACACATAAGAATGATTAATGTTAAAACCGGAATATTATTCGCAGGCACCAGTACTAACCGTGACTTCTCATACACGACAATAGATGATGTAGGTATCAGTCTGAGAGATAGTGATTCAACTGCTATCGGTATAAAGGTCGGCGATCCTTATGCGAACCTATACTGCGGATTCATCAAGGCAACTGTTTGGCTTGGTAGTTCAAATGGTAAAGGCATGGTAATCAACGGTCAACTAAAGCTTAGCTTAGTCAATCTTGAAGTAGAAGAAGATCCAGCCTACAATGGATACGGAGTGTACATTAGCGCAGGAGCAACCGTTTGGGACAACCAGAGTTTTCTACTGACGGCACTAGGGATCAACCAAACTCCTACCGACTATAGATTGGTAAACAATGGTACCTATGACGGCGGTATTGTAGTTCGCTCATAAGGGGGAAAAAATATGACTCTTATAGAGTGGACCACTAATCCATCCGCAACAAGCGCAACTACTACAGTACCTAAAGACGGCCTTCTTAGAGGAATCGGAAGCAAACAAATCACTTTGAATTACACTGGAAGCGGTAGTGCAATAACAGTTACGCCGAATGTACGATGGCTACATAATAACCAGACCGGAGAAAACATTTTTACAGACTGGACCAAGACTGCTGTAATCGAAAACTTGATTATTGATGGCCAAGGATCAACCAACGCTATAGGTATTAAACTAGAAGATGTCTATAACTGCATTGTACGAAATGTTACAATCAAGAACTTTGATGTCGGCATAAAGCTGACTGCAACGGATATGTATGATGTTGTTGGCGGAAGTCCCATATCAACTGGCGGTGCCGTAAGAAACTTCTCAGAGGCAAACACGATAAAGCATGTACGATTTGAAAACGTTAAGACAGGTATTCAATTTGACACTGGAACAGGCGACGGAAGCTTTGCTTTTACAAAAATTGATGACGTAGGAATTCAATTGAAGAATGATAGCTCAGCTGTTGGCATACAAGTCGGTAACACAACTGATACATCGGTGGCGATAGCTCATCCATATAGCTCTTTTATGAGAGCTCACGTTTGGATTCAGTCAGCTGGAGGGACTGGATTGAAATTAAGACGCGGGGAAGTAAAATACGGATTGACCAGCTTAACAGTGAATGGGCCATCGAATGGAATCGGAGCAGATATTAGTGTAGGCAATGCTGACAATTGTATAAGCGGAAACCAAATTTCTGGTTTTTACCTTACATGCGCCGGCATAGCCGCTGCAAACCGAGTTATCGGTTCAGTAAGCAACGATATTGATTTTGATCAATCGTACTAACCCCAACTTCCTTTTTCTTTTTTTCGATTAACTTAATTAATACCATGGAATTATCGTTAAATCATGAATAAGGCTAAGTTTATACTGACAACAGTTGTCTGCCTACTTTTACTATTGACTATTGAGCCCTTCTCTAGTTTACGGGCTGAAGCTAATACTCACGATGCGCCAGCCCTAGTTTGGTCTAAAACATATGGACCATACATAGGATATTCAGTCATCCAGACTACTGACGGATGCTTTGCTGTTGCTGGCCAAAACGCAACATACAGACCATTCGAACCTCACATGCCCTCCAGATGGGAAAACTACACAGCACTATTATTAAAAATTGACAAAGAAGGAAACCTCCTTTGGGACAAGACCTATAAAAACCATGTTGGAGAGGGTGGTTTTTTAGATCGCGCTAATTCTATTGTCGAAACTACAGATTTAGGCTATGCTTTGAGTGGAGGTAATTGGCTCTTGAAAGTTAATTCTGAAGGAAATGTCGAATGGAAAAAAACATACAATGATTTAGAAAACTGTAGAGCTATTCAGACAAGCGATGGAGGGTACGCCGTAATAGGAAATACAATAATTAATGACAACTCGTATAGTGTTGATTCTATTTTATTGAAGATTGACTCAAACGGCAATACATTATGGACTAAGACGTTTAGTTCTAATTTGCCCCAGCGAAATGATGTTTATGCGGAATACATATGGCAAACATCTAATGGTGACTATGTAATAACTGGTTCCTGGCATGCCACTTTTTGGTTCGTCAAACTCGGTTCTAACGGTAACTTAATTTTCAATCAAACTTACGATGAAATTGCAAACGTTGGAGCGCATTTTACCTCGGTATCTCAGACAACAGATGGAGGTTTTATCCTGTCTGGGTACAATATAGATAGTAAAGAAGTCCCTTGGAGTGGATGGATTGTTAAGACTGATAGTCAAGGTGCTGTTCAATGGATCTTCCACCGTGAGGAACCCGCGAATGAATTATTGCGAGGAGTCGAATTTATGTCCGTTATTCAAACGACTGATGGAGGGTATATTGCAGTTGGACGTCCCACTATTGTTAAGTTGAAGTCTAATGGTGTACTTGAGTGGAATATGACTGGTTACAGTGCTTTTTCAGTTGCTTTAACTGACAACGATGGCTTCATAGTTGCAGGGGGTCAAGGGGACACTACCGGACCGAATCAGCAGTTATGGGTTGCTAGGTTCGATTTAGAATCAACTATCCCGAATGGTGAAACGATTCCATTTCCCTCAACTATATCGCTTATAACAATTGTGATAATAATAACCGCTGTAATTATAGGTCTCTTAGTTTATTTAAAGAAACACAAGCGCTAGCTATCCACTTCGTCTAATTTTCCCCTAAATTGCTTTTGACAATAGTCTGTTAATAGTAAAGGTGTACCATATGACCAAACCAATGCCTACGATTGATTGTTTAAGAAGGAAAAAAGTTACTCCAACCTTGACAATCAAGGGCTTTATTATACACTGCTCAAATGCATTAACTAGTGCTACTGAGAGTAGGTTTGATTGGGGTAATGCACTTATTGATGCGGCAATCATAAGTGGCCTAACATTTTTTAGTACACTTGGCGGTGGCTCTGTTGCGGGACTCGACGGTTTGTCTGCCTTTAAAGCTGCGGCTATTGCGGCGTGTGCTCAGTTCTTTATCTTTTTAGCACTAAAAAGAGGCATAGTACAATCAAGAGAAGCTACAGCATAGTGGAGTACCTTTAGTTATTATCTTGTTCGCTTGGCTATTCTTGACAATTAGTTTGTTATAGCTTGACCTGTTTCGTTCCAAGCACCTGCAGCAAAACTGGTTAATGCCCAATGCCATCCATGTTTCTCAGCAAGTTGTTCACCGATCTCCTTTTCTAAACGTTTATTCATTCTGATAATTCTTCGACTAATCTGATGTCGAGTAACCTTAAACTGCGCTAATTTAACCGCTATGTCTTTGGGCAGTAAACCTGATGAACCAGCCTCAAAGAGGAACTGCAAAATCTCCCGGTCCACTTCATCCCTGCAAGCTATATGCTCGATTAATGACTGCTCAAAATTGAAGGAACCCTTCAACCCAGCGAAAATAGTGCGAAGCATTAGCTTGATTTCATGTGTTTCGGCTAGCGTTTGTTTAAGGAGTTGCTGGTTGTATTTTAGGCGGCCTATTTTGTCGCTTTGGGCGCGCTTCTTTTTGGGTTTCTGAACAGGTTTTTCGCTTGTTTCCATGCCAGAATGCTCACTCCGTGTTTTCTGCTCCATCAACAGAGGGCAAAATTGGCACTGGGTAATCAGGACCAAGCAATAACAGAAAAGCAACTTGTGAAAAGCATGGACTTTTCCCATGCCCTCGGCTATGTGTTAAAAGCGCTTTTGAGCAGGTTTCTACAGACATTACAGTGGTTCTACGGTTGCTGTTAAGCCACATACTCGTTTCCTCCACCGCTCTTAGGCACATTATTCTCTGGCTCGCCCTCAACTTGCCCTGCAGTTAGTTTTCCCAAAACCACCGTCAACTTATCGAGACAGCCACCAATTCGCTCCAAGTCACAGTTTAAAGCCGCAAGCTGTCCTTCCAGCTTCTTAACTCGCTCTGGCATCAGCAGATACTCAATCGCCATGTCTCTTTGCGTAAAATCTATTTCGCCTTCTAGCTCTCCGGGGCTGTGGTCCATTCGAGCTTTGCCGGGAATGCTCACGGTGAAATAGCGACTAAGCAGCTGTGCCACTGGGTCGTCGATGGCTACTTCATGCCCACGGCAAATTTCGCCATCAGCAAGTCGGCAGCCATATTTCACCATTAAGCCCTTAGCGACTCGGTCAGCCAAATTCTTAGACAAAGTAAACAACTCACCGGGACTGCGCCCGTACAAAGTTTCCACATGAACAATCCAGCTACGGCTAGTATGCCTCACTTTAACGCCCTGCTCTAAACCCAAAAGAGCCGTCCAATTCTGCATCTCAACCCGACGAAAATCCGAAGGCAACAAACCCTCAGCAACAATCGGATACCTGTACTGCACCTTCTCCAAACGGAACACGCCCGACCCGAAGAGGACGCCCTCACATGACCCGAGAAAATTTTGACCTCTAAGCGTAAGCTCATAAAAAACAGCGCTACTGCGTTTCTTGCGGCATACTAAGCCTGCTTTTTGTAGCTTGTTTAGGTAGTATGATACGTGCTGTTTGCTCCATCCATACATGCGCCCTATCTTTGCGGGGTAGTCTCCGACTTGTACTCGTTTGAGTATTGGTATGATGCGGGTGCGGACGGTAGTAAAGTCAAATTTGACTTTTGACTTTGAAACAGAAAAATTTTGACTTTCACTCTTAGAGGGCTTGGTCAAGAAGTGTCGGCTCCTAAAGGAAAAGCTCCAGCCTGATTGTTCCGCCGCCTTCAGTGAGGCTCTCACGCAATGGCAAACCAACCTTTAAAATTTCTTTGAGGATTGCTTCTTTACTGGCACCGCTTTTGCTGCTTATCTTCTCCAGAATGGCCTCTTGCTGCTCAGTGGTCAGCTCTTTCCAGTCTACGAGAAACACTTTATCGGTTCCGTCTACGCCGTCTAACTTGGCATGTTGAGGCATAATGCTCTGGACGGGTACTTCACCGTCTGGAAAAACATCGCCAAAAAGGGCTTTGCCTTCAGCGTTTAAGCATGCCCAAGTCCGGTATCGCCTCAAAGCGGAGCCTCCCGAGTTGGTTTCCCCTTTACTTTAAACTTAGCGCAGGCTTCGCTTGATGCTATCCGATTGATTACTGATTTCTTGCGCTGTAACGTAGGCTCGGCGCAGCGTCCACACCAGAAAACACAATCATAACAGTAGAGAACTTGGGAAGAAAGCATAGGCATGTTTATGCCTCCCACTGCCAATCGCAGCCGCTGCATTTGCAAGCGCCTTGCTGGTCATTGGGGCATAGCTTACCGGGATAGCCACAGACAAGCCGCCCCATCTTAGGTCACCACCTCCTCTAACTTGGGAAGATACTGCACCAAAACAGGCGCCCTGTTAGCTATGCCACGAGAAACCTTCATACAATTAAACGCGTTAACTTCAACAGTGCCAAGGTGGAGTTTTCCCCGATACATCAAAACATAGAGCTGGCCGTCGTCGCCACGTCGATAAGTAACCTTTAGCGTCTTGTCTTTCAATTAGACGCCTCCTTGAAAAAGAAAAAGAGAAGAGGGGCTGCTAACGCTCTGTGAAGCGAGTACCGCAGTCTCTGCATAAGTAACGTTGAACGTTTCCTTGCGGCATCTTTCTCATGCCATCTTTCCAATTTTTTTGGCTGCCGCAGTTTGGGCACTTGGTCTTCTTTTTTGGAATGCCCTTCAAGAGGTCGTCGGGTAGTATCTTGCCGCAGTAGGGACAGTTGATTATTTTTCGAGGCATATTTTTTATCTCCTGCCAAATCTCTCTTGGGAGTCAGAACGACTTTTTTGAAAAAAGAAAGGAGGGAAGAGGCTGCGGAGAAACTATAACGGTGATATCGCCAGTGGTCTAGAGAGCTATGGACTCTCCAGCTTGTCGGGGCTCCGAATCCCACCCCCTGCACCAAGCAGTTTTCTTTTTAGGTATTGTTGCCGAGGCTCCCTCTTTTTTCAACAACAACCATCCAGCTTGGGGTGGGAATGTTGGCTGTGGTGTATTAAACGGTGTTGTCTTGGTTTAGCTTCACTGGGTTAAAGCATGAGCGAAACATTAAGCGCGGCGCGAGTATCCCCAATGATTGTTCCTCGGGTAAGTTCTTCGAACAGGGCGACCGCAAAATGTTGCCTGTCTCTATTAACGCTAATCATGGTTTAGTGGATGCTTGCCCTGTGGGCAGTTTCTCGGGGATGCGGTTTTGGAAAAAGCTTCTTATTCCAAAGCATCGAGTATTTTGTGAGAGGATACATTGGTTAGCTTATCCCCCAATAAACGTGAACTCGCCATATTCGCTGTGGTGCTTGTTGCTGCATTCATAATCAGGGTTCTGCTCTATCCCTTACAAGGTTACCCGATTGACACCAACGATTTTACGGCGTGGTTCGGCACTGCATCATCGCAGGGTATACGGTCTTTTTATAATAATACATGGTGCGATTATCCGCCGTTTAACGTTTACATTTTCTGGGCTGGCGGCTCGGTGGCTAACGCTGCTTCAGCGTGGGGAGTTAACGTAATTAACATCATAAAGTTGACGCCGACTCTCTTTGACCTCGCCACCTCCGCCCTGATTTTCTTCTTTCTGCGCAAACAATTCAGCTTCAACCAAACCCTATTAGCAACCGCCCTGTACGCCTTTAACCCCGCAGTCATCCTAAACGTTGCAGTTTGGGGGCAATTCGACGCAATTTACACCTTCTTTTTAGTTCTCTCCTTGATGTTGGCGCTCAAAAAGAAACCTGAAGCCGCCGCAGTCATTTTTGCAATTGGAATGCTGACTAAACCACAGGGAATAGCTCTGTTGCCGCTTATCGCCTTGCTAATTTACCTAAAGGACGGCGCAAAGAGACTGCTCACATCTGTTGGCGCCTTTGTGGCAACGCTTTTCCTAGTTATTCTGCCGTTTGAGTGGAGTAACCCCATAACTTTCCTGAGTAACATCTACTTTGGAGCCTACAGCGGCTACGAGTTTACTTCGATTAACGCTTTTAACCTTTGGGGGTTGTTTGGGCTTTGGGTGCACGATGGCAACCTCTTCATAGTGGGTTGGGTGCTATTCGGTGCCTCAGCTGCATTTGCCCTGTTTGTGACTTACAAGCAATTCAAAGTTTCAGGTGATGCCCTCGCAATTTTTAGCGCGTTTATGCTGTTCTTTGCGTTCTTCATGCTGCCCACACGCATTCACGAGCGGTACCTGTTTCCAGCTTTAAGTGTCTTAGCGCTACTGCTTCCGTTCTACAAAAAATCCCGCCTACTCTACGGAGCCATAACAGCCACAGTCTTCGTCAACGAAGCTTACGTGCTTTACTGGCTAAATGCGTCCTATCCGGGGGCTCCGCCGAACCTCACCGGTGACCCAGTGGTTCTAGTGATAAGCATTATTAATTTAGTCATGTTTCTCTATGCTTCAATACTCATGTTTGACGTCTTAAGAGGGCGCAAAATGACCTCCGCGGTTGAGCAGCCCGCTAAATCCGTGTATGAAGGTGCAGTGCCAAGTGAAACTCGACTTTGACCTAAAACTAACCAAACTCGACATCTTAACTATCGTTTTATTGTCTGTTCTCTTCTTTGGCATGGCAGCCTATAACCTCGGCGAAACAAACTACCCTGTAACCAACTGGCAAAGCACCACGCAGTCCAGCTTCTACGTGGACTTGGGCTCGTCGCAGCAGGTGCAGAACGTGTTTGTTTGGGTTAAAAGCGGCAACGCCTCCGCAGCCGTCTATTCGGGTTCGCCGGGTAACTGGAGCTACATAGGCAACTACAGCTTGCAGAGCAGAGCCACCGACTATTCTGTTCAGCCCAAGCTGGAACTAAATGTCAACACCCAATACCTGCGCTTTGATATTAAGGCGGAAACGTTTGATTCTCGCCCTAACTTTTCAAATTGGGGCGTCACTAATCCCACCGACAAAGATCCCTCGCCTTATATAGAAATCAGCGAAATCGGGGTTGAAAGCGCAAGCAACACCCAGATACCAATTACCGAAATCATAAGTCTAAACGGCTCGGACTCCACCCTAAACCTGCTAATAGATGAGCAGAACTCGCTTGAGATTCAACCCACTTACATGTCCAAAATGTACTTTGACGAGGTCTATTTTGCCCGAGCTGCAGAAGACTATGTCCAACATGTATTCCCCTTGGAGCGCACGCATCCGCCTCTTGGAAAGCTGATTCAGGCACTTGGCATCTTGGCTTTTGGCGAAACTCCCTTTGGCTGGCGAATAATGGGTGTTCTATTCGGCACTTTGATGGTTCCGCTGATGTACTTGATTGGCAAGAAGCTGTTCGGCACATGGATAGGCGGCTTTTCAGCTTCGTTCCTATTCACCTTTGATTTCATGCACTTTACTATGGCGCGAATAGGTACAGTGGATACATATGTTGTGTTCTTCTCGTTGATGACGCAGCTGTTCTTTTTGGTTTACTTTATGAGTGTGCGCAAGAAGGGCTGGAGGGGCGCCTCGATTTGGCCGCTGTTTCTTGCGGTGGTTTTTGCTGCTTTAGGTTTTTCTACTAAGTGGTTCTCGTTATTCGGCGCCATAGGCATGCTCGCCCTGCTCTTTGCTCTGCGACTAAAAGAAGTCAAAAACCTCAAAGCCAGCTTAAGCGACAAGTACGTTGCCATCTTCAGCTACCCCTTCTTCCAGTTTCTATTATTCATCGGTGTATTTGCACTAATCTACTTCGCCACCTATATTCCCGAGATGCTAATGGGCGACTCGTTTGGAACAATTCTTAGTTTGCAGAATGCCATGTTTAGTTTCCACGCTGGTACAGTCACCGACACATCGGCGGCGCCATGGTGGACGTGGCCTTTCATGTTCAACCCCGCCGGCGGTTATGTTCCAAAATGGTTTGACATCACCTATCTTCCCAACAGCACCGTTTCCACGATTTCTGCGTTCGGTAACCCAGCGATTTGGTGGGTCGGCTTCATCGCCATGGTTGTGCTGGCAATCAAAGCTTTCCATATAGATAACCTCATCACGAAGCGAAAACTAACGCTTGAAGGTCAAGGCTGGGACATAGCTGCCCTCTTCATTGTGGTCGTGTTCGGGTTCTCGTGGCTTATCTACGTCTTCATTGGCAGAGCCACCTACATCTACCACTACTATCTAAGTGTACCCCTGATTTGCTTGGCAATAACGTATTTCATCAACAAAATCTGGGCTAAACCATGGGGCAAAGCAGCTGCAATAGCCCTTTTTGCAGCAGCTGTTGTTATGTTTTTAGCGTTTTACCCTGTTATTTCAGGCGCTCCTGTGGCGTCAAATTATGTCCATCAACTTAAGTGGTTCCCAAGCTGGTTCTTTGCGCCATGACCACACCCAATAGACCCGTAAAGGTTTCAGTGGTGCTCCCCGCCTACAACGAGGTAGACTACTTAGCACCTGCCGTAGAGAAAACCATGCAAGCCCTCAACGCCTTCACAGACGCATACGAAATCATCATAGCCGAGGATGGTAGCACAGACGGCACCGCCGAACGCAGCCAAGAACTCGCCGACAAATACCCATGCGTAAAGCACATCCACCGAGATGCACGCTTGGGCAGAGGAACAGCGCTAAACAACGCGTTTAAGCAGAGTAGCGGCGAAGTTCTCGCTTACATGGATTTGGATTTGGCAACAGATCTTAAATACCTAAAACCCCTCATCGATGCCATAGCCTTGGAGGGCTACGATTTTGCGACTGGTTCTCGTATGATGGCTCAGAGCAAAGCAAAACGCAGCTTCACACGAGGCTTCAGCTCAAAAACATACAATTTCCTAGTAAGACACATGCTCGGCTCAAAACTCCACGATCACCAATGCGGCTTCAAAGCCTTCAAACGCGAACCCACACTGTCTCTGCTGGGCGAAGTGCAGGCAAAACACTGGTTCTGGGACACAGAAATCATGGTCCGAGCAAACATATGTGGCTACAAAATCAAAGAAATACCTGTCGAGTGGAAAAGCGGCAAAGACACAAAAGTTAACCTCGTCAAGGACTCTTGGAGCATGTTTAAACAGATTATGGGGCTGTGGTGGAAACTAAAAGTAAGAAAAAACTAGCTATAGCGGCTAGCTAATAGTATAAAGGAGCGGGCGATCAGCGCCAAGCCGAAGATCAGGATTATGCCTGCCCAGAACATGAACCACTCCGCTGCGATTGTCATGTTGACTAAATATGTGATTATTAGATAGCTTGCGCCTAGCCAGAAAACGATGTTTTCGATTGTTTCGGCTTTGCGGGCGGTGGGCGAATGCATAAGGATGCGTAGTGCTAAGATGACGATTTCTGCTATTCCTAAGCCTATGGCAAATTGGAATCCTGCCATGTAGAGGTCTGTGTGCGCTTTAGGCACAGCGGGCGCTGGCAGGGCGACTCCGCCTCCGACTGGCGAAAGAGTAAGCGACATGAAGAAGTCGACTAATTTGTCCCATATGCTGATTGGGAGGTTTATAGCATAAACTGCTGCTAATATAATCAAGATAGAACCAAGATAAATGGCTGTTAACAGGCTTTCTTTTCTCTTCTCTGTTAACCCATGACCCATAGACGTCTCTGACACGCTGTACTCTCCACGCGACAATGGTATGAATAGCAAATATATCTTTCTCTCAACATAGCCCAGTGTATATTTTAAATACCCAGAGCAACCTAGAATAAAATAGGAAGATTTCAATGTCTTATTGTCCAAAATGTGGTAACAAAATCGAAGAAACCATGACGTTCTGCCCCATATGCGGCGCCCCGCTCAAAGATGTTCCACCGTCAGCCCAGACTACACCGACGCCAACTGGCAAAAACGAGAAGCAAGAGAAAAACGAAAAAGAAGAGAAACATGAAGACAGAGAGAAGCAGGAGAAGGGCGAACGCGGCTTCGTCGGTTACCTAATAGGGGGATTAATCCTCATTACCTTCGGCGCGTTTAGCATTCTGCAGTTAAGCGGCTACTTCGCTGATTCAGGGCAAAGCTGGGCGCTGATGCTGCTTTTAATAGGCGTAATAATAATCGTAGGCGCAGTCTACGTGGCTATGACTGCAAGACGCCACATGCCCCATCCGACCTAGAGTAGCCAACCCAAAAGCCCCCGATACAACCGATGCTCCAGAACGGTTGACCAGTTGTTTCTTCCGAAAACTCGGAAATAGTTTTTTCCCGCAGCCTCAATCAAATCGCCCATATCATAGCGCGGCAACATGCAAGAAGACACAATCAACCTGCCCCATTCGCCACGCTTAAGCTCATGAAGCAGCTTAACGCCTTTCCCAGTTGCAACCTCGAAGAGGTAGGCGTCGTAGTTCGGCGTGATATAGGGGTTATCGTCGAGTTGCTGCCCAAATACTCCCTCGGTCGCAGTGTACATTTCCACTATGGGAGCGTCGCCGTAATACTTCTTGAGTATAGGTCCGTACTTGAACTGGATTTTGCGGACGCTGGTGCAGAACAGCGCCTGCGGCTTCCAGATTTCTTTGGGCAGCTTGCCGTATTTACGTTTCACGTAGCGGGCGAATGAGAGGATGACGGGTGTGACGCCCATGGTTGCGGTGACGTTCTGCTCTTTGGCCATTTGATAAACGAGTTCAAAACGCTGTTCCCAGTCTTTGCCTCCGATGCCGCTTCCCAACCTGTCGATTTCCTCTTGCCGAGGGAGCAGGCTGACGCGGTCAAACATTGGATTAAGGCGAGCATAGGTGCCGCTGCTGTATCCGTAGCTGACCTCTTTACCCTCCACCGTCATTGTGTGTACGTTCGAAGGAAAATTCAAATTCAAAATAACACCCAAAAAAACATCGTACTGTTTTCTTTTGACTGCGAAGTTTATGATGGCTCGGGCGCCGCAACTGTAGATTTGTTTGAGGTGGGTTGGGGTGGCTGGGATGACTTTGCTGTTGCCTGTTGAGCCTCGGGTCATAACCCAGCATTGGGGTTTTTCAGGCAAAAAAGCCTTAAAATTGCCATTTCTTATGCATTGAAGGTGTGAAGCGAGCTTTGAATAGCTAATTATGGGAAAATTAGATTGGTAATCGCTAATACAGCCTATTTCGGAAGCGTTATGGCTTGTTCCGTATTCTGACTGGGCATACTGCTGCGCCAAATTCTCAAGAACCTGATCCTGCGCCTTCTTCGGGTCCGCTATGGAGTCATACCAAGGCTGAACATAAGGTCGCAGAATACTGTTAATGCTATCTTCGTCAGGCAGCAAAGCGCTCACGGGCTCTGTTTTATACAATTCTGCTTATATGCTTCTCCACAAGATACTAGGTTAAAGCAGAAATTTAAGGTTGAAAACAATGGCTGACTCCATCGAGGTTACAGCGGAAAAAATCCGTAAACTGCAGGTTCAGGGCGCAAGAAACGTTGCCATCGCAGCCGTGCAAGCCCTCCAAACCCTTGCAGGACAAACCAAAGCCCAAACCAAACAGCAACTACTCAACGAACTTAAAGAAGCCCAAAACCTGCTAAGCGCAGCCAGAGAAACGGAGCCATTGATGAGAAACGGAATCCGCTACGTAATTAATCGGACACAAGCCTCCGGAGCCGAGCAAGTTGATGACCTCCGAGACCTCGTAATCACCAACGCCAACCAGTTCCTCAGAGATTTAGAAAACTCCAGAGAGCGTACAGCCGAAATAGGCGCCAAACGCATCGGCGAAGGCTCAGTTGTTTTCACCCACTGCCACAGTTCCACAGTTACAAGAATGCTCGCCAAAGCCAAAGCAGACGGCGTAGACTTCAGCGTTATCTGCACGGAAACCCGCCCGGCTTTCCAAGGTAGAATAACTGCAAAAGAACTCGTTGGCTACGGAATTGATACCACCTTTATCGTTGACTCCGCAGCACGCACCTTTATGGGCAACGTGGATGTGGCTTTCGTGGGCGCAGACGCCATCACCTCCGAGGGCAACGTTGTTAACAAGATTGGAACAGGAGGCATCGCAGTTATCGCAAGCGAAGCACGGGTGCCCTTCTATGTAGTGTCGGAGCTGCTCAAGTTTGACCCCGAAACGCTCGCTGGCGGCTGCGAAAAAATCGAGCAACGCAACCCCGCAGAGGTCTGGGCTGAAGCGCCCCCGCAGTTAACGGTGAGAAACCCCGCCTTTGACGTGACTCCTAACCGCTACATCCACGGCATAATCTGTGAAGAAGGTATCATCCCGCCCCAAACCGTATCCGAGGTTGTAAAGCGAAATCACCCCTGGATTTTCCAGCAATGATGAAGCCAAAAGCGAATTATCCTAAACCCGAAATGGACACGGGCTTCTGCATTCACTGGAAGGGGGATAGAAAAACAAAATTTTGCCGCCAATGCGCAGTTGAGGGATCGCCTTGCCTTGAGCTTTGGCGTGCAGTAAAGGTTCTTGCGGTCAGAAACCTTGTGATGGTTAACCCGAAGCAGGGGCACCGTTACCAGTTGGAGCCGCCTAAGAAGAACCAGTCAATTTGCTATTTACAGACGTTGCAGGGTAAGCATGCGCATTTCGGGTTACCCATAGAAGATTTCCTCTACGTAACCAAGACTGGGCGGGGCGGCATGTATGAAACGCCTTCGCGGACTAAACAGCATCCGTTCGTAGAGCTTATTTTAGCGCAAATCTCCAGCAGCACGCAGATTCCAGACGGCGCTGGCATAGTTAAAGCTGTACAAGCCATTCCCCCGAAAGCAGCAACTTTTTAGACTTTTGTTCAGGTTTTAGCCGATTCAACTCTGATTTTTTGTGCAATTGCCCAAAAATTGAGGCTGAAACAACCTTATTCTTCAATTGGAAAGCAACGTTTTTACCGAGGAACGGCGGCTTGCTTTGGTTATAATTTCCATGTGAGGTGATTGGCATGAAATTCGGAATCAACAAGAAGTACCGACTAAAACAGGATTACACAGATGCAGCCTTAGGCAAGATTCCTCAAGGTATCACTGCAACATTTGTGTCTTGCACCGCGGGGAGTTGTCACTTTAAACTTCCTAACGGTAAAAGCTTCTCGATGCCTGAGAAGTCGGCGCTTAACCTTATGCAAGAATGAGCAAACATGCCACACCCCGACAGGGTACGGCGACAATCCTTCTTCTTTTTCCAATTATCTTTCCCAAACAAAGCATCACAGTAACTAAACTTGTCCTCCACTCGGTAGGAACACTAAGCATCACAAACTCGCTCCCTCTTTTGAGAACATATTTGGTGCCTAATAGTGGTTGTATGTTGGAACCTATAGCGGGATAGCGGCGGCGCTGTTCTATTTGGATGCTATTAGAAACTCTATGCAGAAACCTATAGAGGGCTCCCTATTTCTCGTCGCAATCGCCGAGCTTTTCGCCAATCTACAGGAGGATAAATGTCGCGTGAGAGCAACAAACGTTCCGCTGTTTCATCTAATATAAGCGAGGGGTATCTAAGAAAAGTAAACCGCAGTTGACTAAAGTTTTGTCTGCTGTGAGATCAGCTACAACCAAACAGCAACCCAAACCAAAGCCAGACGCCAAAACACGATCCCTTCCCAAACCGCAGGAAGATGAAAAAAGCCAAACCCACCATTATCTAACAATAGAAAAACAAAATCGCATTAGAAACCGCTAAACCGCAATAACAGGTGAAAGCCCATGTTGCAATACCTAAAACGGCATCTAAACATATTTTTTTAGGCACAGCAAATATAAGGAACCCCGTCAAATATTTCGGCACAGAAGTGTCACAGTCATGTCAGAAAAACTGTCATTAGTTACATGCACAAGCTGCGGAAAACCAATCCCACCAGGCAGCGAATCCACAAAGTTCCTATGCCCAAACTGCGGCGAAATCCAAATCAAACGCGACGGCAAATGCCGCAAATTCGGCAGACTCTACAAGTGCCCCAAATGCGGATTCCAAGGACCATAAAACAGGGCGATTAGTAATGGGCTGGATTCTTGTCGTTTACAAGGTTTTCCCCGAAGACATCGTCGAAAACTTTGACTCCCTAAAGGAAAAAGTCAAGGCTATCCTGCCAGCAGACAGCCAAGTTGAAGGCTGGGGCGAGGAAGATGTTGCCTTTGGACTCAAAGCGCTCCTTGTTCAAGTGCGATTCCCAGAGGAAAAAATGGGCATCGTTGAGGAATTCGAGACTTCACTCGCAAAGATTCCGGGTGTAAGCCAAGCAGAAGCCTTCAACATACGTAGAACAAGTCGAGCATAAGCCTGCTTTTTATGCAGGAACCATATATTTTCCTTTTTAGGGTCATTTGAGCGTTTTTGCTGATACACTTTAAAGTTTATATTCTAATTCGTTCTTTTTCAAACAGCAGCTTAAGTCATAGGTTATTTGGAGAATTCACATGAGCGAAGTTCAATTACGCGTCGGCGACGCACGTCAAAGAGATGTCGGTAGAGGAATCGCCCGCATCGACCAACGCACCATGCAGAAACTCGGAATAAGCGCTGGTGACGTTATTGAGATTGTTAACAAACGCACAACAAGCGCAATTGCTTGGCCTGCTTACAGCGAAGACCAGAACCGCGATATAATACGAATAGACGGTTTCACACGTAAAAACAGTGGAGTAGCCATCAACGAGTACGTTGTGGTAAGACCGGCCAAAGTAAAAACTGCACTAGCCTTAACCTTAGCGCCAGTGGACATGCGTCTAAACGTGGATGAGGACTTCACAAACTTCGTCAAAAACCGTCTCATGGAGCGCACCCTCGTCGAGGGCGACACGACGCTGGTTATGATGCTGGGACACGCAATTCCCTTCACAGTATCCAAAACCCGTCCACACGGCATAATCAAAGTAACAACCGAAACCCGCTTGACAATCCTTAACGAGCCTGCACCGGAAGGTAAAGGCTTACCACGCACAACCTACGAAGACATCGGTGGGCTCCACGATGAAATCCAGCGTGTCCGAGAAATGGTAGAGTTACCACTTAGACACCCGGAGCTTTTCCAACGCTTAGGAATTGAACCTCCAAAAGGAGTGCTACTCCATGGTCCGCCAGGATGCGGCAAAACATTGCTTGCAAGAGCGGTTGCCAACGAGTCAGAAGCCAACTTCTACAGCATTAACGGCCCCGAAATTATGAGCAAATTCTATGGCGAATCCGAAGCTCGTCTACGAGAAATCTTCCAGCAAGCTCAGCAGAACGCTCCAAGTATAATCTTCGTTGACGAACTCGATGCTATTGCACCGAAACGTGAGGATGTTACAGGTGAAGTAGAAAGACGCGTAGTCGCACAGATGCTGGCACTCATGGATGGTTTGTCCGGTAGAGGCAACGTCATCGTGATAGGCGCAACTAACCGTCCAGGCGCGCTCGACCCAGCATTGCGCAGACCCGGCCGATTCGACAGGGAAATCGAAATCAGCGTTCCCGATAAGAAGGGCCGCCATGAAGTACTGCAAATCCACACCCGAGGTATGCCGCTTGCAGAGGATGTTGACTTAAACAAGCTCGCTGCTATGACACATGGCTACACTGGCGCAGACCTCTCGGCGTTAAGCAGAGAAACCGCCATGAAAGCTCTCCGCAGATACCTGCCACAGATCAACCTCGAAGAAGAACGAATCCCACCAGCAGTCCTCGAAAAGATGGAAGTAACAATGGATGACTTCCAAGGAGCATATAAAGAAGTAACACCTACAGCGATGCGTGAGGTTTACATTGAAGTCTCTACTGTTCACTGGGACGATGCAGGCGGATTAGATGATGTCAAACAGCATCTCAAAGAAGCCGTCGAGTGGCCGCTGAAGACCCCTGAAATGTTCACGCGCTTAGGTATTCGTCCGCCTAAAGGTATCCTCATGTATGGTCCGCCAGGATGCGGCAAAACACTGCTTGCACGCGCAGTGGCAACAGAGAGTGAAGCTAACTTCATCTCAATAAAGGGACCTGAAGTTTTCAGCAAATGGGTAGGTGAATCCGAAAAAGCCATACGAGAGGTCTTCCGCAAAGCACGCATGGCATCACCCGCAGTTATATTCCTAGACGAAATCGACTCTCTCACTCCACGCAGAGGCATGGGCATGAGTGACAGCGGCGTCTCTGAACGAGTAATCAGCCAACTCCTAACCGAAATGGACGGCATCACCTCACTCCAAGACATCGTAGTCATCGCAGCAACTAACCGCCCAGACATGGTTGACAGCGCAGTCATCCGCCCTGGGCGCTTCGACCGCTTAATCTATGTACCTGAACCAGACGATAAAAGCCGATTGCAAATCTTCAAAATCTACACTAAAACAATGCCGATAGCCCAAGAAGTAGACCTAAACCAGCTGGCAATGATGACTAAATACTACTCAGGCGCCGATATAGAATCACTCTGTCGCGAAGCTGCAATGCACTCACTAAGACGCGATGTTAACGCACGCGAAGTAACTATGAAGGACTTCCAAGATGCAATGAAAGAAATGGGTCCATCAATTACACCAGATATGGAAAAATGGTACAAGGGATTCATGCAGCAAATCCGACAAGTACAAAAACCAGCAACCCCAGTTGCATAGTGAGATGCGTTTATGCCTCAAATGAAAACTTGGAAAACCCGCCCTGCATACTATTACTTATTGGAAATTCTGCAGCGGAAAGGTGACATGACCGACGACGACCTCTACGAACAACTCGAGGAAGAATACGAAGACTTAGGCTTCAAAGATTTCAACGAGTTGCTGCTTAAGCTTGAGGTAAGCGGAAAAATCCGAACCTCTTCCATGGCGCGCGGCAAACGCCGAATTGAGTTAGTCCAATAGCGCATCATCTTTTACCCTTTTTCCCGCTTTATAGGCATACTATGTCAGTTGCAGTCTTTTCCTTTTTTAACTGCATTTTTTCTTATAGCTCCCCATTACGAGTTCATGCGGAGAACTTGATCGGAAAATTGTTTTTGTTTTTGAGAAAAAACTGGTTGAGCAACAGTACAGCCAGATGTTCCAACAGTGTTTATGTTGCCATTTTATCTGAGAGAAAAAACAGAACACCTGCGATAGCTACGAGGATTATGGTGCTTGCAGGTGTAAACGAGCAGGCGGCTTTGTAGCCTAACAAGCAGGGTTTACTTGCCTCCTGATTCGGTAACAAAGTTTTCACAGCCGCTATAACAAGGACAGCAATTATTATGTAGAGGACGATTTTAACTGCTTCCAACTGTTTTCACCTCCATCGTTTTCAACTCAGACGCTTTGAGGTTAATCCGCAGAATGCCCTTTTCGCAGGTAACCTCTAATAGAGTGTCCTCGATGAACACAGCTTTCAAGAGTATACCTAAACTACCCTCAACGAGAAATCCATCGCTTGAACCATTGGATAGCGTCATATTCTTGAGGTCAGCCTTTGAGTGCAACTCCACAGAGAAGAACCGCTCAACATCTTGCGCCAACTTTTTTCACCTAAACACAATATGGCTGGCGCTGTGATTACCTTTATTTGCCTACGTTGTGCATAGGCTTACACCAGTGTGAAAACGTTAACAAGCGTGATGAATCTTGGGTGCTCTTGAAGTTGAGAAATTATTCTACGAACTCGCCAGTGGAAGCAGACTCAGCATCCTCTTAGAGCTTAAAGTGAGAGACTGGAAAATGAACGATCTCTCTCGCAAGCTTGATTTAACCACCACAGAAACCTTTAGGCAACTGCAACGTTTAAGCGAGGCGTCACTTGTCAAGAAACAACCTGAAGGCACCTACGCCATCACTGAGTACGGCAAAATAGTGCTTGATTTTTCTTCACCGTTAGAGTTTCTGCTGAAGAACAAAGAGTACTTTTTAACTCACGACGTCAGATGTTTGCCCCACCAGTTTCTGATGCGGCTGGATGCTCTGTCAAACGCGACCCTAATCGGGGGAATGGTGGAGAGCACCACGAAAATTTCAACGATGATTGGGCAAGCAAAGCAGTACCTGTGGGCGATTTCCCCTGAACCACTTGTGCAGTCGGTGGAAGCAATCTCCAAAGTTGTGCCCCAAACCGCAGAGTACCGTATTCTGTCCCCGCAGCCAAACACTAAGCTACCCAATTTTGAGAACCGAACCCTGTCCGAGTCGCCTTTGATTATGGCGGTTACTGAGTCGCAGGCAGCGGTGTGTTTTCGGTTAATCGGGGGCAAAGTGGATTACGCCAGCTTTTTCGGTGAAGCCCCTATATTTTATGGTTGGGCGAAGGAGTTGTTTCTCTACTTCTGGGAAAATGCTAAAAGCACCTGAGACAAAAGGCAGCTTATCCCGCCGATTCGCAAACCTCTTTAACCTGTGTTTTCCTATGCTACGTGTGGTGTCCTTTTGGGCGTAAACTTCAAAGACCTCATCCCCAAAACTCCAGTTAAACTCGAAGACTTAGGCGGCAAAGTCATAGCCATAGACGGCTACAACACCATCTACCAATTCCTCTCAATCATCCGCCAGCCTGACGGTACCCCGCTAAAGAACAGCAAAGACCAAATCACAAGCCACCTAAGCGGTCTCTTCTACCGCACCATAAACCTCGTCGAACTCGGCATAAAACCCGTGTTCGTATTCGACGGCAAATCTCCCGAGCTCAAAGCAAAAGAAGTAGAACGCCGTCATCAAGTAAAGATGGAAGCCACCGTTCAATATGCAAAGGCTCATGCAGCAGGCGACCAAGAAGCCATGCGCAAATACGCACAAATCGCCACAACCATGAAATCTTACATGATTCCAGAAAGCGAGAAGCTGCTGGATTTGATGGGGTTGCCTTGGATTCAGGCGCCCAGCGAAGGCGAAGCCCAAGCGGCCTACATGAACAGGATGGGCAAAGCAGATTACTGTGCTAGCCAAGACTACGACAGTCTACTGTTCGGCGCCCCGAAACTGCTCCGTAACGTCACCATCTCCGGCAAGCGCAGGCGCGGTAAAGCTTTCATTGAAGTAGTCCCCGAAGTCATAGAACTCAAAAAAGCTCTAAGCGAATGCGAATTAACCCATGAACAACTAATCGATGTAGGTATCCTTATAGGCACTGACTTTAACCCTGACGGCATAGAAGGCATCGGCCCCAAAACTGCGCTCAAACTCATTAAACAACACGGCACCATCGAAAAGGCAATGCCATTCATCAAGAACGCTACTTTTCCCTGTGAACCTCAACTGATACGGGAAGAGTTCTTGCATCCCAAAGTAACAGACGACTACAAACTCGAGTGGAAAGAACCCAGCGAGCAAGGCTTAATTGATTTTATGTGCGTTGAAAAGGAGTTCGGGGAAGAACGCATCAAGAAGGCACTGGAGCGGATGACTGCGGGTTTTAAGAAGCAAAAAGCAAAAGTCTCACTTGAAAAATGGTTCGGCTAAGGCTAAGCGAAGAAGAGATTTAGTGCTCTATATTAGTAACATCGGTCGTAATCTACGGTTCTATCATCAATGTTGATGTGGACATTGTAGTAGTGGCTGTGATTTTCCAATTCGCCCTTTGGGGAAACGCTACCCCAAAGCAGAAAAACCGTCCAAGCCCCCTCACCATCGGGCTCCACGGATTTAACCTCATAATTTGTCTGGTTCATGTTAAACTCGTAGAGGCATCTCGCTACAGCAGTAGCCTCGCCGCTGTCCATTCCATCGCTTAAATCAACCTCAACAGAAAAAACAAACGCGTGTTCACTGCCGGCATGACAGGTAAAATCAACCGTCCCTGCTTTTGTAGCTAATTGGTCGTCGTAAAATACGTCCATAGCAACAGCTGTGGAAAGGACTGCGACAGCCAGAATTAGAGAAATCCCCAAAAGCACCCTTTTGTTTTTGCTTATGGTCATTAGGTGTCAAACCTCTATACACAAGGAGAAGCGGTTTTAGTATATTATGCTATTTTTTGGTTTTTTTTGTTCAAGACATAGAACATGTGAAGTAACCACTGTATAATAGTTCAGGTTGATTAGCAAAATTAAAAAATTGAGAGATGCTGAGGGGTGGTTACTTGACTGTAACCGACTTCGCCAAGTTTCTGGGCATGTCTGGGTTAAAGCCCTTCTCAACAGCCGTGTAGTACGCTAGCAACTGTAGCGGCACTGCATAAGGAATCGGGGAGAGCACTGCAGGGATGCCTTTGGGGACTTCGACGTAGTCGTCTGCGAGGGATTTGATTTCTTCGTCGCCTTCTTCGATGATAGCTAAGATGTGGGCGCCTCGGGCTTTCATCTCCATGATGTTACCGATTACGGTTTTGTGAGTGTCGTCTTTTGGGCAAACGAACACTACAGGGAAACTGTCTTCGACGAGGCTGATTGGGCCATGTTTGCTTTCACCCGCTGGGAACGCTATGGAAGGGATGTAAGCGATTTCCATAAGTTTGAGTCTTCCTTCGAAAGCGGTGGCGGTGCTGATGCCTCTTCCCAAGAAGAAGAATACTTTGCCGTTGACGTACTTCTTGGCTAACTGCTTAATTTTTTCTTCCTGAGTCTTAACAACAGTGTCTACGTATTCTGGGAGTTTGCCAAGTTTTTCTTGAAGATCATCAATTTCGTCTTGAGAGACTTTTCCGCGTTTTTTCGCTAATTTAAGCGCAAGCTGAGCTAGCACTGAGAGTTGCGAGGTGAAAGTTTTGGTTGCAGCGACGCCGATTTCTGGACCTGCCTGTGTACCGATGTAGACTCGGCTGATACGGGTTAAGCTGGAGCCGATTACGTTTGTCAAGCTAAGGATGGTTGCAGCGCGCTGCTGTGCGCAAGTCACTGCGGCTATGGTATCAGCGGTTTCGCCTGACTGGCTAACCGCGAGTATTGTGCTGTCTATGTTGACGGATTTGCCATGCTGCTCAATGAATTCCGAAGCATAAACGGGGTAAGTTGGTAGAAATGCAAGTTTGGAGAACATATAGGAAGCCGCTAAGCAGGCGTGATAACTTGTTCCACACGCCACAAGGAACACCTCGTTTGCGCGATCCAAGAATGTTGAGAGCAAGTCGAGGTAGTGGTCTTGGATACGCAGAGTGTTGCGAAGAACTTCTGGTTGCTCATGTATCTCTTTAATCATAAAGTGCGGGTAACCCTGCTTAACTGCCATCTCCGAAGTCCATTCAATAGTGATCGGTTCACGAAGAATGGCGCTGCCGTCACTGATTTTTTTAATCTCATACCCGTCGGCTCTCAAAATCACGAGTTCGCCGTTGTTAATCATGACCGCCTTGTTGGTCACATCCAAAAAGGCAGGTATATCTGAGGCGCAGAACACGCCTCTGTGGTTTATACCTAAAACCAGTGGGCTCTCGTTTCGGGCACAAACAATTTTGTCCGGTTCCTTTGTGGATAGGATGGCGAATGCGTAGGAACCTTCGATGCGTTTGAGGCTTTCTAAGACCGCCTGCTGAAGGTTTAGTTGGGGGTTCTGTTTTAGGACTTCCTCGATCAGGTGAGCCATTACTTCGGTGTCTGTTTTGGAGACGAATGTGTGGCCGAGGTTTTGGAGTTCGGATTTGAGTTCGAGGAAGTTTTCGATGATGCCGTTGTGGACTACGACGATTTCGCCTGTGCAGTCACTGTGGGGGTGGCTGTTGACTTTTAGGGGAGCGCCGTGTGTGGCCCATCTTGTGTGGCCGATGCCGATGCTGCCCGGCAAATCGTCGAGATCTAATAGTTTATGGACATCGTCGATTTTGCCTTGATCTTTCTTGAGGAAAATTTTGCCTTCGCTTGCTGTCGCTATGCCCACGGAGTCGTAGCCGCGGTATTCGAGATGCTTAAGAGAAGAATGAATTAAGGGCGCGGCGTTTCCGTCGTTTAGGACACACCCGAATATTCCACACATAATGCTCAAGCCTTTAGATTATGATGTTGCTTTTGCTATGGATGACTTTGTATCGTTAATAAGCATTTTTCATATACAACTTAACTAGTACAAACTTTTTTATATTAGTCATCTGGCATATGGGCGCATATTACGCCGTATTTGCAAGTTTTTATTTTACGCCTTCGATACTATTATAAATAAATTTTTTATAGTACCACCGTGCACTCACACACTGATGTTCATGGACAGAAAACTGCTCCTCCAAGACAACGGCAAAACCCAAGCCATAAAAGAAATCAGCATAGTCACCGACCCACAAAAACTCAAAATGATGATGGGCGCACTGAGCTGGAAAATCCTAAGTATGCTCTCCAAAAAAGAAATGTACCCCCTCGAAATCGCCAAACAACTCGGTACACAAGAACAAAAAGTCTACTACCACATAAGAAAGCTCGCTAAAACAGGAGCTATACGAGTTGTACGTGAGGAAAAAAAGAAAGGCCCAGCAGCCAAATACTACAAAACCGTCTCGCCAGCATTCGGCATCGAATTAGCCGGCGGCTACAAAACCATACAGAACCTATGCATGCCAAATCTCAATGAGGCGGTGGGACAGTTTTTCAAAGAATTTCTCAAAGAAAGTATTTTTGATGGAAAAATCGTAGTCGGCAGCCCCCAACCACATGGACCATTCAAAACCAGCGCCAGAGATGGCCATTACGCTGCACATTTAGCGTTGTTTTTAGGGCAATTTGCCAGAACACCAAGCGAATTCGCAGTGAAACTCGACGTTGACGTGAAAGCTGAGAAAGAGGAAAAGAATAATCTTGTCCTAGTCGGCGGACCCGGCACCAATTTGCTTACACAGGAAATTAACGAGTATTTACCCATCAAATTCATCATGCAATCCTCGCCCCAAGGGTTCATGCTGGGCGGATTAATGTCGAAGAATTCGGGGCAAACCTATACCTCCGACGTGTCTGGCCTAATAGCGAAGATTATTAACCCCTGGGATCGCTCCAAGCGAATTATCGTTTTGGCAGGCAATAAGGCGGTGGGTACGAAGGCGTGTGTGTTGGCGTTGACTAATTTCTGGAAGAAAACTCTTGAGAAATATAAGGGTGAGGACACATTTGCAGTAGTCATTGTAGGTTTTGATTTGGATGGCGACGGTAAAGTTGACTCGATCGAAGTGCGTGAGTAACATATGACACGGAAGGTAGTAGAGGTAATCCACGCTTGGGGTCACCCAAACATTCAGGCATCTCACCCAACAACGATTATGCTCACGAAGGAACGGATGGTGACACAAAGGGGGGACTGCATCGTGGCGGTCGACGCTGACAAGTCCGTGGCTGATTTAAGCCCCGAATTCAAGCGTGCCCTAAAGCAGCCCAATGCAAAAGTAACCATCGAACTCGAAGTGGATGGGCAAGTGGGGCAGATAACCGCTTACGGCAGCCCCGATTTGACGCTTAGCCACCCTAACGATTTGGTGATTCGTAAAAGCGAGTTTACCTCAGACAGGACCCTTGCTGTTAAAGCGGATAAGTCCTCGGGCGAACTCTCCCGCTCAGTGGTGGAGAAACTCAGGAACCCAAAGCAGCAGGTCACCATGACCCTAACCGTGGAAACATAGCCGTTTTAGGGTTGGGTTAGGACCATGTAGTAGGTTGTCAGCGCCGCGGCAACCGTGAAAGCCATCAACCCAGAAACGGTGAAGAAGTCGGAGCCAAAAACTTGGCCCAAACATATCAAGATGACGAATAGTGCGTACATCCAGATTGTGGTGATTTTTAGGATTGTCAGTTTCTTCATTGCTTACGTCTCCTGCTGATGCTGTGTAGGCTGGGCGGGGTTATAGCCCTACCATTTAGAACTTGACCTCTAAGGTTAAGAGGCGAACTGGCGCCGCCTAAAGCCGCCTTGAACTTTCTTTTTTTGTACCAGCGTGTCAGTTGCTGCACGATTAGTATCGAAGTTGCGATCACAAAGACTGCTAGAAACGGCGCTGCCAAGACATCACTTAGCCAATGTGCGTTCAAGTAGAGCCTATCAAAACCAACACAGACGGCAACCGCAGGGGTCAACGCGCCAAAACAAGCCTTCAGAATCAAGCTTCGATTTTGCCATGCAATGTAAGTCAGCGTACCGAAAAACACAATGGTACTCGTTACGTGCCCACTTGGAAAAGAATAATCGCCTTCAACGACTATGCAGTTGAGCGGTCTGGGCGAGACAATCATGATTTTGGAGAGTTGAAGCAGCACCGCATCCAAGCACATGGCGCCCGCAAGCAGGATGCCGCCTCTGAATTGGCGCATGTACATCAGTAAGCAGAAAACGGGTACGCTGACCGCGAGCAGAAAAGTCGTGTCGAAGCGGTCGGCGACAAACGTGGCGGTCTGCGTTAACCCGTCGGTTTGGATGCCCACCGCCCACTCATTCACGGAGGCGTTGAGTCCTGTGAAGTAGCCTCTTGTGAGGGCGACGCTTAGGAAGCAGGCGAGGCAGATGAGCGCAACTGCGATGAGGGCGCGCTGGTTAGAGAGTTTCTTATCTGAGTTGGATGGAGCCGTTGTCATTGGTTTCACGGCTAAGCGGAATGCTGTTTCCGATTATAGCCCTACCACTTAGAAGCATCAACTCTAACCCTTAGAGCCCAGCCGTAAGAGGATAGTCAACGGATTTTAGCGTCTAAAACAACCTGTGACTCGAAAGGAGCAGTCTCCCGAATACTCCGCACACACAAAAATTCCTTGACGCATCTGCCGTTGCGTTCCACCTGCTCCGTGAAGCGCTGCTTAAGGCTCTCGATTGAGTCTGGCCGCCGAACAAATCCGTAGAAATGAACCGCTCCGCCCTCTGACTTGACTGCATTGCAGGCGGCGTCCACAAAGTCGATGGCGGTCTCAGGCAAATTCATGATAACCCGGTCAGCCACGCCTTTGAGTTTACCAGAGGCGATTTCTCGGGCATCCGCACAAACAGGGAACACACCTCCATCGACATGGTTAGCTCTGACGTTGCGTTTGAGGAGTTCCACAGCATCAGGGTTCAAGTCAACAGCATAAACCTTAGCGTCTGGGCATTTCTTGCCAATTAACACCGAAAACGGCCCCACCCCAGCAAACAGGTCCGCCACTACCTCGCCAGTCTGCACCAGCGACGCCACCCGCTCATGCTCATGGCTCAGTCGGGGTGAAAAGTAGGCTTTAGCCAAATTCACATGAAAACTGCAGCCGAACTCTCTATGCACCGTCTCGGTCCTGTGTTCGCCTGCGATGAAGGTGTAGTCTCGGATGCGATAGACTCCGTTTATGTCGCCTGCTTTGCCCAGCACGGTTTTGATGTTGGGGTGGATTTGCAGGATGGCTTCTCCGAGGAGGTTCTGGTGGGGCTTGAGTTGCTGGGGAATTTCTATGACAACTATGTCGCCGATTATGTCGAAGGCTTGAGGTACTAAGGTGAGCAGGTCTGGGGGAAGTTTGTTTTGGAGGGCTTGTGTGAGGGTTTCGGAGGGCTGCCTTTTCTCCTCAAAGGTGCCGGAGGTGATTTCCATTTCAGAAAGCTGCGTCAACTTTGCCAATTCTAAGGTTTCGGGCTCGCGGGTTAAAGGAATACAAAGCCAATAGTCTTCCCTGCCGATGCTCAAGGTCTTGTCGATTAAGCCCAGTTTAGCCGCTAACGCAATGGCTTTTTCTCCCTGCTTCTTGGGTACTTTGAGGCAATGGGCGGTTTTGGGCATGGCACTTCAGCTTCTCTTCTCTATGCGGTAGAGGTTGTTTACCTTTTCGACGCTGAATTTGGCGTTTAACATTTTTTCCATAAGCCAAATGTTGGATTCGATGTGCTCGGTGAAGGCTCTAACATAAAGCACCGATTTGCCCTCTGCGAGTGCCATATAGGGGATAAGCATATCAGCCAGAAACTCGTCAGCGGTCGATTTAGCTTGTAGTTCCGCAAGAAGCTTCTGCGCTGCCTCTTTACCCACAGCCTCAGCCATCTTCCCCAGCTCCCCAATAGCGTCGGCGCCGACGAGGACGCCCGTGTCGGTTTCTGCCCAGAGGGCGATGGAGCTGCCTTTCTGGATGGGGTTAGATTGGTCGTTTATGACTTGGATGTCGGCTTTGTAGCCGCTTTGGGAAAGTGTGTCGCGTGCTGCTTTGGCTTGGCGCTCTGCCACTTGGCGTTCGGCTAAAAATGTGCAGACCGAGACGCCTCTGATGCATTTGAGGGTACCGAACCTTTCGAGCATAATTGGTTTTAGGTATGGGTTAGGCTTCACCGTCAAAGCTGCCTCACCCAAGCCTTTCGGATAGTAACCATACTTCTGCACGGTGATTTCCGCCTCGACGCCCATCTTGGCGAGGGCAGGCAGGAGCACATAGCGCATGTAGTTGATGGTTGGGGCATGTGTGGTGTCTGTGCCGCCTTTAGCTACATGCAGGTGGACGGGGGCTTTTGCGAAGACGCAGATTGGCATGGTTGAAAGGAAAAGCATTGGGATGCTTCCAGCGGTTTCAATCACAGCCTCAACGTTGCCGCCTCGGACTGTTTTGGGCGTGAACCAAAGTTCCCTCGAACCCAAGACGGCGCCTTCGACTTTTGCGTCGCAGAGTTTAGCGGCTGTCAAGACCGATTCGAGGTGCTGATGCTTCAGTCCGGGCTTTGGGCGGTTCTGGCGGATGTTGGTGATGTGCAGAGGCTGCCCTTTGATGGCGGCTATGGCTATTGCTATGCGGAGTATGGTGCCGCTTCCGCTTTTCTGGCTCCCATCAATCTCAAACATACACATCTGTCTATGATGCATCAAATTAAAAAATACCTTTTTTATTTGTGGAAATAATTTTAAGTGCCAATAGCCAATTAGAGGTTTAAGAGGGCGAGAAAGTGAGCGGTGAAAATGAAAAACTTGACCAGCTTTTGGCTAAAGTTGAAGAAATGAGCACTATCTTGACCAAAGTTTCAGAGGAGCTAAAATCAGTTTCCGCTTCGCTGAAGTCTCTGGCAGTCGGGCAGATTACTCAGCCACCCACAGTTCGTGTTGCGACATCAACAACAAAGCCTGCGCCTACTCCCGCTGCACCGAAGCCTTCAGCGGCACCAGGGGAAACCTCGAAGACGCGGTCAATTGAAGACATACGTATGTCCTTCCCCGAGGAGCTAGAAGCTCGACTTGGCTTTGAAGAAAAAGGCGACTATATAATAATCAAGCCCAAACAGTTCTTGGGTTCGGATAACTTCGCCAAAATTGCCTCGGCAATACGCGGCATGGGCGGCGAATACATAAGTGCCGGCAAAGACAGCCACTTCAGAGTGCCAAAGAAGAAGCAGTAAACTCCGTGAACTCTACTTTAGGTGCTTGCCAATCAAATAAGCTTCTTTTAGTACATTTGGCTGTTTTTTGATTTCTGCACGCTCGGACGCTTTTGGCAGCAGAACATTTACCAATTCAACCTCGAGGTACTTGAAGGACAAGTTGAAGATGCCCACGATGTGGTTACAGGCATCAGCGCCTTCCTCAGACGGCACCATCAGCACCGCTTTTTTGCCCCTAAGCCGCTTAGACGCTATGTAGGGTCTTAGCCTGTCCTGTAGCAGTTTCATCTTAGCCGATGAGCCGTACCAGTAAAGCGGCGTACCAAAAACGATGACATCGGCTGCTTCGAGTTTTGGATAAAGCTGCTTCATATCGTCGGTTAATCCACAGTTAAACGAACCTTGTTTGCAGGCTTTGCAGTCTACACAGGGGTCGATTTTGAGGCTGTATAGATGCACTTTTTCGGTTATGTGCCCTTTTTTGGCTGCTCCCTTTAGAACCTCGGTTACTAGCAGGTCGGTGTTGCTGTTTTTTCTGGGGCTGCCAACTAAACCAAGAACCTTCATGTCAAAGAGTATGTTTGGGTTAGAATTTTAATTTAACCATAAAGCTACTATGCTATTGAAAAGTTGTCAAACTCGCCTGTGTACGTTTCCCACTTAACCGCAACATCCGTAACTTGAGCAGCTTTAGGACCTCTATGACAGAAGTCAACCAGAGCCTTAACCGCGGCCTCTTCGCCTTCAAAAACTGCTTCGACTCGTCCATCGTCAAGGTTTTTAACCCACCCCTTAACATCCGCAATCAATGCTTCTCGTAGGGTGTTTTGCCTGAAGTAGACTCCTTGAACTCTGCCGCTGACGTAGACGTGCGCTCGTATTTTTGTCATAAATGAAATCCGTTTAATCAAGGGTATTTTAATGCATATGTCGCTGCTCGCAGTTTTCTTCAACAGACCGAAAAAGTGTAAGCGCCTTCACTTTAACTGACCTCTCCGCTGTCGTGTTCAGTTGTTTCCCAAGTTTGCTTAAAAGAAATTTTAACAAACTCGATTGGCGGTGAGAGTGCATGTTTAAAGAGAACTCTGGTAAACTGATGGTTTACGCTTCAACAGGACTTCTAAGTAGAGAGCGCCTTGATTCGGTAAAGGATGCCGCCAAAGAAACAGCGAAACGATTGAACTTGGATTTCGAGATTGTGCGCTTCGAACGGGCAAGCACACCAATCTATGTTTACTATGAAGAAAACAATGGGGAACCAATTCCGCTGTACTGTGATGAGGGAAAAAGGTCTGATTTAGAAGAAATAAGTAGTGTATTGCGGAACATGATGTTTGTGCTGTCGTTCCACCCTAAACATTCAGCGTTGGCTCGATTACGCAGCGAGTTGCTTAAACTTTCCTAAAGCGTATTGACTGATTTTCCAGCGCAACCTCATAGATTTGGTTAACGTCGAAGGTTATGCCTAAGCTGTCATATTCGTGTTCGGTTAAGAACAAGATGATTTTCGGTGTCGCCATCTGTTGCCGTTGGGGGAGAAATGGTAGCTGTGTCTGAAGCGCCTGCATGACTTCCTGTGCCATCTTTGCTTCATCTGTTTGTGGGCGGACAATGTAGGGGTTAACTTCGCGTTCTTCGAGAAGCTCTATTCTTTTTCCCAAGTTGCCATCTAGGTCGCGGGTAGATTCGATTTTGTTAACTCGTACGCGGAACAAGCTGTTTCACTCTCGCCTTAAGGATACGATAGCCATAGATTTAAACCATTAACGCTACAAATGTCGTACTAAAGCTGCTTATTGTCGTTTGATGAGGTAGATTTTGCTTCTTTTTTGAGTTTTGAGATTTTGCCCTCGATTTCTTTTAGGTGATCTCTAGCGCACTTGATGTTTTCTACGATGTGTTTGTGTTGTTGCTCAAGTTCTTCTAACGTTTCTTCTCTATTACTTTTATCTTCCAAGAAGGGACTGAATGGGGCGGGCATACCTGGTGGTGGTGTAGTAGTTGGCTCTATGTTTAAGACGTCTTTGGAGAACTCATTAAAGAGGTTGCTTATGTTTCTGAAGATTTCGCTCTGTTTTTCGATAGCGCGTTTTAGGATTGTTTCTCCTGATTTTGTGATTTTGTAGATTTTGAGGCGACGGTTTTTCTGTGTTTGCCATTGTCCTTTGATGTAGCCTGATTTTTCGAGATCCCGTAGAATGGGGTAGACGCCGCCGGGTGTGGGTTTCCAGAAGCCTTTGGTGCGGCTGTTGATTTCCTTCATGATTTCGTAGCCGTGGGCAGGTTTTTTGTTTAGTAGAATGAGGACGCCTATGCGGATGTAGCCTTTTTGGGCTTCTTTGAGCCAGTTTTGTGATGTTGCGTCTTCCTGTTCTGGATTCATTGCGTGGTCGGTTGTATAGTATCTATTAACAATACTTATATTTTACCACAATATATTGCGATGAATAATATTCGCTGGGAGGTCTCACCAGTTGGAAAACGGAAACATAATCGAAGTAAAAAATCTGACCAAAGTCTTCGGCAAATTCACCGCCGTAGACAACATATCCTTCGAGGTAAAAAAAGGAGAAATCTTCGGATTACTAGGCCCAAACGGAGCAGGCAAAAGCACAACACTCCGCATCCTCTCCACCCTAGCGAGACCTACTAGCGGCACAGCCACAATAGGCGGCTACGACGTAGTAAAAGATGATAATAAAGTCCGGGAAATGCTCGGAATCGTCTCCGAAAAAATGATCATCTACGACAGATTAACCGCTAAGGAGAACCTGTGGTTTTTCGGTTGTCTATTTGGAATACCCAAAGATAAACTTCACAAGAGAATCGACGAGTTACTCGAGCTTGTTAATCTTACGGCGTTTAAAGATAAGCAGGTAGGCACCTTCTCCACCGGCATGAGACAGAGAATGAACGTTATCCGTGCGTTGCTAAATGAGCCACAGGTTCTGTTCTTGGATGAACCCACTTTAGGTTTGGACCCTCAGTCGTCAGTAGAAATTCGAGACTTCGTTAAAAAACTTAACAAGGACTTAGGCACGACCATAATCATCACCACACACATGATGATTGACGCAGATATCCTCTGCGACCGCATAGCCATTGTTGACCACGGGAAAATCATCGCCCTAGACACCTCAGTGAACCTCAAAAAAGCAACACTGGGAGCTAACACCCTAGTCATAAAACTTGAAGTCTCAAACCTAACAGGTGACATGATCGCAAAAATCAGATCAATCCCATGTGTAGACGCTGTAACTCAGGAAGAACCCACCAAAATCCGAATAACCGTTCACGGTGAAGAAGCATTTGACACTATACTTGATTCTGTGCGGAGCATGCATGGAAAAATCAGTTCAATGGAAAACTTGCAGCCTACGCTGGAAGATGTTTTCCTGCATATGACAGGTCACCATGTCCGTGATAGTGCTGAGGCTAAAATTGTAACGCCTATGGGGCCCCGTGACTTGAGAATGGCCTCAAAGAGAGTACGAGGAGGAAGATAATCATGGGTGCAAAAAGAGTACTTCAAACCAGTTTCAGAATAGCCTGGAAAGACCTAACAGAGCTTTCCCGAAATAAACTCGGCTTGCTAATGCTGGTCCTAATGCCGTTGCTAATGATGGCTATGATAGGCTTTATCTACCCAACGGGCGGCACAACGGACATGAGCAACCTCAAAGTCCAAGTTGTCGACTTAGACACTGGATACATGAACACAACCCTCAGTAACACATTCACCACGACAGTAAACCAGATTAATAATGCATCGGTTAAGATGCAGTTTTCCGCGGGAACAACCATAGAAGCCCTCACCGACAGTATCCAGCGAGGCGCCATAGATGCAGGAATAATCATTCCCGCTAACTTTACTGAGTGTATACTAACAAATCAGCAGGCCACCATTACTATCATTAGCGATAACTCTAATCCACAAGTGAGCTCGCAGGTCAGTGCAGTCCTCAGCAGTATAGTAGAAGCAATGAGCCAACAGCTAGCGCAATCCAACTTGGCAACACAACTGCACATTACTCCCGAGAAGGCAGAAGCTTACCTTATGCCTTATTCTGTGACTACTCAAGGTGTAGTTGGAGGAAACACAAACTACTTCGAATTCATCGCTCCAGGCATGATGATGATGACTGTTATGATGAGTGTAATGACTGGGCTACCGGGCGCTATTACTCATGAACGAGAGTTAGGCACCTTAGATGGCGTGATGGTTGCACCTATTAACAGGTTATCGATCATACTGGGTAAAACTTTGGCTCAGCTTACAAGAGGTTTACTTCAGGGTTTCATTATCATGGTCTTAGCAATGGCGCTCTTCGGCGTTACAATACAAGGCAACATAGCTTTGGTCATTGGACTGTTGCTTCTGGGCGTCTTTAGCTTCGTCGGTTTAGGTATAGCTTTAACGTCGCTGGCAAAAGACCAAGAAACAGCAACAATGATTATGATGACAATTATGTTCCCCATGATGTTCCTAAGCGGCATATTCTTCCCAGTCAAGATGATGCCAGGTTTCATGCAGACAATCAGCTCATTCCTGCCGTTGACGTATGCTTCCGATGCTATGCGAAAAGTGATGGTGCTAGCCGCTGATATACCGCAGATATCGACTGACTTAATAGTGTTAGTTGTCTTTGGTATAGTTATGCTGGCGATTGCTGTGCCGCTGTTCAAGAGGATGATGACAAGATAAAAGGAGGCGATATGGCTTGAGCACTCTCTGTTCAAAATGTCCTTTCTTCCAACTTCCCCCGCTCTTAAAGCGAAAAAACTCTCGTAAACGCTGCCGCATCGAACCCCAGCGTCAACTGCGCATCTACGAATGCAAAGATTACCCTAAAAAAACGCCCAAATAGGCGTTTCACCTTGTTTTCTGTGAATTTAAGTTCGGTTTTTAGTTTACTCTACGTATAAGCCAGCGTTTGGTAATTCTGAGCTTTTAGTGAGAAGCAATCCGCCCCTGGCTCACATGTCTGTCGCAATGCATTGTGTAATCGACTTCGGTTGTGCTTAGTTTGGGCTCTGGGGCTAGCTTTAAATCTGGAAGCTTTACAATGCAACTATTTATGAAATTAATCGCTGTATTAGGCGGCATTGCAGCCGTGGTTGTAATGTTTTTCGCAGTTATCTTCGCGTTAGCTGCAGCTTACAACCCATTAAGGCTGGTCACCAGCGGAATCCTGTTCCTCATAGGTGTAGTTATCATTGTGGGCGTTTACTACGTTACCCGTAAACCTAAAACTATTGTTCAGCATCTGGAGCTCTCAGGAACCATGCATGCAGCGGAAATCAAATGCCCCAATTGCGGCGGCTCAGTGAGTGCAGACCAAATTAAAATAAACGCCGGCGTTCCATATGTAAAGTGTCCGTACTGCGGTACTGCTTTTGAGGTTGCTGAGAAACCGAAATGGTAAATCGAGCGGCAGTTTGGGTGGCCATTCTGGCTTTGGCGCTGGCTAATTCAGCCTGCGCTTTGGACTTTGCATGCGCCCAAACTAACCTCTACACTGTAAACCATGAATGGGCGCAAATATTCATCAACCAAGACGGCACCATCGACCTAATCTACAACATTTCGATAACTGTGACTCAGGGCACCATCCACGCCTTTGATGTTGGGCAACCGAACCGCGATTTCACAATTGGAGCAGCTGTCGATCAATACGGTAATCAACTTAACACCTACAAATATACCCCTGATGTGGCATCGGTTGATTTTAAAACGCCCTTAAATGTGGGCGAGACAATCTGGTACACTATAACCACCAACGTTGCAGGCATGATTTATGATGACACAATGAATCTCGGCAACTTTGGGATGCAGTTTATCCCGCAGTGGATAAGCGACACACCAATCCACGACGTTCGAGTGCAAATTGTTATGCCGCCTGATGTAACCGTTCAAGACGTGAAAACCACCCAGAACTTCTACAACGGCACATCAACCGTTGAGGGTAAAGTAGCGGTTTACTGGGAAATCGGCGACATAGGTGCTAACCAGAAAGTCCAGTTGGGTGTCTCTTTCCCGTCTAGCGCTATGCCGAATTATGTTCCCTCCGCAACCCCGAGTAGCGACGGCTTTGACGTAGACATGGTGGAAGTGGTTGTTTTTGGAATTGCCGCAGTGGTGTTTGTGCTTTTCATAGCTGTTTTTGTTTTGGTGTATCGTTCTTCTCGCAAAGCCAGTTATTCGTCTCCAAAAGTTAGCATGGAAACGCTGGGGATTAAGCGGGGTTTAACTGCAGTTGAAGCCAGCTACCTGCTTGATATGAAACCGCCACAGATTGTCACTGAAATTCTTTATAGTCTGCTTCAGAAAAGGGCGGTTTGGGTAACAGAAACTAAGCCCTCTCTTAGACTGCAGTTGCTACCCCCATATGAGAATAAAACGGGCACCAAAGAGAACCCGCTCCGCTACTACGAAATCGATTTCTTGCAGGCCA
>JBNIDR010000012.1:0-34171 GCA_050108155.1 Bathyarchaeia archaeon | reverse complement strand
CTTAGACTGCAGTTGCTACCCCCATATGAGAATAAAACGGGCACCAAAGAGAACCCGCTCCGCTACTACGAAATCGATTTCTTGCAGGCCATTAAAGCTGACGGTAGTCTTGATGAGGAAAAACTCGCCAAGGCAATTATGTTCCTGCGGGATACGACGGAGCAGAAGATGGAGGGTTTCAGTCGAAAAGATACCGTTGCCTACTACCGTAGAATCGTTACCGAAGCATGGGGCGAGGTAGAAAAGGCAGGTACACCCGAGTTAGCCTCCAACGCCTATGACGAGAAGCTTCTGTGGCTCATGCTTGACCCCAACCAGCGGACACGTACAGAAGCGGTCTTCTTAAACCGACCCTTCCAGCCGCAGCCAATGTGGTTCTGGTGGTGGTACGGCTATACAATTTATCACCCACACCCAGCATACAAACCAAACGTTAACATTCCAGCGCAATCACCCGCGCCACAAGCGATTCCGGGAGCTGAATTTGCCAATAACATCGCAACCGCAGTCGAAGGCACAGCAAACAACATAGTCGTGAATTTGGAGAAGTTCGCTAACAGTATTCTTCCACCGCCGCCAAAATCCAGCCACCAACCGGCCCCACACAAGGAAGGCTGCGTTTGCGCTTGTGCGGCGTGTGCTTGTGCCTGTGCATGTGTCAGTTGTGCCTGTGCCTGTGCAGGAGGAGGGGGACGCTAAATGCGTTTCTTAAAAAATCTTGGTAAAAAACAAAAAATTTCGCTCGGTCGGTACACTTACCGTGGACAAGACAAGTTCGCTGGCATGTCGTTGCAACTCCGAATTGAAGGCGGAGGACGAGGTGTTATGGTCATCAACGGTAATAATGTCCTGCACCTTAACAACTCGGCGACGGCGTTCGCCTATTTCTTCATGCAGGGGTTACCTGAGACTGAGGTCATCGAAAAAATACGTGGTCTCTACAAAGTAAAGCCAGAGCAGGCTAAGGTGGACTACGAAAAACTCGTCTACACCATCAGTACGTTGGCGCAGACCCAGAAAATCGACCCAGTTACCTTCCTTGAAATCGAGAAGGAGGAGCCTTTCAGTTATCAGTATACAGCGCCGCTTCGTATGGATATGGCTTTGACTTTCCGATGTCAAAATGACTGTTTACACTGCTACGCAGGAGGACCCCACGAAACAGTCGAACTTACAACTGAGCAATGGAAAGCCGTAATAGATAAGCTCAACGAAGTCGGAGTTTTTATCCTCACCTTTACGGGCGGCGAACCCACACTACGCGATGATTTGCCCGAGCTGCTTCAGTATGCCCAAAGCAAAGGTATCGTCACTGGGCTAATCACCAATGGACGCAAACTAAAAGACAAGGAATATGTGGCGCATCTGGAGAAGTCGGGGCTTGATTTCGTTCAGGTCACGCTTGAATCTTACAAGCCCGCAGTGCATGACGCTATGACAGGTGCAGTGGGAAGCTGGAAAGAAACCGTTGTGGGCATCAAAAACGTTGTGAAATCCAAAATCTATGTCTCCACTAATACAACGTTAAGCAAACAAAACGCCGACCACTTCCTAACCACCATCGACTATATTCATGAGTTCGGCGTGAACGCCTTCGGCTGCAACAGCCTAATCTACAGCGGCAAAGCCCCTGAGGCAAGCAACGGATTCGCCCTCACAACCGACGAACTAAAAGAGCTACTGCCGCAGGTACGAGATAAGGCGCAGTTGCTGGGGCTAAAGTTCCTCTGGTACACACCGACAAAGTATTGCGAATTTGATCCTGTCCAGCTTGGTTTGGGGCTCAAAAGTTGCACAGCCGCCATGATAAACGCCTGTATTGGACCCAACGGCGATGTGTACCCCTGTCAAAGCTACTTCGAACCGCTTGGAAATATTCTCACGGAACCTTGGGAAAAAATCTGGCATCACCCGTTAGCTGAGAAGCTGCGCAAACGTGAATACGCTGAAGAGAAATGCAAGGATTGTGGTCAGTTGCAGGTTTGCGGCTGCGGATGTCCGCTTGAGTTGCAGAATAAGGCGCATAGCTGCACATCGACAGCATAATTTATACCCGAGCAATCCCTCACTTACTTTAGCAGCGCCTCTCAAGACAGGTGCACTTTTAATTTGACTGACACCCAGAAGCTTCGACTAGTAGTTATGGACGTTGAGGGAGTGCTTATCCCTAAAAACCGCTTCTTCTTCGACGTCGCCAAAACTCTAGGAATAGTTAGGCTGATTCGGCTGTTTTTCTATGGTTTTCTCTATGAAACGGGTATTTTTGGGATTGAAAAGTCTCTGCGAAGCATATTCGGGTTGTTTAGGGGTGTGCAGCTTGAAACTATGCTGCAGATATTTGACAAAATCCCAGCCACACCATACCTGCAGAACCTCTGCGCGCAGCTAAAAGCACGCAACTGCAAAGTTGCTCTCATAAGCTCAGGCATTCCAACTGTGGCGGTGAAAAAACTTGCCGCTTCCATATGCGCAGACTACGCCTACGGCGTCGAAATCGAGGTCGTAGACGGCAAGTTAACGGGTGAAATCTACGGAGATGCGGTCACTAAGGATGGCAAGCTTGAGATTCTTCGTGGTATCCTTGACTCAGAGGGATTGGGGCTGGGCGACTGTATTGTGGTTGCGGATGACCGAAACAACAGTTGCCTTTTTTTGCCTGAAACACTCAAGATCGGCTTCAACGCCGACTTTGTACTCAGAGTCAAAGCTGACAGGGTTGTTACCGGTAAGCTCTTCTCAATTTTTCCCATTATCGACGGCGACAAACACAAACGCTCCTTCCCATCAGTCAACGACTTTGTGAGGGAAGACATCCATTCAGCAGGCATATTCATGCCTGTAATAGCCGGCATCATCGGAGTACCCGCTATTTCAGCCATCATTATCGCCATAGCTGCGGTGTACACTAGTTCCGAGTTCCTCCGAACCAAGGGCCGCAGCATCCCTGTTATCTCTGCAGTCACCCGCCATGCCGCCTCCGAATCAGAGCTCTTTGGCTTCGCAGCTGCACCGCTTTACTTCGCCTTTGGCATAGTTACAACCCTGATTCTGTTTCCCGCAAATGCAAGTGGTGCAGCCATAGCCAGCTTTTGTTTAGGCGACAGTGCCGCATCGCTCTTTGGTGGCATGATCTCAACTTCTTTGCCGTTTAACAAGGGAAAAACTTGGGAGGGCTCTATGGCTGGTTTCTTATTTGCGTTTTTGGGTGCAACATTTTTTGTTCCGCCGATTTATGCTTTGGCGGCAGCAGCTATTGCCATGACGGTGGAGGTTTTGCCCCTGCCCATTAACGACAATGTTCTGATACCGATAATTACTGGAGCCGCCATGACTCTGCTTCTCTAAAGAAGCTCTCTGGCTATTAATGAGGACTAACTGATCATTTTGTTTTTGATGCCCCGTTTTTCTCCTGAGAAACAATCAAGTTAAGCTTCTGCTGGTGATTAAGCTTCTTTATTTCGCGTTCCCGTTTCATGGCTGCACTACGGGTGCCAAACAATTCTACATAGGCGAGGCGTTGGGGTCGGTGGGATTTTGTGTATTTTGCGCCTTTGCCCTTTTCGTGCTGGCGGGTTCTCTGCTGGAGGTCTTTTGTGTAGCCTGTGTAGAAGGTGCCGTCACTACACTGCAAGATGTAAACGTAGAATGACATCGCCTGTTTGTGCTCCTAACATAGTGGGGTTAAGTTGTCATAGACTATGCCTTTCTGTATTGCCCTCTTTAAGTATGCTTCGGGGTCGATTTCTTGCACTCTGCCTCGATCCACGTCGATTATGTAGATTTCTTGTATACGGGCATTGCGGATTTCTTCGACTGTAACGGGGGGTTTTTGGTAGTATGCATCGCAGAGTGCTTTGATAATGTCTACTTCTTGGTCTGTGCGGTCTCGGGGGCACTTGGCGAATATTTCTGGAAATGGTAGAATATAATGTGGGGGTACGCCTAAAGCAAATTTACCTGCGAAGCTGCTGTAGCGGATGATTTTGCTTGCAAGCCTTGCTGAAGTGTATGTTAGAGGAGCTAGGGCGTTTTCTGGCGGAATATAGCCTGTTTCGATTTCGACGACGAGGTTGCCCATGCCTTTGATGCCGTACAAGTCGCAGGTTAAAACTTCGTTGAGCGGGTACTCGAGTTGGACGTCGTAGTCTTTTTCGATTAGGTGTTTGGCGCAGACAAGCTCCATTACGGAGTGGTTGATTTTTACAATGTTTTCCTGCTGGAGCTTGATTAGCCAGTCTTTTAGCATGTTTAGTTTGTTTTCTATTACTGGGTCAACGCCGCAGGTTAACCTGTTTAGAAGTGTGGTGAGGTCGGCTTCGAATTTTTGCCTGTTGCTCATTTCACGTTTTCTCCGCCAGGTTTGTCGGCGAAGTGTTATGGTTTCCATTCAATATAAGCTGAATTTGACTATATAAAGCAAAAACTGGTTTAGTTGGTGAGTTGTCCGTTTGTCTGCCAAAGCTTTGCTTATATACTTAACATCATTTGGCTGCCAAACGCAAAAATCCATGCTGCTTTAACTAATAATCTGTCTAACCAACGCATTATATGCACTCTTTTTTGTGTAATAACGCACAATTACTCTTAAATATTGATAAAAATTACTAGTTTATTACCAAGTTGAGGCGCAAGCTGAATCAACTAGGCATAGAACAGTTGTCAACATTAACTGGCCACAGCTTAGCGAATCTCTTGTGATAATGCAAAAAGATACCTTCTGCGGCATAGTTAACATATGGCTGAACTTTGCTAGTTGTCAGCTTCAGCCTTGGCTTGGCTCTGTCAACGTTTATGCTTGCGCAAGCACTAAGCGTGCATTTGGGACGTCAACTTCGGCGATTTTACAGCCTTTAAACTCTTTAGCTGCTCCCATAATGTCTTTCACGATTACGACGCCGTTTTCAACTTTAGCGTAGATTACATCTTTAGCTTGGATTTTACCGTCTAAGATCACGTTAAATTCACACATGCCAACTCACTAACAAATGAAAACCCCTTCTGAGTTAAAAGCCATTATGGCGGGACTCTGCTAAAATCACGGCGTAAATTCGCCTTTTAATGACTAATCCTTCGTTGTTGACTGCAAAATTCTTAAGCTAAAGCCATAGCATTTGTAGCCATGAAACTCGTCAGCGCATGCCTCTTAGGCATCAACTGCAACTTTGAAGGAAAAAACTGGCAAAACCCCAAACTACAAGAAGAATTCGCCAAAGGCGACCTATTCCCAATTTGCCCCGAAGTTTTTGGAGGATTATCTGTTCCACGGGTGCCTTCAGAAATTCAAGGCGGCGACGGCTTAGATGTAATCGAAGGAAAAGCCTCCGTGATTAACTTGCAGGGCATCGATGTCACCGACGAATTCATGCTCGGAGCCTATCAGGCCCTTAAAATTGCGCAAGCGGTCGGGGCAAAAGAAGCGCTACTTATCGAGAAAAGCCCCTCATGTGGCTGCGGCGTCATCTTTGACGGGTCCTTCACTGAAAAATTCAAGGAAGGTGACGGCGTTACTGCTGCTCTGCTCAAGAAACACGGAATCAAAGTCACCTGTATCAAAAAAGAGTAAGCTGCTACTTACCAGTTACGCAGCACTATCATGGTGTTTGTTTTCATTATGCCGTCAACACGACGGATTTTCTCTATGCAATCGTTGACTTCGGTAACGTTCATACCAGTTATCACTGCGACTATGTCATATTCACCGGTAACTTCGTAGATAGTTTCAACGTTGGGCATTGCTTGGATTTTCTTGGAAACTTCAACAGTGGGTTGAGCTGGGTTAGTTGCTAAGAGCGTTATTGCTTGGGCGCCTTCGGTTATGCCTACCTTAACCGTGAATTTTCTGATGATGCCTTCATCGGTGAGGGTTTTGATGCGTTTGCGGATGGCGCCTTCGGAGAGGCCAATTTTGTTGCCTATGTCGGCGTAGCCTGCTCTAGCGTCGTCTTTTAAAATTTTCACGATTTGCTTGTCTTTTTCATCCATAAAGCAGCACGGAAGGTATTCTACTACAATATCATTTAACGTTTTCCATACCTTTATGGGTTTAAAAATCCGAAAAACGTTTCAGTAGATGTTCTTAAGTGCGGTTTCAAGACGATTTCGGCGCTAAACAGCTGCATCAAATGGGACATTAAGAACCCAACTTGTAACAAATAAGTCACAACGTTTAAAAGGTTCCCGAAAATATCAGAATGACATTTCCAATAAAAAATAAAGTGACGAACAAAAAATGATTAAACAACTCAACCCTGAATTGAAGGCAAACTGTCCAGATTGCGACGCAGAGATCGATATCCCCGTGGACACAGAAGAGGGCGAGATTCTAAGCTGCCCAGGCTGTGGCCTTGAACTAGAAGTTAAACAAGTTAAGGCCGGCTGCGTTGACCTTCAAGAGTTAACCATCGAAGGCGAAGACTGGGGCGAATAGGCAGTATTCACCAGTCACTATCCCAATTGTGTTAAACCACCCTTTTAAGGTAAAAATTTTCTAATGTCGGTGACCAAGCGATGAGCATTGCACTTCTCTATGAACGCTCAGAAAACGACGAAAACGGCATAAAGCTCACCGCCCAACAACTCGGCATCGACTTAACATTCATTCCATTTCGAAAGATAGCGCTCTCCATAGGAAAAGAAGGCTTCTCCGCAAAAACAAAAGGCAAAGACTACACTCAAACCTTCGACGAAACCAAAGTAGTCCTCAACCGAGCACAAAGCAAAAACCGCCGCCTCCAAGCATCCTATATTATGGAAGCCCTCGGCAAAAAAACCATAAATTCATCCCAAATCGAATTTCTTTGTTACAGCAAACTCCGTACCTTGCTAAACCTCTACAAAGCAGGTATACCAATTCCGAAGACAGTTTTTGTGCCCTGTGACGCTACAGATGTCATGAAGAACGGCAAGGAAATTCACAACGAAAAAGACATCGCTGACCTCTTCGAAGCAGAAATTACCCTCAGCGAAGGAATCGTGATTAAGGCGGATGCGGGGACACATGGAAAAATGATTATGCTCTCCAAAGATCGCGGAGAACTCGAAGCTAACATCAGAGAAACCAAACCCAACATCATTAACCCTATCGGCGTTGTTGCCCAGCAGCTAATCGAGAAATGGTTCTACGACTTGCGCATAATAGTTCACAAAGAAAAAGGCAAACAAGCCGTTTGTTACCACACGGCGATGGCGCGTGCAGGCTTCAAAGATTTCCGAACCAACACCTTCCTCGGCAACCTCGTCTTCCACGCAAAGTTGCCCCAGCGGATTCAAGAGTTGGCGATTAAATCTGGCGAAGTTTTAGGTAAAGGTACAGATGCTTACATTTTTGCACTTGACGCAATGGTAAACGTTGGCAGCAACAAAAACGCAGACGAAGCCATGCTTAAGAAGCAGCTTGATTTGGCTGCCAAGGCTTGGCTGTCTGTGCAACAGGTCAAAAAAGACGAAACCCGTCTCACGGACTTCTCTACATGGACAAGAAAACTGGAAGCGGCATTTAAAAACTACAAGGAGACATCAGCGTACCAAAACGTTACCGGCATAATCGAAAATAGTGTAGAACAAAACCAGCATGCTTTGGTATTTCATGAGTCAAATAGTTGCCCAGAATTCTGGGAAAACACCCGTCTTGCAACTGGATTGAACGTGGCAGAGTCACTGCTCAAAATGGCTTCTAGCCTAATTTAGTTAACTAAAGTAAACGAGGAAAACAAAATGAGAATTGGAATAATCGGCGGTTCAGGATACGTTGGAAGCGAACTACTACGACTGCTCCTTATGCACCCTGAAGTAGAGGTAACCATGGTTACTTCTCGACAGAGCGCAGGCGAATTCGTTTTCAACGTGCACCCAAACCTTAGAGGCATGACGCAACTAAAATTCGTACCCCAAGATATGGCGGAGCTTCAGAAAAACTGTGATCTCATTTTCACCGCGACCCCTCATGGCGGGAGCGTAAACTTGGTCCCTAAACTGCTTGAGGCTGGACTGAAGGTTATAGACATGAGCGCTGACTTCCGTCTTAAAAATGCAGCAGACTACCCGACTTACTATGGTTGGGAGCATGCGCATCCCGAAATGCTCAAAGAGGCTGCCTATGGCTTGCCTGAGTTGCACAGGGAAGAGATTAAAGGTGCAAAGCTCGTTGCATGCCCCGGATGCGAAGCAACAGCAGCAATTCTCGGTTTAGCCCCAATCGTGAAAGCTGGATTAATCGATAGCGACAAAATAGTAGTTGACCTCAAAGTCGGGTCTTCTGGAGGGGGCAGCAAACCCACTCTCGCAGGTCATCACCCTGAGCGTTCTGGAGGTGTTCGTCCCTATAAGGTCGTTGGGCATCGTCACATCGCTGAGGTTGAACAGGAACTTGCTCCGCTTGGTGGACCAGTTAAAATCTCGTTTACACCGCACGCAGTCAACATGGTTCGCGGCATTCTTGCAACAATTCACACGTTTCCCAAGCATAAAGTTGAGAACAAAGACCTCTGGAGAGCACTCCGCGGAATGTATGGCAACGAACCATTTATCCGTCTTGTAAAATACCTAAAGGGCCCCTACCAGCTACCGGACCCAAAAATTACCACAGGCACTAACTTCTGCGACATAGGCTTCGAAATCGACGATCACGCCAACCGCCTCATAATGTTCTCTGCAGTAGATAACATGGTTAAAGGTGCAGCAGGTCAGGGTGTACAATGCCTAAACATAATGATGGGAATTGACGAAACCACCGGCCTCAAGAGCACTGGTTTCCACCCAATCTAGGTGAATGTGATGCTGTTTGTAATCAAAATGGGCGGATCAATCCTCAAAGAAGGTGCATCCAGCGAACTCGTATCCGACCTCAAAGAAGTCGCCAAACAACACAAAATCGTCTTAGTGCACGGCGGAGGCGCAGAAGTCACCGAAATCGCCTCCAAGTTGGGCAAGGAACAGAAGTTCATAATGTCCCCCGAGGGTTTCCGCAGCCGTTACACCGACAAAGAAACCATCGAAATCTACACCATGGTCATGGCTGGAAAAATGAACAAGCAAATCGTCTTGGCGTTGCAAGCACAGGGCATTCATGCGGTTGGTTTAAGTGGACTTGATGCTGGAATACTAAAGGCGGAACGCAAAACACGGCTTATCGTGGTGGATGAGCGGGGACGCAAAAAAGTAATCGACGGCGGATATACAGGTAAAATAACGCAAGTTAATACCGAGTTGCTTACGCTGCTTCTGGACAAGGGATATGTGCCAATTGTGACGCCTATCGCTTTGAGTCAGGATTCTGAGCCGCTTAACGTGGATGGCGACCGAACAGCCGCCATAGTCGCAGGCGCACTCAAAGCCGACAAACTCATAATGCTCACCGACGTAGAAGGCTTAATACTCAAGGGCGAACGCGTACCCAAAATTGCAGCCACTGAAGTAAAAGAAGTTCTCTCCAAAATCGGCGGCGGCATGAGCACAAAAATCCACGCAGGACTCGAGGCGCTCAATCAGGGCGTTAAAGAAGTCTTGGTGACCTCGGGCACCGCTAAGCAGCCCATAACTTCGGTTCTCAATCATCAGGTTGGTACAGTGATCACAAGTGAATGAACAGGAAATCATGGAAACTGAAAACCGCCTCTTAGCCAACGTATTCAGCAAAAAACCCGTTGTGCTCACACGGGGCAAAGGCGCATTAGTCTGGGACATGAACGGCAAGGAATACGTGGACTGCTCAAGCAGCTACGGCGTAGCAGCGTTGGGGCATTGTCACCCAAAAATCGTTGAAGCCATCCGCGCTCAATCCGAGGAACTTATAACCTGCCACAGCTGCTACTACAACGATAAACGCGCCGAATTCATAGATAAACTCCTAAAAATCACACCTAGCGGCCTTAACAAGGCGTTTCTCTCTAACAGCGGCGCTGAATCAGTTGAATGTGCATTAAAACTTGCACGCAAAGCCACAGGCAAAACAGAAATCATCGCATTGATGGGTGGATACCACGGAAAAACCATGGGCGCCCTCTCAGCAACTTGGGACAAAAAGTACCGCGAGCCCTTCATGCCGCTTATTCCCGACGTGAAACATGTTTCGCCTGAAAGTCCCGCTAAACTCGCGGAGGCGATAACAGAGAAAACAGCGGCTGTCATCATGGAGCCAATCCGTGGTGAAGGCGGAATCCGCTTACTTCCAGCGGGCTACTTGCGGGAAGTACGAGAAATCTGTGACCGCAGAGGTATACTGTTAATCTTTGATGAAGTCCAAACCAGCTTCGGCAGAACCGGCAAACTTTTCGCATGCGAAAACTGGGATGTCACACCAGACATTATGTGTCTTGCAAAGCCTTTCGCAGGCGGATTACCCATCGGCATCACTGTCGCCAAAGACACAATCATGTCCAGCTTTAAAATCGGCGAACACTCCACCACCTTCAGCGGAAGCCCATTGGTCTGTGCTGCAGGATGCGCCGCCATCGACGTATTGCTTGAGGAGAAGTTGGCGGATAAAGCTGCTGTAAACGGTAAATACTTCAAAACCCAGCTAGAGGGCTTGGCTGAGAAGCACAAAATCGTCAAAGAAGTCCGAGGCTTAGGCTTAATGCTTGGCATGGAGCTCCGCTATGACGTGTACGGCGTCATCAAGAAAACGCTCGACAAGGGCGTGCTGGTAATCGATGCTGGCAGAACAGTGGTGCGTTTGTTGCCGCCGCTGGTTATAACTAAACCTCAAATCGACAGGGCAATAACCGCTCTTGACCAAGCTTTGGAGGAAGAAGAAAATGAACGAGCAAGCAGCAGTACGGTTCCTAACTAACCTTCTGGGCATCTACAGCCCCAGCGGCAAAGAACGCGACATAGCGAACTTCATAGCGACCGAAATGAAGCGGATGGGATTTGAGGTGGGTGTGGACGCCATCGGCAACGTTATCGGAGTAGTTGGCGACGGCTCACCTGTAATCTTGCTCTGTGGGCATATGGACACCGTCGCAGGTCACATGCCGCTCCGAGTTGAAGAAGGAAAAATCTATGCACGAGGCGCGGTAGACGCCAAAGGTCCCTTGGCAGCTATGATTATGGCAGCATTAGCCGCAAGCAAAGAGCCCTCTTTCAAAGGCAAAATCCTCGTCGCCAGTGTCGTTGAGGAAGAAGCTACCAGCAAAGGTGTACGCCACCTGATCACGCAGGGCATTAAAGCTGACTACGCTATCTTTGGGGAGCCAAGTGGCGTTGAAAACGTCACTGTAGGCTACAAAGGCCAAATTCAACTCAAAATTACCGTTACAACCGAAACTGGTCACGCATCTACGCCTTGGGTGTACGATAATGCGTTGGAGAAGGCGTACGAGTTGTGGGCTCAAATACGGATGCACTCGTCTTATCCATCTTTGGATCCCTCAGTTAGCCCCTACAAAGCAGTCACCGCATGCCTTGTACGTTTAGTCGGCGGAGAAGCCACCTCTGTAATTCCCTTCGAAGCAGAAATGAATCTGGATATACGTGTACCCATCCAATTCTCTACAAGTAAAGTTAAGGAGCAACTCACCAAAATCATAGCTAAATATCAAGAGGCCAACCCAAAAATTGTAGTCAAACATCAGGTTATGGATACTGTGGAGCCCTTTGAAGTTGATAAGTCATCTCCGTTGGTGCATGTGCTGTCTGCTTCAGTGCGCAAAGTGCTCGGCAAACCTGCTACATTACTGCATAAAACTGGCACTGGCGACATGAACATCCTCGGTAAAGCCATGAGTCTTCCTATAGTAACTTACGGTCCAGGTGACGGCCACCTTGATCATACAGTTGATGAGCACATTGAAATCGAAGAGTACCTCCAAGCAATAAGCGTCTATAAAGAAGCCATACTGCGACTGGCAGAACTCCACAACAAAAATGCCCTCTCATCGGCAGCAGATGAAAACAACACAGCTGTCTAATCTCCACAATTCTCTTTAAGATTTTGAAAAAACTTTCTAACATAGTAGAAACGGTGACATTTTAAATAATAGTTCTTGTATGCATGAATTATTAGATGCAGTTATATTGCTTTTAGGGTAAGTGCTTTAATACCTCCTACGCTAATAGGGGCATACACGCTTGGGAAAATTCAGCTATCCCTAAACTGAATTTGAGGATGCCGCGTGGAAAACAGCCAAGAGCAGTCACGGTGGGGTGGAGAACGCAGAGAGGACCTGCTGGTTGCTCTGTTGATTCTGACTTTTCTAGCATGCAGCTGGCTAGTCTACGCCTTTGTGAACCGCGACTGGCTAGATGCACTCGGGCAAGTCGCAGCTTGGATCGTTAACCCAACAATAACTTACGCACCCTTACAGGTTGAGGGGGTTCCCTTAGCTTTTCTAGCAACGGTCGAAGTTTTGGTTCTTGGATTTTTAGCATCCTATTTGCTGCTCAACAACGAAAAGGATTGGGGCATCAAAATCGTAACCGTGTTGGGCTTGGGTTTTGGGCTAACAGGGTTGGTGACGATAATCCTGGGAATCTTTGGCGCCCTTTATGCCCTGCCTCTAAACCTCGTGTTACTAGCGCTTTGTCTTACTTTCTTGTCAGCAATTTTTTACAGACGAAAAGTGGTCGAAAAGCTTCCACCAAGAACTTTCTTCAGAGCACGCCTCTCTTTTGGAAAGCCGAAGTTGCCGCCTAACAAAAAATTCTGGCTACCCGCCTGCATCGCTATCGCTGTCATCTTTTTCTTTACCTTCTACCATGCCCTATTCACTATCATCGTGCACTGGGACGCCGTAGTATATCACGCCGGTATGGCCAACATAATGTACAACAACCACGCCATACCCGTAATCGCTGGCACCTCAATCGGTTTGGAAATGAGTGCCAATTTTCCGCCGCTATTCTCCTCACTTGGCACTTTTTACTATCTTCAGATTGGCTCAATTCAAGATATCTTCCTGAGAATCATTGCGCCTGTGATGGGTCTCCTTACTGTTTTGGCAACTTACAAAATCGGTGAAGTAGTTGCAGGAAAAACACTCGGCCTCCTCGCAGCCTTGCTTCTTGCGTTTACACCCCTGATGTTTCGTTACTCGATCTATGCAACAAGCTATTCTATGATAGCTTTCTTCTGTACCACATCAATTCTGTTTTTGCTTCTAGCATTCACTCGAAGAGATACTAAATACTGGGTTGCCTGCGGCTTATTCTATGGGTTTGCAGCGCTAACGTCATACATTGCTCTTTATTTGGCTCCATTTTTGGTTATAGCTTTAATCGCTTACTTAAAACAGGAAAAAATATCGCGATTAAGTCTGAAAAGAGTATTCGTTTTAATTTTAGCTGCTGTAGCGATGGGCGGCGTGTGGTACATTCGCAACTACTTTGTAGTTGGAAACCCCATTTACCCCAACGCCTACACGGTTCTCGGAGGAATAAACATTGACCCACTTATTGAGCAAACAACCTTTAACAGCATAAAGGAGGGTGCAACAGCCAACTTCTTCGGTGGCCCAGCGTCGATCTTCGATAAAACAATGATTTTTCTTAACTATCGAACTCATTTTCCATCTGTTTCTTTGTTAACCCTGTTGGGGCTCGTTTTGCTTCCTACTTTTCACAACAAGAAGCTTTGGCTGCTGATATTGTGGCCTCTTAGTTTAAGCATATTTATTCTCAGCGGAGTCTCATGGGGATTCCCGCATCACGTTATCGTTGCTATGCCGGGGTTTGCTCTCATAAGCGCCTTACCCATAATTAAATTGCTGGAAATATGCAGAAGCCGTGACAAAAGCAGCTCTAACTTTTTAATTCGATTTAGGCACCGTTTGTTTTCAATCCGCAAAAGCAATATTCTAAGATTGGGCGTAGTGGTGATCCTTTTTGTCGCTTTCATATTTCCCAGTCTAACCTTGGTCATGGGCGGCAAAGTGGTAGCTGATAACCTCAATGATCCAGTCCCAGATGATTACCTCTGGTTCCTTGAGCATCCAAACAGCGATACATGGACAGTTCTAAACAAGTTGTATCCCCAGTCGGTCGCTTGGCAATTTATGAATACAAACCTGAGTGCTGGAGAAAAAGCAGCCACCATCGAAAACAACCTCTACTATGTAAAAAACTGCAGCAACGACTACTTCTTCTATTTGGACGGTTGGGAAGCAAGAGCCCTCTACAACATCACTGACCCAAACCTGATGGTTCAATTCCTCCGAGAACAAAACGTGAAATATGTGATTGATGTGGGATGGACCCGACAAACTGGGCATTATGAACTGTTGCCTATGTCAAAGTACCTCGGCTCGCCTTCTCCTTATTTCCCGACAGTTTTTAACAATGCTTCCAATCCGGCAATTTACAACGTCGGCCCCTTCGAATCGCCTCTCACAGATGGCTCTCTGACGGCGGTTTCACTGAATAAGGCTGGGTGGAGTGAACCCCAGAAGATAAACGGTGTTGCAACGCAGGTTGTCGTCGCTGGAAACAACTCCGCAAGATTCTACGTTGCCACCCCAACTTTAACGAGTGTAAAAATCACCTATCTGGATGTCGGCAGTGAACAAGTTGCGATAAACGTGCGTAACCCTAACACGCTGGAATGGATCAACGGTTACGTCGTTATCCAAAAAACCGACACAGGCAAATGGAAAACCTGCGAATTTATGGCGCCCATAACAGGCAAAGACTTCGTTGAATTAGCGCCTCATGCATATCACGAAAACTTTATCGTAAGTAAAATCGATGCTGCTCCCTACCGATCACAAGGCAAAGTAGCGGTGAATTCTGCAAACTGCACCTTAACGATTGAAATCAGCAATAACACCGTTCCGCCGACCGCTACTGTTTATTTGCCGATGCTTAACGAGAGTACAACGCTGAAAGTGAATGCTACTTCAAACGGGCAACCGATAGGAATCGAACTCTATGAAGGTGTCTTTCAACCAAGTGAAACCACAAACTGGTGGCTCAACCATGACCTNGCCGTCCGATCTCCCAACACTACCTCGAGCGGGCTCGTTGGTCCCTCGCTAACTTGGGAGACACAGCACGCTGGTTCATACACGCTTGTTATAGTTTTAAGGGACGCGTACAGGCAAGACGCCACGGTTAACTTGCAGATTTGGGCTTCCTGGCCAGGCGGAGGCATAACAAAATAGTGCCGCTGATAAAGCATTTTAGGCGTGTAACATCATGAGCAGCCGCACCTTACTTGCAGTTCTTGCGAGTGTTGTTGTCTTTGTGGTAGCTGGTTTTGTTACGCTATCTTTAGCAACCGATACTTTTGGTGTCTGTTTGGTGTCTATTCCTTTGGACGCTGGATGGATAGGTTTCCTTTTCATAATTGCCAACGGCTTCTTTTTTTCGCATATTCTGATTCGCTTAGCGGGTGCATTGGAAAGGTTGCTTCTTTCAATCGGCTTAGGCTTCGGGTTGAATTTTTCAGTTATGTCTTTGCTGGGGATTCTAGGCGCTGTCACCTTTGTGTCGGTGCTTGTTACAGAGGTTGCTCTTTTAGCTATATTGTGTTCTCTTGCAGTGTGGCGAGGGTTCAGGTTTCACGTTGGCTCTCTTTCATTGCCAAAACACAACATATCCTTTAAAAAAATGGCAGTACCCTTCGTAATGCTCATATTAATCGCAGTTTTAGCCCTCTTTTCACTATGCAAAACAGTAACTCTCCCAGCCACAGAGTGGGATTCTCTTACATACGGCGTCACCTACGCAAGAATCATCTACCAGCAGAGCACCGTTCCGCTTATTGCTGGTCCATCCATCGGCATAGGCATGAGCGCCGCCTATCCGCCTGGGATCCAGTTAACCGCCGCCTCACTGTACGCACTTGCGGGAAGCGCAAACGACTTCTACTACCGCCTGCTCTCGCCAATATTTAGCGTAGCTACCCTTCTGGTGACCTACAAGTTTGCGCAGCAACTCACCAAGAACCGCGTCTTTTCAGTCTACGCGATCTCCGCATTATGCGCTGTACCCTACTTTTGGGAGTTGTTCATCCAAGAAACCTATATCATGGCGTTAACTTTCATGCTGACCTGCTCAGCCTTTTACTTCTACAAAGCCTACAGCTCTAACGCTGTCGGCGCTACAAAATACGAGGTCCTCGGGGTGCTGTTCTGTGGGTTTGCCGCTTTAACAAGTTACATGGGGTTGTTTGCTTTGGGCATTATCCTACTCTACGCCCTGCATCGCAAGCTATCCTTGAGGCGGCTAGGCGGCTTAACAGCGCTGGCGGCGTTCATAATTCTCCCTTGGTATTTCCGCAATTTAATCCTGCTCGGCAACCCCCTATATCCCTTCTTCGGCGTCGGAAAATACTTAGACCCGCTTCTCCTGAGCTCCACAACCCAGCATTTCCAGCACTACAGTTTAATCCCCGAGTACTTCTGGATAGGGACCCTCAGCAAAGTAGGCGCCGCCGTTTTAGTGGTGGCTATTGCGTATCTGACGTTTTCTAAGCGGAGGGACTTTGCGATGACGCTGCCGTATTATCTGTTGTTTGCTTGTTTTGTGATTATGGGGGTGCATGTGGCTTTTCCGCGGTATTTGATTCTGGCTTTGCCTGCTTTGGCGGTGCTGTTTGTAGTGCTGCTCTATTCGGTCCCCAGAATCCGAAAGTCAACCAAAGCGGCTCCTGCGGTGTTGTTGACGCTGTTTGCGTTTTCAAGTGCCCTCATGCTACCCTACATCAATACAGTGAAGCCAGCGCCTTTGACGGGTGAAACCCAGCCGGAGTATCTTTCCCGCATATACGAGGAAGGCGATGCTTGGCAATGGATAAACCAGAACACCCCCGCCGACGCAAAAATCGCAACGTTTGACATCAAAACCTACTATATCCAACGGGAAGTTATGGCTCTGGACGGTAACGAATCAGCCCCCCTCTACAGTTTGGAGACTATCGGGGAATGCGTAAACTTTCTCCAAAGCCGTGGTGTCGGCTACGTGATGAGTGTGCCGTGGGCAACTATAGGCGACAACCGCATGCCCCCAGCGTACCTCAAGTGTCCCTTTACGCGGTACCTAGGAGACCCCCAGTATCTACCAACTGTCTTCTTGGGCATAAACGGTACTACCGTGTACCATGTCGGACCTGTGGACCGAGATGTGGTAACTCAAGCTTTCGCAGCCAAAAATGTAACTGCCCCTGTAAAACACTATTTCTTTAACCTAACCATCGGCGACGCCTCAAACCTCTCCGCAGCCCAGTTCTATCTACCTATCCCTGTGGACTACCGAAACGGCAACCTCACCGCCTACGTGAACAGTTCAAAACCGCTCAAAGCTCAACTATGGAGCGGCTTGGTGCCCCCCGAGGAAGTAGGTAAACGGCCAGGTAATGCTTTTCCTATAATTGAGTGGCTCATAAACGCAACTGACGGCTCCAACACAGCGGGTCCCTCTTTTGTTTGGTCGCCAGTAGATAAGGCGGGCTACTTTACCGTTAGAATACTTGAGGACGAAGCCAGCGTCTCTATTCCTTTTAATATTACAGTGGATTTGAGGTTTACCAGTTACTTCGAGAACTTAATGTGTTAGAAAAAGTTGGCAATAGATGCTATTTGTTTTTTTTACATTTCAAATGCCATAATGTCGGCATGCATAATTATCGTTATGCGGGTTGACATATGGAAAAATATTTAAGCGTTTTGAATAAAATAAGGCGATTAGTAAATTGAAAAGGAGAAGAAAATGCATTGAAGAAATCTATTATTGCAGTTTTTTGCATACTTGCACTATCTTCATTAACATTTGCGGGTAATGTCAAAGGTTACAATGCTAGCTATACACACATGGATTATTCCGCGACAGCTAACCCGACAGTTGATGGACAATATGTGCTTGGCGATGAATGGGGCAGCAGCGGCTCAGAAACTTTTGGAACTAATGGCGTTTGGAGAGACGAATGGGTACTTGTATCGTCAGACCCACTCACCGTCTGCGAAAACATTCTTATTGAAACTTCAGATGCTACTGACGATGCAGGGGACTATTGGCAAATATGTTTTGACGGTAACGCTGACGGCGGTGCAAATCCACTAGCCGACGACTACCGCGTCGATATAACAGGACACGGGGCAACAGCAACTGTTCAATGGTATAAAGGAACCGGAACCGCTTGGGCAACAACCACTGCACCCGCTGCAGCAAGTTTCAAATATGCTGAATCATTAAGCACATCACCGAAAATAAGCGCGGCCCACTATATAATTGAAATGACAATTGAGAAGACATCAACTGATCTGCCTCTTGGTCAACGATATGCTTTGAGAATTGCCTATAACGATGCGCATGCCGGTGGAAATGGGCTTCAAGCTTGGCCGCCAGCACCAGCAGCCGTAAATGTTCCAGACGGCTGGGGTTACATCGATTACACCTCAGGTGCAAATCCAACTCCGGATGTTGCGCCTGAAAGCTTAACCATTGGTTTAGTGCTTGCGTTGTCTACTGTTGCGGTAATCGGTGGATCTGTGCTAATACGCAAAAAACCGTTAGCAAATCTTCCCAAACAAGTAGCAGTCTAATAGAGCCTTACTCCTTTACTTTTTTTAATTTAATCTTTGCTAGTGTAGATTTTGTTTTCTGGGTTTAACCCCACTTTTATTAGCGGACTTAAACCGATAATGTCTGTTCCAGTGAATAGTATCCTCGTTATGAATGCAAACGCCAACAACTTCGGGTCGATGCTGGTGAGAGGCAGCCCCAGCAGCAACTGCAACAGCAGAACATAACCCGCCTCCTGCACGCCTAGACCCGCAATGGTTATGGGTACATAGGTTAAGGCTGACGCGAAAGATGCTATCAGAAAGAAATCCAGCAGATTAAGAGAGCCGCCACTCCATAGACCACTGAAAATAAAGTACAATGCGGTCGCATTCACGGCTATCGACAGCAGAATGAGTAGCGCTACTACCGCCAGCGATCGCTTAACCTTTGGGCTCTGCTGCTGCACATTAGCAAACATATCAGTAACCGAATGCAGCTTTTTCCCCACCAGCGGCAGCTTCTCAATTTTCGCCACCATTCCAGTCATGCGTTTTTCCCACATGAGCAGAAACAGGAAAGTCCCAGCTACAAGCAAAACCCCGACTCCTACAAGCAACGAATCGACAACCGCTGCCGGCAAAGGCAGAAAACTAATAAAGTAACCCAAACCCGCCAGACAAACCACCGCTTTGACGAAGGCGTTTATGGCTCCAGTTGCAAGAACCCCCGTCATTCCCTGCTCAATCGGAATCCCCGCTAATCGGTTAATTAAGATCGGCGTAAGAAAGTAACCTGAGCGGGCAGGCGTAACATCGCTTAGCAGTTGTCCTCCAAAACTTGCCATCACTACTTTGCTAACTGAAGTAGATGAGTTTGTTTTCCGTAGCGGAACATAGAGTGCTAATGCGACAAGTACTGATGCGGTGACGAAGAGGGCTACTGCACATGCAAGGTTAACTGTATTAACTTGAAGAATCGCGTTAAATGTGTCGCTTATGTTTGCAACCTGTAGCAACCAAAATACAATGGCTGCTCCGACGATAAGCTGAATTATCGTGGTTTTGCGGATTTTAACTATTGGCTTTTTCTCCTATGTATTAAAGTGCAGTTGTATGTTTTCATTTATAATTCTTGTTAGTTCACAATAGTTCGGATGTACATTTATCATAGTTTTTTTGTAATTTATGAAAAAGCATAAAAAGAAAACCGCTTAAAAAAGAATCTATCTACTACGATGTGAAACCAAAAAATGAATGGTGAAAGGGTTCTCGTAACGGGCGGGGCATCCTTCATCGGCAGCCACCTTGTGGACACCCTACTAAAGGAGAAGGCGGAGGTTTTGGTGGCAGACGACTTCTCCAGCGGCAAACTTGAAAACCTCAACTACCCTTTCACAAAAAAAAGCTCAAGCAAATGGGTTCATCGAAACCTGACAGTGGTCAGAGGCAACCTTAAAGATCGCAGCTTCACAAAAAGCGTGGTCAAAGATGCTGATGTTGTTTTCCATCTTGCGGCGCTTCACGGCGGAAGAGGCTATATCGATTCGCATCCAGCCGAGTGCTGCTCAAACATGATACTGGACCAACTGGTTTTCGAAGAATCATGCAAAGCTGGAGTCGACCGCATTTGCTTCGCCAGCTCAGCCTGCGTTTACCCGTCTTATCTTCAAGAAAAAACTGGTTCAAGTTACCTGCTAAAAGAAGCAGATGCAGACCCCTTCGTACGCGATAACGCCTTTGCGGATTTGGAGTATGGCTGGGCTAAACTAATGGGGGAGATGGCACTCAAAGCCTACCATAAACAGTATGGCATGAAAACCGCGGCGGTGCGTATATTCACTGCTTATGGACCCCGAGAAAACGAAACCCATGCAATCATTGCCTTAATAGCTAAAGCTTTCATCAAAATGGACCCCTACCACATCTGGGGTAATGGCGAGCAAGACCGCAACTTCACTTATGTTCAGGACATAGTTGACGCTTTGGTGGCTGCGTCAGAAAAGGTTGAGGATGGTTCGCCTGTGAATGCCGGGCGCAGCGACCGCTTAACAATCAATGAAGCTGCTGAGTTGGTTTTTGATTTGGTAGGCTGGAAACCCCGAAAGGTTCATCGGGACCTTGGAAAACCTCAGGGAGTAGCTTCTAGGGCAGCAGATGTTACGAAAGCTAGTACCGTTTTGGGGTGGACCCCTAAAGTCACTTACCGAGAGGGGTTCAAGAAGACAATTGATTGGTACTTTACTAGCCACAATGTGGACGCAGTTAAATCAAATCTGAACAAGTTGCTGATAGAACGTTAACGGAGTTTATCTCTGATGAGTAATTCCAAAACAACGTTTCCCGAGTTGAACCAAAAAATAGCTCTGATTATGCCAGTTTACAACGAAGCAGACACAATTGAAGATACCGTTAGAGAACTCTACCAAAAAGTCGTAACCAAAATGGGAAACGTGGATATTTGGGTTTTCGAGGACGGCAGCACTGACGACACAAAAAAAGTCCTCAAAAAACTCAGCGGCGAATTCGACGGCTTTTATGCTGAAACATCCCCGCATAAAAAGGGTTATCCCCGTGCAATGCGTGAAGCTTTCCTAAAAATCAGCCCCGAAATTTACGATTATGTGGTCGCTGTGGATTCTGATGGGCAGTATGAGCCTGACGATTTCTTTAAGTTGTGGAGTATAATGCAGCGTGATGCACCCGACATTGTTATGGGCCGCCGAATGACGCGGCGGGAACCGCCTTACCGCCGTATGCTCTCTAAGGGGCTGCAGGTGTTAGAGCGGGTTATGTTTCCTGTCCAGTGCAGCGATGTCACAAGCGTAATGCGGCTTATGAAGGTGGACCTTGCACACTCTATAGCAAGGGACATCAAGTATTCTCCGTACAATTTCTGGCTAGAATTCACAGCTCGGATGGCCGTTAACGGGTACCGCGTTACCGAAGTGCCCATCTGTTACCGTGAACGGCTGGGCGGCAGCAGGGTTTACAGCGTAAAAAAGATGCCTAAGGTTGTTTATTCGGAGTTTAGGGCGCTGCGTGCGGTGCGGAGAGAGGCCTCTAAGTAAATTGGCTTCAAGTTGTCTGTGACTCTTTTCTGCTGAGCAACCAGATCGCTTTCTTGAAGCCCTCTTCGGTTCGCTCCACAAGCGAGAACCTCTCTACACAGACAATAATCATGATGAAAGCGAATATCCATGTGAAACCGAACAACTCCCCATACGTGTTGTGGAATGTCATTCCTGCTTCCCTGCCCTGCTGCAGATAAACCAACGTAATCGCAAAAACGCGCAGTACGATAGCGGTGAAGGTTCCGAATAATCCGATTATGAAGTAGATTACTTTTCTAAACGAGGTTATGTTTGAGCGTTTGAAGAATACGAGGATGATGAGTACGTAGAGGAGTAGGCTGTAGACGCCTGCGCAGGCCCAAGAGACGGCGAGGTTGGCTGTTTGCCCTCCGCTTGTGACGATGATGTTTGGCATCTGTGAATCACCGACTTGCACGGGATAGTTGAGGGTGACTTTGTAGCCAAGCAGGTCGAAGAGGGCTGCGGTTGCGGCGGTTGTTGGCAAAGCGATTTCTTGGAGGGGGCGGAAGACGCCGAAGGGGTAGACGGTGTCGAGTGTGTAGGCGACGCCGATGGCGCCCAGCAACGTAAGCGAGATGCCGAATGTCTTGAGTCCACGCGGCCTGTAGGCAAACGCCAAAGCGGCGGCGAAAGAGCCGAAGAACACAAGGTACTCGACGGAGAGCGGCCAGAATAGCTCAAGAAAATCGGAGGGTTGGTTTGAGGCGTTGAGGTAGGGGACTCCGATGCTCTGCCCCGCATTGAGCACCGCCAAGTCTAAACCGAAGAAGTTAGTTGCAAAAACGTAGGCTGTTGGAATCGATGCACATATGAGGGCGGCGACTATCAGGGGCCTGGTTTTGGGTGTTCGAGTGTTGATTTCTTGCCAGCCGAACGCTGACTCAATCACCATGAACCATGCGAAGAAGAGGTAGAACATTCTGCCCTTCCAAGTCACGTCGAAACTGTAGCTCTGGTTAAGGTAGCTGTTGCTCCACTGTTCCATGCTGCCGGTTTGGGGGTTTACAGCCCAGTTATAGCCCTCTAAATTGCCGTAATCCAAAATGCAAAGTAGTGCAATCGGAAAAATAATCAGCGCCATCAACACGATGTGGAACCAGTACTTTTTCAATTGCTCATTCCTCAAGGTAATACTTGATTTGGGTGATGCACTAACATTTAGGCTTTTGCATAAAACCATCATTTTACTACAAGTATGTGGCTATGAGGGGTTGAAGGCGAAATCTGGGCTAAATTAAAGATGTGTTTCCCTTGTCGTATGCGAGAAAAGATGCCGAAACGAGGGATGTTTCGGTTTTCTGTGCCTAAAAAGGGCAAGCTTTTTAGAGCTTGCAGGCACATATTTCCTCTCTGAGGATATGAAATGCCGAGTTCAAAGAAGAAGCATGACGTAAACACTCGTAAAGCACAGGAAAAGAAAGCTCAACGAGAAAAAGAAGCCCAAAAGAAAGCTATGTTGTCTAACCTTCCCCCAAAAGGAAAGAAACGATAAACAACAGCTTACCAACTATCCCTCTTGCCCATCTGTTCTTTCTTTAGGTTACTCTCCATTTCCCTAAACATCTTGTTCTCAAAGTCTCTAACTACAGCCAAATCCGCGCCTGCAACTTTCTTTACCGTAGGAATTTTTACTAACCGCTCAAGCCTTGTTTGGGGAACATAGGTGAAAGTTAACTCTTTAACGGCTTCGCAGAGCCTCTCGCCAGTTTGCCACTGCTCATAAACCTCAGCCGTTAGCGCGTAGGCTCCAGCAGCGATTCCTTTCATATCTAACACTGTCGAGTACTCGCATTCGTCAGTTGCCAAAGGACCCTGCGGGATTCTGAGCAGAACAGAATTGACTATTTCCCCGTTGAAGAACAAGTCGGATTTTACCTTTGAAAATGCAGTTTTTGAAGGCTGCAGCTTGAAGGCTACTTTGAGGGTTAACTCATCTTCGCTGGTTGCTGTTTCCATGTGAGTTATGATGATTTGTTTGGGCGTTTTGGGTTTTTGTTGAATTGGGGCCTTCGGTAGGTTATCAAACGTAAGTTGCTTTGTTCTCTTCTGTTCCTTGTGCATGCCTTTCATTTCTATACCGCGTCAGTGTACATTAAACTCTCGTTCGGTCAACCTGATTTGCTATGTTCTGCTTGGGGAACGTTAAATCTAACTTAGCGGTAAATACAATAAGACCGACATAAGTTAAGGAGAACATCAAAAAGAGGCAGAGAGGCGGCGAAGCTGAGCGAAGGAGACTTTAACAGTTTCAGTGTTGACGTACCCGACGATGAAGAGGAAGACAGCGTTTTCGGTTTAACTGCTTCTGGTATCGCTGAGTACATTCGCTTCAACTGTTGCCCACGTTTTTTCAAACTAAAATTCGAAGGTAAAGAAGTCAAAAAACGAACTTGGCATGAAGCCTTCAAACCTATCAGTCCATTGCTCTACGGCACAGGCAAAGCCCTTGAGGAGAAGAAGGTGGCGGAGCTCAAAGAGAAAGCCGCTGAATACGTTGACTTCACCCCTTATGACCCCCACACAAGGGGCTGGAGCAAAGCCGAAGACTCCCTTATTTACCTCCGAAGTATAATCGAACACCAAATTGAGCAGGGAGAAAAAGCTGAGCAGCGCCCCATACTTCTGTATCAGGTTCCTATGAAGGGGCATATCGGCGTCTGGGACGTCAAAGGCATCTCTGACCTAATTGCTATTTGGCCGCTCAAAGACGGTAAAGTTCGCGTGCGGATTTTCGAGTTGAAATCTTCTTGGAAAGAGCAGACTGCTCACCGTATTCAAGTGGCAATTTACGTTCTGCTCCTATCAAAAGAACTGGGCAACTTAACCGCGAAAATCAATTTGGAAGGCGGCGTTATAAACAGAGAAACAAACCTGCAAAGTCTCAGTCCAGATGCCCTGCCTAAATTCAAACTTAGCCCACTAATTCAAGATGTTCAACGTTTGCTATCCAAAAACGGCGAGTTAAACCGTATCCACAACACGCCCCTTGAAGACGTAGAGTTTCAGTTGTGCTGGAAATGCGATAACTGTGGCTTCAACGAATGCTGCATAGTTTGCGCAGTTGAAAACGAAAGCATTGCACTGCTTAACCTTAGCCGAGGGGAACAGAAAGCGCTTGGGCACCACGGAATTTTCAGGCTTGAAGATTTGGCGAAACTGAAGGCGGTTGTTGACTCTTCCTATCTGCGTCCTTATGACTTCAAAGCGCTTCCCGCGAAAGACGCCGCTAAAGTCAACGAGTTATCGACCGATCCAGTTATCGGTGCAAAGCTGGATTGGCTTGTTGAGAGAGCTCAGTACATGCTGGGCGGCATCAGATCTAGTCCATATGCAAGTAAGAGTCGTTGGATGCCTTGGCTAACAGGCACAGGATACGGGAGTCTCCCCGAAGACAGTCCCTCCGCAGGTATCGACTCCGCTTTGCTCTACAATCCTGATGGTATGATACGGGTTTACCTGTTTGTTGAATGGGACTATATGCTTGATGTTATTTCGCTGATAAGTGCCAAGGTCAGCTGCACCCGTTACAGAGGCGAACCCGTCTGTGTATCCCATGTGATCGCCAAGTTGCCTGACGACCGAGACGACTGTTTAGACGAAGAAGAGCAGCTTATGGAGGTGTTCTTCAAGGGCTTAACCGATGCGATCTCTAAAGTTGCCAACGCCATAGGTAGCCCTGACGAAGCACCGATTCACCTATACTTTTTCAGCCGCCAAGAACGCGACGCACTGATGAAAGCCGTTTGCCGCCACCCCTCAGTAATTAGCGCTCGTGCAGTTCGAGACCTGTTGGGGCTAAGACAAGCCATAGATCAGCCCATGTTTTCAATTCTTCAAGATGAGGTTGTCCACCGAAAGGCACTGCGTTTCCACAGTTCGGGGCTTCTCCCGATTCTGGATCAAGCCTGCTTCTTTGACCGGAACCAGTGGCGGGTTAAACGCAAAGACGGCTCCACAGTGGACTTAGCACTCGTGTTTCGAGATGGCTTATTTAATTATTCATTACCCTTCCGCAGGCACCCTGACGGGAAAATCTCCTTCCTCCACGAAGGCAAAAACGACGGCTACTACCCAGCCCGAGCCAGATTTGGAGACCAACTGCCCATCGAATACATATGGGGCGCCAAAGGTCGCCTCGACAACTTCAAGCAAGTCACAGGACCAGCCAAAATCTTGCTTGAAAAACGCAAATGGTGCGATTACCCACAGAAAAACCGGAGAATTACCGACGAAGAACTCAACCTGATGGGAACAAAAATATGCATGGCACTCGAAACCATCGAGCGCTCTCTAAACATCCGCAACCGCCGCCTCGGTAAAAAGCCTATTGCCGTTCCTAAAATCAGCGAGTTTTCGCTGGGTGTTGCCACGCTTGAACGTAGTTGCAGAGAATTCTTGGATCTAGAATATTTCTCGAAGCGTCAAGAAATGTACCAGCACTATGCCCTGCTGCCTTATCAGCGGGTGGCTTCTGGGCGGTCGCTGATTTTCCAGTGTACACGGGTGGATGAGTTCGAGAAGGAATTCATCGTTAGTGGCAAGCTGATTTACGAAGGCATGGGGTTGCCAAAAGAAGACTGCATAGCTAACGCCTGCCGCGTCAAAGGTTCAGACGGCTCAAGTTCTGGAGACTGGATGGTCGTAACTGAACTTCGAAAGAATGCTCAAGGTCAGTTTGAGGAACTTGAGAAACGTTCCCCCTCTGAAGTGGAAAAGTCTGCTCGAGCAATCGTAGATCAAGTTAACGTTAAACTCGAAGTTGTTATAAAGGTGGTTAACTGGCCGAGGGGAAAAAGCAGCAGATACAGTGCATGGCACAACCTCCCCACTACTGACCCTGAGAAAGCAGCTGAAAGCAATTACCTACAGCTTTTCGAAGCAGGAAGATACTACATCCTCGATGAATTAGCCGACGACATCGTGTCCGATAGGGCAGCAAAAAGCCTCGACTACGCCCCAAACAACGTCCTATATTGTCTGCTGGCGGATTTCTTGGCAGGCAAAAAAGGTGGTTCTACACATACTGCGCTTCCTAAGGATGCCGCTACGCCATTTCTGAAATGGTCTGAGAAGAGGGAGGTACGACCGAAAGCGGAGCAAAAACGCTTAGTCGAAAGCGTATTCGGAAAAGAGCCTATAGTCATGCTTCAGGGGCCACCCGGCACAGGCAAAACCGAAACGCTCCAGCTGGCAGTTTTAGCACACATCGCAGCGCACTCCGCCAAGTCCCGCTGTAGGGTACTGATGGTTGCGCCCACCCACAAAGCCATACAGGAATTCGTCGCTAAACTCGCAAAATGCTGGCAAGAATACGTCTCGCAAGGTGGAAAAGACCTCAAAGACCTCCAAATTTACCGCGTGCTTAGCAGCAACACAAAATCCGAGATAGCTGGCGTCAGAAACCTCAACTACAACGAGGATGAGGCGGGCGTTACTGAAATCGCCGATGCATTGATGAATCAGTCCACCCTAACCAGCCTCTCAGCCTCATCGCCGCCCATAGTTCTCTGCGTTACCCCTCCTGGGCTCTACGGTTTAATGAAAAAGATCGGGGATAAGGAGCCGCCATGGGGCGAGAGCTTCTTCGACCTACTCGTTGTGGATGAGGCAAGCATGATGAGAGTTCCAGAGTTGCTCCTATCAGGCAGCTTCCTCAGCAAGAACAGCCAAATAATCGTCGCAGGCGACCACCGCCAACTCCCGCCCATTGTGGCGCATAATTGGGAAAAAGAAGACCGCCGCACCCTCGAAGAGATGGCGTCTTTCCTCTCCGCCATGGATTTCCTTAGGTTACTGCGTAACGAGGAGTTGGGGCTGGAGCGGATTAAATGCCGAAACCCCGCCGACATCCCCGCCGTGCGCCTCAGCGAAAGCCACAGATGCCACAGGGTCGTCGCCGAGTTTCTGAGGGAGTGGGTGTATGAGAAGGATCAGATTGATTTTCGTTCGGAGCAGAAGCAGACGCTGCCGCCTTCGAAGGCTGGGACATCTGGGCTTGGGGTAGCTTTGGAACCCGAAAACGTGTTTGTGCTTATCGTGCATGATGAAGCGGAGAGTTTCCAGTCAAACTTAACCGAGGCGTCGATTGTCCAAGCACTCGTAAAAAATGCCCCCACCGAGAGCATTGGCATAATCACTCCGCATAACGCCCAAAAGGGCTTGCTTCGTAACGTGCTATCCGAAAGCGGCGTGGACCCCGACAAGGTCCGCGTGGATACGGTTGAGCGGTATCAGGGCGGAGAAGCAGACTTCATAATTATTTCCTCCTGCGTAAGCGACCCCGACTATGTGCGAAGCGAAAGCGAGTTCCTCCTAAACCTAAACCGAATCAACGTCGCCATCAGCCGCATGAAACAGAAGCTCGTCATCGTAGCCAGCCGCTCTATCTTTGAGTTTATGCCTCAAGACGCCAAAGACTACGATCGGGCGCTGCTGTGGCGGGGAATTTCTGAGACGGTTGGCTTCACGGCGGATTCGACGCCTAAATGGAGCGGACCACTCGGCGATTTCGTCGGGCGGGAGGGCTCGGCGGTTAGAGTGGAGGTTTACGTTAAATCGGCTGAGGCTTCGGGTTCTTGATGTAGCCGAGGTTAGAAGTTGTTGTCCCCCATGTTTTCTTTAAGACGATTCAACATGCTCCCACACCCACACCGCGGCTGTTTCAACATAGTGGTATGTTGTTCTTGTGGTGGAATTATCTTTGCCTACACCGAAACAGCAACTGAGAAACGTTGCTTCTCCAAGAAGCATTGCGGTTCGCAGCCATTCTTGTGGTGTGCCATACGCTGCCACACCCACATAAAGAGCGCGGCAGAAAGCAGGCGTCAGCTTGCCCCATCAAACAGGTTGCAGAAAAGCCCACAACCAGCCCGCAATATGCCCCCAACGCTGAAACAAAAGCACAGTCCGCCCTGCAGTCGGCTGGTAGTTGTTGTGCCTAGGCGGTTCTCTGCAACTACTTCTAAACAAAAATCAGCCGCTTGATTCTTCGTCAGCGGCACCAAAATTATTAATGCCACCGCCGATACTTCTCTGACTATAATCTCAATCGTATCAGTCGTCAGTCTACTGGAGATGTAAAAATTTGGTACATCAAGAATGCATAAACTGCAAAGCAACCTACAGCATAGACGAAATCGTTTATTTCTGCAGAAAATGCGGAGACATCCTAGAAATCAAGTTCGAAGCCAACGAGCTAACCCAAGCAGCAAAGACTAGCGACTGGAAAACCAAGCCGCTATCAGTTTGGCGATACCGACCCTTCATGCCCATCCACGAATCCACCAAAATCGTCACACTCGGCGAAGGCGGCACCGGACTCCACCGCTCAGAACGCTTAGGCAACGAACTGGGCATCAAAAACCTCTACATCAAAAACGAGGGCGAAAACCCCACAGGCAGCTTCAAAGACCGAGGCATGACCGTCGGGGTAACCAAAGCCGTCGAACTCGGTGCACGCCACGTAATCTGCGCATCCACAGGCAACACCAGTGCAAGTTTGGCCGCATACGCCGCTCGGGCAGGCATACGATGCACCGTACTCATTCCATCCGGAAAAATCGCCTACGGCAAACTCAGCCAAGCCATGATACACGGAGCCAAAGTGCTCCAAGTCAAAGGAAACTTCGACGAAGCCCTCGAATTCGTCCTCAAACTCGCCGAGAAACACCGCGACATTTACCTGCTTAACTCGATTAACCCCTTCCGTATCGAAGGACAAAAATCACTGGGATACGAAATCTGTGACCAACTAAACTATGAAGCCCCAGACCGCATCATCATTCCAGTAGGCAACGCAGGAAACATAAGCGCAGTCTGGAAGGGACTCAAAGAATTCTACGAATTAGGCTTAATTAAAAAACTACCCAAGATGACTGGCATCCAAGCCTCAGGCTCCGCACCAATCGCACAAGCCATCAAAACCAACGCCAAAAAAATCGTCCCAGTCGAGCACCCAGAAACAGTCGCCACAGCCATCCGCATCGGCGCACCCGTCAGCTGGAAAAAAGCAGTCAACGCCATCCGCGAATCACACGGAACAGCAGAAACCGTAACTGACGACGAAATCCTTGACGCACAAAAAACACTCGCCAGAGTCGAAGGCATCTTTGTGGAACCCGCATCCGCCTCATCCATAGCAGGCCTAAAGAAGCTCATCAAACGGGGCGTAATTATGGAAAACGAAAAAGTTGTCTGCATAACCACAGGACACGGCCTAAAAGACCCAGACACAGCAATCAAGCAAAGCGAGAAACCCATTGAGGTGGACGCTGAAATCTCCGCTATTGAAGAAGCGTTGGGTTTAAAGAAGCCGCAGGCAGTATTAGCACGGTGAGTCAGACATGAGAATTATTTTGGTTGGATACGGCGTTGTAGGCAAAGGCGTCACGACAATTCTTGCCAAACGCACCGTCGAAAAAGGCAAAGACTACGGATTTAACCCAAAAATCGTAGCCATCGCAGACATCGACGGCGCAGTCATCAACCCCCGCGGATTCAGCCCCGAAAAACTGGAAGCCATTAAACAGCGCGGCTACCCAATTTCAGCTGACCCAGAATACGGACGCCCCGGCATGAAGGCGCTTGAGGTAATAGAATCCGTCGAAGCCGAAGTCGTCGTTGAAGTAACCCCAGTAAACATCCAAACAGCGGAACCAGCCCTCTCACACATCACCGCTGCCTTCAAAACCGGCAAACACGTCGTCACAACTAACAAGGGCCCATTAGCTTTGGCAATGCCAGCGCTAACAGAACTCGCCGAATACAACAATGTTTACTTCCGCTTCAGCGGCACAGTCGGCGGCGGCACCCCCATGCTTGAATTCGCCAAAAGATGCCTCGCAGGCGACCGCATCCTTGGCATCAAAGGTATTCTAAATGGCACAACAAATTATATCTTAACCGAGATGGGACAGAATCGCGTAAGCTTTCAAGATGCCCTCTCAACCGCCCAGAAGCTAGGTTACGCAGAACGCGAACCATCTATGGATATCGACGGCTTCGATACTGCATGCAAAACAGTGATTTTAGCCAACTGGATACTTAACCAGAAAGTTACCCTCAAAGACGTAGACAGAACAGGCATCCGAGATGTATCCCTTAAAATGCTTGACGACGCAGCCAAACAAGGCAACACCATCAAACTCATCGGTGCCCTCGACGGTACAAGTAAACCAGTCGTGAAACCCACAGAAATCCCCAAAACCAGCCCACTTTGCGTCAGCGGAGTCTTAAACGCCGTAACCTTCCAATGCGAATTCGCCGCTGAACAAACCATCATCGGTAGAGGCGCAGGCTCAATTGAGACGGCAGGCGCAGTTTTAAGGGACCTCTTAGACATAAGACATAAGTTAGCAACTAAACTACTAACGTAGAAGAAAAGTGATTTACGCCATGAAAATCGTCATGAAGTTCGGTGGAACAAGCGTAGGCACGGGCGAAAATATACGCCATGTAGCCGACTTAGTTACTAAATACGCAAAAAAGAATAACCAAGTGGCCGTCGTTGTTTCGGCACTAGCAGGCGTCACTAACGAGTTAATAGAGACAGGATGCAGAGCCAAAAAAAGCGACGAAAAAAGCATCAAAGCCTTCACCGCGAAACTACTTAAAAAACACATAGAAGCCATCGAATCCGCCATCACCAGCAAAACAATCCAAAAAGAAGTAAAAGAAGTTACAGAAAAAACCATCGCTGAACTCGAAAAGGTCCTCATTGGAATCTGCTACGTTGGCGAGCTCACACCAAAAAGCAAGGATTACGTGATGTCCTTTGGTGAACGCCTCTCCGCACCTATCGTTTCAGGAGCAATCAGAGACTTCAAAGCCCAATCCCAATTCTACACGGGCAAAGACGCAGGTATAGTTACCGACAGTAACTTTGGCGACGCAGATCCACTGATGAATTATACAACTCACCTTATTAGGGAACGCTTAAGCCCCCTGCTTGAGAAGGGCGCAATTCCAGTCGTGACAGGCTTTATAGCCGCTAATCAAGACGGCGTCGTAACCACCGTTGGACGCGGAGGCTCAGACTACACCGCCACCATCTTAGGCGTCGCTTTAGAAGCTAACGAAGTGTGGATTTGGACAGACGTCGACGGCATAATGACCACTGACCCTAAGCTGGTGCCAGCCGCTCGCATGCTACCGCAGTTAACTTATCAGGAAGCAGCGGAAATGGCGATTTTCGGCGCAAAAGCCATGCACCCACGCGCACTTGGACCCGTAAGCAAAGTAGGCATTCCTGTGCGCATCCGCAATACGCTCAACACTGAGAACAGTGGCACTTTAATAACAAAGGAACCAGCCAAAAACGAAACCAAGCCCGTCAAAGCAGTCGCCATGATAAAGGACGTCGCCATGCTCAACGTTTACGGTGCAGCAATGGTTGGTGCACCGGGCAGCTACTCAAAAGTCCTCGAGGTTCTGGGTAAAAACGGCATAAATGTCATGATGATTTCCGCTGCAGTTTCAGAAGCAAACATCTCCATTATAATAAAACGTTCACTACTGGGACGCGCTATAAGCAACCTCGAAATTGCTCTACAGGAAAGAGGCGGCATCGTTAGCGAAGTCACAGCTGAAGATGACGTTGCAGTCATTGCAGTCATGGGCGCCTACATGAAAGGCACTTTGGGTATTGCCTCAAAAATTTTTGAGATAGTTGCCAAGAAGGGCATAAACATCCGCATGATTGCACAGGGCAGCTCCGAATTAAACATCAGCTTCGTCGTAAAAGAGAAAGATGCCGCGGCAGTTGTCAAGGCGATTCATGAAGAATTCAACCTCGACAAAGCTTAACCCCTCTTTTCAATTTTATTTTAAGTGTTGATTTTATGCTCAAGCTTAACGTCAGCGAGGAAGTACTGCTGAAACTCCGAAAGGTAGCTGGCGGCGATAGCTACAGTTTCTTAGGTTTAACGCTCGACCTCAAACAAAGCGTCATTAAAGACAATTTTGGCGAAGCAGCCAGATACTTCAGCGATTGGCACCTCCAACTCCTCACAACCCTGCTTACGCATTACGCGACGGAGCAGTTGGTGCCTCTAAGCGGAAAACAGGTTAAATATAGGGATTTGCCGGGCGGCAGCGCATACGAGAGAGCGTTTATCAAGCGTGCGGTTCAACCCGTTGCAGAGGCTTTCGGCGCAAACCCAAAGCAGCTAGCTGAAGCGGCTGCGTTGCTTGGGGGAAAACCGTTGACTCTTGGCGATGCGTCTGTTGAAATAGATGCTTTGAAGGGTATTCCGTTAACTTATATTGTGTGGGCTGCGGAGGATTATCCTGCTTCCGCCAGCATACTCTACGATGAATCCGCGAGTAGGTATTTGCCGACTGAGGATTTGGCTGTGCTGGGGGAAGTAGCCACCTCTCGCTTACTGGAAGCAAAACGTGCGCTTGGTTTTTAGTGGAAAATTAATTAAACGATTAGCTCCATAAGTGACTTGGGGATAAGAAATTGGGGAAACCCAAAGACCAAGAGATCCCGATAGAAGACACAGACGCTCACTACGAAAAGTATAGGAGCAAACTGAAAAGTTACCGAACAGCCCAATCCTTAATGACTAAACAAGTAATCACTACGGCTCCGGAGACTCGGCTCGACGAAGTAGCCAAATTAATGGGTGAGAAGCACGTCGGCAGCGTAATCGTAATGCAAAACGAGAAGCCGGTGGGGATTGTGACTGAGCGGGATTTGCTTAGCAAAGTCCTTGCAATTGGGGTTTCCTTGAAAGACAGAAAAGCAGTGGATGTCATGTCATCTCCGCTAGTTCAGATTCCCGCGAGAGCTAAGATAAAGAAGGTAGCGCAGACGATGATTAGCGGCAACAGTAGACTCGGCGTTTTCGAAGAAGAAGCATTCGTGGGGATCGTAACTGCTTCGGACTTAATCAAAACTTTACCTCAAGTATCTGAGGACGAGCTCTGCATCGATGATTTAATGAATAAATCGCTTGTTTTGGTGGATGAGGAGATGCCGCTTAGAGCTATAGTTGACATGCTGGGTCGCAACCGCATCGGCAGCGTAATAGTCGCCCGCAAAGGAGAACCATTCGGAATCTTTACGGAACGGGACTTGTTCTCGCATTTCTTGGCGGTAGGCAGATCGCTGTCTGCGAAGGTGGGTCCCGAATGCTCGTCGCCTCTGATAACTGTTCCAGCGGGCACAAGTGTTCACAGAGCAGCTGCCATGATGGCGATGAAGCGCATAAGGCATTTACCAGTGGTTAAAGGTGGCGAAGTCGTGGGCATAGTTACTGCGCGTGACCTAGCGAAGGTTTATGCAAAATAGGCTTCGTTATGGTTTAGCTGTTTTTGTTTAGTTGTTGTTGCAGGGAAGCTCCTAGGTACAACAACTACCAGCCGACTGCAGGGCGGACTGTGCTTTTGTTTCAGCGTTGGGGGCATATTGCGGGCTGGTTGTGGGCTTTTCTGCAACCTGTCTGATGGGGCAAGCTGACGCCTGCTTTCTGCCGCGCTCTTTATGTGGGTGTGGTAGCGTATGGCACACCACAAGAATGGCTGCGAACCGCAATGCTTCTTGGAGAAGCAACGTTTCTCAGTTGCTGTTTCGGTGTAGGCAAAGATAATTCCACCACAAGAACAACATACCACTATGTTGAAACAGCCGCGGTGTGG
>JBNIDR010000011.1:37790-49460 GCA_050108155.1 Bathyarchaeia archaeon | reverse complement strand
ATAATGAACATCTTAACTGCTGAACAAGCCAATAAGGAAGTAAGCATAAACATTTATGAAAAAGGTACGTTTCTCAAGCGTTTATCCAGTCGCAAGTCACAAGATTTATTAGTTAATGGCTTGTTTACAACATCAACTGCGAGTGCAGTAATTGGGGGGACAAAGTATGTCATTGGAAGCTACGGGTATAATTGCGAGTACTCGCTTCAAGATTGAATCCGCTCTAAAAGAGAAAAAAGCATTTGATGAAAATTCTGCGACGGATTTAAAGAATACGTATGTGAATTTTTTGCCTGTACTTGACATTATGGAGCAGAGCGGGTTGATTGGGAAGACTTTGGACGGTAGGGTATTTATGACTAAAAAAGGACAGGAAGAAAGCAGGCGAGGATTCACTGTTATAAATTATATGCCGTCTGGACGAAAGTTTATCCGGTTTTCACGCAACAAGTAGTTGCGTCACACCATTTTTATTTTTAATTTTAGAATATTTCTTAAAATTAGAGGGAAAAAAATGTTTTTGGGTTTAGTAGGGCATTCCGCCCATACCGCCCATGCCACCCATACCTCCCATTCCGCCGCCCATTCCTCCTTGGGGCATTGGGGGTGTTTTGCCGCCGCCTTTGATACTGATGAGATCGTCGATTTTCAGTATCATATTTGTGGCTTCTGTGGCTGATTTGATGGCTTGCTGTTTAACGCGCAGTGGCTCCATAATCAGTTTGGGGCACATGTCAACGATTTTGCCTGTGGTTACGTCGATGCCGAAGGTTTTGCTGTTTGCTTTCTCATGCTGTGATCTGAGTGCTACCATGATGTCGATGGGGTCTAAGCCTGCGTTTTCTGCAAGTGTCAGGGGGATTTCTTCGATTGCTTCGGCGAAGGCTTCGATGGCTAGTTGCTCGCGTCCACCAACTTTTACTGCGAAGGCTTTGAGTGCCTTTGAGAGTTCAGCTTCGGGTGCGCCGCCTCCTGCAACAACTTTGCCGTCTTCGATTACGTTGCGTACGACGCAGAGGCCGTCGTGGAGGCTGCGTTCTGCTTCGTCTAGAACGTGATTAGCTGAGCCGCGGATAACGATGGTTACGGCTTTGGGGTTCTTGCAGTCGCGGATGTAGAGGAGTTTGTCGTCGCCGATTTTGACTTCTTCAACACGTTTTGCTTTGCCCAAAACGTCTGCGGATAATTCTTTAACTGAGGCAACGATCATGGCGCCTGTAGCTTTGGCAAGTTTCTCCATGTCGCTGCTGCTGACGCTTTTCACTGCGATGACACCTGCTTTTCCGAGGAAGTGCAGTGCCATGTCGTCTATGCCTTTTTCGCAGAAGACAACGTTTGCGCCTGACTTGGTGATTGATGTAACCATGTCTTTTAGCATGCGTTCTTCTTCGTCAAGGAAGAGCTTCATTTGGTCTGGGCTTTCAATATTGATTTTGGCGTCGAACTCGGTTTTTTCGATTTCGAGTTTGGCGTTTAGCAGGGCAATTTTTGCGTCGTTGATGATTTTTGGCATGCCGCTGCTTGCGATTTCTTTATCCAACACCATGCCTTTGACGAGTTCTGTTTCGTCTAGGCTTTGACCGTGCTTCTTTACAATTTTAATTAGGTCAATGTCTGCGACGTATTTGTCATCAACTTTCTCGGAGACCTGCTTTACCGCGTCAACGATGATTTTTGCGAATAGGTCTTCGGCTACGTTGATGCTTTTGCTTGAGATAGATGTTATTGCTACTTCTTTTAGGGTTTTTTCGTTGTCGAAGGCAACTGGTAGGGCGATGGTTTGGAGGATTTTTTGTGCTTCTTCGCTTGCTTTCTTGTAGCCTTCGATGATAACTGTTGGGTGAATGTTCTTGTCTAAGAGACCTTCCGCTTTTGCGAGAAGTTCACCTGAGAGGATGACTGCTGTTGTTGTTCCGTCGCCGACTTCTTTGTCCTGTGCTTTGGCGACTTCAACAAGCATTTTTGCTGCTGGGTGCTGAACGTCAAGTTCCTTCATGATGGTTGCGCCGTCGTTGGTTATGGCAACGTCGCCCATGCCGCTGACTAACATTTTGTCCATGCCGCATGGTCCAAGGGTTGATTTTACTGCTTCAGCAACGATTTTAGCAGCCATAATGTTGTTTCTTTGTGCTTCACGGCCAGTACTTCTACCTGTGCCTTCTTTCAATACTAGAACGGGGATGTTTCCTGCTCCACCTTGTGACATAATTTTCACCAATTTTCGAGTTGTTAAATTATAAGCTGGAATTCAACAATCAAAAATTGAAATATAAGTTTTTCTCAGGTTTCAAGTTAATAGGAAGCTACCACATCAGGCCAACCGAACAGTAAACGTTTAGCATATTCTTATTGCAAAAGGGTTGTTTTTGGAGTATAGTGTAGATTGTAGAGTTGCAGGTGCTCATTATGTGGGGGTATGTTGGATTCCAAAAAATTATCTCGCCATTTCGCGGCATGATTCAGCGCATCGTCTGCATACGCTGGCGCATTCCTTCATGAAGTCATCGTCGAACCTGTCACAGTTATCTGCGCATTCGTCGCATATGTCGGCGGTTATGCCGCAGGTCTGGGGGTAATAGGTGGAGTTTCTTAGCATAAAATCGGCGTTTGTATTGCATATTCTTGCGCAGTCCAGTAGGAGGTTAATGTGATCCGCCTCTGCATGGTTGCCGCCCATTGATAAGCATCGATGCACGGTTTCTGTGCAGAACCTGTATGAGTCAATGCAGTCTCTGAGGCATTGTTGAACCTCATCGCTTGCCATCATCTCCGAAATTTGCATGCGCTCAAGATCCTCCATTGTTCCGGACATTCTGCCAGCTAAGGGCGATTGCGGTCTTTCTTCCCATCCCTCTTCAGCATCCTCCTGAGTCTGCGCTTTGGTATCCTCTGAAGGTTCAGGTATACTTCGCATATCTCTGGAAGTCAAGTTTTGGATGTAATCGGACTGCTGCTCGGGCAGGTCGTCTTCATTTCTGTACGTTTTCGACATGTCTTCACCTCCCATCAATGGGCTTAAAAAATGGTTTAGAGCCAGCACTTCTCCGATAGCCCAATGACTTAAGATAAGTTTACATCATAAAGTTTAGTCGGCGGCGATTTAAGAATATGTGACTGCAAATCTGCGCCTACACCAAAACAAAATGGGTAATTTGTATCTGTTTCTTTGGATGTTCTTTGCTCTTTTCATTAGTAGTTGCTGCAGAGAAGTCCTATACACAACAAGCAGAGGGCTTGGCGTCTGATTTGGCTTCGGCTGGCTTTGGCAACTGAGGCGGGTTGTGGCTGATTCAGCAAGCAGATAGGCTTCGCGAAGCGGCTTGAGGCGGGGTCAGCTGCGATTTTCTGACTATTACCCCCTTATTTAAAGTCGCATACGAAACCGTATCCGAAGAAACTAGAATCACGCGACGTCTCAGCGCTGACCTCCCCTCCCTTATTTAAAGGCTCATTGGGTTTGTCTCTCTGTGGGTATTGTGGCTCGCTGGGGCTTAAGAGAATTAGCCTTAAGCAATCAGATTTGGCCGCTACTTTTTGGGGAGTAACTCGTTTAGCTCGTAGCTTGCGCCGCAGAGCACGGTGTCTGCTCCGCCATAGTATATTATTACTTGGTCGTCGAGTTGTACGTTTCCGCAGCTGAAAACCACGTTCGGCACGTCGCCGACGCATTCGTAATCTTCGCAGGGTGTCAGTATGGGTTTTTCTGAGCGGTAAAGCACTTTTTCAGGGTTGCTCTTGTCTAGGAGCGCTGCACCGAGTGAGTAGTGTTTCTTTTCGTCTACGCCGTGGTAGATGAAGAGGTAGCCTTCGTTGAGTTCTATGGGTGTGCCTGCCGCGCCGATTTTTACGCTGTCCCACATTTTGTCTCGTGGCTCCATGATGGATTTGAAGCTGTGCCATTTTTTGAGGTCTTCTGAGTAGGATACGCAGATGCTGGGTTCGATGCGGTGAAGCATCATGTATTCGCCGTTGACTTTGCCGGGCAAGATAAGTGCGTCCTTGTTGCGTACACCGGGGAATGGTAGGATGCGTTCTTTCCAGTTCCAGTTTCTATTAACGAAGTCTTTTGTGTTGATTGATGTTAGAGATATTTGGAAAATCACTGGGAAATCGTGGTTTCGGTAAGCTGTGTAAGCCATGAGAATTTGGTCGTCGATTACGGTTAGGCGGGGGTCTTCGCAGCCGTCGCGTTCTGCGTGTATAACTGGCGAAAAAATGGGTGTTTCGAAGCGTTCTTTGATGGTTAAGCCGTCGTTGGAAGTTGCCAAGCCCAGTCGGGAAACGTTGTCGTCTCCCATGGCGCGGTATACAATGTGGACTAATCCGTCACTGTAGACTGCTGCCGCGTTGAAAACTGATCTGGATTCCCAGGAATTCTTTTTGATTGGTTCTAATATGGGATTATGTGCAAAACGTTTCATAGCCCCTCTCCCTTCCTTGAAACTTCCAATGTAACAATGGTAGAATATAAACTATAGGTAAAAATGTGATAATAATTGCCTGTGTGACTGGCAAAGTACAGTCACATGCGCTTAAAGAGCCGCGAATCTCACTATATGGCGTGACTTATTATTGGCCAATTATGTTCTAGGCAATTCTACATTGGCTAGCGTTAAAGAAGTTGCCTACGTAAGCACTTTCCCGCCCCGCAAATGCGGCATAGCCACGTTTACAGCCGACCTCGTTAACGCTATGGGACAACTCAAAAAGCTAAAAAACCAAAGAGTCATCTCAATCGACGGAAGACAACTTTCCAAGCCCGCGTATGAATGTGGAGAGCAGAAAATCGGCAGAGACTTCCTCGAAGACTACATATCGATGGCGGATTTTCTAAATCACACAGGTGTTAATGCCGTCAACATCCAGCACGAATTCGGCATCTTCGGCGGAGAATCAGGGGAATTCATCTGTACCTTCCTTGAAAAACTGAAGAAGCCAGTCGCAACAACCCTCCACACGGTTCTCCCAAACTTTGAAAATAAAACAAAAGAGGTATTCTCGACAATTGTTGAAAAAAGCACGGCGATAGTCGTCCTTAACAAAACCACTCGCGCACTCGTTGAGAGCTATGGGGTACCATCAAGAAAGGTAAAATTGATTCCACATGGCTGCCCCGACCTGCCGCTTGTAGCTAGCGAAAAAATCAAGCCTACTCTGGGTTTGAAAAACAAGGTGGTGCTTTCCACTTTTGGGTTACTTAGCAGGGGTAAGGGTATTGAGAACGTCATTGAGGCGCTACCGCAGATAGTCAAGAAGGAGCCCAGGCTTGTCTACTATGTTTTGGGGGTTACGCATCCGCAGGTGAAGAGTTATGAGGGGGAAGAATACCGCAACATGTTGCACGGCATTGTCAAAAAGTTGGGTCTTAGAAATCACGTGCGGTTCCTTAATCGTTTCCTTTCTAAGCATGAACTCTATAGTTACCTTCAGGCAACTGACGTTTACATTACTCCGTATCTGTCGCCCAATCAAGTCAGTAGCGGAACCCTCTCGTATGCATTGTCAGCAGGTAAAGCAGTGGTTTCCACACCTTACCTCCACGCTAAAGAAGCACTAGGAGAGGGCCGCGGCGTTTTCTGCAAGTTCAACGATTCAGAGTCTATAGTTGAGCGGGTCACTGAAGTAATAGAAGATGCAGAACTGCGTATGTCACTTGAGAAAAACGCTTACCGCTACAGCAGAGGGTTCACATGGCCGAAAGTCGCCAAAAAGTACCTGGAACTTTTCGACGAATTATCCAGACGATCAGATATGAAGAGGGTGAAGACACCATCCACCTGCCTCCTCTAAAAATCGATTACCTGAAAGCTTTAACCGACGACACAGGCGTTTTCCAGCATGCCAAATACTGCATCCCCAAAAGAAGCGAGGGCTACACAACCGATGATAACGCACGCGCCTTAATCGCCGCAGTCAAGTACCAACGCTTAAGCAGAGATCAGAACATTAAACGGCTGGTGCAGATTTACTTGTCTTTTCTTAATCATATGCAGAAGCCTGATGGTAACTTCCACAATTACCTCAGCTACGAACGCACCTTTCTTGACGTCGACGGTTCGGAGGATGCAGCGGGGCGTGCCCTGTGGGCCTGCGGATGCGCCATGAATTCTTCCTTGCCAAGAGATATGCGGCTGGTTGCTAAGGACATTTTTGATCGGGGACTGCCGTGCGTTTGGAGAACAGTTCACCTTAGGTTTTATGCATCAACCATTCTGGGGCTCAAAGAATATTACGCTATATTACCTGACGTAGCCATCAAAGAGGCTGCAGAGAAACTAGCCGACAACCTTACAAAACATCTTCAAGACGAAAGCAAAGACGAATGGCACTGGTTTGAACCTCACTTAACCTATGACAACGCCCGAATGCCACAAGCCCTCTTCGCAGCATACAGCATGACCAAAGAGTCAAAGTACTTGGCAGCGGCTGAAGAATCTATGGATTTTCTTCTTAAAACCCAAATGATAGATAACGTTTATGTCCCAATAGGCAACGACGGCTGGTACAAGCGCGGCGGCAATCGAGCAATCTACGACCAGCAGCCGCTGGAGCCCTCAGCTATGGTGGATGCAGCCATAGAAGCATACTACGCTACTGACAATAAGCACTATTTGGAAGTGGCCAACACAGCTTTTGAGTGGTTTATGGGTAAAAACAGCCGAGGAATTATGGTTTACAACCCCGAAACTGCTGGCTGCTACGATGGTTTAGCGCCTGAAAAAGTAAATTATAATCAGGGCGCGGAGTCCTCGATTTGTTATTTGCTGGCTCGGCTCAAGCTGGAGGAGGTCAAGCACGGGCACCAAAAGAGAATTTAATAAGAAACAGCCTCAATTATTGCAGATTTTTAAAGCCGCTTTTTGGAGGTCAATTTGTGTGTGAACCTATGCTTAAAGTGAAAAATCTAATGTGCAAGAAGGTTATCACGGCTAAAGAGGACATGACTATTCAGGAGGCGATCCAGCTTCTAAACGATAGGCATGTGGGTTCCTTAGTTGTGGTTGATGATGAGCAGAAATGCGTTGGCATATTCACCGAACGCGACGCCATACGAATAATAGCTAACAAGTACTCCACTGATGAGCCGCTTGGCAAAACCATGAGCAGACACGTAGTCACAATTTCGTTGGAAGCCTCATTTGACGAAGCAAAACGACTCATGTTCACTCACTCCATCCGCCACATACCAGTCACCGACGAAACAGGCAAACTCATCGGGCTGTTTTCGGTGCGTGCCTTCTTCGACGAGATATGGGGATTAAAAACTCCGATTTCCAGCGCAACCTAGGAATCCACCATGGAACGCTACGTAGGTAACCCGATTCTGCGCCCCATAGAAGAGCATGCATGGGAATCAAGAGAAGTCTTCAACCCAGCCGCTGTTTACCTAAACGGCAAAGTCCACCTACTCTACCGAGCAATAGGAAACGACAGCATATCAAGAATCGGCTATGCCGCCTCCAAAGACGGCGTCCACATAGACGAGCGCTTACCAAACCCAGTATACGAACCCAAAGTCGCATGCGAAAAAGACGGCTGCGAAGACCCCCGTCTAACAGAGATCGACGACGAACTCATCATGACCTATACGGCGCTCCGAGAATACAGCCACCTGCAGGTTTTCCAAATAGCCATAACAACCATTAAAAAAGAGGATTTTCTGGCTAAAAAATGGAGGTGGACCTGCCGCAAACTGCCATTTCCAGGTATCCGAAACAAAGACGCAGTGATTTTTCCAGAAAAGATAGGCGGCAGATACGTTATGCTGCACCGTATTGAACCTGACCTGTGCATTGCTTTCTCAGATGATCTGACGCATTGGTGCGACATAAAATCGGTGATGACGCCCCGCACTCATGGGTGGGATAACTGGAAATTAGGAGTCGGCGGCACCCCGATTAAAATGGAGAATTACTGGATGGTGATTTACCACGGCGTAAGCGTGGAGAGGCTTTATTCGCTGGGCATTATACTGCTTGACGCTGATAACCCCGAACGGGTACTGTACAGATCCAGAAAAGCCATTCTGGCGCCTAAACGGGATTATGAACGCTTCGGCAAAGTTCCTAATGTTGTGTTTAGCTGCGGAAACGTGGTAATCGGCGACGAACTCTACCTCTACTACGGCGCAGCTGACAGCGTAATCTGTGTTGCCAAAATGAACATGGAAAAGCTGCTGGCTTCGCTGCGCAAGTAACGTTAGGCTTTGATTATGTGGTAGCCTGAAGCTTTCCGCAGCCGATTCATCACCGCTAAGCCTAAACCCTCATGGGGCACACCTTCGGCTAGAATAACGTCGACGCCTTCTGCGTCAACTTCGCGTAGCAGGCGGAACAGGTTTTGCGCGACTGTGAGCAGGTTGTGCCTGCTGCCCATCGATTTGACGACGAAGGCACTGTAGTTCTGCAGGGTTTCGTCTGTCGCTAAAACACCCACTTTTTTGCCCTCAGCACCGTAGGATTTGGCTAACGTGGAGATTTTGTTGACGACAGCTTCCACGCCGCCCTCAACCAGCACCACCTGAGCCTTCGGCGCATAATGCTTATGCATCATCCCTGGCGAGCGGGCTTTCTCTACAGATATCTCTGTTTCAGCCTTGACAAACGGATGCAATCGTAAGTCGCCGACCACTGCTTTAAGCGCTTCGTAGGGTGCTCCGCCAGGACGCAGAAGCATCGGCGGGTCGCAGCTTAAATCGACGACTGTGGATTCGACGCCTATGTTTGTGGCGCCTCCGTCGATGATAGCATCAATTCTGCCGTTCAGGTCTTCGTAAACGTGTTGGGCGGTGGTGGGGCTGGGTTTTCCCGAGAGGTTCGCGCTGGGCGCTGCGATGGGGCGGTGAGCTTGGCGGATTAGGGCGATGGCGACTTTGTGTTTGGGCATACGGATGGCGATTGTGTCTAAGCCCGCGACTGATTCTTTGGGCACGTTGCTTGAGCGTTTGAAGACGAGCGTTAAGGGTCCGGGCCAGAACTGTTTCATAAGCAACTCCGCCTTTTTTGGGACCTCCTGCACAAGCGGGGCAACTTCCGAGACCTCTGCGATGTGTACGATCGGCGGATTATCCAGCGGGCGCTTTTTAGCTTCGAAAAGCCGCATAACCGCAGCTCCGTTTAGGGCATCCGCTCCTAATCCGTAAACCGTCTCAGTCGGAAAAGCCACCAAGCCGCCCCGCTGGATGATTTCCGCTGCCTGCTGAATTATTGCGGAGTCAGGGTTCTGCGGGTCGACTTTTAGCATGAGGGTTTTCATTTTGGGCGCCTTTTTAGTTCGAGCACAACTGAGGTTTCAAGCTGGCGTTTGGGAATATTCCAGTAAGTCTCCAGTAGCTTATTTGTTTCTCCCCTTGACAGTAGCGTGAAGCCGTGTTTTTGGTAGAAGCCTATTGCCCAGGGCGCATCCTGCCAGGTGCCCACGTACACGCGCTCAGTTGTTGCGAGATCGATGAGGTGGTTTAGGAGTTTTTCTCCGATGCCCATTCTCTGATGACTGGTCATGGTGTAAGCGTGCCTAATTAGGGTGACATCGCCCACGGGTTGAATACCCATAACCGCCACCAACTCGCCGTCTTGAATGTAGCCGTAGAATTGGACGCCTGAGGCGATTTCTTCTATGAGTTCCTCTTGAGGCATATATGGTGTTTTGTAGCAATCCGCTGGGATTTTGCCCTTATAGGCGACCGCTGCGTCATTAACGATGGCGTAAATTGTTGGGAAGTCAGCGTCGACGAGTCTGCGGATCATCTAGAAGTCACTTGCGGGAATCAGATAGCAGAGGGCTCTTTTTGTTTATCTGTCTTCATCACCTTATCGATGAGGTGCATGAAGAATTCCTGTGCCTGAATCTCGCTTGCACGATCCAGATAGACTGAGACAACTGCGATTTTGCCCTTTTTTGCTGCAATATACTCGGCGAACATTCGGGCAGAAATGACGTGTTTGTCGCCCATTAGAACCGAGGATGTTACGGAGCCTATCATATCGCGGGGTTTTGGAACGGCAATCGCCATTGTACCCATCCTGTCCTCTTTCTCGCTTAGCATAATCATGATGCTGTTTTTCGCTTCTACATACACCGCTAAGAAACGTGTGTCCCGCTGCTGAATCTCCTCTTTAACCACGTTGGCGCGGTCAAAATCTTTGCGTTCCAAACCTAACTCGCCCTCTCTACGCTGTGGTTATACTGTGACTACTTAAAAAGCCTTCACACATAAACGCTGCATTTACGAGTTACGCGTTTGCTACTTTTCCACGCCACCCTGCTCATATAAAAAAGCAAAAGCCAAATCTCAGTAGCAACTAACGCTTTTTCGCTTTTATGTAGATTGCTAATGCTGCTAAAGCTACTGCAAAAATGGCCAAAACCACGATTAGTTGTGAGGGCTCCACTGCTGCTACGGGGGCTGGTTGGTGACTGGGTGAAGGGGGTTGATAGACGGTAAACATGGCTGCTGTGTCAAAGGGCTCGATAAGTGGGTAGTTATCTACGCTGTATACTTGCTCTTTCCAGACGCCATGGGTAGAGTAGCCACCCGTGTAGTATTCCGCCATGATTTGATAGGGTTCGTCGCCGACGCCGTTGCCATCGCTGTCAGAGCCGTTGTAGATGCTCCAATAGTTGCCTTCTACTCCGTCATCCCAAATATTCGATGTAGCATTTACCAGACTTAGGCTTTCTACAGGTATTTGATTGCCGACGAAGTTGTTGTGGATGAATGTGTTATAACCCGATGATTGATCATTGACCAAACCCGTTTTAAAGACACTACGCGGCGGTAAACAAACGCCTGCGCCGCCATCTAAAAAGGTGTTGCCAACGATTTTGTTGTACCACGAAGTTTGAACCACTAATCCATTATTGTTTCGAAGAAAATAATTTCCAGAAATCGTGTTATGTTGTGAATCGGTTAACCATAAGCCTAAGCCGCAGTCTGATACTTTGTTACCAGTGATGTTGCAGTTTTGGACTTTTTGAAGATGAATGCCTGCTAGTCCTTCTTCCCAGCCAGTATGCCTTACAAAGTAGGCGGTACTGTTGCCTGGGGGCCGTATATAGTAGCGATGCGCACTGTTTTGGTCTAGCGAGAACAGAATGGTCAAGCCTGTTACGGTGACGCTGTTGCGGCGGATCTGGATAACGTTTCCGCGATAGTTCCCGTTGATTATTGTTTTGTTTGTGTCTTCGCCCTTCAGGGTTATGGCTTTGTCGATTACTACGGTTTCGTTGTACATGCCTTGCCTGACTAAAACTGTGTCGCCGTCAGAAGCGTTTTGGATAGCCTGATTTATCGTGGGAAAATCGTCTGGAACAACAATAACGCTTGGAGTTGCCTCGGCTGGTTGAGCGAAAACTGCAAAGACGGAAAGTATGCAAATCAAGATCAGCATAGCGGCTAAAATCTTTGCCATGTTCTCATCCTGCAGTAGTATGGGGCAGGGAGTCTTTTAGTTCTACAGAAGGAACATAGCGTTCCAGAACTGGAACATTTCAGGCGTTATGGTGGGAACACTTTTAGAAAAAACTAGGAGCAAAAAGACGCATAGGATTTTTGAAAGAGTTCAGACTACGAGTAAAGCTTTGAGCGCCTATACGGTGGCTTTTGCAAAAAGGTTTGACTAAAAAAGAAAAATGGTAGGGGATGATTTGTTTTATGGGCGTTTTCTCTGC
>JBNIDR010000011.1:0-37740 GCA_050108155.1 Bathyarchaeia archaeon | reverse complement strand
TATGACTACACCGACTATGACGATGGTGACGATTATTGCTGCGACTGCTGGTAGGAAGTAGGTGTCAGTTACGGAGAGAGTATCAGATGCGGGTTCTGTTGAAGGTTGAGGCGCCTCTCCAACGTTTATGGCTGTTACAGCGTGCGAGGGGTAGAATGATTTAGAGCCTTCGAAGGTAGAGATGATTGTGTACTGACCTGGAACTTCTGGGACAAACGTGCAACTGTAGAATCCATTTTCGTCACTAGTTGCCGTGGCTACTGGATAGTAGTTGCCGTTGGGGTCCATCACCGATATTGTAACTGGAACTCCCGTGGTGTTTGTTGGGCGTGGATACTGCATCCAGACGTATTGCATCCAATCAGTCATACTTGCATCCGAAACCGCTGGGACTCCGCTTGGGAATCTTGCGGCGATGTCATAACTGCTTAGACCTGGCGCAATGTCTGTTACGTAGCCTTCTACTAGAACTGTGTCGCCGTTGGTTGAAACTTTAGGTGACGCCTCCACTGTAGTTGCGCTTGCGCCTTTACCAAATGAGTATAAGCGGTTGTCGTGGCCTGCGTTGAGCCCTGCCATTATGCTGTCACCGATGACGCATGTTCCGCCCCACCAGTTGCCAAACCAGCTTATTCTCCAGATTTCCTCACCTGTAGTTGCGTTAAGGCAAACCATAGGTGCGCCTCTAGAGTTCAGGTTAGGCGAGTGTTCAGCGTATGATAGGTAGATTTTTCCGTCAGTTACAAAGTGGAATTCCGTTGGGAAGTTTTCGCTCCAGAGAATTTCTGCGTATGGATCTGAACAGTTGTAGTTCCAGACTCGTTTACCTGTTTGCATGTCATAGGCTATTGTCTGTCCACTCATGCGTTCGCTGAAGAACAGACCATATCCGTGGCATGGACCATACCATTTATCGTAGTATTGCAGGTAAGGTTCTGGTTCAGTTGTCCATTTGTAATCGCCGGTGTCTAAGTTGAAACCGTAGAATTTGCGGTCCTCTTTACAGGATATGATGAATACACGGTCTTCGAAGCTTACGTCGCTCCAAACCCAGATGTTTTCAGCTTCTCCTGAAGGTACAGTCCAAGTCTTGTTGAAGATTAGTTGTCCTTTAGTTTCTGGCTTTGTACTTATAGCCCATGATGTGATTGTTTCACCGCTGTAGCTTGGGAAAGCTGACGACTGAGAGCCTAGTACGCAATCGTTGACTTCTGCGTGGCAAACAGCTCCCGGTAACCCTTTGGGAATGGTTACATTCCATTGTATGCCGTTGGTGCCATTGATTATGCTTCCGGGTACATCCCAGCTGCCGTCGGCTACGCCGCGTGCGATTTGCGGGTTAGTTGCTCTGCTTGAGTTCCACATGTACATGTAGCCTGCTTGTGTGTTAACGTAGTATCGTATAATCTCGCCGCGTTCGCCATAGTAGTTATAGTTGGGGTTTGCTGGGGGAACATCCACAATGCGGTAGACCCAGCGGCCTGTAAGCGCATCGTATGCATCCCATGTTGTACCAGATACGGTCCAGAGGTACGCGAAGCAGCCGTAGTAGTTGAAGCCTTGGAAGTTGTATACTTGACCAAATGATAGTCTAGTGTTATTCCAGTTTCTAGTCCAAAGTTGCTCGCCGGTTTTCAGGTTAACTGCAATTACGTTTTGTTCAACGCCAGTGCCGCCTGTTGATTGGTATTGGTTGTAGTACATGACGCCGTTGATTACGACTGTTCCTAAGAATTTGCCGACGTATGCGTCACCCATTTCGTAACCCATTGTGCCTTGTTCGCCTCCAGCCATGCCGCCTTCGGCATATTCAGTTGTCCAGAGTATGTGGGCTGTTTCGGGTGCATCTGAGTTGCCTTCATGGAACTTTTCGATGGGGGGCATGCTGTAGCTTCCTGCTGGGCGTAGCCATTGACCTGTTAATGGAGCCCATTCGTAGAATTGTGAGTTGATTGGTCTGTTCCAGTATTCTGTTGGTAATGGGAATGGGGGGAAGTAGGGGATTGGGTCTTCTTGTACCACTAGATAGCATATTGGGCTGTCGCTTGCAGCGTAGGTTCTTTCTACGGCTGAAAAGCCAGGAACCATTTTTTGTTCTGGGAAGTGAGTTTGTAGTTCATAGGTTCCTACTTTGTCTGGAATTAGTACTGTGCCGGTTCCGCCTGTTGAGTCAGTGTTGAATGGTCCTAAAGTTTTCTCTTTTCCGTCTGGGTCTTTTACGGTAACTGTCAAACCTTTCCATTGCCAATAGGTGCCGTTAGTTGCCTCTGAAATGCCAAGGTGTATGAGTGTTTCTTGGCCGACTCCGACGGGGTTGGGTGTTGCGTTACAGAATGCATAGGTAGGTTTTTTATCGTATGCTCCGTTGCTTAGGGGGATTGTTGCTATTAAAGAGACTGTGAAAGATAGTAGTAATAACATTGCGAGTGTTTTGTTTGTTTTTTGCATTCTTTTTACTCCTTAAGTTGTAGTTCCTATTTTCTATGCGTTCAATTAATAAGCTTTTCCAGCATTATTTATTGTTCAATAAATTTTTAACACATATATGAAGTATTGATAACCATATATGATAAAAACTGCATGCTAAAACATATGCGCTTTTCCATGCATCGCAATCATTCAAAATTATTTCTGGGCCTTATTTAGCAGAAAAACAGTCCATGCAAAGAAGAGTGAACCACATTTGGAAATACAACTCAGAAATAACCGAACTCAATAGGCGTTTTTTAGCAAAACCTTAAGTAAAAACAAATCGCTAGTCAGCATCAAGGCTTGAAGCATGAACAGCGCCAGCCGAGCCCGAAAAATCCTGCTCACACTTGTGCTCATCGTAATCATCGTTGTTTCAGCCTTCGCCATAACAAGCTACCTCAACGGGGCCCAAGGCAAAGCCGACCCCGACGTGTATGTAGGTGTAGCCTTCGGGGGAAACACCACCGAGCAGGCGAAGAAGCTGATTGACGAGGTTAAGGATTACACTAACCTCTTCATTTTGGCGGCTGGAAGAAACCCCATAAGCGCCGACCAGTCCAAGGTGGAGGAAATCTGCGATTACGCCGTAGCCAACGACTTAAGCATAATCATGTCGTTGGGCGTTAAGGATGCAAAAAACTCTACTGTGTGGTTCTGGCATCAATCAAACTTAGAGGCGATATTGCAGAATTGGACACAGCGTTGGGGCAGCAAGTTTTTGGGCATCTACTATAACGATGAACCCGGAGGCATCCAGCTGGACGGTTCATGGAGACCCTTCTTTGAACGCACAGGAGACAGCTTAGGCCAAATTGACCACCCAGCCCTTCAAGACTTAGAAAAAATCAAGCAGAAAATGCAGGCGTACCTCGAAAACGGCACTGACCCCACCGATTACCAGATGGAGAGAGACTTCTTTGTGCAACGTATCCTCTTAGACGACGGCGGAATGCAGGATCTAAACGCCTCAGGCACACCCATATTTACTTCAGATTATGGCTTGTTCTGGTGGGACTACGAGGGCGGCTACGACACGCTCTTTGCAGAGTTGGGCTGGAACTGCAGCGTCGCGGAACAGATTGACCTCGTTAAAGGTGCAGCGCATGCGCAAGGTAAAGACTGGGGCACCATGCTCACTTGGAGATACAACCAGCCGCCCTACCTTGACAGCGGAGACAACCTCTACAGCCAAATGATGACTTCCTATCAGGCAGGCGCCAAGTACATCGCCGTCTTCAACTACCCCTACAACGTCACCGACTACGGCGCCCTCACAAGCGACCACCTAAATGCGCTCCAGCAGTTCTGGCGAGACATAACCACCAAGCAGACACAAGTCAATGCTACGGCGGAGGTTGCGTTGGTGCTTCCCGAGAACTTCGGCTGGGGCCTACGCAACCCCACGGATACGATTTGGGGCTTCTGGAAAACCGACCCTCGAACCACACAGGTGGCAACCGTCACAAGCAAGTTGCTGGATCAATACGGCACAGGCTTGGACATAATCTTTGAGGACCCAGCCTACCCCATATCAAACATGAATTACTCTAAAGTGTACTACTGGAACCAAACCCTCTAAAACAAGAGGAAAAACATGTTATGTTCCAGCTTTGGAACGTTTTGTTCCCTGAGTAGAACTAAAAGCCCGCCCGCCTAAGCCTACTGTGGCGAGAAAGATGCGTAAACTAACCGCGACACTGCTTATCCTCCTATCTTTAACCGCCCTATCTTGTGCTACTCAATCGGTGTATGGACAGAGTGGGCGGATAGTTGTTCCGGACAATTACCGTACAATCCAAGAGGCAATCGACCATGCTCCAGCAGGCGGCACAGTTTTTGTTAAGGCGGGAACTTACGAGGGGTGTTTATCGATTAACAAGTCTCTGTCACTGATCGGCGAGGACAAAACAAAGACGACGATTAAGGGAGGTTGGGAGTTGGGAGGCACAGTAATTCTTGTCGCCCACGATGGAGTCACAGTTAGAGACTTTACGATACAGAGCAACGCTAAGAACACTCATGGAGTCAGCATCAGAGGAGTTCATCTGCTCGGAGTCCAAGGCTGCACGGTTTCAGAATGCGTTTTTTCGCACATTGGAAAGGGGATTTGGCTCTATCAATCTTCTAACAACACTGTTGAAGGCAACTTTGTTGACGGAACGCCCCGATACATAGGCACCTGCCTGATTTACTCTTGGTCAGGTATTACTCTGGAGGGTTCTTCAAATAACACTATTCGCAGCAACAGGTTCACTGACTCATCACAATCAGGCATTGAAGTTTTTGGTTCACACGGAAATAACATTACCGGAAATTATGTAACGAGCCGATGGAGCGGATTAAACATCGAATACTCCAACGGAAACACAGTAGCTGACAACAGCATCAAAGGCTACAGATACGGCGTATGGCTACAAGCCGCCGCCTCACATAACACAATAGAGAACAACAGCATCACAGACAGCTTAACAGGGATCCAAGCCAACTGGAATTCAACCAACAACCTCATAGTGAAAAACACTATAACAGGCAGCAACTACTGCGGAATCGAAATACACAGCAACTCCAGCTACACCAAAGTAATAGCAAACAACATCACAGGCAACAAATACGGCATAGAAATCCAAACCTCCAAAAACAACATTCTAAGATACAATAACATTACGGGCAGCGAGGTAATCGGGGGCCTCTTCGTTAACGCCTCGGAGAACCTTATCCGCGAAAACAACTTCGTAGGGAACACTCGGCAGGTCTTCTGCAGCCTTTCCAATAACACGTGGGATGCAGGCGGCAGGGGCAACTTCTGGAGCGACTACAACGGCACAGACAGCAACAGCGACGGCGTAGGAGACTCACCGTATGTTATCGACGAATCCAACTTAGATCATTACCCTTTGGTTAATGTGGTTAACTGCTCAGATAGCCCAAAAATAACAGAAATCGCCAATTCAGAGACCCCCGAAAACGAAATTCCCCAGCCAGATTCTCAAACCTTAATCGCGGTTATTATTGGAACAGCAGTTGGTGCAGGCCTATGCTTGGGGACAGTTCTGCTATATAGAAAACGCAGACGGCTTGTCAACACTCCAGCCCAAAATTAACAACCAAGGCTAACTAGTCCCATCTGAGGAATGCCCGTAATAGGGCGACATCTTCACAAGCCTCTTAACGATGATTCCCCGGAACAAAACAATCGGAAGCTTATAAATTCTAAACGCTTTCCTCATACGCGTAAGGTATTCCTCAAACGTGTGGTTCTGGTAGCGAAATTCCTGCTGGGCTTCTTTTGTGTCATACCAATCTAGATGGTACGTGTTGAGGTCCTGCGTGAAGTATTTCTGGTCTGGAACAGGAAGCGACAGCGAACCGAACAGGTTAGACAGGAATTCTCTGCCTCTTAGCTGCCAACCGTTTTCTTTGCCGCCGCCGAGAATGTAAGCCTGATTTTTCGCGGTACTGCCCGCATTTAGTTTTTCAGCCCCAGTAACTAAGGCGGTGGCGACATCTTCAGCCATCACCATCTCAAGCCTCATGTCGGGATGCATATCGAAGAGTTCCTCCAACAAAAAAAAGGAACCCATAAACGACGTTGCGGAAAAAGGCGAAAGCACCCCTGCAAGCCTAAAAATTAGGTAGTTATCCGCGTTTTCCTTAAGGTAGGCTTCGCATTTTATCTTTGACTCCTCATAGTTCCCCGTGACAACTAACGGGTCGTGGCGGCTGACGAGTCTGTCTTGGAGTTGGGTTGGCCCCATTACGCTTGCCGAGGAAGTGAAAACAAATGGGATGCTCCGGTTGGCGTCTTTTATTGCGTTTATTAGGTTTACAGTGCCTCCGTAGTTTACGTCCATTGTTAAGTCGCGGTGCTTTTTTGAGGCGGGAGGAATTATCGCCGCAAGATGGATAACCGCTTCGGCTTGGCGGATGGCGTTTTTGGCGTCTTCGATATTGCGGATATCGCCGAAGATTACGGTGGCTTTTTTTCGGTATTTTCGGGCGGCTTTGCGTGTTTTCTTGTTTTCCACTTCGAAGACAACTATTTCGTGGTTCCGCTTGTACGCTTCTTCCAGTACTGCTTTACCTATGTTGCCGAAAGCGCCTGTGATTAGTATTTTCAATTTTAGCGGCTCCACCAATGGGCAAACTGTTAATCGTATTGTGCTTAGGTTTTCTTTAAAAACTTATAACTAACTGGTTATTGTGGGAGATTAGGGATTTTAGGGTATAGCGAAAATTTACTAAGCCCTAAATAGCTACCTCCGAACCCAAAAACAAGTTTTGTACGTGCACCCAAGCATCATCGGCGTTCCGTGTCGATGTTTAACCCGTAGTTGAACCTGCAATTCAGTCCTTTGTATAAGGGGCCTATAGAAAAAAATCGCAGCTGACAAGCCTACGCCTCACTGCCGTTGACCTTTGGATTCCATTTGATTTGCCGGGCAGCCTGCATGATGCTCTGTTAGTTCGTGGTAGACCACTTTATCGTAGTCTGCGTCTTTATAAGCGTGGCAGTACTGGCAGCACCACTCTTCGGCGTCGAGCCTCTTATGCGGCATATAAAGAATAATGTCACTACAGACATAAAAACAAAGCATATGCGCTTTTCAGCTTGAGGAAAACTCCACAACCAGCCTGCAACCAGAAGCCGACGCTGAACCCCAAAAGCCCGATGCCGCCTAGTCCGATGGTTGTTGTTGTGTATAGGGGCTTCCCTGCAACAACTACTAATAGAAAAAAGCTGGAAACGCTTAATTAATAGCGCCTCACACTTTTGGTACGGAAGGAATAAACTTTGAGTGATGAACTATCCAAATTACCGCCTAACGTCCAAGAAAGACTACTTAGGCTCCAGCAGCTCCAGCAGACCCTGCAATCCATCATGGCACAGAAGCAGCAGGTCGAAATGGAAAAAAGCGAAGTTGACCAAACCATAGCTGAACTCGCCAAAACCGCCGACGACGCAGTCATCTACAAAGCAGTCGGCTCACTCCTCGTAAAAGCAGAAAAAGCCAAAGTCACCGAGGATTTAAACGAACGCAAATCCCTGCTTGAAACCCGCAGCACAGTCATCGCACGCCAAGAAGAACGCATAAAAGCCCAAGTCAAAGAAGCACAAACTAAACTACAAGAAGACCTAAGCCCAGTCTCAGGTCAACCCCTCTCCTAAACGGAGCAGTGATGCTTGATGGATACGCTCGGCTTTCCAGAGCTATCCACCGAGCAAATTGAACTTTTATGCCAAACCACCGAAGACGCAGCCCGCAAATACATTCTATCCAAAGTTTCAAGCAAAGACGTTGACCGCTTAGACATCTCCGTTGAGGTGGAGGGCACAAAACCCGTCAACGTCACCGTCGAGGTCAACTTGCTCCTCTCTAAAAGCTTCAAAGGCGCAGACGCCGAAGCACTGGTCAAAGAAGCCATAGCCCAAGCGCATCTGGCAACTGAAAAGTTCCTGAGAAAGATAAAATGAGCTTCAAACAACTAATCTCGCTAATAGAGGAGACGAATGCGTCTTTTGTTCTGCTACTATGTCATCGGAGCGCAGACGCCGACGCCATCTGCGGCGCATACGGCTTACAGGGGCTTCTAAAACGGTTTCTACCCAACGTCGTCACGGAAATCGGCTGCCCACAAGGCATCAACAAACCCTCCAAGACGATTCTGGAAAACATGTCCATAACAGTCAACCTGAAACCCAACATCGAGTCAGCGGAAGTCATTATGCTCCTAGACATGAACTCAATTGAGCAACTTGACGAAGTCGCCGAAACCATAAGAAAATCACCCGCACCAAAAATCATCATCGATCACCACGCACCCAGCCCCGAAACAACACAGATCTGTAAGGTCTGCATAATCGACGATAAAGCCGCAGCAAACTGCGAAATAATCTACCACCTCTACAAAGAGGCAGAAGTCACACCCAGCCAAAACGAAGCAAAAGCACTCTTTGTCGGAATCGCATTTGATACAAGACATTTTGCATTGGCAAATTCACCAACCTTCGGCATCGTAGCCGACCTAGTCGCGCAAGGTATTGATGCTCAAAAGACTCTTGCCGAGTTCTCCCTCCCCATAGAACCTTCTGAGCGCATGGCGAAGCTCAAAGCCTGCAAACGAGCCAAAATAGTAAAGATAGAAGACTGGATAATCGCTCTCTCACACGTAAGCGCGTATCAGGCTCCTGCAGCTAAGTCGCTTGTCGATTTGGGAGCGCACATGTCGGCGGTTGCAGGCAAAAAAAAGGGCAAAGTCGAAATCAGCCTACGCAGTACACGACAGTTTAACGAGGGCACAGGCATTCACCTCGGCGTAGACATTGCAACTCCACTAGGCGAGTACTTGGGAGGCGTTGGCGGTGGGCACGCTATGGCTGCGGGGGTTAGCGGTAAAGGTGAATTGCAGGATGCTCTCAAGCAGTGTCTTAAACTGGTTAAGGCGAAAATCGTCAAAACCGAGTAGCGGCACCCGCTTATTGCTGTTTAGATATGCTAGTTTTGTTTAATTAGTTCAATGGAAATTCTTAATTACGCCTAAACTTGTTAGAACGGGAAATAATCAAAACTGAGTAGTTACGCTTAAATGAACAAACCTTCACGCTTAAGGTAGCAGGCACAAAACTTTGGCGATAATTGAAATCAAAAACCTCACCTACACCTACCCAGGTGCTTCAAAACCGTCAATAGATAACGTGTCTTTGACTGTTGAGAAAGGCGAGTTCGTTTTGATTACGGGTCCAAGCGGCTGCGGAAAAACAACTTTGTGCCGATGCTTCAACGGCTTAGTCCCCCACTTCTACCAAGGCGAAATCAAAGGCGAAGTGACCGTCGCCGGTATCAACACGCTGGACCATCACACCTACGAAATGGCAAAACATGTCGGCTTGGTCTTCCAGAACCCAGAAAACCAGCTTTTTGCCCTCTCAATCGAGAAGGACGTTGCGTTTGGCTTAGAAAACACAAGCGTATCCAGAGCGGAAATGCGTAAAAAAGTCGATTGGGCACTTAACCAGACAGGCATCTACGACATCCGAGAGCGTTCTCCCCATGAAATCAGCGGGGGTCAGCAGCAGCGGGTGGCGATTGCGGCGGTTTTGGCGATGGAGCCTGAAATCATCGTGCTTGACGAGCCCACATCATTTTTGGATCCGCTTAGTGCAGAGAAGATTTTCGAGGTTATTTATCGGCTTAACAAGGAACAGGGCATCACGGTGGTGCTGGTTGAGCACCGCTTGGATTTGACGGCGAAGTACACTAACCACCTTGTCGTGATGGACCATGGCAGGGTGCGGCTTGAAGGCGACCCCCGACAAATTCTCAACAACGAGGAGACCCGTCTAATTGGCGTCGGCATCCCCAAAGCCACCCTGCTATATCAGATGCTCAAAAAGGAAGGCTTCAACTTAGGCGACAAAACCCCCTTGAGCTCAGAGGAGCTTGCAGACCAACTTCTGGAGGCACTCAAATGATTGAAGCCGAAAACGTCCGCTACAGCTACCCCAGTAAAGTCGAAGCTCTAAAAGGCGTTTCGCTAACCGTCAGGGACGGCGAATTCGTCGCCATCATGGGGCAGAACGGCGCTGGCAAATCCACCTTCGTCAAACACTTCAATGGTTTGCTGAAGCCTTCGCAGGGTACAGTCAAAATTGACGGGGTGGAAACCACCAAATCCAGCGTAGCAAAACTGGCGCGTGACGTGGGCTTTGTTTTCCAGAACCCTGACCATCAGCTTTTCAGTGAAACAGTCGAGGATGAGATTGCTTTTGCTCTGAAAAACTTCGGGTTCAAACCAGAAGTCATCGAGGAGCGCGTCACTTGGGCACTTAATCTGCTGTCGCTGTCGCAGTACCGCAAAACCTCTCCTTTTCTGCTCAGCGGAGGCGAACGGAAGCGTGTGGCGTTGGCTTCGGTGTTGGCTTGGGATCCCAAGACGCTGGTTTTGGATGAACCCACCATCGGGCAAGATCACGAGCAAAAGGAAAAACTTCAGCAGTTCATAATGCAGATGCAGTCTCAGGGCAAAACCGTTGTCACAGTTACCCATGACGTAGAGTTTGTGGCTGAATGCAACCCACGCGTCATACTCATGAAAGAGGGCAAAATCGTAGCCGACGGCGAAGGAAAACAAATCTTAACCGACCCAGCGATGCTCGAACTCTCATCTATTGTTCTGCCCCAAATCGCACAGGTCTTCACGCGGCTTGGCGAGCTCGGGTTACCGAAGGATATCATTGATATCTACGAAGCAAAAGCCCTGCTGATTAAGACCAAGGAGGCACGGGGCAGATGAGCGTTTTTGACGGCTTAAAATTCCGCAAAGTCTCCTCACCCATTCACAACCTTGACCCCCGCGTCAAATTCGCCTACGTTATAGCCATATTCATAGCAGCCATCATCTTCTACCAAGTTATCCCGCTGATGGTTCTGTTTTTAATACAGTTACCGTTTGTTTTCTTAGCAAGGGTTCAGCGGCAATGGGTACGCTCGCTTCGCGGAGCAGCGTTTTTAGCGTCTTTCATCTTCATCATAAACATACTCACAACCTATTTCACCTCAAACTACACCTTAACAGCGGTTGCCGTAGAATCCGCGGCAGCTATGACGTTGCGTTTCGTAGTGCTCGTTGAGTCATTCTCTGTTTTCTTCCTAACCACCTCACCCGACCACTTGGGTTTGGCGCTGGAGGAGTCCAGAGTACCCTATGAATTCGCCTTCGCATTCACGACAGCCGTGCGCTTTGTTCCAGTGCTGGCTGAGGAAGCCCAAACCATCATGGACGCACAGAAAGCCAGAGGCTTAGAACTAGAAAAAGGCAACTTACTAAAGCGCATCCGTAACTACGTGCCGATACTTATTCCGCTCATCGTCAGCGCCATCCGCAGAAGCCTCGAACTCGCCGAAGCCATGGAGTCACGGGCTTGGGGCGCATGCAAAAAACGCACAAATCTCTATGCGCTAAAACTTCACAAAGGCGACGCCGCATTAATGGCAATAACAGTCTTCATCGTGGTTGTGGCAGTATTCATTCACTTTTACGTGCCGATTCCAACAGTAACCTCATTCTTCGCTTAAGCACACATTTAAAAGACAAAACCCATCAACTACCAAAGGAACCCCCATGACTGAGCATACACGTTTTGGACCCGCAGGCGTACCACCCATGTTCCGTTTGCTAGGCGCAGCCACAGTTGACACCCCGCGGCTCCTACATGAGGAGGGCTTAGACGCCTTCGAGTACCCCGCAGTGCGTTGGGGAGGCAAACCGCAGATAAAAGAAGCTGACGCCCGCAAACTAGGCGAGGAAAGCCGCCGAAACGACGTTAAACTCAGCATACACGGGAGCTACTACATTAATCTCTCAGGCAAAAAGGACGTTGTGGAAGCCAGCAAACAGCGCCTCCTCGCCTGCGCAACAGCTGCGGACTGGATGGATGCCTACGTGATGGTTTTTCACACGGGATTCTATGGCAAATTCGAAAAAGACTACGCACTCAAAACCTGCATATCCGCTCTTAAAGAAGTTGGCAGCCAAATGCAGTCGCTTGGAATCAAAGCCAAACTGGGACCAGAAACTATGGGGCGCAAATCGCAAGTGGGAACCATAGACGAAATCATCGCAATAAACCGCGAAGTCGAGAACACTCAGCTTGTGGTGGACTGGGGGCACCTGCACGCTCTGCATCAGGGCGCCTTCAGAACCGTCGAGGATATGCGCAGGATAGCTGAGAAAATCGAGATGGAGTTGGGTACACAGACGCTGCGAGGTATGCATTGTCACTTCTCCAAAATCGAGTTCTCTGCTGTAGGCGAGAAACGTCACCACAACCTTGACGAGGAAGCGTTTGGGCCAGAGTTTTCGATGCTGGCAGATGTTATACTGGATTTTGGGATGCATCCAACGGTGATTTGCGAGACACCGCTGCTTGATGTTGATGCAAGGAAAATGCAGGCAATATTGCAAGAGCAAGCAAACAGGCAGAGATGAAACGGGCACTCAAAAGAGCGCAACTGCACTAGTAAACAGAGGGAGATTCCAAGACCTTAAATTCATAATCCGCCAAATCCTGATGCATGTCAACCAATGATAAGCCAATTGTTGTCTTTGGCACCATACGCTATGTGGGCTGGGACAGATACCCCGAGTATGAGGGGCTCTGCTTTGCCAAAAACAGGCTCGTTGTGGCGCGCCAAAAAAAGGACACCGCAGAAACCTACCTCCCATTAAAAGACATCTCAGTTGAGGAGCTTCTCAAAGCCGACAAAAACAACTTCGCCATCCCCTACGAGGACGTAGAGCAGGTAGAACTCAAAAAGTCCCTGCGAACAATCAAACTAACGGTGAAAACGAGCAAAGACAAGTACACGTGGTCAGTAAAGTATATGCCGCATAACGAGTTTCTGGCTTTGGACGATGTTAAGCGGGTGTTGAAGCCGATTTTTGACTGGAAACTTGACGTGCCCAGCGAAGAATTTTAGGCCTTCGTCTTTTGGGTTTAGTGGCAAGTATGCTATTCGCTGACCATACTCTATGACACCCAGAAACACAGGCGAAACTAGCGATTGCCAAGAGCGGCACTACTACAACCAAACATTAACTTGGCCTCAGCAGTTGTTTTGGCTGCACAGCATCACCATGCCTCCACAGCCACACCCAGTCGATTTCAACATGGGTGCATGTTGAGTGTGTGAGTGAAATCACGCACGCTACACCGAAATAAACAAAGAAACACGTTGCAAACCAAAAAAGCGGTCGCCTTCAATTGCAGTCTTGTGGTGTGCCGTACGCTGCCACACCCACATAAAGAACGCAGACGGTTCGGGCGTTTTATAGGGGAGGAAAAGTCTCTAAGAGCACCAGTTTAGCACTTCGTTTGCACTGACAGCATCCTCTCAGCTAACTGCAACTCCGACACCGTATTAATATTAACCGCCAACTGCTCGCAGTCCAGCACAAAAATGTCTTGGTCAAGCCACTCGTCGCCGTAGCGTTTGCCGCCATCAATAATGTTTATACCGACCGGAACAACATCCAGTTCGCCCTCTTTGAAGGAGTAGTCGATACACATGCCAAGCCTAAGTTTAATAGCCATCGGAACCGCAACTGTCAACGCAGGCTTGCCGCACTGCTCATAACGCTCTACGATAGCATCAACTATCTCAGGTTTAACCAGCGGCAAGTCAGCGGCAATCGCCAAGAACACACCCAGCTTAAGCGTCTGCACGGTGTAACCCATGTCGTTGACGTAGTCTTTGCCTGGGGTTTCGATTATTTCGACGCCAAGCTGCTTCATCAACGCAGTGGTTTTGGGTGTTGTGGGCGAGGTGGCAACGATGATTCGGTCAATTTTTTTGGCGCCCCTCAACGCGGAGAGCACGTATTCAATTACGGGTTTGCCGCCGACTGGAACAAGGGGCTTCTCTATCGCAAGTTTCATGCGCGAGCCTTTGCCGCCTGCCATAACCAAAGCCGTTATGCCCATGCAGCCACCGCCAAAAGTACAACAACACAGACCATACGAGTTAACTCATTGGTTGCGCCGAACACGTCGCCTGTGACGCCATTAAAGTTTCTGTGAGCCACCGCCACCATGATTAAGCCCATGGTTAACGCTGCAAACACAACGAAGACGCCTGCAATCCTCAGCAGAGGCACCGCAATTGCAAGCGAAATCGCCACTGCCGTTGAGAGGCGCATGGTGCCGTCGTTTCCATGCATCATAGCAAGGAATGAGGTGTTCATGCCTTGGTGGACGGATTTGCCTGCCCAAGCCGCCACCACCATTGAGAGCTTAGCGCACATCTCAACCACGATTATAGCGGGTAAAATCAAGGGGATAGGCACTGTTAGGATGTGGATTGTTCTGTCAAGTTGGGTGAATGCAAACGCCGTGATTAGATACGTCATCAAGGTTAAGCCGATGGCGCCTGCTCCAGTCAGTTGGTCATGCATAACCTCGATTTTCTTCTCAGCTGTACCGTGCACCATGATGCCGTCGCCGAAATCCAGCAGTCCGTCAGTGTGATGTAACCCAGTCATCCAAAGAAGCAACGCCAAAGACAACGCACCCACAACCATCGAAGGCAAAAACTGCAGGGTAATCCAGCCGAATACGCCAGCAAAAAGCCCCAGCATTGCGCCGATTAGTGGGAATGCCCACATGTTTTTGGCGCAGTCAGTGAGCAAGTCGTTGTCCATCTGCACTGGGAAAACAGTTAGGAAAGCTAAGAGGTTTTTGAGCTGTTTTATGACCACTGGTGTCTCACTTTAATTGCATTAGTGAGGCATAGTTACGCTCTATCTCCTTAAGAAGAATTTGCTTGTCAACAGCTCCGCCTGTCTTAGCCATAGCTGCAATTGAGGCTCCGCCTGCTCCGACGCCTTCCTTAACAAGGCCAGTTTCGTAGATTCGCAAACCCGGATACTGTGAAGACCCAAAATCAAGGTCCGCAGCGATTATGGGCACCTCGCTGAATTGCTTGACGATACCGCAGATATCTGAGGACTTGTCCTTTGCCACCCAGCGGGTAGTTCCGACTGCAACATTACAGAGTGCTTTGGGTTCGAGAGCGTTGATTACTGCAAGCACTGCAGTCATTTGTGTGCCGCCAGCCATCAAAACGGGACTCTGCTTAGAGCCGCCGATTACTAAGCCTGCAACAGCAGCCATCATGGGGTCGCCGACTGCGGAAACAGCCTTTATCGGGTCACCCTTGAACTGGCCGAATTTCGCAGCGGCAGACTTCAAACCAGCAGCGACAACTTCCGCCTTTAAGTCGTGGGGGTTTTTCGGCAGTGTACTGCTGACTTTGCCGTAAGCATCAACACCAAGCGCCGACAAAACACCTAAAGCTGTCGTGGTTCCGCCGGGAATGCTCTCGCCGATGACGAGGTAATCCGACGCTTTAGCCAGCTGCTCGCCGATTACTTTTGCGCGTTCTATAACTTCTTCGACATTATCTACACTATCGCCTGTTCGGATGTCGCGTCCAGGGCTACCGTTAACGTCGATGTAGGGAATTTGAGGTTTAACTTTAACTCCACCGTTAACAACTACCACTGGAATGTCGGCTAAATGCAACGCAGAAGTCGTAATCAAGGCAGGTGTCGGGATGCCGTCGGGCGTGATTGGGACGCCCTGTATGGATTTGCATCTGCCCAAAAGCAAAAGCTCAGCGTCCGCGGGAGGAGTGAAATCGGTGAAGTCAGGGTTTGCGCCTGCCGCTGATAAACCGGGGATTTTGCCGGTTTCAGTGGTGGCGATTGTTGCGATGAATAGGGGTTTTTTGCCTTCTATCTCGTCGAGGAAGGCTTTTGCTTTCAACTCATTACTCGCAATTAGAACGTCCATTGTGGGTTGCCTACTTTGGGGTTACTTTGTACTTCGTAATTTCTAAGTATCCGAAGCCATTATCTAAGCGTTTCTTTTCGGTTTCAAGCAGTTCAACTTTCTGTGTGAAGTCTGGTCCGTCGGTTATGACAGTATGGTATTCGCCACCTTCGCCGCAGGGATCTACGCCAGCAAGCTTTTGGATATCATCGTAGAACTTGCGGTCTAACACACGGCCAAGCCAGTCCAAGCTGAGGTCGCGGTTAGTGCGCACAACCGTTGCTTTTAAGCCAGTGGCGATGTAGTCGAGGTAGATTTGTTTGGTGTCGCCCATCCAAAGAGGCTTAACAGGTTTCAGACCGACTTCTCTGCAAATGCGGTCCAGCCAGCCCTCTTCGTGACCTGCGACCTCATAGATGTCACCTGTAACTAAGCCTTCGACTCCTTGGTTTTTGAAGTCTGTTAGGATGCCTTTGAAGTCGGCTTCGTAGGTGGCTGCGGAAGTGGTTTTTCTGAGGAGGGGCACGCCGATGGCTTTTGCTTGAGCGTCGAGAATGCCTGTTGGTATCATATGGAAGTTGGATTTTTCCTCGCTCATCATCATAGTTATTAGGCTTATTACTTGGTGGCCTTGCTGTTTGGCAAGGTAGAATGCGTAGCAGCTGTCTTTGCCGCCGCTCCATGAAGCTATAACTTTCATCAGTTTTTTCCTCCCGTTTGGATAGAAACAGCTAAGCAGGAAAATAAGCTTTTACTTGACAAATATTTATGGCGATTGGCTTTAGCTGTATTTTTGACTGACACGAGTGTGTTTTGTTTGATGTTTAGCAATTTCCCCGCAACCTGTTTGGATGGTTTATCCAGCCTTTTAATATAAGGCTTACGGAAAAAACCTCACAACACTTAAAACAAACATCACCCACCTAAAAAGTGGCTGACCCCAATGAAAAACAACCAAAACCCACCACTCCTAACCTACCTAGAAACCAAAGGCATCACCCTACAAAGCCTAATCGATTGTGCCCTAGAAATGTATGTCCCCCACCCAGGCATAGAAACAGTGGAAAAAGCCACAGAAATGCTCAAAGACGAATTCCTCGACGTACTCTCCGACGTTAACGTTTCAATCTTAGAGTGGGCCGCCTTCCACGCGCAAGAAGATGCAGAAAACGGCTTAATCCCGGGCTTAACACAGGAACGCTTCAAAGGCAGACCAGGCCCAATTTCAGACGAGATTATCGGCATAGCCATCGCCACCTACATTGGCGGGACCAGAGGCGTTTTTGAATATGTCCGCTTTGACCAAGCCAAACCAGGCATCTTAAAGTCGCTGGGCTCAATCACAAACGATGCCATCGGCGCTTTGGTTGCAGGTGTATCCTCTAACGTCTATACAGCGGCAATAAGGAAAGCAGGTACTACCTGCTAACAAGCCTTTCCGTAAATTTTAATACCGTGCCAGCCGACCCTTATTCAGTTGGCTCCTCATGGCTAAAACTCGCCTCTGTATTGTCACCCACACTTTTCTGCCCCACGTCGGCGGCATAGAAATAGTGACAAACGAGCAGAGCAAACGCTTACAGCACAAAAACTACTCGCCAATGGTTGTCACTAACAGGATCGGAACGCCAAAGTGCTATGCAGTTGATGGGGTACCTGTTGCATGCTATGAATCCGTCAATACTGGGTTTCGCTTGGGCATTCCCTACTCGATTCCAACGGTCGGCAGCTTCCCAGTCTTCGCCAAATCGGTCAAAGACGCTCAGATAGTTCACGCTCACGGACACCCATATTTAACGTCGTTGCTTGCGGGGAAACTATCTAAATTCTACGGCAGACCCTTCGTTCTCACACAGCACAACACCTACATCGAATACAACAACATCTTTGACCAAGTCGAACTCCTAAACGACTTATCCGTGGGCAAACAAAACCTCCGAGCAGCAGACAAAATCATCGCAATCAGCAACGCTACAAAAGAATACGTGCTCCGCCTAGGCGCTAAGCCAAGCAAAATCAAAGTAATCTACAACGGCGTCGACATAGCACGTTTCCGAATAATCCCGGGTAAGCGGGAAGAAATGCGAAAGAAACTTGGCATTCCGCAAGACGCAGTTGTTGTTTTGACTGTTAGGCGGCTAGTTTACAAGAATGGTGTGGATACCCTGCTTGGCTGCGCAAATATAGCCGCCAAGAAGAACGCAAAAATCGTCTTTGTCGCGGTGGGTAAAGGTCCAGACATGGAAAGTGTCAGACAGCAAATCGAGCAGTTGAGCATATCAGCTAATTTCCGTCTAGCAGGGTTTGTCAGCGATGCAGATTTGCCGTCCTACTACAATTTGGCGGATCTCTTTGTGTTGCCCTCTAAGTCCGGTGAGGGATTGCCACTGGTTGCAATGGAGGCCATGGCGTGTGGACTCCCAGTAATAGCTACCGATGTAGGCGGCGTGAAAGAAATCCTCTCCAAAGAACATAGTAAGCTTGTTCCGCCCAATCAGCCGGACCAACTTGCGGCGGCGGTCTTGAATTATGCAGAATCCGATTTCTCATCGAGCAGAACAGAAGTTCGTGCCAGAGTTGAGGAGCGGTTCAGTTGGGACGCAAATGTTGAGCGTCTTGTGGAAATATACGAAGAGCTTATTTAACTTCGTAACGGAAACAATATAACTCTTTAAAGCGGAAAGATAGCCCTAATGACGTCAAAAGTCGAACTGGTCTCGGTCGTCATTCCAACCTTAAACGAAGCGGGAACCATACGCGAAGCCATCAATACAGTCGACAAATACGTGACTTACCCAAAGGAGATCATTATTGTTGACGGTAACTCGACAGACGGCACCATTGAAATCGTCAAAGAGACTAACCGTTGCAGACTAATTATTGAGCCCCGACGCGGCTACGGCGTAGCGTTGAGAACAGGCATGAAGGCGGCGAGAGGCAACGTCTTAATCATGGTTGACGCAGACGGCACCTATGATTTCAGACACATTGATCGCCTCGTAAACAGGCTGCTTGAAAAAGACGCTGACATGGTTTTAGCTACACGGATGTATGACCCTAACAAGGCGATGGGTTTCTTCAATTTTTTAGGAAACAAAATCATAACCTTCACCTTTGACTTCTTCTACAGCCAATTCCTCAGCGATACCCAATCGGGTTTCAGAGCAATCGCACGCGAAAAATATGACAGCGTCAAGTTTAAAGAGACTGACATGGCTTTCGCAACTGAGTTGCTGATCAGGTTCGCCAGAGAAGGCTACAACATGGTTGAGGTCCCGACAACTTATAAGCCCAGAACGTATGGTGAAACTAAGCTTAATCCATTTAAATCTGGGATTCAGATATTTAGCACTATATTTAAGGGGTTCTTGGATGCCAAGACGTTTAGAGTCTGTTATAGCCATTGGAAGAAGAATCGGTTTAGACGATGAGAAAGGCGTCGCAGTTGCGGTTTTTGTCGCCTTAATCGTCGTCGCATGCACGGTGGCAGGCTACTATTACGTGTACGGCCCTAAACCTGAACCCTACAACAGCATAAGTCTACTGGATGCAGATGGTAGAGCGGTTGATTACCCGCATATTTTAGTTGCTAACCAAAACAGTACCTTCAGCGTTTACGTGCAAGTTGGGAATCACATGAATAAAGACCTGAACTATCAGGTTCGCACAAAAGTCACCCAGAACTTACCTGCGCTTATTCCCGAAGGCGTCAAAACTGATTCGTTAAGCACCGTAGACATGGCAGTTGCAAACGGCGAAACCAAACAGAGTTTAGTGACGGTTACTGAGAACCAAGTTGGCACCTATGCAGTGGTCTTTGAACTCTGGCAGCAAGACAAGTCGGGCGATTATGCGTTCACCCAGGATTACTGCGTTCTAAACATACAAGTTATAAACTGATTTTCGGGGTGCCAAAAAATGTTTGTGTTCTGCTTGAGAGTTTGCTCTACAGCAAGTCAGCAATGCAGCCAGTTTTAGACAAAAATCTTTGCGTTTAGTTTAGAATAGGTCGTGTTCCTCTTTGTTTCAACTAGAAAATTAAAACTCAAACTGCGGGGATAGCGATATTTTCGATAAACAGAAACCTCGAGGTCTAATCAGACAGCATAGCAGAAGCAGTTCTCACCGTAATTGATATAAACGCAGCATCCAAGTATCGAAGCGATGTTCGACGCTGTCTCTTGGCTGGGTCAAAACACGCTTATGATAGCAGTTGCCCTAATCATGCTTATCCTGGCTATCCTGCTGGATCTACTACTTGGCGATCCCTCTCCGAACTATCCAGATAGATTGGCGTTTAAGCTACACCCCACAGTTTTGATGGGCAACTTTATCAAGAAAATTGAACCCGCCTTCAAAAATCCAAACGCAGCTACGGAAAAGTTCCTCGGAGTCCTCCTTGGATTAGCTTCTATTGCAGCGTTCGCTTTCCCGACTTTCTTCGGCTTATGGGCGGTCTATACTTTTCTTCCAGCATACCTGAACATCATCGTGTACGCCGCCATTGGTATAATCCTCCTCAAAATGACCATCTGCATCAAACTTGAAACAGACTGGGCAAAAGCAACCGCTAAAGCCATAGATGCAAACGACGCTGCTGAAACAAAAAAATATGCTCACTTTAGCAGGCGCGATTCCCGCAACCTAAACGCTAGCCAAATGGGAAGTGCAGTCATCGAGTCTATGTCTGAGAACCTAATCGACTTTAAACTTTCCCCCATGATGGCGTTTGCATTATTCGGCGTAACAGGCGCTATTGCTTTCCGAGTTATTAACACGCTTGACGGCATGGTTGGCTTCAAAACTAAAGAGCACATTAATACAGGCTGGTTCAGCGCGAACCTTGACAACCTCGTTAACTATGTACCCACCCGCCTAGCAGCGCTACTTATGATTGTTGCTGCGGGTATTCTGAGGCTGGACGCGAAAAATGCTTGGCGAATCGCACGCAGAGATCACCACAAAACGCAAAGCCGAAACCACGGTTGGCCCATGGCAGCCGTCGCAGGCGCCCTCCACATCCAACTGGAGAAGCCGGACCGTTATATCTTAGGGGATGCTGACGAGCCAATTACAGGTAAAAAGCTGCTTGGTGCAATAAGAATCCGAGATGTCACTATAGTCTTGTGGGGTTTGATTTGTGTTGCTGTGCTGGTTTTGGTGCGGCTGTGGTTTGTGCCCATTTAGTGGGTAAACAATAAATCATCGTTTCAGGGTTATGGTTTCGTCGAAGTGCCGTCTGATGCGTGTTTGCCTCATTAACCCTCCAAGGATTCAGCCCAAAGTTTGGGGTAAACCTAGCGTTTTTCCACCCATCATAATCGCAACCGTTGCTGCTGTCCTAGAAGCAAAGCATAAGGTGTCGATTATTGATGCGCCAACTGAGGGTGCAGACGAACTGCTGTCGCTTGATGAATCCAAATACCGTGTTGGATTGAGCGCCGAGGAGCTTACTAAGCGGATTGAGGACTGGAAACCTGACGTTGTTGTGATTGAGATTCCGTTTTCAGGCTGGTCGAAAACCGCTTTTGAGGTGGCTTCGATTGCCAAATCCGTAAACAGAGAAATAAGGGTGGTGCTGTTTGGGTTGCATCCCTCAGCGCGGCCAAACGAGTGCCTCGAAAACGTCGACGTGGACTTTGTGGTTGTGGGCGAACCTGAAATCACCATATCCGAGTTAGTCGATTCACTGGAAGCAAAAACTCAAGATTTCAGCGGCATAGATGGCTTAGGTTACCGCTTCAAAGGCAAATCCATCCAGACCAAAAAACGCGCTCTCATAAAAGACCTTGACACATTACCCTTCCCAGCTCACCACCTCTTACCCTACCAAAAAATGTTCAAAGTTCTCAAAAGGGATCACCTGCGAGGCGAAGTCAGCAAACCCTGGACACTTATCATAAGCAGCCGCGGATGCCCCAACAGCTGCGTCTTCTGCACAGCTCACCTCATGTGGGGACACGTCTGGCGTGCACGTAGCCCCAAAAATGTTGTAGACGAAATCGAGTACATAACCAAAAACTTTGGCATCAAACAAATGGATTTCTTAGACGAGAACTTGACGCTGGATAGAAAGCGCATGATGGAAATCTGTGATTTAATGATTCAGCGGGGCATTAAAGTCGAATGGTTCACGCCAAGCGGAGTTAGAGCAGACCGACTTGACGAAGAGCTACTACGGAAAATGAAGCGGGCAGGCTGCAAAAAAATCCGTGTCGCCCCAGAATCAGGCGTGCAGCGCGTAGTTAATGATGTTATGAAGAAGAATCTTGATTTAGGCAAAGTTGAGGCGGCTGTGGCTGCAGCGCATAAAGTCGGAATCAAAGTCGGTGTCTTCTTCGTTATGGGTTTAATCGGTGAATCCAAGGCGGAAATAGAGGAAACAATCCAGTACGCTTACAAACTCAAAAAGCTTGGCGCTGAAAGCTTCATCTTCAGCATCGCCATGCCCGTTTACGGCACCGAATTCTATGAGCAAGCCAAATCAGGCGGCTACCTGCGTCCCGGTTTCTGCGATTACGCTTTGGCGGCGACTGAGCCGCTGGTGGAGACGCCTGAGTGGACAGCGCAGGACCTTATGGAGTTATGCATGAGAGCAAACGCTATAAACCGCACCGTGACAAGAAAGAAAATCGTAAAAGCAATGCGGCATCCAAGAAAAACCCTAAAGGTTCTCCTCAAAAAATAGGTGTTTGCGCTCTCAAAAGACTTAACGTCTGATGAGCGGAATTTTCTACCCTCCCTCTATAGGTTTTTGCATAGAACTTCTAATAGACGCCAAATATGCGCTGTCTACTGCGAAAGCTGCTTTGCCATTACACGCTTTATCGTTTCTACAAGAATTTTGTTGTCTTTTTCTGATCGGATGGTTACGCGGATATAGCTGTCATCCATACCCATGAAGGTGCAGCAGTCACGAATCAGAATCCTCTCTTTAGCCAGCAACTCCTTTAGCATAGTGGAGGTTAGCTTGCGGTTTAGGATTTTGACGAGCAGGAAGTTGGTTGTTGATGGGTAAACTTGTAGACCTTCGATTGAGGCGAGGTCTTGAGATAACTGCGCTTTGTTTTTAGCGATGGTTTCTTTAGTGCGGTTGATGAATTCGATGTCGTTGAACGCTGCCAGTGTTACGGTGTTTACAAGGCCGTTCATGCTCCAGGGTTGCCGCACAGTTTCCAACTTTTCGATGAGGTTTGTAGCTGCAACTGCATAACCGAAGCGTAAACCGGCCATGCCGAAGAATTTAGTGACTGAACGTATGACAAAGAGGTTTTCGTAGTTTTTAACTTCGCCTGCGACTGTGTTTTTGTCGCCTTCTTCAGCGAATTCGATATAGTTTTCGTCGATGCTAAAGATTATGTCTTTTTTCTGGCAGAAGTCCACTAGCGTCATGACTTCGTCTTTTGTGTAGAGCCTGCCCGAGGGACTATGGGGGTTGCAAATGCACATGATTTTTGTGTCATCAGTCACTGCCGCCTTGATTTTTTCTGTATCCATCGAAAAGTCCGCTGGTAACTGCACAAAGGTGACTTCTCCGCCGACGCGCAATGAAGCTTTCTCGTACTCGGAGAAAGAAGGCACCGGAATCACCGCTTTGAAGTTTTGCGGCAGCGCCTCGGTTATCATATAGATTAATTCGATTGAGCCGTTGCCCAAGAGGATGTTTTCTGCGTCTACGCCATGGCCGACGTATTCGGCGATTTTCTCTTTAAACTCGACGGGATTTGGGTCAGGATAGAATTTGATTAGGCGAGCGTTTTGCTTGACGGCTTCGACTGCTTTGGGGGGTGGCCCCATAAAGTTGATGGGTCCGCTGAATTCAAGCACTTCTTCTAGGGGAATGTTGTGTTTTCGGCTGAAACCCCAGATGTCGCCGCCGTGGCTGACGAATCTGCGTTGTTTACATGTGCTTGACACTTGTTTGTTCCTCCATCAGCTTGCCTATTTCTTTCTCCACTTGCAAGTCTGCCTTGTAGTGGGCGTTGTACAAGTTAACGATTTTATATAGCCAGTACACGAGCCCAACACCAAGCGTAACAATTGTAATCAATACATATGATGTTAACGGTATTGTCTGGGTCATGAAAACCCGCTCGGGTAGTGCGGAGGCAAGAAATACGTCTTCTTTTTGTTCATGGTCAGCTAAATCCTTAGACAAGAGGTAGACGATGATGAAAGCTGGGATGATCAGGATGATGCTGGCAGCCCAGAGTTTTGAATTTCGAATTTTAGGCGGCTGATTGGAGGGCACAGTTTTGCCTTTAGATTTGAGGTACTCTGAGATTTGCTGCTCGATTTGAGCTTGCTTTTGCAAGTGTTTATTTCTACCTTCAACAAGACGGTGAAACATAGGGAAAAACGCTAAACCGAAAGTGACGATTGCACCCAGAAACCACATGGAAAACCAGACTTTGCGGTCAACGATACCTTTACTGTCCATTGTGGCTTGCATTTTTCACCTTACTTCCCTTCCAATTGGTGAGAAGGTTGGGGTAGCCAAACTTTATAAGGTCTTCCATTGGAGGTTAAGGTAAAATGGATTCACGCCAAATGTTACTTTCCATCATTATCCCCGTGTATAACGAGGAGTTGACTATAGGGAACATTATCGACCGCACTTTGGCGGCGACTACAAAAATTGGGTTGCCGACGGAAATAATCGTTGTAGACGACCATTCGTATGATAATTCGCTGCAGGTTGCACGTCAACGCAGGGGCATCCGTGTTTTTTCTTTAAAGGAACACTTGGGCAAGGGTTATGTGCTGCGCGCTGGGTTCGCCAAGGCAAAGGGCGACGTGATAGTCACTATAGATTCGGACGGCTCTCATTGGCCTGAGGAGCTGCATGAGGTGCTGGCGCCTGTTTTAGCTAACCAAGTGGACATGGTCATAGGCTCCCGATACATGAACCACAAAAGGGTAGCGGCGCGGAAACTAAACAAGTTCGGCGTACGCATCTTCAACCTGCTCATTCAACTCTTTACAGGTGTTGCCATAACTGACTCCCAGTCAGGCTACAGAGCCATGAAGCGGGAAGTCCTTGGCAAGCAAAAACTAAAGTCTGGAACCTACGAAATAGAGTCTGAGATGCTTGTCAAAACTGCGAAGGCTGGCTTTCGAGTAGCAGAGGTCCCAATCACCTTTGAGCAGCGCACATATGGCCATTCAGGCGTGGACCCGATGATTGACGGCTCAAAAATTCTGTTCTCGATTTTTATGGCGTATCTGAAGGGGTGATCAAAGCGGCGGTAAATGATTACCCGAAAGTTTCAATCATAGTTGCATGCTACAACAACCAAGAGACAATCGCTGAATGCCTAAAATCAATTCTTGCATTGGATTACCCCGAAGGCAGTTTCGAAGTTATCGTTATGGATGGCGTCAGCAAGGATGACACAGTGAAAATCGCCCAGCAGTTCCCAGTTAAAGTTGTGTCTATTCGCCTGAATTGCCCCGCTGCATACAACTATGCATTCAAGATTGCCTCTTACCCGATTTTTGGGTTTATTGACTCAGACGCTAAAGTGGAGCCTCAGTGGCTGAAAAAGCTGGTGCCTCACCTCTCCGAGCCGCAGGTGGCAGGTGTCAGCGGAAGCATTGAAACTTGGAACCAAGATAACCCGTGGGCGCGCAGCATCGGCTACGAAATCAAAAACCGCTACCGACGCATCGGCAAATACACTGGCCGAATAGCGACGATGAATTTGCTGCTCAAAAAAGAGGTCATCGAGGAAGTGGGCGGATGGGACGAGAAGTTGCCGAGCCAATACGACACCGACTTCGGCTATCGCATGAGCGCCTTGGGCTACAAAATCGCCTATGAACCCACCGCCGTATGCTACCACTACAACCGCCCCACACTGAAGGCGTATTATCGGCAGCAACGCCAATACGGCAAAAACACCCTCAAACTCTACTTCAAACATGGGCACTTGGCGCGGGGCGACGAAATAACCGATGTGGGCATGAACATCCAGCCTATCCTGCTATTGGCGGTTATTGCTCTGTTTGTGCTGGGGATAGTGCCGCTTCTGCGTTTGCTTTGGGCGGGTTCGGGGCTGATTCTGCTTGCTATGTTTGTTTATTTTGTTTATTCAGCCGCTAAAGTCTCGGCTAAGTTTAAGGATTGGTCTGCGATGCGGCTGGTTGTGCTCTATTATGTTCGTTCTGCAGCGTGGTTTGTTGGAGCAGTCGACACAAGCCTCCATTACATCTCAGGGAGGAACAAGTGATGCCGCCGAAGGTCTGCTTCATCTCCCCAGAATACTGGCCCTTGACAGGCGGCACAGGCAGCTACGTCTACTACCTCAGCAGCGAACTTCTCAAGAACGGCTACAAAATCTACGTCGTAACAGGCCAAAACCAAACCCAAGACGTACACGTCAACCCCCAGTTAGACGTGTCCTTCCTGAAAATCCCCAAAATGCCCATCGTCAAATCCTTCATGCTTGCTCAGGCCAGCAACCGCAAACTCCAAAGCGTCAAAGCCGCCGCAAACGTGGATGTCATGCATCCGCAGTTGCCGCTTACACCCAACTTTGCTGTGCCGCCCAACTTCGGCAAAACGCTCGTCTGCACTGTGCATTCGACTTGGAAGGGCGAAGCGGAAGCCATCCGCGGCGAACCTTACCTACGATTGAACGCCAACGAAAAGTTCCTCGTCAGCTTCAACAGATTCCTGCGGTTCTTCGAGGAAGGCATGTTGCATCGGGCACGCAAAATCATCGCGGTTAGTCACTTCACCAAGTGGGAACTCACAAACTACTACAAGATACCCGCCCACAAAATCCAAGTCATCCACAACGGCGTCGACATCCACAAATTCCAGCCCTCCGCAGACAAACGCAAAGTCAAGGCGGAGTTAGGCTTTAACCCAGACGACATCGCCATCGTCTCAGTCGGGCGCCTCTACGCGCGCAAGGGGCTCTTCACCCTAATCGAGAGCATGCCCGCGGTGGTCAAGCGATTCCCCAACGCCAAATTCATCATCTCTGGCAAGGGGCAAAGCGACGAAATGAACAAGCTCATCGCCCACGCGACGCGGCTCGGCGTAATCGGCAACATCATCTTCACAGGTTACTATCCCGACAAGAAACTGCCCCTCCTCTACCAAGCGGCGGATGTTTTTGCTTTCAGTACCTTCTATGAACATCACCCGTTTGCGGTTTTGGAGGCGTTGGCAACTGGTTTACCTGTGGTGACGACGACGGTGGGCGGCATCCCAGAAACCATAGAAAGCGGCAAAAACGGCTTGCTCGTAAAACCCTTCAATTCGGGGGAGTTCTCAAACGCCATCCTCTACTTGCTTGAGCACCCTGCGAAGGCGGCGGAGATGGGGACAAAAGCGCGGCAGACGGTGGTGGAGCAGCTGGATTGGCGCATTGTAGTCAAGGACGCTATGAAAGTCTATCAAGAAGCGCTCAGGTAATTTTTTTCCTCAGCAGGCAGAGCTTGGCTGTTTCATCAATCTTTAATAGGAAACAACCTACCTTTATTTCTTGACTAAAAATGCAGACTATTGAGAAGCTAAAAGCGACTTTGGCTTCGCATAAAGATGAATTAGCACGGAATTATAAAGTAAAAGAGATTGGAATTTTCGGTTCCTACGTTAGACATGAGCAAAAAAAGAAAAGTGATGTAGACGTTTTAGTTACTTTCACAGAAACAATAGACCTATTCCAGTTCGTAGAACTTGAGAATTATCTAAGTGACCTTTTAGGGGTCAAAGTTGACCTCGTCATGAAAGACGGGATTAAACCTCGCCTCAAAGAGCGAATTCTAAACGAGGCGGTCTATGTTTGAGAGATTCTCAAGTCTACCTTGAGGATATACTCGACGCCATAAACAGCATCGAAACCTACACTAAAGGGTTAACTTACGCGGACTTTGTTAGCGATAGGAAAACGGTTGATGCGGTAATCAGAAATTTTGAAATTATCGGTGAAGCAACAAAACATGTACCTCTAGCCATAAGGCGGGAATACCCCAATGTGCCTTGGAAAGACATGGCGGGGATGAGAGACAAACTAATTCACGGCTACTTCGGTGTCCACTTAGAGGTTATTTGGAAGACTGTTAAGGAACGTTTACCTGCATTGCGGGTCTTAGTGGTCGAGGCTTTAACCAAAATGAAGGCGTAAGAAAAAGCCTACGCGGTTTGTATTGGCTCTTTTCGGTAGGTTTTAGTGATGCGTTGAAACAGTTGGACGATGCCGAGTGAGCAGAAGAAAAACTTTGTCAAGTATTCGTGCTGGTAAATCATCATCTGTGCCTTCACGGGGAGGTCGATTCGGGGCGGTTCAAAGCGGTGCGCAACCTCCTTTACCTGTAAGCCTTCGACTTGGATGGCGTTTCCGTTGAAGCCTGACTTGTCGGCGACGTATTTGAGGTAGGTTTTCTTCCAATCAAGCATCATCACCTCAGCCGCCACAATATCAACTGCCAGAGCGTCGTTACCCGTTAGGAACAGGCCCATTTTGACGGGTTTGCCTTTGGTGGGTCCGTTGCCCTCAATGCCAATGCGGGCATCCATGATTGTTAGCGCGGGCTTGAAAAGCGTGTAGAGACGATAGAACACCTCTGGCAAGTATGGATGCAGATAGATGCGACGGTTGCTTGGCACGCATCCGAAGAGGTTTTTGAGGGCGCCGCTGTAAGCCATAAACTCATGCGTCTTCATCAACGGTAAATCGACCACGGCGTCGGCGTCTATTACGGTTTTGGGGAGGTAGAGCCGCTTGAGGGGCGTGTTGGTTTGGAATTTGACTTCGACCACTTTGTCCTCGGAGAGGTTGATGACTTTGCCGCCTGCCGCCTCAACCGCTGCCTGCACGCCTGTCTTGTCGAAAGCGGTCCAGCAGGGATAGTTAAAACCGTTGGATTCGCCCACTATGACTTCGCTGTTGCCGTCGCGGAGTAAGCTGACGACCTGGCGCATGACTTCTGGGCTGGTGACAACGCCGGGCAGGTATTCGGGGTGGCTGAGGTTGGGTTTGATGTAAATCCGTTTTTTGCCTCGAAGGTTAGCGTTTGAGACGGCTTCTTTTATGATGCCGCTTATGTCCTCACCTGCACGGCTGATTTTAACCGTGTTAGTTGCCATTTGCTATCTTCACTCCGTTAAGGCAGCCCGGGTCACCGTTTAGAGTGTCACCGTTATGGTAAGCTGCGCTGCGTGCTCGGCATCCTCCGCAGATATACTTGTAGGTGCATTTGCTGCAGCTGCCTTTAAGGTTGGCTCTGTTGCGGAAGGCGTTGAAGAGCGGTGCGTTTAGCCAGATGTCTTTGAATGTCCGCGTTTTGAGGTTGCCCACATTAACGGGGAGAAACACGCAGGGACGCACGTCACCTTGCGGAGAAATAGCACAGTAAAGCCGCCCTGCTCCGCAGCCTCCGATGAACTCGCCCAGTGGTACCGCTTTCTTTGTGACTTTGACGGTCTGCATGTGTGCCAGCGCCATTGTGACTTCACCTGTGCCCGAGTTGCCTTGACACTGAGCTGCTACCCGCGCGAGTTGGGGGGCGGTGGCGAGTATGGTGGTTTTGCAGCCTGCTGACATGCGGTTAAGAAGATAACGCATTACGTCTTCGCGCTCCTGAGCGGAGAGGTCTTGGTCAGCGTGATCTTTGCCGCGCCCAGCAGGGATAAAGTTGAAGTAGGTGAAGCGCTCCACGCCCAGTTCCTCAGCTAAGTCTATTATTGCAGGGAGCTCTGCCATGTTGTTTTTTCCGACCGTTGTAGCTATGCAGGCGCAGATATCTGCTTCTATGCAGTTTTTGAGTCCCGCAACGGCTCTGTCGTAGGCACCTGGAACTCCTCGGAAGTCGTCATGGGTTTTTGCGGTTGCCCCATCTATGGATATATCGATGTAGTTGACGTGGGCTTCTTTGAGTTTCTGCACGTTCTCCTTGTTGAGTAGAGTGCCGTTTGAGGCAAGCGACACGTAGAGCCCACGGTCGGACGCGTGTTTTGCCACGGTGAAGAAGTCTTTGCGGGTTAAGGGTTCGCCGCCGCTGAAAGCCAACGCCGTAACGTGTGCGTCTGCCAACTGGTCGACGACGTTGAGCGCCTGCGCGGTGGTTAATTCGCCTTCGTCGGGTTCGCCGCTGTTGCTGTAGCAGTGCTTACAGCGCAGGTTGCATTTGTGCGTGAAATCCCAAACCACCAAAAAAGGCGCAACAAGCGACATAGGCTTCTTAATACCAAAATGCTCGAAAGATTCAACCAAGTTTAGAACAGCATTCCGCGCATAGCGGTCTGTGAGGAGCTTCTCCACTTTTGCCCGCTTAAAACCAAGCGCCCTACGCAGGAACTCAATCCAGAAAGCGATTATCTGCGAGTAGAGGTGACTGCATTTGCCGCATTTTTTGTCGGTTTTGCCGCCGTAATCATCCAGCGCCGCTTCCAGCACAGTTCTGCCACATTCCGGACACTTTTTCAGCGAGAGCTGGAGCATCCGCTTGGTCATAGGCATGGATACGATTGCATTCCAGAATGTGTCGTGGCTGAGGATGCTCATTGTGGGTGCCGTTCTCCAAGCGGTTCTGGTAGGTAATTGGTGATGTGGGGGATGTAAAGATTTCTCTAAAAACGGCAACTAATTGATTAGACAAAATCTGCAGTGTTTTCGTACGCGGTTGTCATCACAATTCCGCCATCGATTCAGGTTTGGATTTTTGCACCAACCAGTAGTTTGCTCCACAACCAGCCTGCAACGTCCCGCAGACGCAGATGCAAAAACACATTTACCCACACAGTCGGCTGGTTGTTGTTGTGTATAGGGCCTTGCCTGCTCCAAACAACGCCGACATCAAATCCTCAAAAGTTTCTCTGCTACTTCAAAGTCTTTAGTCGTATTAACATTGAGGACTACCTGTATTTCCTCAGTGATTAATGCAGCCGTTTCGATTTTGCCTTCGCCGAGTGTTTTTTCGCCGTTAATCACGTTAACGCCTGACACCGCATACCAGACGCCCCTGTATTCGTCGGTGGAGGAAATCGACAACCCCAAACTCTGCCGCTTCTCAATGGGCACAAACACAGCCAAGAACTCTTTTCCCGAAGCCTCAAACTCATTTATCACCTTGTCTAAAATCGGCCCAGTTATTGCGGGGACATCTGAGGGCATCGTGAGCACAGGTCCCATCCAGCCCAGCCTGCGGATAGCCTGCTTCAAATCGTTATGGTAACCTTTTGCGTCTGTGTGCACGGTTTTCCAGCCTTTTTCGCGGCAATGCTGCTCGGTTTTGGGCGTGTTGGAGCTTGTTATGACGTAGAATTCTGAGACGTTTTTGGCGTTTAGGACGGCTTCTGCAACCCAATCCAGCAGCGGCTTACCCAAAAACGGCAACATAGGCTTCTCGGTGGGTAACCCCATTCTGCTTCCTTTGCCGCCAGCCATTATCAAAGCGGGAACCTTCAAGCAGCAGCCACCACCCAAAGCACCAACGCAAACAGCAACAGCGTCACAGCCCGCGCTGTTTCATTGGTTGCCCCAATCATGTCGCCGCTAACTCCGCCGAAGACGCTGTTTGAGACTTTATTCATGACAAAAGCAACTGGCACACTAACAAACACCAGGGCAACCGAGGCTAAACCCAAAACTGTGTTTCCAGTAACAAAAATAATCGGCAAAACAATCAGCGCCGAGAATATGTAGGCGACCGCGTTGAGGTTCTTTTTGGCTTTAGCCAGAAAAATCGACCCCAACCCCTTGTGCGAAGGCTTACCCGCCCAAACAATCGTCACCATCGAAAGCTTCGCTGAGACCTCTGCCAGAACGACTGCTGAGAATCCGAACCAGAGGTTTGAAGGATTAACCAAAAACAAGCCGATAAACGCCAGCATCTCTATGGCAATTGCCAGTACTGCGCCTGCATAGGTAACTGTCCACGCGTGCGCCTTCATGTTTCGGTCATGCTGGTTGCGGATGCCGACTGCGTTGCCTAAGTCGATTAAGCCGTCAAAATGCTGCAGTCCAGTTATCACCAGCAGAAAAGCAATGGTCATAGCGGCAGGAATCAAAGTGCCTGCCATAGGCAAGGCAAGGTAGGCGCTGATTAAGCTCAGCAGAAAACTAACGATTAAACTTGACGCAACAAAGTATAATCCGCCCAGCAAGCCGATTAAGCCGCCGACTACGGGAAAAAGCCACATGTTCTCAGCTGTGGTAAAAATGAAGTCTTCTTTTCCGCCCACTGGGATGATGGTTAGGAAAGACAGCAAATCCTTGAAAACTTTTATAGCTTTCATCGCCGACATATACCTACCAACTCGCCTGTATACATATAGGCTTTATCGTTAACTGGGGGAACAATGAGTGGACGGGCAAAAAATACTGGTTACTGGCGGAGCAGGATTCATAGGGTATCACCTCTGCAAGAAACTCTCGGGCTTAACTAACAACTTAACGATCTACGACAACATGTCAAGCGGCACCATGCAGAACATCAAAGATGTCCCGAGTGCAAAATTCGTCAAAGGCGACATCCTAGACCTCAAAACCCTCTGCAGCCAGCCTAAACAGGACTTAATCTATCACTTAGCCGCACAAGTAGTTGTGGGCTACTCGATGGAGAACCCGCTTGTTGACTTCGAAACAAACGCAAAAGGAACCCTCCACGTCCTAGAAAAGGCGCGCAAAGACGATGCCAAAGTCGTCTTCGCCTCATCAGCAGCTGTATACGGTAACCCCACAGTTTTCCCAACACCCGAAACCTACGGATTCCACCCATTCTCATGCTACGGCTTAAGCAAAGTCGTCGGCGAACAATACTGTCAAATGTACAAAGAACAATACGGTTTAGACATCGTAATAACTCGATTCGCAAATGTTTACGGTTTGCGTTGCCATGGTGTTATACACGATTTTCTGGAAAAACTGGCGAAAAACCCTGATAAACTAGAAATCATCGGCACCGGCAAGCAATGCCGAGACTTTGTGCATGTATCCGACGTTGTTGAGGCGCTTGTACTGCTTGGCAAAAAAGAAGACGTTAACGGCGAAGTCTACAATTTAGGTCTAGGCAAAACCGTCTCCATACTCGAACTCGCTGATATGATTCTGAAGATTCTCAACCTACAGAAAAGAACCATTGTAACAACCACAGGGGTCTCTTGGCAGGGCGACGTAACCAAAATTTGGTTCGACATTACCAAAGCCAAAACGGAACTCGGCTGGACACCCAAAGTCACACTCGAAGAAAGCATAAAAGAAGTCATCGCTGACAGGAAAATCACGATATGAACCATTCCTCGCCGATTCGAGGATTAGTTGCGCTTCTCCGTCTTCCATACTGGCTCATGACAGGCGGATTATCCGTTTTAACAGCCTTTGCCATACTCAAAGGGAACTTTGCTGACATTCCAACACTTCTGGGACCCATGGATGTTGCAGTTGTGGCGCTGCTTACGTTCTTTTCTTTATCTTTCACTGCTTCAGGCGGATTTGCCATAAACGATTACTATGACCGTTTGAGTGATGCAGTAATAAAACCCAAACGTCCCATTCCCTCAGGTGCGCTTTCCAAGAAGCAGGCCGTCGCCGTTTCAGCTGTGTTTTTTGCTTTAGGCTTAGTTATCTCGGCTTTGATTAACTGGCTTAGCTTCACAATTATCCTAATCGATTCACTGCTGCTTCTGGTGTACTCGTATCTCATTAAACGCAAATCAGGATTCGCAGCTAACCTCCTAATGGGCGTTTTAACTGGAACCGCTTTTCTTTATGGTCAAGCAACCGCCACAAATACTGTGAGCCTGATTTCGTGGAGCCTATATCCAATAGCCTTCGGCACCATAGGCGGCAATGTGCTGCGGGACATTTTCAGTGTGGAAGGTGACGCAAAAGTCGGTTATCCCACTCTGCCACAGAAAATCGGTAACATTAGCGCAGCTAAAGTCGGCGGTGTATTCTTCCTTCTTACAGGGGTACTTGCACCGTTACCCTACCTCATTGGGGAATTCACAGTCTACTATCTACCATTTATTCTGCTCTGGAGCGTTTTACTTATCTACTCTGCTTTACGTTTGTTCACTTCAGCAACTTCAATAGCGAGCATACACAAATATGAGCGGATCGTGACCATGTCAATGATGTTGCTGCCCTTAGCATTAATAGTTGAAGGAATCGCTGGAGTGCTACTCGCTTGAGTGAAACCAAAAGCATATGTCCCGAATGCCAAAAGAAAATCGATGCAAAACTCACCACTGTAAACGGCAAAATACAAATAACAAAACACTGCCCCGAACATGGTGAATTCAAAGCTACGCACTGGCAAAGCCAACCCATTTGGGACCACATGTGCAAATACGATCAGTTCCAGTACCTCGGCGATCTCAGCGCACCCAAAAACCCCGAAGGTTGCCCCTATGTCTGCGAGACCTGCAAAAACCACGCCTCAGGCACGGTCATCGGCGTAATCGACGTAACTAAACGTTGTAATTTCCGTTGCGCCGTTTGTTTCTCGACTTTTCCGGGGCAGGAGACAACCGATTATGAGCCCACTAAAGAAGCGCTCATAGATATGCTAGAGTTCGCAGCTAAAGCAAACCCCAAGCCCCCAGCAATCCTTTTCTCTGGTGGGGAACCGCTTGAGCGGGAAGATATGCCTGAAATCATCGCTGCAGCGCACAGACTGAAGTTCATGACGATTTTGGCTACCAACGGTACCCACTTGGTCACCGATGAGGGTTTAGCTAAGCGGCTTAAAGATAACGGCTTAAACATTGTTTACTTGTCCTTTGACAGCTTCCATGAGGAATTTAACAAGAAAATCCGTGGTCTTCCGCTTGTGGACATAAAGCTCAAAGCAATTGATGTCTGCCGCAAATATGACATAGAAGTCATTCTAGTCAACACGCTCATGAAGAGTCTAAATGATGAAGAAGTCGGCGACATGATCCGATTTGCAGCCAAAAACACCGATATTGTTCGAGGATTAATTTTTCAGCCCATCGCTTTTACTGGGCGAGCCACCGAGAACCCGTTCCGTGAAAACTTCCGTGAATGGAGCTTCGCAGAGGACGTGGAGAAGCAGACTAACGGGGAAATCAAAACAACCGATTTGTTCCCTATGTCTGTGATGACTTCTCCAATCAAAATAATGCGTAAGTTCATGCAGAAGCCATGGCCACTGTTCAGTTGCAGCCCCCAATGTGGCATTGTCAACTGGGTTTACGTTTCGCCTAATACTGGGAAAATGTACCCGATTAATCGCTTCGTCAATTTCGATCGATTCTTCAACACTATCCGCAAGACAGCTGAAAACGCTGAATCCAAAAACAAGGTTCAGCTTTTGTCCTCGTTGTTTATGGGGGCTATGATTTCGATGAATATGCTGCTGGTAACAAAGGAAGTCGGTACCTTTACCCTGATCAAGAGTATTATGCAGATGCATATGAACCCCTCTTATCAGGCGCTGGGTAAAATCCGACGCAGAATCTTCCTAATTGGCTGTATGGCGTTTATGGATAGCTACAACTTTGACGTCAACCGCGTCCGAAGATGTGTAGTTCACTACATTACGCCCGACAAGAAAATCATTCCATTCTGCGCATACAATAACGTGCACCGAGTCGCAATCGAGAATGAATTTGCCGCTCGCCAAAAGAAAACACAGACACAAGAAACCCGGAAACAAGAAGAACCAGTAGTTGCGCCTGTGAGGTCAAAACGCAAAAAGTAGCTTAGTCAGTGGCTTTCTCTGTTTCCTTCCTTTTTTTGGGGTTACAAAATTTTGTTTTTCCTGTAGTTGTTGTTGCAGGCAAGGCCCTATACACAACAACAACCAGCCGACTGTGTGGGTAAATGTGTTTTTGCATCTGCGTCTGCGGGACGTTGCAGGCTGGTTGTGGAGACTGCCGCAAGCAGAACCGAAAAACACCCTTATTGAAACGGGCAACTTCGATTTTTCGGGGAAAGCGCAAACTTAATACTACCCAAAACCCCATTTTAGCCAACCGCGAGGGGAACATGTGAACAGGTTTATCACGTTTATCAGCCGCTTCTTCATGCAAGACGACCTCAGCTACGGCAACATCAAAATGCACATTCAAGGCATAGCCTACCTACTCATGAACCCCAAACAGATACAACGCATCATAGTTCGGGAAACCCGCTACGGCAAACGGTTCCAGAACCGTGAAACTTGGCTGAAGTGGCAGGAATACGACCAGTACATCTCGCACCTTATGCATAGCACGGCTGAAGCACAAGCCCGCACCATGAGCATCCAACGCAACCAGACCATCACGGATATGGTTAAGGCTGCAGGCGGCAAAGGCTTAGACATCCTCGACATCGGCTGTGGACCAGCAATCATCAGCCAGCACATCTACGACATGGGCAACAAAGTCACCTGCGCAGACCTCCCTGGCATCACGCCGCTGGCGCATCAACACAAAGACCTTTTAGTCGTAGCAACTGACGCGGAACGCACAGGCTTTGCTGAGAACAGCTTCAACGTAATCATAGCCACAGAGATTCTTGAGCACCTCTGGTACCCAGAAAAGTTCCTAAACGAGTGCCACCGAATCTTGGCGCCAAACGGCTACGTCATCATCGAAGTCCCCGAGGGCAAGGAGGGGCTACGGTGGGATGCGCACTGCCAATTCTTCACCCTTGAAAGTCTTGAGGAACTGGCTAAGAAATGCAACTTTTCGGTGGCGCAGTGGAAGCGGCTTACTCCGTTTGTTGGTGTTCCAACGCCTTCGCTTATGATGATGATTCAGAAAAACTAGGTTTTTTCAGTTTATTTTTTAAAGCCAAAGAGCGCTTATACCAACAATCAGGTGTATACTTGGAGCAACAGCAGAAGGAACTCAACGGAACCCTCTTCAGCACATACGTTTTCATTGTTAAGGCAGCCCGACCGGTTGGACCCCGCGACCTTATGCGTGGCGCAGGTCTTAGCAGCCCCAGCGTTGCATACCGAAACCTTCAGCGCTTAACTGAACTGGGCTTAGTGGATAAGGACGAATACGGCAACTATATTATGAAAAAGAAGGTTGGACTCAGCGGTTACGTTTGGGTTGGGCGCAAGCTTCTGCCACGCTTTGCAATCTTTGGCCTAATTTTCGTATGTGTCTTGGTAGCGGAAATCGCTGTTTTAATTCCGCATTTGATGCTGAACTCGCCGATTGAGGAATCCTTTTGGCTTCTAACAATTGTCACAGTGGTTGCGGCGGTTATTTTCTTAGTTGAGGGTTTACGGTACAGGAAAAAAGTCAAGGTTTGATTGAACCCTGTTCGTTTTCAGTACAGTTGTGTACTGTGGGAGCCATTGCCAGCGGCCTTAACAAATTAGACAACGAAAAAGGGTAGCGGCAACAAAAATGTTGTTTCTGGGCGGTGCTTAGCTTGGTAATTGACAAAACCAGGTAAGTATTGCCCGTAGAGAAAAGAAGGCGGGTTAGTTTCTTCTTAATTTTAGTTTTATGTTTGCTACGAAGTGCATGCCTACAACGATTGCTGTTTGTACTTTGAAGCGGCGGCGTTTATCCCACCAGTATGCCTTTCGTAGGTAATAGTGATGGAATGCTCCCTCGCGGAGTTTGCCCAGTTCCTTCATGCTTAGCTGCGGCGTTTCAAAGATGGGACGTGTGGTGTCGTACTTGTCGAAGTCAGTGATACGCAGCCAACCATTCGCTTTAACTTGGTCATACAGCGGGGTGCCTGGGAACGGCGTGGCAACGTTGTAGAATCCAACTGCGTCAGGAGCGATTTTTTCTATGAATTTAATTGTTTTCCATGCGCTCTCTTTGGTTTCGCCAGGGAAGCCTAGGATAACGTTTGGTGTGGGTTTCAAGCCGACTTCGCGGACCCAGCCGATGACTTTCTCGGTTAACTCGGGGGTGATGCCTTTTTTCATTGCGTCCAAGACTTGCTGTGTCGCCGATTCAACGCCGAACCAGACTGATACGCAGCCTGCATCCTTCATTG
>JBNIDR010000010.1:0-29735 GCA_050108155.1 Bathyarchaeia archaeon | reverse complement strand
TCGAATTAGCCGCCCAAGCAGACATGTCAATCGTCCTCTATAATCCGCAGAGTCAAGGACGCATCGAACCCCTAGCGAAAGCTTACGAGATAATGATGAAATACATTGACCCCCAGACGCCTGTGGGCATTGTTCGGCAGGCGGGTAGGGAAGGACAGAACTTCACGATTACCACGCTCAAGGACTTGTTGAACTGCGACATAGATATGGTGACCACGATTGTTGTGGGCAACTCGGCGACGAAGGTCGTCAAGGGCAAGATGGTAACCGCAAGAGGCTATGATATTCCCAGCTGATTTTCCGCTATCGTTCAATATTTGTAAACAAAAAGCGCTGTAAACAAAAGCCTATAGCACACCCAGGACCAGCGCCGCCGCCATAACAATCAAGATTACGCCACTGATTTTTGGGATGTACTTTTCGTATCTGCCTATGCGATCTTTGACACGCTCAAACATTTTAACACCCAAAACCGTCACACCGATAAGCCCCACAGCCACCGCCAGCCCATACGAAACCATCAACAAAACAGGACTAACCCCACCCACAGCCAACGCCAACAACGCAAACTCCTCCTCATGCGCAAAACCCAAAACGAAAGCGCAGCTGGCGAGTTTCCAAAGGCTCATGTTTAGCCGCTTCGGATGCGTATGCTCATGTGTGTGATTGCCTGTTTCGGAGTGTTCATGCTCGTGCTGGTGGGTCAAGTCGCATGTGTTATCGTGGAAATGCCCATGCTGCAGCTCCAAGTTGGATTCGACTTTTTCGGTGAACATTCTGATTGCCAAAATAACCAGCACGATAGCGGCGATGTAGGTGAGGATTGGGCTGGAAAAACTGTAGAAAGCACTCACCACGACATAGATCAGAACAACCGCGATTGACGATATGAAGTGGGCAGCCGCCAAAATACCCGAACTCACAACCGCATAAAACGTGGGGCGGGTGGTTTTTGCAGAGTAGAGCAGTGCAAGCGGCCAGCCATGACCCGGCTCCAAACCGTGCAGTAAACCGATGACTATGACGCCGACGATAGAGGCTTCAACCGCGCTCATCTACACATTTCACTTTTGATTTGATGCTTGATCTATGAGTTTAAGGATTTCTTTTCTTGCTTCCCCGATTGTTAGAGGCAGTTTCTCATCGATCGGCAAGTTATCCTCTTTCTTTAGAACCTCAAAAAGATGCGTCAACCGTGGAGCACGCAAATTCACTCTGCGTATCAACTCTGCATCAGAAAACAGGTCTTTAGGTGTGCCTTCGGAGACCAATTTACCTTTGTTGAGGATGTAGAGTTTGTTTGCGAATAATGGCACCATATCCACGTCATGAGTAGCCAGCAGTAACGTGATACCTTTTTCCTTATTCAACCTTAAAAGCAAATGAAGAATCTCACTTGTTCCACGGGGGTCAAGGTTCGACGTGGGCTCATCCATAATAATAACTTCTGGCTGCATAGCAAGCACACCTGCGAGCGCAACCCGCTTTTTTTGCCCCAAACTCAGAAAATGCGGTGGCTTCTCCTTAAACTCAATCATGCCCACAGTTTCTAGGGCTTCATCGACTACTTTTTTGACTTGCTCAGGGGTTTGCCCAAGGTTTAAGGGCCCAAAAGCTACATCCTGCTTCACGGTGGGCGCAAAAAGTTGATCATTGGGGTCTTGGAAAACAAAACCAACACGGCGCCTTAATTCAAGCAACGATTTAGCGTCATAGCCTAAAGGCTTATCTTCATAATAGATTGCGCCTGAAGTTGGTTTTAGTATACCGTTGAGGTGGTTAAGAAGGGTGGTTTTCCCTGAACCGTTAGTGCCTAAAAGAGCAATACGCTCGCCACGTTCAAAACTCAGTGATACGCCATCTAACGCTGTTGTTCCATCCGAATATTGATGTACCAAATTGTCGATTCTAAACAACATATTACAAGACTCCAAAGTTTAATGTTAAAAAGACCAAAATAGCAAGCAACACTTCAAAAAGCGCTATTGCGACAAGCATAATTTTGTTTGGTTTAGGAAACTCTTCAAGCACCCTAATGTTACCGTCATATCCTCTTGAACTCATTGCAGTAAAAGTGCGTTCTGCTTGCTCCAGTGCCCGTATAAAGAGGTTCCCTGCAAGCAAAGCTAATCCACGGATTTTTTTCATATAACCACCCTTTCCTAACCGCATTGTTTGAGCAATAGTCATTTGCTCGGAGACTTCAAGAAACACAAAGATGTAACGATAAATTAGCATAGATATTTCGATAAGCGCTTTAGGAACATGAATGCGTCTAAGAAGCAGGCTAAGATCAGTTATGGAAGTTGTTAACACTAAAAAGAACAAGCAAGAAAGCGCGCCTTCTACTCTAAAAAAGATGTTAATTGCCAATGAAACTCCACTTTTGAATATTGTCCAAGTGAAGCCGTTGAAAGGTATCTGAGTTAAAGCTTCACCGCCACTAAAAGAAAACAAAGCAATAAGAAGGCAACTTAACGCAACCATGAATGTTGGGTAACGAAGAAGCTTTACATAAAAACGGCCGTTTACACCCGCTAATTGAAGCACTAAAAAAGTCATAATCAAAAAAACTATTATTGGCACAAAGATTGACTGGGCAGAAACTGTTATAATTAAAGTAGAAAGGGCAAAAAAAGCTTTAGTGACTGGACTACATTTGGATAGCTTATTTATGTAAGCGTACCTGTCGATTTGGGCGTAGTAGTCGCTGTGAGCCATTCCTTTTTTTCAACCAACCGTATTGACGGCTGCACCCTTAATTTCTTTTTTTGCACGCTTTCCACGTTCATAGCCTATGAAGTAGCCAATAATGATGGCGCCAATAGCTGCTTGTAGTGCAAAGAGTAAACTTTCTATTTCTCCGCTTGGTGGCTCCCAGATGGGGCTAAACCATGGTTCGTAGCCTGTATCAGATATTGCCTCTTCCGCTGTGCTATCGGCTCCACCGTATTCAGCATTTGGCATAATAACGAGGGGCGTAACGAAGATGGCGATCATTATCGCGATTAAGATAATGTAGTGTTTTGTCTTCATTGTGTTGCCTCCGTTTGTGTAGTTTTGGGTAATTTAAGTACTTTCAGTGCGCCTAAAAGTTGGCCTTTGTATTTCGCTAGGAAGTCAAAGAGTATGACTGCAAGTATGCCTTCTGCGATTGCTAGAGGAATCTGGGTTACTGCAAATATTCCACCGAATAATATGAAGCCATCAATAAATCCGTTACCTATGGGAATTGCTAATGCGAGTTGAGCTGATGTAACAACGTATGTAAATAAGTCACCTAATGATGCTGCTAGAAATATGCCTACTGAACGGGGAGCATTTGCTTTTTTACAGATTATCCAAATTGCATAAGCCAAGAACGGTCCGGCGATTCCCATTGAAAACAGGTTTGCGCCAAGAGTTGTTAATCCGCCATGAGCCAAAAGCAGCGCCTGAAAAAGCAGAACTATCATTGAAAGCACAGAAGTTATAGCGGGGCCTAAGATTACTGCGGCTAATCCTGTGCCTGTGGGGTGTGAGCAACTACCTGATACTGAGGGGAGTTTGAGTGCTGAGAGGACAAATATGAATGCGCCCATTAATGCTAAGAGGGGTTTAGCTTCTGGAACGTTTTTGCTTATTTTTGTTAAGCGGTAGATGCCGTAGATTACTATGGGGATTGATATTGCGAACCATATTTCCCACCATGGGTGAGGGAGGAAGCCTTCCATTATATGCATGTTTTTACCTCTGCTTAATGTTGGATAATCCAGCCAAAACCTTATTAATATTTGTTTAACTTTAGTTAAACGATGGTTGAATTGAAAAAACCTAAACAAACACCGCCCATACTCCTCCGAGAAAAAGGAGAATTCACAGAATTCCAAATCCTACTCGAAGTAATGCGCAACCAACCACACATAAAACAAAAAGACATCAGCGACGCCCTAGGCATAACAATACAAGCCATATCAAAATACTTCAAAAAACTCACAAGAGAAGGCCTCCTTGAAGCAGGCAGCGAACGCGCAGACTACCACCTAACCCCCAAAGGCGTCAGCAAACTCCGAGAAAACATGGGCAACCTAGAAAACTACGTTAACACCATAAAACAGGACCTAAAAATCGAGCGCGCATGGCCAGCCATCGCCACCCAACCCGTCAAAGCAGGGCAAGAAGTGGGTTTAATCATGCGTGAAGGCGTCATGTACACTGTTGCAGCCGACAGCCCCACTGCAGAAGCAAAAGGAACCGCTCTCTCCGATGCAGCAGCCGGCGAAGACCTGGGGCTAAAAGACCTCCACGGCAAAGTTAAGGTGAAACAGGGAAAAATCCTCATCGTAAAGCTGCCTAGCATACGTAAAGGCGGCTCACACGCAACTGACATCAAAAAGGTAAAAGCGTTCTACGATGAGTTCCAGCCTGACCGCGTCGGAGTCATGGGTGCAGTCGGCAGAGCCGTACTCAGCAAGATAGGTAAAAAGCCCAGCCTCGAGTTCGGGATAAGCCGCTCAGCCGCCATCGCCGCATCACGTGGGCTTAACGTGTTTGTTCTTGTGGTGGGCAGGATGGTTAACCGTATGATTCAGGAAATAGACCAGATCAACATGAAAACAGGCGGCAACATAATCTACGAAGTCAAAGATGGACAATTAACTTAAGAACATAGTTTCTATAAATCTGCGGTTGCTACAAAAACAACTTTTTTGTTTACAAAAGCAGGGCCCAAAAAAAGGAAAAAGGATGTTGGTTAAGAAACCAACAAAGCGGTCTTAAGGTGTGAAAAGGGAATCTTCGAGTGTCGGGTTTGCAGCGATGCAGTAGAAGCTTGCTGTACCGTCTGTGAAGTCAGAAGTACTTCCGTGCGCAACAATCTTGTCAACGTATCCGTTGTATAATGTGCCATAGGTAGACCAGTCAGAGGTGAATGTGCTTGCTGCGAATGCAGCGCCGTTAACGCTTGCCCATGATTTTTCCTGACCAGCATCTAGGATATAGCTGTAGTTACCAGATGCTCCAAGGTCCATATCAACGCGCACGACGACGGATGATGCATTGAAGTTTTTGGCTGAGAATGTGTAAACTACTCCACTGTCATTAACGTTGAATTGTACTGTGCTGGCTCCAACGATGGTGGTTGGTGCAGGTGTTGGAGTTGGATTAGTCGTGCCTCCATTGTTATTTCCCAAGAACATATAGCCCGCGACGCCGACGACGAGAATAACGACGATAACCGCGACTATGACATATATAGTGTTTTTATTCATCGCATCACCTATTTAGTGATTGTGTGTTTTAACTGTAACTTAATATAAGCTTTTCCAAATGTCAAACTTTAAGGTTGAAAGAACAAAAAAACCCTTAAAAAAGAGGATACACATCATATTTGAATTTAAATTTTCACGCTATTTGAGGCGAGCTAAAAAAGATAAAAAAATAATCTTCACTTTCACCTACCCCTCCGCTACCACAAAAACACCACCACTCAATTATTTTAAATAGCCCATGCGACACATCACAAGGAAGCTGTGAAAACCATGTCAGAAGACACCGACATCCAAAACGAAGAAAACCAAGAAACCCTCGAATTCGACACTGAAGAAGCCCCAGAAGAAAAAAGCGAACTAGTAAAACGAATGGAAGAAAACAAGAAAAAATACGAGTTCATCGAGGACTTACCAGGTGTAGGTCCAGCAACAGCAGGCAAACTACGGGAACTCGGCTATCACACCGTAGAATCACTAGCTATGGCGACTTCCAGAGAACTAGAACCCGTCGGTGTCAGCGAAAAGAAAGCCTTCCAGATAATCGAAGCCGCCCGTTCATCCGTCGGCATAGCATTCATACGCGCCGACGAACTGTTTAAAATGCGCAAAACCGTAGCCCGATTAACTTCAGGCAGCAAAGCGCTGGACAAAATCCTCGACGGCGGATTAGAAACCCAGACCATAACGGAATTTTACGGCGAATACGGCAGCGGCAAAAGCCAAATGTGCCATCAACTCTGCGTTAACGTCCAGCTACCTCCAGAGCGGGGAGGACTAAACGGCGGCGTACTCTACATCGATACAGAGAATACTTTCCGCCTTGAACGCATCGTTCAGATGGCGAAATTCGTCGGTTTAGACCCAGAGACAGTGGTAAAAAACATTATCTACGCAGAAGCCTACACAAGCGACCACCAAATGTTCCTGCTGGAAAACGCAGACGAAATCATCAAAGCCAACAACATCAAACTAATAATCATTGATTCATTAACCGCTCATTTTAGAAGTGAATACATCGGTAGAGAAATGCTGGCTTCGCGGCAGCAGAAACTCAACAAGCACATGCATAAACTCGTCGCTTTAGCACGCGCCTTCAACGCTGTTGCTGTGGTTACTAATCAGGTTATGGCGAAGCCTGACCAGTTTTTCGGCGACGCCATTCACCCAATCGGCGGAAACATTGTAGGCCACACAAGCCACACCAGAGTGTATCTGCGACGTGCTTCCCATGGGCCTATCCGCATTGCAAGGCTGGTTTCAAGCCCATATTTGCCTGAAGGAGAGGAAATCCTTAAAGTCACCGAGAACGGAATAGAAGATGTCTCTGAAGAAGAGAAAGCAACAAAGTCTCGTGGACGCTAAATATGCCGATTGCACAAGCTCTAGTAACCAGGTACTTCCAACTCATAGTTGCCCGGCAATTCACCGAGGCAGAGCGCGAGTTGGAACGTGTTAAGCAGAAAATGCAGAAGACCGAATGGAACAGAGGCTACTTCCGAGCTCTCTTTGGAATGTACCTCTCCCGGAAAAACGCTTCTGATGACTATGCCTTCTTCGCTAAAGTTGACTTCAGCGATAAAGTGGCGCTCAACAATTACCGAAAAGAGTTTCTATCTCATATGGGCAACGGCTTACATGGAGACTTCGACCGCGGCTACTTTAGCGCTTGGGCAGATTGCATGCGCATTATTTCCCGCATGAATATTCCGGCGCCTAAACCAGCTGAAGCTGAACCAGAAAAGATCGAGACGGTACGAAGCGACAAGAGCCAAGCAACTATTGCTAACTTTTTAAAAGAAGGCGACTCTAAAAAGGCAACTACCAGCTAACGGATAGACAAAATTTTACTAGTCTTTTTTTGAGTTCGCTATCCTTGAGAATAAGACGTCGGCTAGTTTTGACGGGACGATTTTGTCTATGTCTTCGGTGATGAGGAAGTTTCGTTCTGTTGCTTCCGCTATGAGCATTTCTCGGCAGGTTTTGAGGCGTTGACACTCGCTGCATTGTCCTTCGTGATTGTACCAGACTTGGATGCCGTTTTTGGCTGAGAAAGTGACGAATGCTTGAGTTTTAAAGTGCAGGCTGTAGCCTGAGAGGAAGCCTTTTTCTGCGTTAAGGGTTTTGATTTCGATTCTGTTTAGATCTGCGGCTTCTTTTAGTGCTTCGCATACTCTTGTGTTGGCGAGGTCTATTGTTTTGTGGACTGTTTGCCGTGTAATGCCGAGTTTTCTTGCGATGTTGGCTTCCTGAAGTCCACTGCTTTTTAGACCCCAAATTAGCCTCTGTTTGGGGGTTAGATAGCCTGTGCTTAAGCCCATAAACTAAATTGCCTGCCTGCCACGTCAGTCTGAATAGACTTACGTCGTAAGTTCAATTTTTGAGTTTATAAGCTTTGCTTAACCCCAACCACAATTAACAAAAAAATGAACAAAGCACACCAAAAAATGGAAAAATAAACGATTTCACAGCTACATATTAAAGGGAAAGCAACTGAATCGCCGTGTAAATAAACACGAAGAAAAATATCCACGAGAAGAAGTACATGCCTATACCTGTACTGAGGATTTTGGATTGCTGAACAATCTTGTCCTTGAATTTAGCCTTAAGGATATAGTAGGTTATGAAGTAAACCAGCAGGGCTACAGTGATGCTGTTGATTAACGTGGATATGTCGTAGAGAGGCATGAAAGTCGCGAAAACCGCCGAAATCGCCGCTGCGATTATACCTAGCACAATTCTGATTACGTAGAGTTGAACAGTAGGCGTCATCTGAAATCTATTCCTATTGTTGTTGTAATATTGGTTCTTACTTAAAAAAGATGCCCAAGTATTAATTGTTTCTACTACACCGTCGCCCACTTACTGCGTTTTTGGCGGTTTTGGGTGCAAACGGTTATTTTATAGTCAACAGAAATATACCTTCAAACTGGTGGATACTTTGCGCAAAAAAGAGTTTTCCAGCTTTGACATCGCCGCAGCCATCAAAGAACTACAGCCGACGGTGGCGGATAGCAGAGTGAACAACATCTATCAGTTCGGCGAAAAAACCGTCGTCTTCAAGCTTCACAAAACCACCACATCCGCAATCCGCCTCATAGTTGAGGCTGGACGAAGACTTCACTCCACAGCCTACGCAGAAGAGAGTCCAGCTGAGCCGCCGCCGTTCTGTATGATGCTACGCAAGTACCTCCGTGACTCATGGCTGCGAAGCGTAGAGCAGTACGAGTTCGAGCGCATTGCCACGTTGACTTTTGAAACAAAAACTGGTTTGCTTAAGCTTGTGGTGGAACTGTTTGGCGAAGGCAACATGATACTTACCAACGAGCAAAACGTAATCATTCAAGCAATGGCCTTCAAAAAAATGCGAGACCGCGATGTTGTGCGGGGGGTGGCTTTAGAGTATCCGCCTCCAAGCGGCAAAAACCCCTTCAAAGTCACCGAAACGGAAATCCAAGAGGTAATCAAAAACGGCGGTGATGCTGAGGTGGTCCGGGTGCTGGCTAGGTTTTTAGGAATCGGCGGCACCTATGCAGAGGAAACACTGCTCCGAGCGGATGTTGAAAAAAGCAAACCTTGCAAAGACTTAGCCCCAACTGAGATAGTGGGGATTTTTGGGGCGCTGCAAACTCTGCTTGCACCAGTTACGGAGAGCAGGTTTGAACCAAACATAATCCTTAGCGAAGACGGCGGCTACCTTGACGTTTTGCCGTTCAAGCTTAGGAGGTATGAGGGTTTCAAGTCGCAGGCTTTCGAATCTTTCAATGCTGCTCTCGACGAGTTTTTCCTGCAGGTCACAGCGGTTGAGAAAGCTGCGGGAACTGTTGAAACGGGTAAGCTTCAGCAAGAAGCCAAACGCCTACGACGCATTGTTGAGGAACAGGAAAAATCTATCGCAGAAGACGAACGCAAATCCGAACGGAGCAAACTAATCGGCGACCTAATTTACGCGCATTTTAATGAGCTGCAAACCTTCCAAGAACAACTTATCAAGGCTAATCAGCAGGGCTACGAGTGGAACGCAATTATAACGCAGGTTATGGCGGCAAAAAAAGCAGGCAAAGCCCCCATGAGCTACGTGGAGTCCTTTGATGGCAAAAACCTCGCATTGAACATGAGCATTGACGATTTTCATTTCAGTTTAACCCTGCGTAAGTCGCTTTTCGAAAATGCCAACGAATACTACGAGAAGGGCAAGCGGGCAAAGGAGAAAGCCCAAGGCGCAATGGCAGCTTTGAACGACTCTAAGAGGAAACTTGCCGAAGCCGAAGAGGAACTAAAAAAAGCAGAGGAACTCAAAAGTCTCAAACCCGCCCAAATCGTGGAAGCCCTAGCCAAACGCAAAGAAGAAATGGCTAACAAGCAATGGTACGAGAAGTTCCGCTGGTTCACCACCTCAGACGGCTTCCTTGTAGTCGCAGGAAAAGACACCGTAAGCAACGAAGTCTTAATCAAAAAGTACACTAAACAGGAAGATGTCGTGTTTCACGCTGAAATCACCGGTTCGCCCTTTGTGGTGATTAAGACTGAGGGTAAGGAACCCAGCGAGGCAGCGCTTAAAGAAGGGGCTGAGGCTGCAGCGGCTTACTGCCGTGCTTGGAGGGAAAACGCTGGCACCGCCGACGTTTACTGGGTAAAAGTTGACCAACTCAGCAAGAGCGGACCCAGCGGCGAATCCATACCGCATGGCGCATTCTTCGTGGTGGGCAAACGTAACTGGTACCGCAACACGCCGCTTCGAATTGCAGTCGGCATTGTTTTGGGCGAAGAAACCCGCTTCGTCGGGGGACCAATCGACTCCGTGAAAGCAAAAACCAAAACCTATGTGGTTATCCAGCCGGGGGATTATCAGGGCAAAGAACTGCTGCAGATGACTATGCGTACTTTGACGGCGAAGTTGAGTAGGGAGCAACGTGAGAAAGCGGGTAAAACCAGCATTGAGCAAGTTCGTGAGTTTATCCCCTACACGAAAGGCGCAATAAACGTCAAAGCGGTCTAGTTTTCCCTTGACCGACGCCCGACAATGCTGTACCTACTGTCTTGTTAATTTTTAAGAAGACTCAACATTCTCCCACACCCACACAATGGCGCTTTCAACATGGAGGTATGTTGTTCTTGTGGTGGAAATCTCTCAGCCCACACCGAATCGGGCGTTGAGGGGCATTGCTTGGGCTGAATGCAACGTGGTTCCATTGCAGTCTTGTGGTGTGCCGTAAACCACCACACCCACATAAAGAGCACACCAGCAACAAAACCTAACCTCACCCAGCATCTGCTTGAGAAAAACTCCACAACCAGCCTGCAACCCAACACAAATGCAAAAGCAAAAAGCCAAACTTCTGCACAAACCGCAGGTTGTAGTTGTATATAGGCGGTTCCCTGCAACAACAACTACAAAAAAAGCAAAACCCGCAGAAACAAACGGCTGTCAAAAACATGCGAGACGCACAAGGAATCATATTCTAGATGCAACTGATGCAACCCTAGACCCAAATGACAGAAGTCCAAAACAGTCCAAAGCCCAATCCAATTAGAACAAAAAAGTACTGGAGAAACATGACATTGGCAGTTGCAGCCGCAGTCACCATCACAGTGCTTGTAACCGTAGGTATTTTCGGCGGAAGCCACGCAACCGTCAACGGCTCAAACGCAGGCATGTACTCTTCTGGAACTCACAGTATAGACGTGTTGTCGGGACCGATTGCTCTTAACCCTAAAGGCTGCTTCCTCACTGGATTTGAAGTGCCAGAGGGCGCAAAAAACGCAACACTGCAAGGTAACTACACCGTCGTGGATAGTGCAAATAACAATTCGGCGGCGGTGTTGACTGTTTGGAGCCAGCAGGAATTCCTCAACTAATTCGGCAACCAAAACGCTGAACCAAGCTACAACAAATACTTAATGCCCATGCCCCAAGACACCCTCAACGTTCCCCTCTCAAAAGGCTACTACCTCATTATGGTCAGCGGGGGATGCTACGAAAAAGCTCTTGAAGCACAACTTACCCTAAATTTCACTATACCATAGTAGGGTTTTGCTGTCAACGCAGTGAGTTACAGTAGTTTTTTATTTTCTTAACGCTAAGGTTCTCTAGGCGTTCCACTTGGAAAAGATTGACTTCAAAAAAGAACTCAAAAACCTCTACAGCCCCTCCGCAAAAGAGGTCTCGTTTGTCGAAGTCCCCGACATGAACTTCATAATGATAGACGGCGAAGGCGCACCCGCAGGGCAACAGTACACCGATGCAGTCCAAACCCTCTACCCAGTAGCCTACGCACTCAAATTCATCGTCAAAAAAGCCAAAGGCGTCGACTATGGGGTGATGCCGCTTGAGGGGCTCTGGTGGATGGACGACATGACACAGTTCAGCACGGAGCGTAAGGACGAGTGGAAGTGGACGGCGATGATTATGCAGCCCAAATACGTCACCCAAGCCGACTTCAAAGCGGCGCTGGAGCAGGTCAAAAAGAAAAATCTCCCAGCACTCGGCAAGGTGCGGTTTGAACTATTCCATGAGGGCAAAGCGGCCCAGATCATGCATATCGGACCTTACTCTGCAGAGGCACCAAACGTCCAGAAAATCCACGACGCCATCAAAGCAGCTGGGCACCAATTAGCAGGGAAGCACCATGAGATTTATCTTGGCGACCCCCGCAAGACAGCGCCAGAAAAACTTAAAACCGTTCTTCGGCAACCAATTAAGTAGCAACGGTGATCGCGCACCAGAACATTTTGTTTTTGAAGGGTAGCGTTAAACGTAGTTTTTGTTCCAGCTAGTCCCATCGGCGATTATGTTGGGGAGGTTGTATTCGATGGAGTAGTATTCTGCCAGGCCATTGTATTCTAGGTAGTTGTAAGTCACTTTTGTGGCACCTGTAGTAGAGTCGAATTCGGCGCTGACAAACTCGTTGGTATCAAACATCATGCTTGCCATGGAATCCCGCATCTGAACAGGATATACGGTGCATCTTGCAAGGTAGGCGAAGTAGTTTTCTTTCCAACTCAGGCTTTGGTTGTAGGCTACTTTTCCGCTTAGCCACGTTTGGTTGTTTATGTAGTCTGATTTCAGGCGGAATTCATACACGACGTAGGAGTATCGCAGGTCCGACTTGGATGTCGGTTGAGGAGTATATGTTGGAGTGGCCCCTGTTTGCGCTGCTGTGGGACCTACGGTTGGGGTGGGCTGAGCAGGTTTGAGGCTGTTAATTTCAGTCTGCAAATATAATAATCCAGCGCCCAAAATAGCAACACTGACCACTAATGCAACTATTATGGCATATGCTATTTTGCTATCCATGTTGGCACCTTGCCTGAATAATGGGGCAGGTTTGGTTGATATTAAATTTTGCCAAACCGCTCTGCTAACTCTGCGATTTGCAGCCTGAACTTTTCACGCATCTTGGTGAAGCGCATAGCCGCAGAAGGATGAATCACTTCGAAGTATTCGATGCCCTTGACTCGGGGCGTATCCTTCGCCGACGCACCGAGCAGCACGATGATTTTGGGCTTAATTATCCCTATTTGCTCGATAAGATACGGCAGGCACGCTTCGACTTCGTCGGGGTAGGGTTTGCGGTTCTGAGGCGACGTATGCTTGACGATGTTGGTGATGTAGATGTCTTCGCGTTTTATGCCGCATTCAGCGAGAGTTTTGGTGAGGTATTTGCCTGCTCTGCCCACAAACGGCCTGCCGGTTTCGTCTTCTTCGGCTCCGGGGTTCTGCCCCACAAACATGACTTTAGCGTTTAGGGGTCCCTCGCCGGGTACACCGCGTTTGGCGGTTTGCCAGAGACGGCATTTCCTGCACTGCTGAACTTGCTTGCTGATTTCTTCCATACTCAAGGCGGGTCGCCTGTTGTGGTTAGGTTACAGTCACACAGCCTTAAAAAATCGCTCCAATTCTATTTTAATCAAGTTCTTGTCCGCCAAGAGCGGCGCCGCCTTTTTGGTTTTTGCGTGAAGTTTATGGTTGAGCATGAATCTGTTTCTAGCTCGCTTATTGAGAGTGCTGTCCGGGTGCTTCTGCAAGTGGCTTTCAGGTTTGAGCCCTTGGCGCCCACAGCCATAACGCTCTACCTAAACCAGCAGCTTCACCGCTACAAAGAAGGCGGCATAGTCGGCGACTACAAAGCGCATACTAAACGCCTCGGCAAATATCACTACAGAATCGAGCTTGACTTGAACTTGACGGGGAGGCAGGCGCTTCATTTGCTGGCTAATATTTTTCCTAAGCAGACAAACGGGTATAGGAGGTGGTTCCATGAGTGAAGCAGCTGATAAGAAGGGACGCCTCAAATTAACTGTTGAAGTGGAGGTTAACGAAGAGTTGATGGAAGCCGTAAAAGATGCAATGACTAAAGCATCCACGAAGCTTCCTGATATAATGCGACGGGGCAACTCAGAAAATAAGTAGATGAGGTGTTAAACCTCGCTTGCTTTTGAAAGAAGCTCCATAATTAGATGGTCCTGGACTTTTTCTGCTTCCACTTCTTTTTCCTTAGCGGTTTTACATTTTCTTGCATGCTCTTCCGCGTGTGCTTCGATGGCTTTACTCATCTCTTTAACGTTAGGTATCATCAGAATTTTGGCGCCGCAAAAGCACTCAATAACTGGCAGGGTGGCGTCGACATCGACATTTACTTTCCCATGACGAATGTGTGTTTGCATTTATTTTACACCACTTTAGCCACCGTATCAACTTGACATTTTTATAAAGGTTTATTCCGAAATCGACACGTCGCTTCTAAGAAGTACATATATAGCATATATCAAGCAATATATAGCAAGATTCGAATCATGAATAGGGTATAGCAAGCTACAAATCTCATTTTATATGAAGAAAAACTTTATACTCTCTATCCCTGAACCCTAAAGGGGTACTAGTGATTAGGCATGAAGGTTTTAGTCGCCAAAAAAGAAAAGCAAGAGAGGAACACCGCATGAGCCACCATCACGGTTGCCACGGTGGATTCGCCCTTGACGAAACACGCCGCAGAAGCTGGTACAACCCAGACGCCATCCTTGAAAGCCTCAAAGAAGGCATGACCTTCGTTGACATGGGTTGTGGAGACGGCTACTTCAGCATACTAGCCGCCAAAAAAGTTGGTCTAAAAGGAAAAGTCTACGCCGTAGACATAGACCCCGCAGGCGTTGAGAAGCTCCGAAAGAAAGCCCAAGCTGAAGGCTTAACCAACATAGTAACCACCGTGGGCAAAGCGGAAGACACAGTTTTCTGCAGGGGCTGCGCTGATATGCTGCTTTTCAGCATGGACCTCCACGACTTCGAAGACCCCGCTGCGGTGCTTCAAAACGCCAAAGCAATGCTTAAACCCTCGGGGGAGCTGGTGGATTTGGATTGGAAAAAACTCAGTTGGGAACAGCAGGGTGCACAGTTTGGTCCGCCAGAGCAGATACGGTTCAGCGAAGAAAAAGTGAAAAAGCTGCTTGACGCTGCGGGTTTCACGGTGGAATCCGTTGCAGAAGCGGGGCCCTTCCACTATGTCGTCACGGCTAAGCTGGCAAATCCAAGCTAAGTTGTGGCTGAAGCGTACAGCTTGAGCAAGTCAGTTTTGAACCATTCAGGCTGATCCTGATATGCAGAGTGCGCTGCGCCGTTGTAGACGAGGAGTTTTGCGTTGGGCATCTTGTCTGCGAGGGTGCGCATGTCTTCGCCTGAGATGATGGTGTCGTTGGCGCCCCAGACGATTCGCACTGGAAAGTGGAAGTTTGTGTATGCCAAGGAGAGTTCCATGCTTTGAAATGCATAGGCGGGGGCTACTAGGAAGAGGCCTTTAACGGGATGCTTGGAAGCATAGTTGAGCGCCACGTGACCGCCTAGACTGGCGCCCACAATAACTGGAGCCACATCGCCGAAGACATCTTTAATGGCGTCTGCCACGAAGGTGAGGTTTGTTTTTGGATCTCGGCTTTTCGGTTCACAATGGTTCTTTACCCCAAACGGCATGTCTACTGCTAGAAAAGGCACCTTTTTTTCTACCAAAAGATCCGTAACTTGCAGGCGCTGCCAGACTTCGTTACTGTAAGATAAACCGTGTATAAACACGATGGGGGTGCCTTCGGCTTTGTGGATTAATGCTTGGCTTTTGAAGCCGTTGACGTTTAGCGTAGTCTCTTCCATCAGATTTCACCTCTCAAGCAATACACGCAGCGGCTTATAATTTGTTATGAACCCAAAAACATAATTATCCCTACAAGCCCTGCGGAAAATTTTTTGGCAGCAGGCAGCAGCTTCATTTTCCCCGCAGATAGGCGGCAATGTGAAAAAACAGTAAAAAATGCGTTAGGTGATTTGCACAGAGTTGACTCTGTGCTTCAAGCTTATTTTAGACTAAGTCGCCGATTAGCTTGACTTCGCTAAATTTGTCGTCGCTATGCGGAGCCATATCCAAGTCTTCGGTGAGGTCTCTGCCTGCGTTATGCATGCCCATGTGTTCGCCTTCCATCCAGAAAGTGCTCTCGGTGACATCGTAGACTTTGCCTTTGTAGGCTACCCATGCGGGTCTGCCGTCTTTGCCATCGTTTCTAGCTAATTCTTCTTGAGTTACCTTTTTTGTTTCTGCCAAAAAATTCGCCTTCTACTATAGTTACTTGGTCGGATGGAGGCAATAAAGGTTTAGGGGGCGACATAGCGGTTGCTTACGATGCGATGGTTACTGTGAGGTAGCTGGCTTGTATATAGACGCTTCCGAATGCGTGGATTTTGTTGTCGATTTCAATGTTGCTTGCAGAGGGGTAATTGGCTGATTGAACCAACTCGTTTTCGCCGTTGAAGTTGTTTAGGTCCGTGTGTACGTTGCCGAATCCGCCAGTGTCTGAGGCGATTTTTGCTCCGACGCCGTCGTCAATAGTTAACCCCAAGTTTATAGAGCCAGTGGTTGTTTCAGAGTTAACCCAGAGGTTACCATCCAAAGTCTTAGTTTGGGTTATGTCCATGTTAACTTCGCCGGTGACAGAGTGCAAGTTAACTGTGCAGTTGCCGAAGACAAAAGTTTGGCTCATGCGGTAATTTACTGCGCCAGTCGTCGTTGACAAAGAGACATTGCCTGTGACGATTACGCCGGTTTCGAGGTTAGCTTGTACTTCACCTGTGACGGCGTGCAGGTTAAGATTCTGTATAACGGCGTCTTGGTTGCCTGTGAAGCTGACTTGCCCAGTTGTTGAGGAAACATTGAAGTCTAAAGTTAGATCAGGGTCAACATAAATCATGATCTGCACTCTAGAGCGGGAAGTGGCGACGTCTTCAACGTGAACTGACGAATTCACCGTTAGCACATCGCCGACTGTCTGGTTATCGAAGGTTATACTCACGGGGTTATCGCGGTTGCCAAAGAGGCCCCTTGAACCGTTAGCTTGAACATATATGCCGATGTTGTTGTTTCCCATTTTCTGGGTGAAAATGATTATTTGCCCCACGTTAGTATGGAAGTTTAGGTTAACCGTTTTTACGCCCTCTGTTTTGTCCTCCAGCGACTCGCTTAGGCTCCAGCTGCCAAGAGGAGCAGTTAAAAGCGCGACCGCGACAACAGCAACCAGAAGAATTGTGACTAAGACGATTGTGGCGACTACCAAGGTGTCTTTGTGCCATGGCTTCATCGGCGCGGCGGGTCTATAGGCTGATTGTGGCGGCGAAGGCGGTGACGCATAGGTGGCGTCTACGGCTACGGGTGTTCCGCATTTGTGGCAGAAACGTGCGTTCTCTTCAAGTTGGGTTCCGCATCTACGACAGTAGGGCATGGGTTATCCTCAATGTAGGGGTATCGCGTGATCTTAATTTAAGGATTGCCAACCAAAACTCTTCTTCTACGACGCCGATTTAGGCGTTATGTGTTTACGGCGGTATACCAGCAGACCAGCAACTGCAACGATAACAACAATGATGACGCAAAGCAGAACAAGTAAAAGTGGGGTAGACTGCGGAAAAACCACTGCGTCACATTGGACGTCGTAGGGCTGCATCAGCGGATAATTGTCTTGCCCAACAACGAAACTCACATCCCCACCTACGTCGTTGCTCCATTTAACTGCAGTTATTATGTATGGCGTATCGCCGATGCCATCGCCGTTGCTGTCTGTGCCGTTGTAGTTGCTCCAGTAGTTGCCGATGGTGCCGTTGTCCCAGAAAGTGGCTCCTGCATCGTTAAAGCGAATAGTACAGTTGGCTGTGAAGGTGTTTCCGTAAAAAGTGGTGTTTATAGCGCTTTGGTCAAGGTCTATGGTGCATGACTGCGTGTTATCCGCTATATTGTTGTTGAAAATGGTGTTGTTTGAGCCGAAGATGATCCGTATGCTTGTCAGGTTGTTTTCGAATATTCTGTTGTTTGAGCAACTGACGAGGGATACGGCGCCTGTAATGTGGTTTCTCGCTATCAGGTTAGAGTCTGCCGCACCCAGTCTCATAGAGAGGTAGGGTGTTTCGATTTTGTTATCTATTATTGTGTTTGATGACCCCACAATGGATATACTGCCATAGACGCCGCCGATTACGTCTGTTAGACGGTTTCGTTTGATTGTGATGTTTGTTCCGTTGCAGTCGATTGCGGTGCCTTTGATGTCGGTGAAATTGTTGTTTTCGATTAGAACATACGAAGAAGTACTAATTACAACCCCATTAGGTGTACCCATGGCGGCGATCAAATCACTGAAATTATTACCGACTATGTTTATGCCTAAAGAACTTGAGATTCTAATGCCTGCACTATAATCTTCAATGTTAAAATTTGTAATGTTTACGTTGTTTCGCCCTGCTATGATTACGCCGTTGTTTCCAGCAGCACGATCGGTCCCCATCCAGCTGCTATTTCCCTTAATCGAGTAGCCTGCGCCGTCGATAACTATGCCGTCGCATTCAACTATAATTGTCTGCCTGACTATGTCGCCGGTTAGCTTGTAGATGTTGCCTGTTCTCTCGATGGAAGCCGTCTCTGGCTGCACACTTCCGTCGCTTTTGATGTAGATGCGGGGTAGGTCTGGGCCGGCGTCAGGAAAAAAATTCGCTGATACGAGGGGCATAAGCTGAACTCCCACTACCGACAGCAGCAGTAACGTTAAGATGATCGGCAACACCGAATTTTTCATGTTTTGGGGCTCCTGCGGCGTTTTCTTTGGTGAACAAACAAGCCAGCACCTACAGCGGCGGAAGCAGAAGCAACTGCAAGTACAGTTAGAAAAGTTGTTTGCGATGAGTTGGGGGCGTCTTGCTTACTGCTATAGGGCGTCATAAGTGGATAATTGTCCTGTGCAATCACCACATCCACAGCTTTATTGGCGGATTCGTCAAAAACTTTGGTTTTAAGGAAGTAAGGGGTATCGCCTACTCCGTTAAAGTCTAAGTCTTTGCCGTCGTAGTCAAACCAGTAATTGCCTACTGAACCGTTATCCCACAGGGTTGTTCCAGTGTATTCAAAGAAATGCAGGGAATACGGCTCACCTCTGCCGCACCAAAAGTTGTTCTCCAGAAAAATGTTTCCATCGTTGTGATCTCGATAGAAAATCTGATAGATGTTGTTCTTTGTTATCGAGGTATCGTTTGCGTCTTCAACCATTAGTATATCGGTTATGTTGTTTTTTGTAATTGTGTTTTTTTCTGTATTCTCCAAATGTAGTTTGCCGATGCTGCAGTCGGCAATTTGGTTGCCTGCTCCGCCCACATAAATGAAGCCTGCAGTAACGTTCAGAACTGAACAGTAGGCGCTTGCGTTTAAGTATATATCAATCATACCGAAACCAGAAACGTGGATGTTTTTAACGGTTACATTGTGGACGTTATCTAGTGTTAAGCCTGCATTGGCGTAGCCGCCATAAGAAGAAGCGGAACCGTTAATGAGGTAGCCTTTTCCGTCGAATACTATGTTGCTGCGTTGAATTGTTATGGCATACTTCTGAGAAAGGTTAGCCGTCAAGGAATAGACGTTTCCAGTTTTCTCTATCAAGCCTGTCTGGGGAGTTATGCTTCCATCGCTTGTTATTACAATCAGCGGCAGAGGCACCAGAAAATTTGCAGACGCCCCATTAACAATCAACGCCCCAGCTACTGACGAAACCAAAAGCGCAGTTAGAAGGGTTAATGCGGTTTGTTTCATGGAGTTTCCCTCTGCTAGTTTCCCCGAATGTCCATGACTGGGGCTGGTTATAATGTGTTTTCGTCAAGGTTTCTTGACCAAAGCTAATTTGGAGAAGTTTTATTTCCCCCCAAACAACAAAGAGCAGAGCATCCGAGTGATAGCATTGAAAAATTGGTTTAAGGCAAGCACAATTCTACTAATCACGGGTGGAGCCACTGTTTTACTCGATGCTATGTATGCAATTCAGCTGGATGCATACGTTGGCTACGGAAAAATCCCATTCTTCGGCTACTACCCAAACCCATCATTGTTCATTTTTTTATTATCGGTATTTGCGCTTGTTTTAGCCTATTTTGCATTCCTAATGGGCGCTAAACCAGTGCTGAACAGGGAACTGCTAGGCAAAAAGCGGCTTTTGCGTCTTAACTGAATGCTATAGGGTGAAGGCAACGACTTCCAAAAGCGCCCACTTGATCACCCCCAGCAACATCGCAAATATTTTGTAGATTATATTTATCAAAAACATAAAATTAATGTGCATACAACATGTTCAATTTATAATGCCCTGAAAATAAGCAAAATTTAAAAGTGCTCAAAAGCCATAATTTATCACTATGGAGTAGCGATTGAATAAAAAGCGCATAGTTGTTTGCATGTTAGTTCTTATACGTTCAGTTTCATTCTTTGCAGATAAATCAGCATACTTACCGAGGTAGTGTAAAGAATGATTAATTCGGTCATAAACAAAAAATTTTTTGCCGTTGTCATCATTTTAGTTATTATATCGGCTTTTACGATACAGGATTTTGTCTGTGCGACAGAAGAAATTACTAATGATACCGATAGACTTGCTGATGAAACGGTTGGTAATGGAGATTCAGAAACAGTCACTATTGATCAAGACGAAGTCCTAGTTTTCCTTAGAGATGTGGTTCGTCTTGACCTTTCGAAGTATGAAATACAGCTATCATCACTTTTCACGAACTATTGGCCTATGCCTGGGGGGAATTTGCGAAAAATCAGGCAGGTACTATCTTGATTCTACTAGTTTTCTTGATTCTGCAGGGCAATGCGGAAAAAGTATTCTAGAAGTAAAATTCACATTATGGGATGAGAAATTAGTCAATTGCTATATTTACGAGAAATCACAAGGACCCGCATTTTTCCAGGATGCATCGGCTAACTTAAACGATGCCGCCGTAGGCATACTACAAAGATATCAGGAGCTTACAGGTGATACCCAAATACCTCAAATGAGGAATCTGCTTAGGGATATTGATACTTTTTCTAATGTTACAATCCAATCGGATGATTTGCGCCTTCAAGTGGTGGTTATGGCTGATACAACGTACCTTACTTGGGAGAATGTACTGAACGGAGACGACTACAGTCGTCTTAAAATAGTCTTTAAGAACGGGCAATTTTTCCGTTTTTGTGATGATAGATTTTTTTACAAATTAGGGAGTTCTGAAGTAAGTATTTCCAAAGAAGAAGCAATAAACATAGCGTTGAAACGTGTTGATAATTTCTCTTATACTTATCAGAACCAGAGAATTTTTATAACAAGTGCGAACATTAGTGAAAAACTAACCACAGCCGCGCCAGGGTTCTTGAATAAAACGAATCCAATGGTAGTGTATCCCGTCTGGGTGGTAGATTTAGGGTTAGATGCTCTTTACCCGGGAGATATTGCTTTTATTAAAGTTATGATTTGGGCTGATAGTGGCGAAGTGGTTAGTTGCGAAGCTATGGGGTATGGTTTTCCCTCTGAACCAGACGTAACCGCAGAAACGACGGTAGCACCAGAAAACACCCAAACAATAGCCAATACCTCCACCGATTACTCAACAATTTATGTGACTGTAGCTTGCCTTGCACTCATTATCCCCACAGTTGCTGTTGGATTATGGCTTAAAAAGAGAAAAAGACCACACACAACACAATAACAGTTAACTCAGCTTATAATTTGTTGATACGGCTTTAAAGTAACTACTTTTTATATCGAAACCCACCCATTTATCAGATAGAAGATTTCTAAGAGGAGTTAGATATGGCATTTTTTGGTGACCGCATCGACGCGGGCAAACGCTTAGCGGCGGCGCTCTCGGATTTCGCTGGAAGAAACGGAGTGGTTTTGGCGATTCCCCGAGGCGGCGTAGTCGTAGGCTACCAAATCGCGGAGGCGCTAGATTTGCCGCTGGACGTGATTATCCCCCGCAAATTGGGTGCACCCGGCAACCCCGAATTAGCCATCGGCGCCATCGCAGAAGACGGCACAGCGGTGCTTGACGACGAGTTAATCAGGTATTTGGGTGTAGGTCGTCAGTACATCTATGAGGAGGGCGAGCGGCAGAAGGCGGAGATTGGGCGCAGGCTTAAAGTTTACCGTGAAGGGATGCCGCCGCAGAACCTCAAAGGCAAAGAAGTTATCGTGGTGGATGACGGCATAGCGACAGGTTCAACAATGAAAGCGGCCTTGGCTTCGGTTAAAAACCGGGGCGCGGCTTCGGTGACTGTGGCGGTTCCAGTCGGTCCCCCCTCCACCATCGAAGAGCTCAAGCGCAGAGCCGACCACGTCGTCTGCCTCTATACGCCCGAGTATTTTGAGGCGATTGGGCAATTCTACGCCAACTTTAGCCAGACCAGCGACGGCGAAGTCATAACGCTTCTGAGAATGCGCAGGGAAGCTCAGCCTAAGGGGGTAACCACAGCTTGACAGCGATCGAGCAGGCACTTAAAATCCCCGTCGGCGACGTAGAAGTCCAAGGAAACCTCCATTTGCCAGAGGGCACAAGCTGCGTGGTGGTGTTTGCGCATGGCAGCGGAAGCAGCCGCTTCAGCCCACGCAACCAATACGTCGCCGCAGAATTCAACAAAGCCAACATGGGCACGTTGCTGTTTGATTTGCTAACGCCCGAGGAGGAAGAGACAGATGTGTTCACCGCCGAGTACCGCTTCAACATCGCCCTGCTTGCGGAGCGGCTAGTAGGCGCTACCAAGTGGCTCCGAAACAACCCCCAAACCCACAGCCTCAAGATTGGCTATTTTGGGGCGAGCACGGGGGCGGCTGCGGCGCTGATTGCAGCGGCGAAGATGCCTGAGGCGGTGGCGGCGGTGGTTTCCCGGGGCGGCAGACCAGATTTGGCGGGCAGCTACCTCGCGGAGGTGGAGGCGCCGACGCTGCTTCTGGTAGGCGGCTGGGACGAAGAAGTCATCACGCTTAACCGCAGCGCCCAAGCCCAGATGCACAACATAAACCGGTTGGTCATTGTTGAGGGTGCGTCGCATCTCTTTGAGGAACCGGGCAAGCTTGAGGAAGTCGCCGCGCATAGTAGGGAATGGTTCCTTCGGTACCTGTAAAGAGAAGAAAAAAGTGGTTAGGTTGATTTTCTGGTTGTCGTTTACTGTGGAGGCGGCGGTGGCGTGTTGCCTGGCATGTTGTTGTTTACGGTTACGTTGACGTTTACGTTGTTTTTCTTTTCTTTTTTGCCGAACAGCATCATCAGTATTGTGAAGATTAGCCATACGATGAAGCCGTAGATGACTCCGTTGAAGACTGCGATGATGGCGGTGACTGCGTCAACTTGGCCTCCGACGAGGTAGCCTGCGGCTGCTTCAGTGCCTGGCAAAACTGCCTGGTAGATGGCTTTGCCTGGGGGTATATCCACGTTGCCTAAAGTCAAAACGACAAGTATAGCAAATACTGCTAAGAAAACTAATGCTCCCTTCATACTCCATGCCTAATTAGCGGTTATTCGAGTTCTGAACATATAAGCTTTGTTTCAGTGGGCATCACATGAACATATCATGCGCTGGAAAAAATGAAAAGTTGGGCAGAACCCCCTAAAAAATGGGGGCTGTTCAAAATTTGATATTGATTGTCGTTGAATGGTAGCCGAACGGCATCTTGACGCGGCTGCCGTAGACCTGTTTTAGCAAATTGGTGAATTGGCTGTTATCGTCGCATTGGAACTTGTAGTTGCCATTGGAGCTTTTGAATTCGATTTCGAAGTAGCGTCTAGCGTTGTTGTCATGGTCTCCTTTGAGGTGGACTTTGATTTCGGCGATGCCATTGTTGGGCAAAGCGTAGTTACCGGGGGTTTCAGAGAGAATCGCCTCCGGCGCCATGGTGAGGTACCGGTTGGTGAAGCCAAAAGTGTTTTTAAGCTGATCCGCCCACTGCCCAAAGAAGCCTTTTCCCTCGGCTTTAGCTTGGTCACGTGCCTGCTGAGCCGCCGCGTTAATCATGTCCGCTGTGAGCTGCGCAAAAATTAGCCGCTGACTCGTCACCACGCCGGCGTAGGAGTCGTATCTACCCAGCGACTTGGGCTTTCTAAGGACTAAAAGGCCGTAGGTGACTTCGCCTGTTTGCTGTGGGGGAGGTTGAGTGGGTGGTGGCGCTTGGGTGGATGGTTCTGGGGGTGGAGGAGGCGGGGGAATTGCCGAGTTAACTGCGGGGGATGGTTGAGTATTTTGAATGGGGGGTGTAGAAGCAGGTTTTCTGGGGGCGCCGCATTTGCCGCAGAAGTTAGCGTCTGGGCTGACGGGTGAACCGCATTTTTCGCAGTAAGGCATAACAATCAAAAGTTTAATCCGCAGTTGAATCTAATAAGTTAACCGCTGATACACCTGCACCCCTAAAAGCAGATTACACGTCAATATTGGCTGTTCACAACCTTTAACTGCGACCTTGCCCACTTATGCAAACTCTACCACAAACAGGCGACCAGCAGCAATGTCCAAGATTGTACGGAAACTCAAAAACGGCTTCACCAGCTTAGCGATGCATCCGTTTCTGGGGCTGGAACGTAAAGAAAGAGACAGACGCTTAGAAGAAAGATTGAAACGCCATCAAGAAAACATACGCCGTCCGTAGACTGATTGAAATCTTTGCTTACTGGGAAGTTGCAAAGTTTTATGTATTACATTGTATTCTCTACAGCTGTGGAAACATGACTGAAACAGACCAAACCAGCATAATCACCCTCCGCCTCTCCAAACGCAACCTCAACAGAGTCGAAGCCGTCCAAAAACTCGAAAAAGTCGACCGCTCCACCCTCCTCAAAGAATTCATAGAAGACGGCCTACGAGAACGCGTCCTGCAACTCTACAAAAAAGGCAAACTCACCCAACGACGCGCAGCCGAACTCTTAGGCATAACCCTACGAGAATTCCTAGAATTACTCGAAGCCAAAGGCATCCCCATAAACATGGACTCTGACAGCATCAAACGCTACATGCAAGAAAAGTATGGAGCATAAACCCCACTTTGCCCAGCGTCGTCTCCGACTCAGGACCACTCATCCACCTTGCACAGATTAACCGACTCCAGATTCTTCAGCAGCTATTCGGCACGGTACAGGTGACGCCCAACGTTAAGAAGGAAGTGGTGGATGAAGGTATTCGACGGAAATGTCCAGACGCAGAAATCGTTGGCAGGGCGTTTCAGGACGGATGGCTCAAAATGGAAGTTCTATCTGCGCCTACATTGAAGCAGGCTGCAAAATTATCCGACGGGGAAGGAATTTCACCCGCCGACGCAGAAGTTATTCTCTTATCTGTAAAGAAAAACGCCCTGTTTCTCTCAGATGACATAGCCCTTGCCATGATTGCTCAGATGTACGGCTTGAAGACTTGGGATACCTGGAATTTGCTTCTGGAAGCCTTAAGCAATAACTTGATAACCATAACTGAGCTGTGTGATGCAGTGGGTGAGTTGGGCAAAAGAAAGTTTAAGCTAAACCCCAAACGAACACAGGAAATACAACAAGCCGCCAAAGTCATCGAAAAAAGAAAAGACAAAGTTTAAGTGCAGTGTAAACAATTCTGTTTACGGTGCAACCGTATGGCTCAAGTCCAACTCCGCCTCCCCGAAAAAACCCTCGAACAAATCGACCAATGGGTCAAAGAAGGCAAATTCAAAAGCCGCAGCGACGCCATAAAAACCATAATCAGCCTCTACGAAGAACGCGAAAAAACCCGCCAATTCTACGAAATGCTCCAGAAAAGAAGCAAAGAAGCTGAAGAACATCCCGAAAGGCTGATACCCTTAGAGGAAGTTTAATTGACTTTTAAGGTGCTTCTAGATCCAAGGGCAACAAAAGCACTAAGAAAACTTGACGAAGTAAACAAATCAAGAATTAAAAAGGCGCTAGGCGAACTCGCAGGTGACCCCTATGAAGCGGGGGAACCACTTCATCCATCAGATTACTGGAAGATAAGAGGAGACTACCGAGCAATCTTCAAAATCTATAGCGATAAAAAGGAAGTCAAAGTTCTCTTTATCGGTCATCGAAAAAATGTATACGATGACTTCACAAAAATAATTTGAACGCCACCACCCCCTGCCCCAACAAGCAAAACACAACAAAGCGGCTTGTTTTTGTTAAGGTTATCATGGTTGAGACTGGGTAATTGCAGCCTATTCTACGTCAAAAAAGGCAAAATAGCCGCAGTAGAAACCAGCCTAAACTTCTAATTTTTTACTGGACATATCACTCATCAATTCGAGAGCAAAGCAGAAAAGAAAGAAACCCCGATAATAAAGACGGGTAGACGCCATGAAGAACCTAAAAGAAATAACCTCCACCATAGAAGCCCTAAAACCGCTCCTCAGCGAGCGATACGGAGTGGAAACCATAGGCGTCTTCGGCTCCTACACAAGAGGAGAGCAAACCAAGAAAAGCGACGTAGACATTCTCGTCACCTTCAAAGAGGCGGATTATCCGGGGCTGTTCAAGTTTTTAGAATTAGAAGAATTCCTATCAAAAAAGCTCGGTGTAAAAGTGGATTTGGTGTCTAAAAAAGCCCTCAAACCCCACATCGGCAAACGCATCCTCGAGGAAGTAGTTATGGTATGAAAAACCGCGACCACCGGGATTTTCTCCAAGACATTTTAGACGCCATAACCGACATCGAAAACTTCATCGACAACGTCTCATACGAAGAGTTTGTCAAAGACCGAAAAACCCTCAACGCAGTGATATGGAGTATCGGCGTCATCGGGGAAGCAACCAAAAACATCCCAGACAAAATCAAGGCAGAACACAAGGACGTACCTTGGAAACGGATGGCAGGCATGAGAGACAAACTTGTCCACGGCTACTTCGGCGTAGACACAAAAACCCTCTACAGAACAGCCAAAGAAGACATCCCACCACTAAGGACACCCATCCAAAAAATCCTAAAAGAACAAAAGGATTAACGTTATTTATTGAAATTCCCAAAATCGGGGGTGCTGTAGATGCCCCTGAATACCGTTTAAAGTGGGTAATTCAGCCTCTTTCAATAATTCGTTAAATAACAAAACAATGGCATCGCGCATAGCATCAATTTCAAACGGTAATTCTTTAGACTTAAAATAATAGAAGCCGTTTGATTGCACTACAAGCTCGTCATTTCTAATGGCTATTTCAAAGCGTGTTCGTAGATCAATGAATCTATAAGTAATAATTTCTAATTTTTCCATCCATTTCGGATTAGATAACATAGTTCTAGGCTTAATTCTACAAATTTCGTCGCCCTCTCTCGTTTTTAGAATCCCTGTGTTAAATGCTCGAATAACATCCGTTATCGCTGTCAAAAAATCAGTCATATTACCTTCGATTTTGAAGGGCTGATGCATCGCAGGTCTATCAAGGAACATGCGTAACTGGTTTAGAGTATCCTTGTCATTTTGATTAAAAACAACGAATTTGTCATTCTCACGACCGGGTGCTAATCGAAGACCCCTCTTAAAGTCAGTTATTGCTTTTTTCCATTCTTTTTTTCTTTTTTGAAGAATTTCGGGTGACAGGGGATGACGCGAAATATGCCATTCAGAGTGGGCAAGTGCATGATGATTAGGACATAATACAACAAGGTTTGGATAAGAATTATCCCATGTTTTTTCGTATTCTTCTATATGATGTATTATAATTGGTGTTTCTGAGAAAGTCCAACATATACAACACTTGCTGTCTGATTCTAATAGGAGCTTCTTTACCGTTTGTATGGGAATCGGTTTTCTGTTTACAGTTTCAGAAATAGATGTACCTTCTATGGACCCATCGCTAATATTTGGAAATATTTGACTGGATTTTTTTGGAGGTAAATTGACTAATTTTTGTAAGGTATAACCTTTCGCTATTACTTTTTTGGCTATATCAGAACTGATGCCTGCAGATAAAAAATGTAACTCGTCGTCGTTTGACAATTCATATTCCTTCTGCTTCTTTCTGTATTACGGCTTTGCTGTGCAGACAATATAAAACTAACTCAAAGAGCAGTTTACAAATTGGTAAATTTGTAAATTTACCAAATAGGAAGTCTTTATATTTCAGATGATACATTTTTCCTCAGAGGAAGAAAGGAGAAAAATGAAAGAGATTCAATCCCAAATTAAAAGTTTAGCCGCAGGCGACCTCGTCTGCGTAGAATGGTGCGACGCCAGCATCGGCAAATCGCTGAGCAACGGCTTAGGCGGCATAGACGTGCCCGTCAGGAGTTGGGGCGTCTTCATCGGCGTCCTCGGCAAAAGGCGCGAGCACGTGATTTTGGCGCAGAACGCTTTTCGCTACAGCGATGGGCTCTACGACATCGATTATACGGCGGTGCCGTTGCCTTGGGCGACAGGAGTCTCTATCATTGAGGCGGGGCATGTTGGCGAGGCAGAGGCGAAGGTGCTGCTAAACAGCTTCACCATCAACCAGAAAGCCAAGGCGGACGGCGGCAAAACCGCGTTCAACCGAGGCAGATGCAGCCAGCGGAGGTTGCGGAATCATTGACTGACTGGGTAAAAAAGGCGTTGACAAGGCGAATCACAGACAAAACAGCCCTGCGGAAGCAATCTGACGTGGTTTTGGAAGTGGAACCCGACGAGCGGCTGGTTTTGGGCACCAAATTCGCCATAGCCATCACGTTCTGCCTAACGGCAATAGAAATCGCTAGTCTCGCATTTTTGGGCACATGGAACAGCGAAGTTTTTGCATCGATCACAGGACTAACTGGGACGATCACAGGTATACTAATTTCTCAAAAGTCCAGCTAGGGGCGAACATATTTGGAGCCTATTAGAAACTCTATGCAGAAACCTATAGAGGGTAGGCGCCGTCAACATCCAAGGCGTTTCTTGCAGAGAAGAATTTCTAATTTAACTGAACAGTTTGACGGAGACACCCAGAGGCTGCGGGCTCAACTAATAATGGAGCTTAAAGGACTCCAAGAGACTGCTGCCGATCAAGTCCACTCAGCACGCGGCAACAAAACGGTGGAACAACAAAATTGGGTACGCCTTGCAGCTTACATTAGCCAAGTTATTAACAGTATAAGCAAGACATATGATGTTTCGCAGATCAAGGATGAACTTGAGGAGCTGCGCAAATCCATTGAAGAAATGGATAAGAAATGACCTGGACACAGTGCGAACGCAAACTCCGCGAGCTCAAACATGCCTTTGCATCTAAATCTGAAAAGTTCGATTGCCCCCCAGACGCCGCTGACTTCATCAAAACCGTCTTAGGCGTCACTCCAACCGCTTATCAAGCCAAGCTTATTCAGCAGTTCCAAAGCAGCCAATTCGTCGCCGCACGATGGGCACGCCAAAGCGGCAAAAGCCACACCATAAGCGCCCTCTTGCTGCATTACGCCCTCTGCAACCCCAACAGCAACATCGCCATCGTCGGGCCAAGCTGGAGACAAACCAAACTCATCATAAAACAAATCAACGGCTTCCTAACAAAAATCCCCAAAAGCCAATACAAGGAACCACGCAAAACCATCGTCACACTCGCCAACGGCAGCAACATCGAAGCATACCCAAACAACCCCGAAACCATCCGCGGACCCAAACTCCACATAGTCTACGCAGACGAATTCAACTTCATCCCCAACGACGAAGAACTCTACGACGCCATGCTCTTCACATTAGGCACCACAAACGGCAAATTCATCTGCACCAGCACACCTTGGCGCAGTGACAGCATCTTCTACCATATCTTCCATGACCCCGCCTACGGCGACTACGCCAAATCGCATGTAACCTACCAAGAAGCCCTTGAACCCAACGGACCCCTAAAACAGCAAATCCTAACCCGCATCCAGCATCAACTCGAAGGCGACCCCAGCCGCTGGAGACGCGAAATGGAGGCGGAGTGGGCAGAAAACGAAGACGCATGGCTAAGTCAAGCGCTCATTACCAAGTGCATAGACCACACGCTCGAATACAGCACCTTTGGGCAGGAGATAAGCGGCAACTTCTACGCTGGACTTGACTTGGGCAAACACCAAGACCCAAGTGTTCTCGCCATCATCAAAGCAGAGCAGCAGAAACTGCGGCTTGTTCACCTTCACCGCTTCCCATTGGAGACGCCGTATGCCAGCGTCATCGGCTACCTCAAAATCATAACAGAACGATGGCAAACCATCCACA
>JBNIDR010000009.1:128591-173021 GCA_050108155.1 Bathyarchaeia archaeon | reverse complement strand
TGGCTTTTGATGCAAAAACTGTTTCTTATTCGGAATTGGATTCGTTGTCAATTCGTTTAGCAAATACTTTAATTCAGTCAGGCGTGGAAAAAGGAGACCGCGTGGCTCTTTTTCTGCCAAACATCCCACAGTTCGTAATTGCCTTTTTTGGAGCGCTCAAAGCGGGCGCAGTCGTGACGGCAATTAACCCGTTGCACCGAGAACGCGAAGTCGAGTTCCAACTGCGCGATTCAGGTGCCCAAACCATCGTTGCACTCGAATCCCTCAACCTGATTCTCGGATCCGTCAAGGCAAAAACATCGCTCAAAAAAATCATCACCACAAAACTGCCCGATATAGCCTTCTCCGAGTTACTCAAAAATGCCTCAACGGAGAACCCAAAAGTAAAAATCAACCCCGCAACCGATTTGGCAGCGCTTCAGTACACGGGCGGAACCACAGGAACGCCCAAAGCCGCCATGCTCACCCACCGAAACCTCCTCTCAAATGCCCTCCAATTCGCCGCCGCAATCCACGCCGCCCCCCAAGACGTATTCCTCACTGCGTTGCCGCTCTCTCACATCTACGGCTTAACCACCAGCATGACCACCCCCCTCAGCGTCGGCGCAGAAATGGTGCTGCTCTCCAAATTTGACGCCACCAAAGCCTGCGAAGCCATCCAGCAGCATAAAGTGACGGTTTTCTGCGGCGTCCCAACCATGTATCAACTCCTGCTCGCCAACCCCGACCTAGCCACTTACGATTTGTCTTCGATTCGCGTGTGCATTTCGGGTGCTGCCCCGTTGCCGCCGCAGGTGCAGAAGCAGTTCATGCAGGTAACGGGCGGATTGCTTGCGGAGGGTTATGGTTTGACTGAGGCGTCGCCAGTTACGCATTGCAGTCCAATCGACGGACGCTTGCAGGTGGGTTCGATTGGGTTGCCCCTGACAGACACAGAAGCCCGCATAGTAGACACTGAAACCGGGCAGAAAACACTTGGCGTTGGCGAGGTGGGCGAGTTGGCTGTTGCGGGTCCGCAGGTGATGCTGGGCTACTGGCAAAACCCCAAAGAAACCGCCGCCGTGCTCCACGACGGATGGCTGCTAACAGGCGACATCGCCCGCATGGACGCCGACGGCTACTGTTACATTGTAGACCGAAAAAAGGACCTCATCAAGCACAATGGCTATAGCGTTTACCCCAGAGAACTAGAAGACGCCCTCTATGGGCACCCAGCAGTGAAGCTATGCGCAGTAGTTGGTAGGGCTGATGCTACTTCGGGCGAGGTCCCAGTAGCGTTTGTGGTTCTAAAGGCGGGTGCTGCGGTTTCAGCGGAGGAACTGCGGGCTTTTGTCAACACCAAAGCGGCACCCTACAAGGCAATCCGTCACGTTGAGTTGCTAAAGGACTTGCCTGTAAGTTCTGCTGGAAAGGTTTTGCGACGGCAACTTAAAATTTAACTGCGCCAAAAAGATGCGTCCTCTAACTCTATACATGTTCCTGTATTTGGGCAAAATTGTTCATTTGTGGGTAAATTTTAAATTTGTGGGTAACATATCAATCAAAGGGATAAATATGTCAGTTGTGGAGATCGACGAAAGAGGACGAATGACAATACCAAGCAAAGTCGGAGTTAAAAAGTCCAGAGCCATCGTTATCCCCGCAGGCGCCTTCTTCATCACCATCCCCTTGCCCACAAAACCCCAGGAAACAGCGCAGAACTGGCTACCCACTGATGAGACAAGAGATCAACTAAAAGCTAAAGCTGAAGACTTAGCCCGACAAGACGCAGCTAAAAGAGCCAAAAGGCGCAATCAGCTTTGATGATTGAAACCGACCTCTTGTACGCTTACGTAAAAAAACAGGATTGGCTAAAAGAAACCGCAAATAACCTGATCTCAAAGATAATGCGCGGCGCGTTCGGAGAAGTCTATGCTTCCAGAGAGTGCCTGCATGAACTTTACTATGTTTCAAAGGAGGAAGGGGTTTCTACGGACGAATTGATTTCCAGAAGCGCTGCCGTCACGGCCATCAAAAATCTTGTGTTCCTCTCAACCACAGTGGAAGTTGACTTGTTAGCTTTAGTTTTGTTGAGGCAATACAATTTCTCCTCTATCTTTGACGCTTACTATGCAGCTACAGCACTAAATCAGGTGGAAGATCACACAATCATTTCAACCGAAAAAGTGTTCGATTGCATCCCAGGTTTGATAAGGGTAGACCCAAGAAAAATTTAGTGCCACTTATTTTGCGAGTAGGAATCCTACTGCGAAGCCGATGATGAATCCGATGCCCAGCGGCAAGATACCGATCAGCAAAGTGCCGTACTGAATAACCATGGGTCCATACTGCTCCGCGAGACTCGCCATACCGCTGGTGCTCAAACCGAAAAAGCCCAAGTACGCTGCAATAGCCACGATAACTCCGATAATTACGGCGATTTTTAGGAATTTATGCAGCAAATACCCCACAACAACCCCGATTATCAATGGCAAAATCATCCAAACAATCGTCGGGATACCGCTAATGCTTCCTCCAGTGATAAAACCAATTACATCCTCTAAGATACCCATATCTCGTATCTACTCCAAACAAGCAAACTAGAACTGATTATAGTATTTAACATATTTGCAAAGGCAGTTTTGGGAAAGCTATAAGAGAAATTTCGTTTTCTGAAATATAGAAGGCTCCATATTTGCGTGTAAAACTTATGGTTTCAGGTATTGTTCAGGGCGTCGGCTTCCGCCCTTTCATTTACCGCATTGCCGTGCGAAATGGCTTGGCGGGTTATGTGCGGAACAGGGGTGACGCTGGCGTTGAGGTGCTTGTTGAGGGTTACGCACAAAAAATCGAGGCTTTCATGGATGTTTTGGCGGCTGAGAAGCCTCCGTTGGCTCAGATTTACCATGTCGGGCGCACGGAGCTTTCGGGGGAAAACCAGTACAGCGGCTTCACGATTGTTCAGAGTTCGCAGAAGGCAGAACTTTCAGGTTCAGTTATCCCCCCCGACATAGCCATCTGCAACCAATGCCTTCATGAACTCCGCGACCCCCATGACCCCCGCTTCGACTACTTTTTCATCACCTGTACCGACTGCGGACCCCGTTTCACCATAATCGAGCAGTTGCCCTACGACCGAGAAAACACAACTATGCGGGACTTCCCACTGTGTGGCTTCTGCAAGCGTGAGTACGAGGATCCAGCGAACAGGCGCTTCCACGCAGAAACAGTTGCAGACTCAACCTGCGGACCCAAAGCGTACCTAACAACCAACAGCGGCGAACCCGTCGAATCAAATGACCCTTTGCGGCTAGCGGGGAAACTGCTCTCTGAGGGCAAGATTTTAGCTGTGAAAGGCTATGGCGGATTCCATATCGCTGCATCCACAACTCTTGAGGCGCCGCTTTTGAGGCTGAGGGAAACCAAGCACCGAAAACAGAAACCCTTCGCAATAATGGCGAGAAGCCTTGATGCAGCTAAAACCTTCAGCGACGTTACCGCCAAAGAGCAAGAACTCCTAATTTCACCCCAGCGCCCAATCGTTTTGCTAACCAAAAATAAGAGTTACAGCCTCTCGCCGCTCGTGGCTCCAAACCTGCATAACATCGGCGTTATGCTTCCCTACACGGGGCTCCACTACATGCTCTTCGACCAAGTTTCAGATGCTGCATTTGTGATGACTAGCGCAAACCCTGCAAACCAGCCCATAGTCAACGACAACGCTGAGGCACTGAAAATTTTGGGTGGAACCGTTGATTACTTCCTGTTTCACAACCGTAGAATCGCTAACCGATGCGACGACTCCGTAATGCGAGCCCATGGTACTCACCCTGTTTTCATCCGAAGGAGCAGAGGCTACGCTCCAGCCCCCATTAAACTCAAACAAAAAGCAAAAAGCTGTGTGGTAGCGTTGGGCGGTGAACTCAACGATACTGCAACCGTGCTAATTGATGATAAAGCTTTCATTAGCCAGCACATCGGCGACGTGGAAAACATCGAAACCCAAAACTTCCTCCAAGAAGCCGCTGCGCACCTACAGCACCTCACAAATACCCACGCCGAAGTTGTCGCCTGTGACTTGCACCCAAAATTCAACACCACCCGCCTTGCCAAGGAAATGTCTGAATCGCAGGGTTTGCCTCTTGTTCATGTGCAGCATCATCATGCGCATGCGGCGGCGTTGATGGCTGAGCACGGCTTGGGTGATGTTGTAGCTGTTGCTTGTGATGGTTACGGATACGGTTCAGATGGAAGCGCCTGGGGTGGCGAAGTACTTTACTGCTCGGAAGATTCTGCGGAGTTTAATCGACTTGGGCATCTTGAAGCCCAGACGCTGTTGGGCGGCGACTTGGCAAGTCGATATCCTTTGCGTGTAGCGGCAGGAATACTTAAGAAGGCAGGTGTCAACGCTGCAGAGTGGCTCCTGAAAAACAGTGCACACTTACCTCACCGAGCGGTTGAAGCAAAACTCATAGCTGACCAGCTAAAATCAAGCGTTGGCGCCGTCGAAACAACCAGTTGCGGTAGAATTCTTGATGCTGTTTCTTCTGTTTTAGGTATCTGCTACGAGCGGAGTTATGAGGGTGAACCCGCTATGAAGTTGGAGTCACAGGCACTAAAAGGAAGTGATGCTTTGAATCTAAAAACTATCATTAAGGGTGATGTTCTCGATACTACCTATTTGGTAAATGAAATCTACACTGGTTTAGGCAAGGTTTCTGTCGCAGATTTAGCGTACTCCGCCCACTCGTATATTGCAAGAGGCTTAGGAGAGTTGGCAATCCGAAAAGCCGCAGAGGCTGGCACCAAAAATGTCGGTTTCACAGGCGGCGCCGCTTGTAACCTGCTCCTATCAGAAATCATGCGCAAAACCGTTGAATCGGCGGGATTGAGTTTTTACGTTCATGAGGCGGTTCCAGCGGGCGACGGCGGGGTTTCTTTTGGTCAGGCAGTTGTAGCATCAAAAACCAGTTTCTAGACCAAACTGCTTTTATCGCCCAAAAACGCTTTCCTTTGTATCTGATACTTATGTGCTTAGCAATTCCTGCAAAAATCTTGTCCATGCAGGGCGAGAAAGCCCAAGTTGATTTCGGAAGAGGTGTTCTGAGGGACGTTAATGTGTCGCTTGTGGAAGCTAAACTGGGCGATTACGTGTTGGTTCATGCGGGCTACGCTATTCAAGTGCTAGAGGAAAAAGAGGCATTGGAGACTTTGAGCCTCTGGAGTGATGTTTTAACTTCAGCCGGAGAATAGGCGAGCATAGCTATGTCTGAGAGTCTGCGTTTTCGTGACCCCCGAACAGCCCAAGAAATAGCCCAAAAAATACGGCAAATCACCCCAAAAAAGGGTCAAATCAAGATTTGCCATGTCTGCGGAACCCATGAGTGGACAATTACCCATTTTGGCTTACGAAGTCTACTACCGTCTAACGTTGAGGTCATAGCGGGTCCCGGCTGTCCAGTCTGTATTGTGCCCGCTGGTGAAATCGACGATGTTTTATTGTTGGCTAAGCAGGGCAAAGTTGTCACGTGCTTCGGTGACTTAATGCGTGTGCCCGGCAGTGAATCTTCACTTATTGATGCCAAAGCCGCCGGCGCAGATGTACGAGTAGTTTATGCAGTCTCAGACGCAATAGAAATGGCAAAAAAGGAGCCGCAGAAAGACTTTGTTTTCCACGCTGTAGGTTTTGAAACCACAGCGCCTATAACAGCTGTTGAAGCTCTTGGCGATTTACCTAAAAACTTCAGTTTCTTAGTATCTCACCGCTTGATTCCTCCTGCAATGGAGCTCCTTTTGGGCGTGGAGGGTTTGCAAATCGACGGTTTCTTAGCCCCTGGTCATGTAAGCGCAGTTATCGGCTTGAAACCCTACGAGTTATTCACCAAAGTTTATCGTATGCCGACTGTTGTTGCAGGGTTTGAACCTAACGATGTTTTGATGGCTATCTACATGGTTGTTAAGCAATACTGCGTAGGTGATGCTGAATTGGAAAATGAGTATTCGCGTGTTGTCAAACCTGAAGGCAACAAAAAAGCGTTGGCGGCGATGCATAAAGCCTTCGACACGGTTTCGGGAAGCTGGCGGGGAATCGGTGAACTCGATAATTCTGCTCTCCAGCTTAAAGCTTCTCTCTCAGAGTTTGATGCACGCAAAAAATACGGGCTAAACCCCACTCAGGGCAAAGACATCCATACAGGCTGCCAATGCCACCAGGTTATAGTTGGGAAAATTAAGCCTAACCAGTGCCCGCTGTTCCTTAAGGCATGTACACCTTCGAAACCCGTTGGAGCCTGCATGGTTAGCAGTGAAGGAACCTGTCGTGTGTGGGCAAAAAACGTGGCAGTCAACAGCGCTTAACCTGAAGTTCATTTTTCTGGGAGAAAGTGGTCCTTATTCTTTATCTTGTGAGCTTTTGCTTTTTTAGTTAGTTGTTGTTGCAGGGAACCCCCTATACACAACAACAACCAGCAGGTTGTCTGGGCGGCTGTGTTTTTGCTTCTGCGTCTGGGAGGCGTTGCAGGTTGGTTGTGGCGACTTCCGCAAGCAGAATAGCGAAAAATGAAACGGAAAAATCGTTTATCGGATTGCTTCGTCGATTTTCTGATTGCGCTTGGTAGATGTTACTTCCCTGAAAAGCTCGATACATTCCTCTTTTGTTGGCGCTTCAACGCAGATGCTGCCGTAAGCGCCTATGTCTATTCTGTAGTTTTTGTCTTTTCTCTCTTCAAATTCAGCCATTTTTTCCCCTCTCCAAGTTAAGCCATACATAATATGCGCATCACGTTATATGTTTAATGACATCTTAGCGATTCCGAACAAACAGCGATAACCTGCAAGTCATACAAACGCTTTAAACGATAAAGATTCTATTGCGAGATGAAAGTGGGCTTAAACGCAAGCATAAGGAGAAGTTCAGGAAGAGAGAGGGGAAACACCTGCGCTTAAGCCTGACTTAAACCTACAATAGCAACATGTTGAATAAATATCGATGTGACTACACCGCCACAGCAACAACCTTGCCTAATGAATGGGCTTTTCCGCAAGCCGATGGGTGCTGTTGGGTTTTGCTTCGGTGTGGTTGCGCTCTTTATGTGGGTGTGGGGTTTTATGGCACACCACAAGACTGCAAAAGAGGGCGGTTGCTTTCTGGGGTTACAACGTTTCTCAGCGTCTGACGCGGTGTGGCGTGCGAGTTTTCCACCACAAGAACAACATAATGCTATGTTGAAGTAGTCAGGGTGTGGGTGTGGAGCTATGTTGGCGGCGTTATTGGCTGGCAATATCCGATATGAATTTGTATCGGATAGGCTTAATTTTCGGGTTATCCGATACGTTTGAATATCGGATAGCGCCATAATACTGGTGCCATGAACTACCTAAACAACCAAATCCACCAGCGCATACTCACAAAAAAAGCCAAACTCGACAGCCACCGCCCCCCCTCCACCCCCATAGTCAAGAAACTCCACGAAAACCTCGAAATCAACTACACCTACAACACCAACGCCATAGAAGGCAACACCCTCACCCTCCGAGAAACCCAACTCGTAATCCGCCAAGGCATCACAATACGCGGGAAAAGCCTAAGCGAACACCTCGAAGCAAAAAACCATCCAGTCGCCATCGCATACATAGAAAACTTGGTCAACACCCAGCTCGAAGAAGCAAACCTCCTCGAATTGCACTGCATCCTTTTCAACGGTTTCTGCGAGGGCGCAGGCAACTACCGCAACGGCCAAGTCTACATCGAAGGACGCGACCACATGCCGCCCCCAGCGTTTGAAGTCCCCCAACTCATGGCTGAACTGCTAGATTGGCTCCGCAGAAATCCTGAGGAACTCCGCCCAATAGAGTTAGCTGCCATCTTCCACCACCGCTTCGTCGCCATTCACCCCTTTGACGACGGCAACGGACGCATAGGGCGGCTTCTGATGAACCTTCAGCTAATCAAAAGCGGTTATCCCCTAACCATTATTAAGACAGTGGACCGCCGCCGCTACTACGACAGCCTGATTAAAGCCGACAACGGCAACCCCGCCCCGCTCGTCAACTTTGTAGCAAGATGCGTGGAGCAGTCACTGGACATTTACTTGGGCGCAGTAGAAGCGAGCCAACCCGGAAACAAGCTGCTTAGCCTGGCCGAAGCCGCCAAGAACACACCCTACAGCCAAGAATACTTAAGCTTACTTGCACGCCGTGGCTTAATCGGAGCAGTAAAAGTGGGCAGAAACTGGAAAATCACCCAAAAAGCATTAGACGAGTACACGTCAAACCTACTGAAAACTAAAAGCATGCAATAAAGCGATTTCTGTAAACTGGTGGGCTGGTGTACAATGCAATCGGGCACTAACATGGTCCATTCAATGACAATCGCCCGTCACCCACCCACAACCCAACCCCCACCCAAAAACAATTTCCACAATGAAAAAGCATGAAAAACAAACCATATCCCTACATACAATCGCACACCGATTCTTTTGTCACCACAGGTTAAAACATCTAAAAGATGAATAGAGCTAAAACAAGACATCTCACTTAGCGAGTACACCCCTTGAAGGGTACCCTCCTCGCAAACAAGCCTCTGGACCAAGCAATCAGGGGCGACTGGGGCAGTGCATGCAGCGCGGCGGGGCGGTTGATGATGGAGACTTTGCAGTTTGACGGTTTTGCAAACGGTTTAATGGGCAACATCAAGCCTGGAAAAACGCAGGATGCATGCAAAAGGCTCCTCCGACGGGATGAAAGGGTTTTTTAGCAGATTCTCGGCACGGGGTCACCGACTGGGCGCGCTACTATCCGTTTGCCGCCAACGAGCGTCTGCATTGCTACACCTTTGAATGCTGATGTGACTTCCCCGATTATTTGTGCCTCTTTTCCCTGGGGTGTTTGCCGCAAAAACTCCAACGCCTCCTCCGCCTTCGAAGGGACGACGCCGATTACGAGTTTGCCTTCATTGCCTATTTCTAGGGGGTCTAAGCCGAGCATTTCGCAGGCTGTTTGTACGTCGGGGTGGATGGGGATTTTGTCTTCGTAGGTTAGGATGCCGACTTTGGATTTTTCTGTCCACTCGTTTAGGGCGTCTGCGAGTCCGCCTCGGGTTGGGTCTTTCATGGCGACGACTCCGCCGACTTCTCCAAGCAGTTGTTGCACCATCTGGTTTAGAGGTTTTACGTCTGATTTTATGTCGCTGCCGAATTTGAGTCCCTGCTGGGCGGATAGAACTGCGATGCCGTGGTCGCCGATGGCGCCGCTTAAGATGATTTTGTCGCCCACCGCCAAGTTCGAGTCAAGTGTCCAGCGGGCTTTGAGTTCCCTAGTTTTCTTGACTTCTGCGAGGTTGCTTTCCAAGGCGGGGGTGCGTTTGCCGACGCCTGAGACGTTCATTACTAAGCCGCCTAAGGCGCCCTTCTCCACTACTTTGGTGTCGCCAGTTACGATGCCCACGTCAGCTTCAATGCATGACTCCCGCATGCTGACCAAAACCCGCTCGAAATCAGAGATCAGCAAGCCCTCTTCCAAAACCAGCCCGCATGCCAAAGCAAATGGTTTTGCGCCGAGGCAGCTAATGTCGTTGACTGTGCCTGCAATGGCTATGCGTCCGATGTCTCCGCCGGGGAAAAATATCGGTTTCACAGCGTGTGAGTCACTTTTGAAGACGATATCGCCGACGACTGCTGCGTCATCCATAGCTTCAAGGGGGACTTCTGCTGTGCCGATGCCGCCGAAGGCTTTTACTACATAGTTTTTGACGAGGTCATGCATGACTGTACCGCCTGCGCCATGCAGCATAGTGATTTTCTCAGTATTAGACGCCATGTAGCTTGCTTCCTCACAAGTAATGCATTAACATGTTACTCTGTAGCGTATAACATAAACAAATCGCAAACCTTCTGTCGATTGAACCACTCGTTGGTTGAGCAATAATTTTTAATAGCCAGCGCTTGAATACTCGGTGGAGTTCAAGGAACAGAAATGAACAATCAGCAAGTTTCCAACCCACCCTCAACGGCATACTACCTGACCATAATCGGCGGTATTCTCGGTTTACTTCTCGGAGTAGTTCTACTGATTATTCTCGTGGGGGTTTGGTTAATTATTGCTAATGCCTTGATGATTGTTTATGCTCAGCGGCTTATGGCTCAGCCTGAGGAGCACACCAAGTACGGTGGCTACATCTTGGTCTTCTCGATACTAAGCTTGAACCTCATAACGCTGGTTGGAGGAATACTTGCATTGGTCTATGACTCTGCTCCTCCTGCGGGAGCACAGCCCTACTCGTATTCGCCACCGACCCAGCCATATCAGCCCCAAACGCCGACAACCCAATACGCAACAACAAAATACTGCCCTCAATGCGGCAACCCAATCGGCGGAGAAGCCCTGTACTGCCCAAAATGCGGCACGAAATTCCCCCCATAACAGATGTTTTTCATGTCGTTGCATGAGTCTAACCCTTTTTTGCTGATTTAGACTACCTAATTTAGCTAAAAAAATGCTTTAAAAAAATTGTTAGTTATCTGGGTTAAATTAGAGGCAAAAATTAGGCAGAGTCTTCTGTGGTTTCTTCTGTTGGCGGCGGGGTTTCTTCTTCTTTTTCTGGTTCTTCTTCAACGAGTCCTTTGGTCATAACTGCGGTTATTATCGCGAAAACGCCGACTGCCAAGTAGGGTAGCATGGTTGAGAGTGTGTTAAAGGCTATGTAATCCATTGGTGCGCCAGAGCTATAGGTGATCTGTAGAATGAAATAGGTTGATATGCCTGAAATAACGGCGAATATAAATGCGGCTATTGAGATGAAAGTCGCTATTGTGCTTAATACTTTTATTTTGTTCATAGGGTTTCTTTCCGCATCTTTTGTGGTGTGAGCGCTCTCTTTAAGTTATGCCCGAATTGCGCCCTAACCGGCAGCTTCACTTAACGTTTTAACTTGTTTATCCAAAATTTTATGTCTCTATGGACGATTTATGAGCAAACTATAAAAGCCTAAACGTAATCCAGAAACTATACACCTCACGCGTTCGAATAGTTCCTTCGCCGGAACACCACTTAGTCAGTTAAGAGTAAAATCTTAGTTCTGATACGGAAAGCCATATAAATCGCTTTTACGTGTTTGTTTGCGCATCGGAGATATAATAATGCCAAAATGGGGATACTCAATCATCGAAGAAATGCTTAATCCAGAAAAAACAGCGAAAGCCAGCGGTCGTGAGCTTAAGGTATCCCACAAAGCCGCACGGGAAGTCGCGAAAGCCATACGCGGTATGGACCTTGCAAAAGCAAAGGAATTCCTTCGCGATGTAGCCGCAAAAAAGAGGCCTGTCCCATACACACGGTATACCAAGAAACTCGGTCACAAAGGCGGTATGCAGAATTGTGGCGTCGGCAGATACCCAATTAAAACCGCTGAAGTTGTCCTAAGAGTTTTACAAGCAGCTCAAGCTAACGCAGAAAACAAAGGCTTAGATGTTGATCGCCTAAGAATTATGCATTCAGCAGCATATCAGGGCATTAAACTAAAGCGTTACACCCCAAGAGCACACGGCAGAGCATCACCAAAATACGACATCTTAACCCACGTTGAAATCGTGCTCGAAGAGAAACCCACAGCAGGAGAACAGTAAATGAGCATCGTCAAACGTTTTATATCTGAATCTATTAAACGAACTGAAATCGATGAGTTCTTGCAGAAAAAACTTGAAAGAGCCGGATACGGCGGAGTCAACCTCTCAAAGACTCCACTGGGCACCCACGTAGTAATCTACGCTATGAGGCCCGGCATAGTTATCGGCAGAGGCGGAGAAACCATCAAAGAACTCGCCGCTTCTCTTGAAAGAAACTTCAAAGTTACAAACCCGCAAATTTCTGTTTCTGAAATCGAAGTACCCGAATACAACGCACACGTCGTTGCAAACCGAGTAACCTCCGCACTTGAACGGGGAGTTCACTTCCGACGTGCAGGCTTCTGGGCACTTAACCAAGTTATGGAAGCAGGCGCATTAGGCGCAGAAATCGTTATCAGCGGCAAACTAACCACTGAACGTGCACGCTTCGAAAAGTTCCGTGCAGGCTACTTCCCAAGATGTGGTGAACCAGCGCTGCGCGCAATGAAAACCGCTGAAGCACATGTGCAGCTAAAACCCGGCATGATAGGTGTACGAGTAAAGATTATGCCGCCGGATGCTTACTTCCCAGACAAAGTCCAAATCATGGAGCCACAACCAGAAATCGAAGTAGAAACAGCACCAGCACCAACCCCCGCACCCGCTCCAGCATCAACACCTGCTCCGGCAGAAGCACCACCAGCAAAACCCGAACCAGCAGTAAACGCAGAAGAAGTCAAAGAAGAATCCAAAGCCGAAGAAGCACCAAAAGCAGAAGAAAAACCCGCGGAGGAAAAACAGTAAATGGCCCCAATCATGAGAATGAAAGAAATCGCTGAAATGACTCCCGAAGTTCGAGAGCAGCGGCTTATCGATTTACGCGCTGAACTAGCACGTATCAGAACTATGGTTAACGCAGGCGGTGCCGTAGAAAACCCAACTCGTATTCGGCAAATCCGCAAAACCATTGCTCAAATCCTGACAGTACAAAACGAGCAAGCAATTGGACTCCGCAAGGCGCCAGCTCCTGCACCAGTTAAGAAGGCAAAACCCAAAAAATCAGAACCTGAGGAGAAAGCTTCAGAATGAAAGTAACTCCTGATATTGTCCGCTATGAATTCATTGGTACACACGGTGTAGTGACCGCAAGCCCAAACATAGACTATGTTGGCGTAGGCGGGCTAGTTGTGGGTGAAACAAGAAACACCTTCCTCCTCCAAGATGAAGAGCGAACCCGCAGCGTAATCAAAGATTTAGCGTCATTTGATTTCACCTTTAACGATGGAACAGTCGTTGAAATTGATGGTAAACTCTTAGTTGGCCGCTCTGAAGATCGGCTCAAGAAAAGCGTAAAGAGGTTATGGTAATATGTCGATGACTTTCAAGCAACCCAAAAAAACATGTGACGACCCCAACTGCCCATTCCACGGCGAGCTCTCAGTTAGAGGCCGTGTCCTAGAAGGCGTTGTTCGCTCAGCAAAGATGGACAAAACCGTTATCGTTGACAGAGAATTTACACAATTCTCATCAAAGTTCGTGCGTTATGAACGCCGACGCGGACATATTCCATCACACAACCCCCCATGTATTGACGTTAAAGAAGGCGACCGCGTAAGAATCGCAGAGTGCAGGCCACTCAGCAAAACGGTTTCCTTCGTTGTTGTCGAGAAAGTAGGAGAGGAACGATAATATGTGTGCAGCTAAAGCAAAGCAGAGAGCATTAACCGCAAAAGGTATGCTCTCACACGGACAAAAAATCAGCCGCGGCCTCTTAGCGGGCTCAGAAATGAAATGCGCTGACAACACAGGCGCACGTGTTCTGCGTTTAATTCAAGCAATGGGCTACAAAGGAAGACTAAGACGTTACCCCTCAGCCACAGTCGGCGACAAAGTAACTGTCTCTGTTCGCCAAGGCTCACCAGATATGCGCAAAAAAATATTCCAAGCAGTTATCGTACGCCAGAAAAAGTCGTTCCGTAGAATCGATGGTGTTTGGGTACAATTCGAAGATAACGCAGCCGTAATCATTACTCCTGAAGGGGAAATGAAAGGCTCAGAAATAAGAGGTCCAGTTGCAAGAGAAGCAGCTGAGAGATGGCCAAGAATCGCCAGTGCCTCAAGCATAATAGTTTAGGAGAAAAAGCAATTGCAGAAATCAGTTAAAGATCCCAGTAAGCAAAGAAAGATGCACTTCAACGCCCCAGCTCACCTGCGCCACAAAGTAATGTCGGCGCCTCTATCGAGTGAGCTAGCCGCATCAAAAGGCGCAAAAACCCTGCCAGTTCGCAAGGGGGACACAGTGCGTATCCTCAGAGGCGACAACAAAGGCTTCGAAGGCAAAGTTTCACGTGTCGATACAAAGGCTTTCAGAATATACCTTGAAGGCTTAACACGTGAGAAAGTCGATGGAACAAACATCTTCTTAGGTGTTCATCCATCAAAAGTTCAAATTCGCAACTTAAACCTTGACGACAAATATCGCAAAGACACTATTCTCGGACGTAAAACAGCGCCAGAGAAAAAATCGAAGGCTAAACCAGCGAAAGTCGCCAAGGCCGCAAAAGAAGAGAAAGTAGCCGCTGAAACATCGGCTGAAGAGACAGAGGTTGAGACCTCTGAAGCAGGAGGACAATAAAAATGGGAAAAAAGGGAAAGACCGCAAGGCTCAAACGTAAGCCAGCACCAGCATTCTGGCCTATTCACAGAAAAGAACTACCTTGGATCGTGAAGCCTTCATCAGGTTCACATTCATTGCAGAAATGTTTGCCCCTAACTTTGGTCCTACGTGACATGTTAGGTGTAGCACAAACACGTAAAGAATGTCAATTCATACTTTCGCAGGGAAAAGTATTCGTTGACGGTAAAGTCCGCAAACGCGATGAATCTCCAGTCGGCTTAATGGATGTCATCTCCATGCCCGACGCAAACAGATACTACCGCGTCATGCCGTCTCACAAAGGCCTAGTTGTTGCTCCAATCAGCAAAGAAGAATCCAACTTCAAACTGCTCCGAGTAGAAAACAAAGTCACAGTCAGCAACGGCATCCAGCTTTCACTACACGACGGCACAAATTTGCTCCTCAAAGTCGCTGATCCAAAGAATCCCGTTGAAGTAAAATACGAAACATTCGACATACTCAAAGTAACCTATCCGGAGAAACAAATCGTTGAAGCAATCAAAACTAAAGAAGGAAACTTGGCAATTCTAACAGGCGGAAAGAACATCGGTAAGATGGGCAAAATCGTTGAAATCGAAAAGACCGAGGCAAAGAAGCGCCGCCAAGCACTAGTCATCATCGAAGACGCAAAAGGCATACGCTACCAAACTATTATGGAATTCGTTTTCTCAATAGGTGAAGCTGCGCCGATGGTAAATACACTGGAGGAACTCAGTGTTGTCTGAGGAAGCAATCCTTAAGACTTGGGAAGAGCACCCAATGCTCAAGCCACGCATCGAAAAAGTTGTGGTTAACTTAAACGCAGGAAAATCCGGCGAACCATTAGAAAAAGCAAACAAAGTCCTAAGCGAAATTACCGGTCACACACCAGTCAAGCGAAAAGCAAAGAACACCATCAGAGACTTCGGCATACGAGAAGGCGAATCCATCGCAGTTGTAGTAACCCTGCGTGGCCAAGAAGCAATAGACTTCCTCAAAAAAGTCTTCCCAGTTGTTGATAACAAACTATCAAAACGCTCATTTGACGTACGCGGAAATTTCTCATTCGGTCTCAAAGAACACATTGAAATTCCAGGTGTCAAATATGATCCAGAAATCGGTATATTCGGCATGGACATATGCGTAACAGTCAACAGACCAGGTCAACGTATCAAACTCCGCAAGCGCCAAACACGGTCAATCGGTCCAAGACATGTCTTAACACCTGAAGAATCAATTCTCTTCATAAAACAAACGATAGGAGTCGAAATCGTCTAAAACAGAGTGTGAATGTATGGGAAAACAGCAAATGAAGAAAGTACGAAAATACGGCAAAGGTTCACGTCCATGCATAAGATGCGGTTCATATGGTCCAGTTATCCGACGTTACAATTTATATTTATGCAGGACATGTTTTAGAGAGGCTGCCCCAAAACTAGGTTTCAAGAAATATGAGTAGGAGCTAAAGACGAAAATGGATACTTTAACAAATGGTCTCGTAACCATAATCAACAACGAAACACGCAACAAGCGTGAATGCATCATTAGCCCTGCCTCTAAACTCTTGGGGCGCGTCCTACGTATCATGCAACTTAACGGCTACATAGGCGAATTCGAATTCATCGATGATGGGCGCCAAGGGAAATTCAAAGTCCAACTCCTAGGGAGAATAAACAAATGCGGCCCAGTTAAGCCCCGCTTTGCAGTAAAATCCACTGAGTATGAGGACTGGGAAAAGAAGTTCCTCCCATCACGTGACGTCGGTATAATGGTTGTTTCAACTTCTAAAGGCGTAATCGCCCACAAAGACGCAGAAGAAAAGAACATCGGAGGAAGGCTCTTAGCCTTCGTGTATTAAGGAGAGAAAACTTATGCGGCTTCCAGAAGTATCAAGAACCATTGAAGTTCCAGAAGACGTAACTTTAAGTGTAGTAGGCAAGACTATTAACGTTAAAGGTGCAAAGGGTAACCTATCTCGCGACTTCTCCTATGCAACAGTAGCGATAGAATGCCAAGACAAAAATGTCCGCATATCTGCTAAGTGGCCCCGCAAAAAGGAAACCGCACTGGTAGGCACAATCTACTCACACATCAACAACATGATCGTCGGCGTAACCAAAGGCTACACCTACAAGATGAAAATTGTCTTCTCTCACTTCCCAATATCCGTTAAACTGCAAGGCAAAAACGTCTTAATCGAAAACTTTACTGGCGAACGTAGACCACGCAAAGTCAAGATTCTCGGAGACGTCAAAGTAAAACTTGAAGCGGAGGACATTATCCTTCAAGGTGCAAACCTTGAGGACGTAAGCCAAACCGCCGCCAACATCGAACAATCCACAAAAGTACGCGGAAAAGATCCGAGAGTTTTCCTTGACGGCATATACACTTATGAAAGAAACGAAGGTATGGCATAATGGCAGAAAAGAAACAGTCACCCTCACGCAGTGCACTAAGAGTTAGAGCACGCGCCAGAAACAAGAAGCCCAAATTCGTGCGCGCCGAAAGCTGGCGATTTGACCGCTTCAGCACAAGCTGGCGTAGACCTCGCGGCTTAGACAATAAGATCCGACGAAAAATCCTCGGTTGGCCCCCAGGACCAAGCACAGGCTACAAGGGACCAAAAGTTGCACGGTACCTACACCCATCAGGATACAAAGAAGTCATCGTTTACAATGTTGCAGATTTATCTAAAATTGACCCAGCAACTCAAGCAGCCCGCGTGGGTCACACAGTCGGCAAACGAAAACGCGCCTTAATCGTTGAAGAAGCAAAGAAGCTCAACATCAAACTCTTAAACATCAAACTTACCGCAGAAGAAGAGAAGGCAGAAGGCGAAGAAGAAGCAGAAGAAACAGAAACTACCGAAGCAGAGAAAGAAGAAGCAACAGAAGAGAAAAAGCCAAAGAAAGAAGCCAAAGCAAAAACTGCACCTAAAAAGAAAGAAGCTAAAAAAACTAAACCAAAGAAGGAGAAGAAGAAATAATGACTAACCTAAGTGGCCAAAGACGTTTAGCTGCAGAAATCCTCAAAATCGGGGAAAACCGTGTCTGGATAGACCCAGAACGCATGGACGACGTTGACGGCGCAATCACACGTGAAGAAGTCCGCAAACTGATTCACGAAAAAATCATCGTTTCATTGCCTGAGAAAGGCGTAAGCCGCTCACGTGCAAAAACCATCCGGGCTAAAAAACGCCTTGGCAGACGTAGCGGTCCAGGCAGCGTTAAAGGCGCAGGCTACGCTAAAGTCACCCAGAAGCAGGCTTGGATGATAAAGATTCGCTCCCTAAGACGCAAACTCCGCGAGCTTAAAGCAAGCCGAGTTATCACTGAATCAACCTACACGCAATACTACCGTATGGCGGGCAGTGGCAGATTCCAATCAGTCGCTGAAATGGAGCGTAACCTAAAAGCAAACGACCAGTGGAGGAAACGTTAAGATGGCAAATAGTGCAAATTACCGAGTACAACTAAGACGCAGACGTGAAGGCAAAACTGATTACCAAGCCCGCAAAGCTATGGTTCTTTCAGGTAACGCTCGACTTGTCGCCCGCTCCTCAATCAAAAACGTTAACGCACAGATAATCATAGCTAAACCAGTCGGCGACCAAGTCTTAGCTGCAGCAAACAGCCGTGAACTAATCAAGAAGTACGGTTGGAAAGCAGCAACAGGCAACCTCCCAGCAGCTTACCTGACAGGTTTGCTCTGCGGATTGAAAGCCAAAGCTGCAGGTGTAGACGCTGCTGTACTTGACATCGGCATGGTTATTCCAACCAAAGGCAGCAAAGTCTTCGCTATTCTCCACGGCGTCATTGACGCTGGAGTTGAGGTTCCTCACAGTGAAGATAAAATCGTTGCATACCGAAGTAGAGGCGATCACATTGTACGCTACGCTAAAGAACTCAGCGCAGAAAACACTGAAGCTTACGAGGCTAAATTCACAAAGTACAAGGCTGAAGGTTTAGCACCTGAAAAGGTTGCAGAACACTTCAGTCAAGTGCGTGCTGCAATCGTTAGTTCATTTAAGGGCGCTAAGGTTGCTCCTGAACCCGAAAGTGCACCTGAACCTAAAGCAAAACCAAAGCCTGCTCCAAAGCCAGAGGCTAAACCTGCTCCAAAGGCAGAAGCCAAGGAAGCGGCGCCTAAGAGTGAAGCTAAAGCGGCACCTGCACCTAAGGAAGAAGCCAAAGTGAAGCCAGCGACCGAGCCGAAGGTTGAAGCTAAAGCTGAAAAAGCCGAGGCTAAAGGCGAAGCGAAAGCAGCTAAAGAGAAAGCTGCCCCTGCGAAAGAGGCACCTAAAGCAAAGAAGGAAGCTAAAGCTAAAGCGGCATCCAAAGAGAAAGTAGCCGAAGAAGAACCTGAAGAAAAAGCTGCGAAGGCTCCAAAAGCCAAGGCGGCAAAAGAGAAAGCTCCAGCTAAAGAAAAGGCACCAGCCAAAAAGGCATCTAAGAAAGGTGAAAAGAAAGAATGAGTCAACAAAGAGATAGAAGTAGAGACGCCGAAAGACGCCAAAGCAGCCTAGAACAGTGGGTACCTAAAACCCGTTTGGGCAAAATGGTTCAAGAAGGCAAAATCACAACCATCGAAGAACTCTTCCTCTCAGGTATAAAAATCAGTGAGTCACAAATCGTTGACTCTTTGATTCCAGACTTGCAGGAAGAAGTTATCAACGTTAACCTAGTACAGAAGCAGACTGATGCAGGCGAAAAAAGCCGCTTCAAAGCAATCGTTGCAGTCGGTAACAGAGACGGCTACATTGGCTTAGGCCAAGGCAAAGCAAGCCAAGTCCGCAACGCCATCGAAAAAGCAGCAGTCAACGCACGCCTCAACATTGTCCCAGTTAAGCGAGGATGCGGCAGTTGGGAATGCAGTTGCGGTAAACCACACAGCATACCCTTCCAAGTTGAAGGCAAATGCGGCGGTGTTCGAGCAGTAATCATTCCTGGTCCAAGAGGCTTAGGCTTGGTTAGTAGCGAAGTCGCCAAAGTCATCCTTGGCTTAGCAGGCGTTAAAGACCTCTGGATGCGCAGCTACGGCTCAACCAGAACCGTTCCATCATATGCATTTGCAATCTTTGACGGCTTAAAGAAAACTTACAACTTAATCACAACAACTGATTGGGTGAAGTAAACATGTCACAACAGAAAACTGAAGAAGCCAAATGCCTCGTTGTAGTTCGAGTCCGCGGTACTGTTAGCGCATTGAAGGAAACCCGTGAAACCCTCGAGCTGCTTCGCTTAACACACACTAACCACGCAATCCTAATCGACAACCGGCCAGCCTACAAGGGCATGTTGCAGCGTGCAAGCAACTACGTTACCTGGGGTGAAGTCACCAAGGAGACCTTAGTTGAAATGCTTACCAAACGTGGCAGACTTGCAGGCGACAAGAAACTCTCCGAGAATTTGGAGAAGGTCGGGTATAAATCCATAGATGAACTCGCAGATGCACTCGTTAACTGCAAAGTTTCCTACAGTAAACTGCCTGGCATCGAAGCACGATTTAAGCTGCATCCGCCAAGCAAAGGCTATAAGGGTTTGACAAAGAAGTCTTTCCGCACAGGCGGAGAAGCAGGCTACCGCGGCGAAGCAATAAACGATCTCGTTAAGCGCATGATCTAAACTTCGCCAACAATTTTCCTTTTTAATTTTAGTTTTTGTTTTAGAAAGCTCTAACTAAAAAAATTAGTTGGTTGCATCAAAGTTTTCTTTGAAGACTCCTCGGCTTCTGTAAATTACTTTGGACTCCGCAAGGTACTGCTGGGGCTGGTTTAGCATTCCCTTCAAGTTTTTCTTAGCTACGTATGCGGCTGCTGCCTGTTTGGGTTGGTAGACGAAGCCGAAGTAGGATGCTGCTGCTCCAATGAGGAAACCGCCGAACCATAATGGAACTACGAATAGGAAGAAGTAGAAGTTCCACACGTCCACAGCGAATATCCAGACCTGTACTGGGGGCGGATATGTTTGGTTGGTCCAGTAGAAGCATCCCAGCATAAAGTCGAGTGTGTTAAAACCTAAACCTGAGGTGACGATGGCGACAAGGAAGGTGACCATTAATGCTATGGCGAGTTTAGTGGTTTTGTTAAATGAGAAGAATGCTGACATGGCTATTCCTGTGGTTAAGCCGCCGATTGCCAATGTGGCTAATCCGAAGATGCTGTAGGCGTATTTTCCATCAATAACAATGTAGTTGTTCATGTGCCACTGGAAATTTGCGTCTTTGCCGTACCAGTCAGCGCCTATCATCACTCCAGTGTACAGCCCGTAGCAGAGCAGGGCAACGCCCAAAATCACTGCTATGACTAAGGCAAGGTTTCTTCCCCTCAATTTTATTCTCCCTTCCGAACCATTGCCGTATCAGCATCATTGTTAAACTTTACTGCAAAAAATGTGTTTTCAGCGGGGCTTTTTTGAATTTCAAGTGAATTATGCCTGTTCGTCCAGTCTTTGTCATCAAGCGCTTGCTATAATGTAAATATATGATGCAATAAGCGTTAAATAATACTTTAAATATTTGTTGCGCTTGGTGAGACTTTGCAGAAATGGGCTGACTACCTCATATCAGGAGTTACAATGGAAAGCCAAAACCGAATCAAAACCGTTGAGGCTCACTCGGACTTCGGTTGCATGGTTTGCGAAACAGCTACTTTTTCCAGAGAAGACATCATTTCGAAGATGAAAAATGGCGTAACTTTTACTACTGTATTTAGAACTGCTATGGGTAAATGGCGCAAGGGTGACGATGTACATCTAGTATCCGTTGATGGCGAATACTACCTGCGTACGGACAACCAATGTATAGCACAAGACCAATTCGACAACGTCCCTGAAATATAGCTCTCAGTTGGCTTATCATAAATTCTTGATTGGTGTCCCTGCGCGGGGTTTGATTATGATAAGCCTTTAATGTGTTTTAAGTCCACTATTGGGTTAAATGGAGAAATTCAACAATATACGCGGATGCCCCGTCGACGTTAACTTAATCCGCACTGTTGCCATAGTTGGCGTCGTGTTGCTCCACGCTTCAGGGCAATACCTCATAACTGCCGAGCAGCTCGGAAGTTTAAGTCCTTCACAGTTGGTGAGCTGGGGGTTCGTTTCGGTTTATCAGAGCATAGCTGTAACCACAGGTGTACCCCTATTTTTGATGCTGACTGGCGCGTTGCTGCTTGAACCCACAAAAAAAGAATCCCTTAAAGTGTTTTTCCGTAAGCGTTGGGTGCGCATTGGGTTGCCTCTGATTTTCTGGGGCGCTATCTATTTCGTCTGGGATTTCACGGTTCGTAACTTGCCTTTCTCAGGGTGGACTATCCTTCAAGGAATCCTTAACGGTCCCTACTCGCAGTTCTGGTACATGTACGTTTTAATCGGCTTGTATCTTTTAACGCCGATTTTGAGGGTTTTCATAGCAAACGCTGAACAGGTGCTGGTGAAGTATTTCCTTCTTATCTGGGTAATCGGCGTCGCGGTTCTGCCCTGTTTTCTGCTGATTACTCCTTTCGCATTAAACGCCAACGTTTTTGTTCTCACTGGCTACGTGGGCTATTTCGTTTTTGGCACTTACTTGTTCACGGTTAAGATAGACCGCAAGAAGCTGGTAGCTTTCACAGCGTTGGGTTTGGCTTTAACTGCGTTAGCCACTTACGTTTTAGCCGCCGCAGACTATGGTTCCTCTGGCTCGTCAAAACTTGTGGGTATGTACTTCTTTCAAGAATACATCAGCCCAACCGTTATATTTGCATCCGTAATGCTGTTTCTGCTTCTTCTAACTGTGAAGCCTCCCGCCCCTGAGCAAGCTGGCTCCGTTAAGAATCGCCTCATCAAGCTCTTTGGAGAAAACACGTTGGCGATTTTCTTTGTGCATGTGATTGTGCTTGAATCTATACAGGAGGGTTTCTTAGGCTTCACCCTAAACCGCACAATTTTGGATCCCATTGTGGAGGTGCCGCTGATTTCGGTGGTTGTGCTTTTTGTGTCGCTGGCAATTGTCTGGGCGCTTAAAAAAGTGCCTGGTCTTAAAAACTTCATAGGCTAAAACCTGATATTCTCCAATCCTTTAGGGGTTTAGCGGAAGTTAAGTAAATTTTATTAGAGGTTGAGCTACCCAGTATTAATCAATGAATCATACCCCAAGCGTTGTTCTGCTGATTCTGCTGTTGCTGGTTTCGGTTTTTGCGGGTGCATGCTTCTCAGTATCCAAGGCTACTGCACAGGCTGGAGATACTCTTCCTCTCTTCTTCGGCGTTGATGTTGCCATCGGAGACCTCGAACAGACAAAACAGTTAATTGACAACATATCAGCCTACACGAATTTCTTCATAATAGGATGCAGCTACGACTACAACACCACTACACTCTCAATAATTAGCGATTACGTTTACGCTAAAGGCCTCAACTTTCTAGTTTTCACCGATGATCCCCATTACCCAACTCAGGAGTGGTTCAACTATGCCAGTCAAACCTACGGCGAAAAATTTATGGGCATATACTTCTACGACGAAGCAGGCGGCAAACAAATCGACCAAGCCAAATACCCCGCAGTGCTCAGCGCGGAAAACTACAGCGACGCCGCAGACAAGTACGTGCGGATGATGAGTTGGTGGCTGGGGAACGACACCTATATTCCCAGTTTAGGCTTTGTCAACAAAAGCAGTTTACCCCTCTTTAACACTGATTACCCCTTCTACACCTCCGACTATGCCCTTTACTGGTGGGACTACCAAGCTGGCTACGACACTGTATTCGCCGAGTTCGGCGAGCGGGGCGGTAACTGGACTTATAGCCGCCAACTAAACGTGGCGTTATGCAGGGGAGCAGCAACTGTTCATAACACGGATTGGGGGGTAATGATTACGTGGTCAACTGTTGAGCCGCCCTACATGGAGTCAGGCGCCAAACTCTACGACGACATGGTGCTGGCCTACCAAAACGGAGCCAAATACATCATAGTGTTTGACACCAACGAAGGTTGGACCGAAAACGTGCTCATGCAAGAGCATCTTGACGCCATGAAGCAGTTCTGGGAATACGCCCAAAATAACCCGCGCCCCCAAAATACCACCAACCTGCGCACCGCCGCAGTGCTACCCGAAGACTACGCATACGGCTTCCGAGGACCAACAGACCGAGTTTGGGGGCTTTGGCAGGCAGACGACTTAACGGTAGACCTAAGTTCAAATGTTCTCAAGCTGCTTGAGGTTTACGGCGGAAGTCTCGATTTAACCTATCCATCGGCTAATCAAAACAACCTGGGGTACGGCCAAGTTATCAGTTGGAATGCATCCTCTGAGCAAATTGCGAACCCCATTTCAATCTCCTATGACGGGGCGATTTATCTCTGGGTGATAGGCATCAGTGCTTTGGCTATTTTAGCTGTAGCCGTTTTGGTTGTAGCATTTAGAAATTCCAGAAATTCCTCAACTAAAAAGGTGCCCGTTTAGAGTTAGCAATTTTTTTTATATTTGCTGGAGACTATATTCATCTTAACGTAAGTGAGACTTTGAAATGAAAAGGATGCATTTGCTGGCGATAGAACTCGTTATTGTAATTGCTTTGACATCGGTTGCAGCGTACTATGTTTTAAGCGGACAGACCCAGCAGGAGCAAATCAGGGTAGCATGCGTTGGTGACAGCTTAACCCAATCCACCGAGTACCCCTATGACCTCTGGAACCTGCTGGGCAACGAAACCTATGGCCTCCGCAATTTCGGTGCAGGCTCAACGACGGTGCTGTTGACTTCGGAGACGCCTTACATGAACACAACAGTCTTCCAAGACGCCCTCCAATTCCAACCCAACATCGTCATCATCATGCTGGGAACCAACGACGCCCAACCAAGTCTCATCCCATACAACGCCACTTTCGTAGACGACTACGCAACGCTAATCCGCGCATTTCAGGCTCTTCCCAACAAACCGGACATCTGGGTGGTGTTGCCCCCGCCGATCTTCAGTAGCCAAGGCGGCAAAATGAACCCCGAATACTTCCAATCAAGCATAATTCCCGACATACAGCAAGCGGCAAACATCACGGGGGTTCCAACAATTGACGTTAATTCGGTGTTGCAGGGTCATCCTGAATACTCCACAGATGGGGTGCACATTAACTCGGCAGGCTCTAAAGTTATTGCTGACACGGTTTACGCTGCCATTTCCTAACTTCGATTTCGTTGTGTTGTTTTATAAGCGTCTTCTTATACGTGGCGTCGTACCGCACTGAGCTCAATTTACATGAGTTTATCTATGCATGTGCAGGAAACTGCTTTCTCGCCTCGCCAGGTACCAAAAAACAGCTTGAACAGGTGGCGGTATTTTTTATAAGATTAGGTTTGTCGCAAGTTTTTCATTACTTTCTTCTTTAGGTTTCCTGTACAGTGCTTTGAGGCGTAATTATTAGCCTATGAATATATACTCGGTATAAAATTAGGGCTAAAACTCCAAATGCACATCCTATTAAGAGCAATTCTATTGCGCATGTTACCTGTGACCCCATGTAAGCTGGAAAATAGCCATTTGATAATCCAGATACTTTACTAATTAAAAGAATGGAAATCCCCCCTCCTATTAGACCATAACCTAACACATTGAATCCAACCTGTGCATATACAACCGGCTTATTTTTTTGGTCGACTTTGATATTCGCTTTATATTGGGTTAAGCGTTTTACTCCAAAAACGATTAGAGAAATGGAGATAGCCGTAGTCACGATAAGCACTATGGGTAAGCTGGAAAGTAACTGGTCGTCAGTCATGAGGAAAATAAGGAACAAACCATCAAAGACAACAAGAACCCCCAAATTTATGTAGCTTATACTATCCACTACATTTTTCTCGATTTTGTTCATGTTTTTAAATTGTTTGAAGTTAATTTTAAATTTATTCTAATCAAGTCGGTGATTGTTGAAAATTAAAAATAATTGGATAAAACTCATGGAAAACTTCGAATAGGATAGAAGATGCATTAAAATGTGAAAGAAAAATTAATCAGAAAAAGGAGGGAGAGGAAAAGAGTCGGTTTTTCTCCCTCGTGATAGCAAAGGTGCTTCTATGCTATTTTTCTCTGTGTTAGCTGGATCGGTTTCGCTTGGCTTTGCTGCATTCGATTGGGCACTCGATGCTTAGCCTGCGTTGGTTGACTCTTTTCCTCACTTATATTATTTGTTTTGATCCCTTTTATAATTTACGCAAAAACGCCCCAAACGCCTAGTAAACAAATCATGAAGCCAACAATCGGCTAAGCATAACCTATTTTAATAGACAAACGTGCGAGCATTTTGATTGGGCAGTGAGCGGTAGAGCAGCAAACACCCGCATTCGCCCTACATCTGCTTGCGGAAAACTCCACAACCAGCAGGCAATATGCCACACGGCCAGACGCCAAAACACAGCTATCTGCGCAGTTGGCTGGTTGTTGTTGTGTATAGGGGCTTTCCTGCAACAACAACTAAGAAAAACAGTTCATTCGCTGCTCCCAGCAAAGCCCCTTCAATAAGCAATTTTTCCTAAAAAGCGGCCTAGAACAAGGAGAACACACGTTTCTCCTGCCCAAACACGCCTAAAAATCGCTACTTTTAGCATTAAACTGCGTCCTGTCGTTCAGGTATTTTCTCCCCCTTTATGTGCGATACGTTTTATAATATCCTCAAAGAAATCCGTAGTTAATTTCGGAGGGGAAATGCACGAGCGCAAGATGGAGAAGAACTAACAAAAACCGTAAATGGTTAGATATCAAAGATTTAGCTCCAATATCCAAAACGCAAAAGAGGGAAAAAGCTAAACCAAAAATGAAAGCGGTTACACCAAACTTCCGCCCCTCAAGCAGCTACACAAAACGGCAAGATCCCAAACCATTAATCGATATTTTTCAGGATTCAAACAACATAACTATCGTAGCCGAAATCGCAGGCTTTAATAAGGAAACCTTCAAGATTAATGTGAAAGACCAGAAAGTCACGCTGTCAGCCAAATCAAAAGAACGTCGGTACTATAAAAGTTTAAATTTACCGAAGGTAGTCATTCCAGACGAAACGCACACTAAATACAAGAACGGCGTGCTCGAAATCAAGTTAAAAAAAGCTGAATCAACAGCAATAGGAAAAGCAGATCATCATGCCCCATAAACTTAGAAAAATCAGGAAATTCAGAGGCTCAAGAACTCAAGGTTACGGAAGAATCGGTCAACACCGCGACAGCGGCAGCAAAGGCAACCGCAAAGTCGGCAGACATAAACACCTTTGGAGCAAAGTTGTCACCATCGACAAAAACTACTTCGGCAAATGCGGATTCACATCTCCACAAAGCAAACACAGGATAGAAAGCACCATTAACCTGCAAAAACTCGACCAAATTGCAGCAGGCAAAGAAATTAACCTCACCGAACTCGGCTACACAAAACTTCTCGGCACGGGCAAAATCACCAAAGCCCTAACTGTACAAGTCGCAGCCGCATCCAAATCCGCCCAGCAGAAAATTGAAGCAGCCGGCGGAAAACTTATCCTCCCAGAAGCAGAAGTAGAAGCCTCCGAGGAGTAAAGCAGCTAAATGGCCGGAAGATTCCTCAGCCTCTTCAAACCAATAGGCCGAGTTTTACCTGAAATCAAAAAGCCTGAACGCAAAGTTAGCTTTAACGAAAAAATCTTCTGGACCGCACTTGTCCTAGTTGTTTTCCTTGTAATGACCGAAATCCCACTCTACGGTGTAAGCTCAACAGCCGCAGATAGATTCGGATCATTAAGAGTAATATTTGCCTCAAACCAAGGCACCCTTATGGAGCTCGGTATTGGCCCCATAGTCACCGCAGGTTTAATTCTCCAGTTACTCGCTGGCTCCGGCATAATAAAATGCGACTTATCCAACCCTGAAGACAGAGGACTCTTTACCTCTGCAAGCAAAGTTTTCAGCATAGCCTTAACCGCAATTCAAGCAGGCGCATACATCCTAAGCGGCATGTACGGCACTGACCTAGCTTGGCAAGTTATAATCGTAATCTTCCTGCAGTTGATATCTGCCGGCATAATTGTAATGTTAATGGATGAACTTGTGCAGAAAGGCTGGGGTCTAGGCAGCGGCATCAGCCTCTTCATCATGGCAGGTGTCGCTCAGAGCATCCTCTGGTCTATGTTTGCTCCGCCAACTGGCTTATTCGTCGGTTTACTTCAACAATTACTGGCCGGCGCAATGACTCCCTTCCAATGGGTATTCGGCGTCTCCGGCAGCGTTTACCCCTCTCTACTAGGATTCTTCGGGACAATCATAGTGTTCCTAGTGGTCATCTACCTGCAAGGCGTACGAATTGAGTTGCCTATGAGCTACGCAGGCTACAAAGGCTTCCGCAGCAGATACCCAATCAAACTACTCTACGTCAGCAACCTACCCGTTATCTTCGCCTCCGCATTATTCGCCAACGTGTACTTCTTCACGCAGCTCCTATGGAGCCAACTTGGAAGACCGGAACCTGGTACTAACCTGCTATTCCAAATCATCGGTGACTACAGCTACAACGCCACCTCAGAAGCTATTACTCCAGTTGGAGGTCTTGCGTGGCTAGTAACAGCCCCCCGCAACATATGGAGCGTTATCGATGCACCACTACAGGCAGCAGCCTACTTAGCTATCCTAGTAGTGTTCTGTGCGGTGTTCTCGTTAATTTGGCTGGAAGTCGGCGGACTCGGCCCCAGTAAAGTCGCAAAGCAACTAATGGACAGCGGCATGCAGATTCCAGGTTACCGGCGCAGCGAACGCCCAATTGAGGCTATCCTCAAGCGTTACATCCCAGTTGTCACGGTACTGGGCGGTATATTCGTTGGGCTGCTAGCTGGGCTGTCTGACTGTCTGGGCGCTTTCGGAACTGGCACTGGTATCCTGCTGTCCGTAGGTATCGTGTATCAGTACTACGAGTTGCTGATGCGTGAACGTGCCGCAGAAATGTTCCCGGCGTTTAGAAGAATCTTGGGCGAATAGGCCTCTTTTCCTTTTCTTCTTTTTGTTACCTTGGTTTATATGTGTATGTACGTTTTTTTTAGTTAGCTGCGATTTTTATGAGGATTCAGCGACCATTATGTTGTCGCAAGTGCCCACTTTCCACTATCGCTTATAAGGAATTCCATTCAATAAACGCTCTCTAACAAGAGCTAACTCTTGTTATAAGGAGAAAGAAAAATGCAAAACAAAAAACTCTCTATAGTAGTGACCATAATTCTTCTTTTCTGCATGACTTCGACATTAGCATTTGCCCCAAGCAGCAGCGCACACTCGCCATCTTGGACATGGGTTTCCTACCCATACATCGTAGCAGCACCCAACCCAGTAGGCGTCGGCCAAACAGTAGCCATTGTCTTCTGGATCGACACTGGTCTACCTGGCGCAGCAATCGGAAACGATGTTAGACGCCATGACTACAGCTTAACAATCACTGACCCCGACGGCCGAGTTGAAGTTAAGACTTGGCCAGTAGTCAGCGACACCACCTCAGTACAATACTATCAATATACACCACAAAAAATCGGCAACTACACAATCAAATTTGATTATCCACAACAAACCTACACTTGGACAGGCTCCGACTACACCGGAGACGTGTTCTTAGCTGCAACCAAAACAATCACCTTAACTGTTCAAGATGAGCCTATTGAGTCACCAATCGACAGCTATCCGCTTCCAACCGAATACTGGACACGCCCCATAGAAGGCCAAAACAGCTTCTGGTACTCCATATCTTCTAACTGGTTAGGTGTACCATTCATCACAGGCGCAGCAGCGGCTTACGGTATCCCCGGTGCATACCAACCCGACGGCTTAGCTCCAAACAGCGCACACATAATGTGGGCGAAGTCGATTCAGCATGGAGGAGTTGTCGGCGGAAACGACACATCTGTACCAGGCGAAATGTTCTACGGAGGCTTATCATACGCTACAAGATTCTCTAACCCCATAATTATGCAGGGTGTTCTATACTATCAAGAGCCACTCGGTAACTCAGGTGGAGTAGGCGGAATGTCAACTGTTGGCGGCGAATATGTTGCAGTAAACCTGCTTACAGGCAAAGAAATCTGGCGCATTAACTGCTCAGCAACAGGTACATCACTTGTTCCAACATTCGGCTACTTATACAGCTTCGAAAACCCCAACCAACACGGCGTATTACCTAACGGCTTACTAATTGCACCCACTACAATAGGCGGCGTTCAAACACCCTATGGTGTGATGGGCGGTACCCCCTGCTGGAGAACATATGACGCAGTAACAGGCTACTTAACCGATATGCTCATTACGAATGTTCCTTCAGGCGCAAGCATCGGCGGACCCTCAGGCGAAGTTCTAACCTATGTCTTAACTAACTACGGTAACGCAACGCATCCAAACTATTACCTGGCACAATGGAACTCTTCACGTGTATTCGGCGGTAACGGAGCCTTCGGTGTTGCTAACTGGTACTCTGGTACAGTCGATGCCAGTACAGCGGCATGTTATGACTGGAACATCTCGTTACCTTCTCTGAAAGGAAGCGGTTGGTCAGTCGTGAAAGCATCGCTAGGCATCATACCCCTTGTACGCGAAGACGACAAAATAGTTCTGATTCAAGGCGGCTTAGGCGGTCACCCAGGTGACTTCTACGCAACCATCTCGCCAGATAACGGCAACATGACCTGCATTGACCTCAGACCAAACAATCGCGGCGCGGTTATTTGGGCAAAGAGCTACGAACCAGCACCAGGTAACAACAGCAGACTAATCACTGACTGGGATCCTGACGCAGGAATCTTCACGACATGCGATAAAGAATCCATCACCCATGACGGCTGGAGCCTATCAGACGGCAGCCACGTATGGGGACCAGCTGAAATACCTGACGACTACACAGCAGACTACAACTATTTAGCGCACGGCCTAGAAAGAGTTGCATACGGTAAACTCTACTTCACTGGCTACGGCGGCATCGTCTATGCGTTCGACGTAAAAACCGGCGATTTACTGTGGACTTATGGTAACGGCGGAGAAGGCAACAGCACACTCAGCGGATTTAACACAGCGTACGGTAGATACCCAATCTTCATCAGCACTATTGCAGACGGCAAAATTTACTTAGACACAACAGAGCACTCACCTAACTCGCCACTCTACAAGGGCGCAATGTACCGATGCATTAACGCAACTACTGGTGAAGAACTATGGAAGATCATGGACTACGGTAACCAAATGTATGGTGGACAAGCACCAGTTGCAGACGGCTACCTAACAACACTAAACACCTACGACATGCGCATCTACTGCTTCGGAAAAGGCCCAAGCCAAATGACCGTCACAGCACCAGACGTAGCAGCCCCGCTCGGAACACCCATCATAATCCGCGGAACAGTCACTGACATCGCAGCAGGCACAACTCAAGATGAGCAAGCAGCACGTTTCCCCAACGGAGTTCCAGCAGTCTCTGACGAGAGCCAAAGTGCATGGATGGAATACGTCTACATGCAGAAGCCGAAGCCAACCAATGTAACAGGCGTAGAAGTTACCCTCAACGTCTATGACTCAAACGGTAACTATCGCCCAATTGGAGTGGCAAAAACCGACGCAAGCGGCATGTTCACCTATACCTGGACGCCAGACATCGAAGGCTCATATCTGCTCATCGCAAACTTTGCAGGCACAAACTCGTACTATCCAACATCAGCTGAATCATCATTTGTCGTATCTGCAGCAGCTCCAACACCAATCATCGAGCAACAAGTTGTCAACATGCCCCCGATTGAACTCTACGTCATCGCAATGGGCATGGCGATCATAATCGCTGTAGCTATAGCAACACTGCTTATTCTCAGAAAGAAATAAGCAAAAACCTTCTTTCTTTTCTTTTTTTGAAAGCAGAATATTTTGATTGCTTGCTCCGCCGCTAAATCCTTTGCTATTAGTGAAGCTGTTTAGACTGTGGGGGTAACTTCTGAGGTACCTCTCTATAGGTTGTGCAATGAGTTTCTAATAGACGCCAAATACGAAGCCGATAGACCCTCTATAGGTTTATGCATAGAACCACTATTAGGCGCCAAATACGCCCTGCAAACTTATGAAGTACTTTTAGAAATAGCCTTTCAGCTTTGGTTTTTATTTAAAAATTCATGGGTGAATTAATAAACCCCAATATCGGTTGTCCTCTAAGTCTCAAAAGTAATGGATGCATAGAAGTTGAATACATTACTAGTTTACGGTACAAGATGGGGCGGCACAGAAAAAGTTGCCCAAACAATCGGCAAAGCCCTGCGTGACGAAGGCCTCACAGTAGACGTTGTTGACGCAAAAAAAGCCCCTGAAAATATAGACTCATATGACTTTATTGTCGTTGGCAGCGGTATGCGAGCGGATAAATGGACCAAAGAATCTTGGGCGTTTTTAGAGAAAAACGCTGCTATCCTTAAAAATAAAAAAACTGCCCTATTCGTGAGTTGCTCAATGGCTGACAGAAAAGATGCACTTCGAGAAAAAGCCAAAATAGACTACTTAGATAAAACCGCTGAGCAATTCGGTTTTACACCGCTTTCTTACGGTTACTTCGGCGGGCTTATGGATTTCAGTTATAGCCACGGCTTGTTCGTGGATATTCTTGTTCGAGTTAACCGTAAAAAACTGCGAAAGGGCGGCTTAGACACAGCATCAGTGTATGATACGCGGGATTGGGCTGCTATTGAGGCTTGGGGCCATGAAGTTGCCCAGCTCGCCCTAAAATAATATTTCCAAAATGGTTTTTTCTTGTCTCTTTTTATTTCTGAACAAGTGAAAATGGTTATTAACGAGAACCTTGTAGGCATAGCATAATAATAGCTTTGAAATAGTAAACTCGAGGCAAAGCGGCATGAACACACGAAGAAAAATATCGCTTCTTACATTAACTGCATTGGTGACGATTTTAGCTTTAAGCGTATCCGCCAGCGGTGCGTCTGCTGAATCAGATTTCACTACAGCAATAACCTCCACAAACCCCACAGTAGGCGATTCAGCAACCTACACATTCACCATAACTTATACGGGCACTGCAAACTTGACTGGTGCAAACATCACAATTCCAAGCGGATACACTCCCGGAGCAATCACTAACCTCGCCGTTACCGATCAACCTGCGGGTCAAAAATGGAATGCCTCAGTTTTAGACTCCACAATAGTCCTTGGCTCAGATGGTTCTGTCTTAACCAGCGGCCAAAGCGTTGTCTTAACATTTAACGCGGTTAACGCCCAAATTGCAGGTGGTTACAACTGGGAAACAGCCGCTTCCACAGGCGCTTCAACTCCGTCAACTGTAAGCACAACCTACACGCTGCTCATAACCTCAATTTTGCCTGCTCTCGCAGTTTTAGGCATAGCAGCTGCTATTGCATTCCTCAACACTGGAGTTAACCGCCTCTTAATTGGCTACTTCATAGGTTGGGAACAGTACCGTGTCATGCAAAAAGAAATGGCTGAATTCCGATCTGAACAGATGGCTGCTGCACGTGCCAACGACAAGAAGCAACTGGAGAAACTCAAAAAGAAGCAATCCCAAATCAACAACATGCAAACCAAAATGTTCAAGCCGCAGATGCTACAAATCGGCATATCCTTCATTTACCTGATCGTGTGGTTCTTGGTTTTGATTCCCACTTTCCAAAGCGTTAGCATGGCTTATCTGCCCGGCTTCGGTCCACTGCCAGTTGTCTGGTTATACCCAATAGTTTCAATGTTCCTAGGTATCTTGGCCTCCCGAATAATCGGGGTCATGCCAATAGAAAACGTCTAACCCCTAGCAACCCGGAGAAAAACAAACATGGCTAACCCCAAAAACGCCTGTCAACTTACCGATAAACGGGTAATTTGTATCTCCGGTTTAGCTGGCACTGGGAAAAGTACCTTAGCCAAGAAACTCGCTGAAAAATATAATCTCAATTACTATTCAGGCGGGGACGCCCTCAAAGAACTTGCAAAGAAGGAAGGCTACGACATAACTGTTCGAGGCTGGTGGGAAAGCCCAGTTGGATTAACTTTTCTTCAAAAAAGAGTTAATGACCCAAAATTTGACAAGGCCGTTGACGATAAACTCTTAGAATATGCCGAGAAGGGTAATGTGCTTTTGGATAGTTGGACTATGCCTTGGCTGCTTAAAGGGGGCTTCAAAATTTGGCTGGAGGCTTCTTTCGAGAAAAGAGCTGAGCGCGTAGCTGAAAGAGACCACATGACCTATGCTGAAGCCGTTAAAGTCTTAGGTGAAAAAGAGGCTCATACTAAGGCGATTTATAAGGCGCTTTACGGGTTTGTTTTGGGTGAAGATTTAACGCCTTTCGATTTTGTTTTAGACACAGATAATTTGAATGCATCTGAGGTTTTTGAGGTTCTCTGCAAGGTTATGGATAATGTGGCGTTGTCTGTTCCGAGTTCCTAAATCGGCAAAATGTGGCACATAACGTAGACGATTTGATAGAGGATTCTTCTATAATTATTTTACAGATGATTTAAAAACAAATCCTTGCAAATAAGCCATTTCTCAATACTCGTTTAGGGAGAAAGGAGAGAGGGTACTTAGGCAATGCTTCGACAATTAGCATTGATTATGCTTCCGGAACTGATACTGCTATGTTTTCTGGTGACCTACTTCTGGGTTGATCTGCAGTCAATCGCCACTCTTTTAGTTTTCAACACGCTTTTCATATCGATATTTTCCCAGCTAAGCGGCGGTTTACTTCAAAAAATCGCTCTCTTAGCCGTTGGGAACATAGCTGGAACAGTTTGGAACTATTGTTTTCATCTGCTAATAGTTGACGCTGCTGATTCTTTTATCCTCTCGGACTCGACCCTAAGCATGCTCTACACAGTCGCTTATCCGCTTCTGAATTCGTTGTGGGCAATTGCTTTTTGGTCACTAAGCCTCGCCATGTTACGCTACTCAACCGTCCGAGGGAAACCAGCGAATGATCTATGAGATCACTGAAGCGTTTTTCTTTGTAGTTTTTTCTCTGATGATAGCATACCTTGTTCGGCATTATATTTTTACAATGGCGGTCCTTAGAAAAGCCAACAATCCCTGCTTCCCCTCAGCGTCTGCTCTAAATTTTAGGCCTTCCGTCACGATCTTGATACCCGCTAGAAACGAAGAAAAAGTTATCAGCCGCATCCTCCAACGAATGACCGAGTTAACTTACCCAAAAAATAAACTGCAAGTAATAGCAATAGACGATGCTTCCACTGATCAAACCGGTAAAATAGCTTGTGAATTTTGCAAAAAATACCCATTTATTAGCCTCATTCAACGAGATACAGCAACAGGCGGAAAAGGAAAAGCAGCCGCCATGAACGACGCATTTAGCCGAGCAACAGGCGAGATTACCTTATGCTTTGACGCCGATTATTACCCCCAACGCGACATAATTGAGCGGCTTGTAAGTGCTTTTGCTGATCCAAAGGTCGGTGCTGTTCAGGGAAGAGTTGTGGTTTTAAATGAACCTCAAAATTTCCTCACACGTTTGGTGGCTCTTGAGCGGGTTGGTGGATACCGCGTTGATCAAGAAGCAAGGGACATTTTAGGATTGATAGCTCAGTTCGGCGGAACTGTCGGCGGATTCCGAAGTAGCGTTCTTAGGGAACTTGGCGGTTGGGACCCATCGGTGCTTGCAGAGGATACCGATTTGACTTTCCGGATTTACCTTGCAGGCTATAAGATAAGATATGATGTTAACGCTGAGTGTTATGAGGAAGCGGTGGATACTTGGAGTGCTTATTGGCGGCAGAGGTACCGCTGGGCTAAAGGGCATATGCTATGCTTTTGTAAGCATTTTTGGGCAGTTCTAACCTCAGACCGATTAGACCTTAAACAGAAAATTGACGGTTTGCTCCTGTTGAACGTTTACTTTATGCCCATAATCGTTTTTGCATCTTTTATCGCTGGTCTGTTTTTGATTGCTTCGGGGCTTGGTTCACTTCCAAGAGTTTTCTGGCTGGTAACGGCTGTTTCGTTTTACAGTTTTGTCGGCAACTTCGCCCCATTTTTTGAGGTTGGCGTAGGCTTATATTTAGACGGCAGAAAAAGAGCACAGTGGCTGATACCTCTCTCAGTAGTGACTTTCATCTATAACATTCCAATTTGTGTCTTGGCTTTTCTGGATGTTGTTTGGGGAAAAATTACTGGCAAGGGCAATCCGGTTTGGGCTAAAACGTACCATTCAGGAAACGGGAATCACTACGTGATTAACAAATATGCCTCTTTGGAGGTGAAAACATAATGGGTGTAGAAGTAATCGTGACCACTGCAATAGGCATAACTGCCCTAACTCTTTCAACTATGTTAATACCCGCCGCAGTTGAACTTTCCAGCCCCAAAGATGCAGGTCCACGCTTTATCACTGACTGCACAAGAGCCATACACGTTTTATCCCTTGCTAACCTAGAAGAAGAAACTCTGTATGCACAATATAATGGTATATTTGGCGATTTGCTGTCGAAAATTCCGGATTTGGAGCCATCTATTTGAAAAACATTTTGGCGTTACGCCATTGATCACTTGCCAGCGAAAGCAAGTTTTTCGGGCTTCCATAAAGCGAGTACGCAATATAACATAGGTAATTGCATTGTGTACAGTCATTGTATGTTTGACGCAGTTTTTTGAATTTGTCGCTGCTCCATTGTTCTGGAAGATCAAAGATGGAGCCGGCGAAGTTGTGGTTGTGGCATCCAGAAATTCGTCCTAAATGGTCAACCACGAGGAATTGGTTTAGCGCTTGACATTTCCATGTTCTTCTTTCGTCTATGTAGAGTCCGCGGAGTGCATCTAAGAGTTTTCTTGTCATGAGAATATTCTTGTTTTTCTTCATCAGCACTTCAATCTGATCGCAGAGGTTTATCATAGCTTTGTTGTCTGTTATCACGAATTCGTCGTTTGCTTTGCCAATGCGGAAGAGCTGATTGCTGTCTACTGATGTGTCATATGAGTAGAGGCAGTACCACATTGGGATTCCTTTTGCAGTGAAGTAGTTTGTTAAATCTATGATTTCATAGAGATTCTTCTGCGAGATAGTCGGTGTAACAGCGACTCTGATGCCTTCCTTCTGCAGAGTCTCAACCGAGTTCAAGGCGTTTTTTAATGCGCCTGGAACCGCTTTTATTTCATCGTTCTTCTTCTCGTCTAAGCTGTCGATGGAAATAGCGACGAAGTCCACTTTTCGTAGGGCATCAATTTTTTTTGCTGCCATACTGCCGTTATCGTAAACTGTAGTGATGAAGCGGTCCGATGCATAGTCTAATATCTCACCAATATCTGACCGTAGCAGTGGGTCTCCGCCTGAAATAACGAGTTCTACTACTCCTAAATTCTTGAGAATATCTAAGCCTTTTTTTATTTCCTCGGTTGAAAGTTCACGTGCGTCCTGTTCTTTCCAGACATTGCAGCCTACGCATTTGTAGTTGCATTTTCTCGTAATTAGCCACTGTGCATGGTGAGGTTTTCCCCGTGCCATAGAACGCGCCGCGATGGATCCTAGTTTCTTCCAACTCGAAGTCAATCTGTTCGTCTCTTAGCCGCTTATGCTTATGTGTATTCAAATTGGCAATATAAAAACCATTATCAGGTCAACATTTGCTTTCGGCGGTGGCGGTGCCGCAAATCGTTTGTTATCCCGAGACTGATTTGGGCTAACCTTTTTTAGGATTATAAGGCAAACAGCTACACTGTACCTCAGGCGGCAGCATTGGCATACACACAGGACTATTTCGCAAACAGGAAATACACGCTTAAACAGCAGCTAGTTGAGCGGCATGTAGTGGAGGTTTTGCGTTGGGCAACCAAAACCCTGAATCAGAACCTTATGGATGGCCACGGCAAGAGAGCGCTTGATGTGGGCTGTGCTTACGGCTACACCACTCGCATTCTTGAAGGGTTAGGTTACGAAACCTGCGGGGTAGACGTCTCAGCGTATGGAGTCAGGCAAGCTAAAGTCACTGGTCAAAGCGAGTTCATGGTGTGTGATGGCCAGAATACTTTGCCTTTTGTGGATGAAACGTTTGATTTGGTTACTGGTTTTGACGTTTTAGAGCATCTGCAAAGCCCCAGAAAAGCGCTTGCGGATATGGTTGCTGCCTGTGGAGGCGTCTTGGTTTGCACGACCCCTAATAGAAATGTCGAAAAAACAGTTCGCAAATTAACAGGAGACTATGACCCAACGCATGTCAGTGTTAAGTCTCCTGCAGAGTGGAAAAGCTTAATTGAGGATGTTTCTGAATTTCAGGCTATGCATGTTGAGTCCTTTTATGACGTGCCGTTGCGGCTGCGTGGAAAACTGTTTTTTAAATCGTTTAGTATTCCAACCTACGGTTTGACTGTTCGAATAGCATTAAGGAAGTAAAACACGTATGACAGACGGCTTAGTAGATGTTGTGCTATTAACTAAAGATAGCGAACGCATTCTAAGCCGCTGTGTGGAATCTATCTACAAAAATGTTCCAGTTGCCCAGCTTATTGTGGTGGATGGGTATTCTAAAGATAAAACCTTGGAAATCATGCGGGGATTCAACGAGAAATATCATAATGTAAAAATTATAATGGACAAGGGTACCCGTGCTACTGCCCGCCAAAAAGGCATAGAAAACGTAACTGCTGAGTGGTTCATGTTCGTGGACAGCGACGTAGTGCTCTGCAAGGACTGGTACAAGAAAGCTCAACGCTACCTTCAACCTGATGTCGGCGCTGTATGGGGCATTGAAGTCTGGTCCACAATATCTAACCCGAAAACAATGCGGCTTTTCCTCACGACAACCCGCAGAATCTTCGAGGTTAGAGGCGGCACCCACGATACACTTATTCGAACCAGTCTCGTTAAAGACATAAAAATTCCTGGTAGTCTTCACGTTTTCGAAGACGCCTACATCAAGGACTGGATAAGCGACAAAGGTTACCGTGTTATCGCCTGCTACAGTCCCTTCTGCATCCATTATAGACCTCAAACTGTGTGGACACTGCAGGGAAGTTTAGGCTTAATCTCTGAGTCCCTTCGCATCGGCAGCCCCCGATTGGTCCAAAAACTGTTCTTCGCTTATGGCTTCTACACGGTGTATTCAGTTTACCAGTTGCTCAGCCACAAAATGCCTTAAACGGGGTTTATGTTTTTAAGTAAACGTAATGCAATTAGGTGTAAGGATTCCTTTGAACCTACCAACCCAAATCGACGTTGTTCTGCTGACCAAAAACAGCCAGCATCTGCTACGCCACTGCCTAAAACGCGCCTACCAAAATGTGCCGATAAAAAATCTGATAGTTATCGATGGCTACTCAACTGACTGTACTCTCCAGATTCTTGAGCAGTTCAACCGAAAATACGGCAACATACAGCTCCACCAGATGAAGGGATCAAGGGCAGAGGCACGCACCGAGGGTATCTGTCGAGTTACAACTGAGTGGTTCATGTTTCTAGACAGCGATGTTCTGCTTAGCAAGGACTGGTTTAGAAAAGTAGTTCCTGAGTTGACTGATGATGTGGGTGCAGTGTGGGGTTTAAACATTGACGTGTTGCCTAACATCCGAAATAAGCGTATTCTGAAGATGCAGATGATGGTGGCTAAGCGGTGCTTTAAACTTCGAGGTGGGATGCATGATACGCTTATTCTTAAGAAGGCTGTTGAGGGCATCAAAATTCCTGAGGAACTTCACCTCTATGAGGACGCTTACATAGTTCGGTTTATCGAGGAGAGGGGATACAAAGTGGCTGTCGGCAGTAACGTTTACTGTTTGCATGATAAGGCGCCCGATAATTGGAGCATCCAAAATGGCTTGTCACAGGCTATCTTGGAGCTGCGTTGCTGCTTGGTGTATTCGCATCTCTACGAGTATCTGCTGTTTTACCCTATATTCTTCATGTACTGGGCGCTGCAGCTGCCGCTGAATGGGTTCAGAAATGGCTTACACAAAGTTTAATGGTTCTCACTCATTAAACCAACAGGTTTTCGAAATTGTCGGAAAATGAAAACGCTAAAGTCAAAAGGCAAAAGCTCGCAAAGACTTCTTAGCGTCCATATTTGGCGTGGACAAAGGTAAACTTAGCTCTTTCACAGAAGCAGATCGCACAGAGGATCGTTCACTTTAGTCAGCGTGACAGTGCTATCCAGAGGTGGTCCGAGCTGGGCCGTGGCAGTATCTCCGCCTCATCGCCCCGCACCAAGAGGCGTTTGTTTGGATTATCCGTGAATTCGCCGATGACTTCAGCGCAAATATGCTCCTTCGCCAAGTTGTCGATGATTTTCGATGCAGCTTCTGGGTCAGCGGCTATAAGCAGCGCTCCTGAACTGATGAGTTGCAGGGGGTCTATTTCGTAGTAGCGGCAGATTTTAGCGGTTTCAGGCTCCACAATGATTTTGTCCTTGAACACTCTTACTCCGAGGTTCGGGGCGTCTGCCATTTCGTGGATACCGTTTAGGATGCCGCCTTCGGTTGGGTCATGCATGGCGTGGACTCCGCCGCTACGATAAGCGGTTAAGGCGTCTCTGACTACGCTGATTTGACTGTAAAACTGTTTGGCGCCGTCGAGGAGTGTTTGGCTGAAAACCTTCTTAAGCTGCTCTTCCCGGTCAGTTGCCAATATGGCTGTGCCTTCGATGCCGGCGGTTTTGGTCAGGATGATTTTGTCGCCCGCCTTCGCCCCCGCAGCCGTCACGTATTTGCCTTTTTCAGTTAAACCCATGATGCAGCCGACTACGATGGGGTTGGCTAAGCCGGGGGTGACTTCGCAGTGCCCGCCCACGATGGCTATGCCGAGTTCAGCGGCTGCGTGATGCATCTGGGTGCTGATGGCTTCGATGATTTGGCTGTCTGATCCCGCTGGTATCATGATGCAGCTAAAGAAGAAGGCTGGCTCGACGCCGAAGGTGGCAATGTCGTTCGCGTTAACGTTGATGGCTTCCCAGCCTATACGCTCAACTGCTCCCGTAATTGGATCCATGGAGACAATGGCGTCTTTGCTGCCCATGTCTATCACGGCGCCGTCTACGCCTGCTTTTGGACCTACTATTACTTCGCTTCTGGATGCCCCTAAGTTTTTGAAGACAACGTCTTTTAGAAGGTCTATTGGGATTTTTCCTGGCGGTAACTTCATGGTTTATTCCTTTGTTACATGTAGCTATTAAGTTGTGGGAAAACCCGCAGTACGGCATGCATGATTGGAACAGCGATTACTAAGCCCACAGCCATTTGGCCAATGTTTAGTGGTACTTCTGCTAACGCTGCTGCTAAAGGATAACTTAGCACGATTAACTCATAGAGGAAGTATCCCGTAACCATTACCAATCCACCAGCGACCACAGCGAGTGTGGCGGTGACTGTTGCGTTTTTTATGTATTTTTTAAGTTTAAGGTTAAGGAATCCTGTAACTGTACCTTCTGCGAATTTGATAATTAAGGTGCCGGGGGCGAAGATGCCGAAGCCCAAGTAAGCGTCTGATAGGGAAGCGCCGACGCCGCCAGCGATTCCGCCTACTAATGGTCCGAAGAGCAGGGCAGCGACGTAGATGGTTGTTTCTCCCACGTTGAAGTAGCCGCCTGTTGCAGGTATGGGTATGGCTGGAACTTGGGAGGTTATGATGAATACAAGCGCTGTGAATATGGCGGCGGTTGCGATTTTGAAGGTTAAGGATTGGTCATGCTTTGGGGTGTGGATTGGTGGTTGAGGGTCACTCATTGATTATCACAATGTTATGGCTTGGGGTTTCTTAATACGTGCCTACTTAAAAACACGATTACTTCGCAACTTAAAAGTTGAACCCCGACCAAAAAACGCCTCAGGCTGCCCTCCGCTTGACCTATCAAATAATTGGGTGGAAAATAGTTGAAAAAATTGTGAAAACGCGTTTTAGAATCTGTTTTATTTGTAGAAGCCATGTATCTTCAACGCTGAAGTATAGCCGAGAAAACTCTTTTACTGTTGATTGCCAGGGGACATCATAGCCTCGATTGCATTTGACCAGATGCGATGAATTTCGACGCTGTTATCACCCATTATGACTTTCATAGCCATCCCGAGGTAGAGGGCGATATAGAGTTGAGCTAATGTGTTGGGCTCTATCTTTGTTCTGAATTGGGTCATCTCGCGTTGTTTAATGAGGAACTCTTCTAGCAGTTTTATGTCCTTCTCATATTCCATTTTTAGCGACTGCTTGATTTCTGGGTCGTGACCTGCGATGGCAATTATTTCAAAGAGCATCTCGTGGTGAAAGCGGTACTTTTTGAGTAGTGCGCGGGAGCCTTCTTCAGCGATTTCGGAGGTGTTCTGCTTTTCAAATGATGCCTTTAGGACTTCGCGGAACATGGCGTGGTAGGAGAGGACGATTTCGTTTAGGAGTTCTTTTTTGTTTTTGTAGTATTGGTAGAGTGCGCCTTTTGATACGCCTATTTCTTTTGCGATGTCATCCATTGTTGTTTTATGGTAGCCTTTTTTTGTGAAGATTTTGAAAGCAGCTTTGACGATTTTGTCTTTGGCGGCTTCTTTGTATTCGGGGACGACTTTTGGCATGATGACTCACTGTTGTGTTATTTGTGGTTGGATTTATACATTAAGGCGTATTACTGACGAAAAGTATAATAAATGACGCTTAGTCAGTATTTTGAAATTTAAATTTCAGAAGGAGAAAAACAATGAAAATAGAAAAAACAACTCCAACCCAAACCAGCCAACCAGCAAACAGCAAATACGCCACCAAAGTCCTCCTCACCATCACAGCAGTCGCCCTTCTCATAAACTACGTCGAAACAATGGTCATCCCCGGCCTCCCATCCATCCAAACCGACCTGGCCACAACCGCCAACATAACAGCATGGGTCACCTCCGCACTCCTCATCGTCGGCGCAACCAGCGCTCCACTCTTCGGCAAACTCGGCGACAGCTACGGCAAAAAGAAAATGCTCCTCATCGCACTTACATTCTACATAGTCGGCGTCGGCATCGCAGGTTTCGCATCCAACATCTACATACTCATCATTGCGAGAGCCATCCAAGGTGTCGGCTTTGCAATTATCCCTCTGGGAATCTCCATAATAACTGATACGTTCCCAAGAGAACGCATCGCTACCGCACAAGGCATCATTAGCTCCACATTTGCAGTCGGCGCAGCCTTAGGTCTGGTATTGGGCGCATACGTTATTCAGCTTCTAAACTGGCACTACGCATTCTACACCGCATTTGCACTAAGCATAATAATGCTTGGCGTAGTTTACAAAACCCTCAACAAAGACACCCCACAAATAAAAAGCAAAATAGACTACACAGGAGCCACCCTACTAGTCGCAGGCATCGCCCTAATACTAATTTACATAACTGAAGGAACAAATCTAGGCTGGCTATCAATTGAAGCACTATCCCTACTCATTGTCGGCGCAGTACTAGTCAGTACATTCATCGCATACGAGAACCACACCAAAAACCCCCTAATCAAACTCAGCCTACTAAAAATCCGAAATGTGCTCGTAGCAAACCTCGTCGGCATCATCTCAGGCATAGTCATGTTCCTACTATTCATAACCGTTGCATACTACCTTGAAATTCCAAAACCCTTCGGACTCGGCTTAGGCGTAATCGAAACAGGCCTAACTCTTGCACCCGCAACCATCGTAGGCTTACTCTTAGGTCCCATAATTGGAAAAGCAGTAACTAAAATTGGACCTAAACCCGTTATCGCCGTTAGCGGCAGCATAACCATAATCGGTCTAATACTTTTCATGATAGAACGCTCCTCACAGCTAACAGTCGCCTTAGACGTAGCAGTTGCATTATCAGGCGCAACCACAATGGTCATCCCAATCGTCAACATGATCTCTATGTCTGTGCCAGCTGAAAACAGAGCTACGGGACTTGGCTTAAACACCATGCTAAGAAATGTGGGCGGCGCAATAGGGCCTATTCTTGCAACCACCATAATGGCAACATACACATCGCCGTACACAGTTACCATACAAGGCGTCCAAAAAGTTGTCGGCGCATTCGCAAACGAAACCGCATTTAACACAATCTTCGCAGTTGGCATCGTACTTACAGCAGTAGTTATAGCCCTGAGCTTTGCTATCAAAAACTATACAGTCTCAAAAGAGTAAGTAACTATCAAAGGGGAAGAATGCTTCCCACTTTAATTTTTTTAGAATAATATTAATTTCCTAATCAGGGTTGAACCCAGCACCTCACATTCAAAGTCATCTAAGCGTTCATAGTGATGCTAAAGCAACCGATCTAGTAAGTAGCCTTATCTTAACAGCCGATTCAAAGAACAGTGCGCCCAAAAAACTCCATCAGCGACTTGACATCAAAAATCAATAATTATCCCCCAAAATCCTAACAATACTCTTAATTATGCCTTTTGCTAACAGTGTGGCTGAGGAATTACTAAAATGGTGAAAATGGATTTCGGTGGCGTCAAAGAAGACGTCATCACCAGAAAAGAATTCACAGTGGCGCAAGCCCAAAAAATCCTAAAAGACGAAGTCGTCGTCTCATTGGGCTACGGAATACAGGGAGCAGCCCAATCACTCAACATGCGAGACCAAGGAATTAAAGTAATCATTGGACAAGAAAAAGAAGGCGTATTCAAGAAAGAATGGGATAAAGCAGTCGCAGACGGATGGGTCCCAGGCGAAAACCTCTTCCCACTCGAAGAGGCAGCCAAGAAAGGAACCATCAAAATGTTCCTGCTAACCGACGCTGGACAAAAAGCAGTATGGCCAAAAGTCAAAGCCACCCTCAAAAAGGGAGATGCACTATACTTTAGCCACGGCTTCAGCATAGTCTACAAGGAGCAGACAGGCGTTATCCCACCCAAAGACATCGACGTCATCCTGGTCGCACCCAAAGGCTCAGGCACCAGCGTCCGCCGAAACTTCGTCGACGGCTCAGGCATCAACTGCAGCTTCGCCGTCTTCCAAGACGCAACGGGCAAAGCCGAACAACGTGCAAAAGCCATGGGCATAGCCATCGGAGGAGGCTACCTTTTCCCAACAACCTTCGAAAAGGAAACTTACAGCGACCTAACGGGCGAAAGAGGCACCTTGATGGGCGCACTGGCAGGCATTCTTGAAGCACAGTACAATACGCTGCGTTCACGTGGTCACAGCCCAAGCGAAGCCTTCAACGAAACAGTCGAAGAACTCACCCAGAGCCTAATCCGCCTCGTCGACGAGAACGGCATGGACTGGATGTACTGCAACTGCAGCGAAACCGCCCGCAT
>JBNIDR010000009.1:111955-128541 GCA_050108155.1 Bathyarchaeia archaeon | reverse complement strand
GCTGGAAAGAACGCTTCCGCAGCGCAACCCAGCCCGTCTTCGACAGCCTCTACGAACTCGTCGCGGCAGGCGAAGAAACACGCATCGTCTTGGAGAAGAGCAAAGCAGCTGACTACCGCCAGAAACTCGCTGACGAACTCAAAGCAATGGGCAGCAGCGAAATGTGGCGTGCAGGCGAAACAGTCCGCTCGCTCAGACCCAAGCAGCCAAAGAAAGAGTAAACGAAGCGGTCCTCAAAAGACCCTTCACCTTTATTTTTTGTCCTTCATTAACACTATTAGCGCTGAAGAGTACAAATCTAACCAAAATAAAACAATATTCTGAAGAGACAGAAAGGCGCTATCACCCTTACTGCGTTATCTCAAGTGGATAGTTGAGGGTAAACTGAGGTTCTGCCGAGACTGAAGCTATTGCATCAATCACGTTATATTGCCTGTCAATCCGTGAGTTCTGCACTGTTAAGCCGATTGTGTTACAGAAAGCGGTAAACTCTTCAAGCGAATAATAGAAGTTACAATGGTCAGGGTCATTATAGTTTTTCGCATAAGGAACCGATATGAAGATTGGAGCGTCTTCAACTAGTAGGCGTCTAAGTTCCGTTACAATTTTCTTGGCTGTTTCAAGTGGTAAATGTTCCAAAACATCGGTCATTAAGCATGAGTCTAATTTGAAGTTTGGATGAAATGCGTTTATGGTTGTAAGCATGAAGTGGACACGGTTTTTTACGCTCTGTTTTAGGTGGTCTCTGTAGTAGTTTGCGATTTCAATAGCGGTGGGGCTTATGTCTATCCCGTAGACCGTCAATCCTTTTTTAGCCAAGACAATATCTATGTGTCCGCTTCCACAGCCAAAATCAAGTATTTTACCCAAGAGGCATTTAGACTCAAGAATTGCGTTAATATGAAAGTGATTTTCCCAAAAATGTGGAAATAGAGCCTCTTGATTATCTTCCCAACGTCTAACCCAAATGTTATCTTCTTTTTCTTTTGACGCATTTTTTGCGATGATATTTTCCACCGATTTTCCATGGGTGAGCTTTTCGAAGAACATTGCTGCGTCGCTTGCTAAATTCAAATGGCTCTGCATAACGGCTTAATGGTAAGTGTACCTCTATAGTGCTGTGTGCGTCTTTTTTGGAAGTACCGCTCATTTTTGTTATCATCTCGACATTTTGTTTATTCTTTTTTTCATTTTTGGCTGGCTTAGTTTTTTATACATCCACAAAATAGTGCACTGCTAAACAAACGAGGCACCCAGTTGGATATCCTGTCTATAGTCGCAATCGCTATCTTCGCTGTGACGCTGTTTTTGATGATTAAGCGTCCATGGGGCATAAAACTCGGCTACGCTGCAGGCATCGGAGCGGCGGCTTCACTCTTGTTGGGCACGGTCAGTTTGGGGCAGGCTGCTGAATCCTTCCTCAACATTTGGGATGCAGCGTTGGCGTTCATCGGCATCGTGGCGCTCTCGGTGGTTTTGGATGCGATGGGCTTCTTCAAGTGGGCTGCGCTGTGTGTGGTGCGGCTTGCTAAGGGCAGCGGAGTCCGCCTCTACTTCTACGTGTCGCTGCTAACGGCGGCGGTCAGCATCCTCTTTGCCAACGACAGCGCCGTACTAATCCTGACGCCCATCGTGTTGGAAATCATCAGTCAACTAAAAATCGACGGAAAAGGCAGATACGCCTACCTCTTCGCCGCTGGACTCATAGCCGACACCGCAGCCATGCCCCTCATAACCAGCAACCCCATCAACATCTTAAGCGCCGACTTCTTCGGCTACACCTTCATCGATCACTTAGTGTTTATGGCTCCAGTCGCCGTTGCCACAATCGCAAGCAGCCTGCTATTGGTTTACCTGTTTTTCCGCAAAAAAATCCCCAAAACCTACGACGCCAAACTGGTCGATATTCTATCTGCGGGGTCGGTGCCGATAAGCCGCGGTATGCTCAGCGTTTGCCTAGGCACTTTAGTGGCGATTGATGTTGGCTACCTCGTAGCGTCGCTTTACAGAATACCCGTTTCTGTGGTAATTTGTTCGGGCGCAGTTTTCCTCTTAGCAGTTTACTTGGCGAGCCTCAACGGCGAAATCATTCGGGGCGAACGCAAAGGCCTCAAAGGCTTAGCCAAAGACATCAACTGGGACATCGTGCTGTTTATGCTTAGCATTTTCATCGTTGTGCAGGGCTTAGCCACCGCGGGCATCACGAACCTGCTGGCTTCCGCCTTGGATACGACCAGCAAGTTGCCCTCGGCCTTGGGTATCTTTGCGCCGAGCATGGTTGTGACAGTCGGTGCCAGTTTCATGAACAACTGGCCCATGACCATCCTGGGGCTGCTAAGCATCCAGCAAATCGGTGCCACAGGTACACAACTAACGGGGCTGGTGTTCAGCAACGTCATCGGCAACAACTTGGGACCGCACTTTTTCCCATTGGGCTCGCTGGCGATTCTGATGTGGCTTGAAACGATGCGTAAAAAAGGCGTTAACATTAGCCTGAAACAGTACCTCAAAGTGGGCGCCGTCGTGTCGATTGCTGAGGTTGCCGTGGCTTCGCTTGTGCTCTGGCTGGAATTATGCGCGGGCTTTCAACTTTTCTAAAATATCGTGATAAGCAGTCAACGCCGCTTGCTCGTTTGAAACCCCTTTTATCAGCATACGCCCACCGCTGAAGAGGCTAACGTCACAGCCCCGATAGGCGAACATGATCGCTAACTGGGATTTCAGGCGAACCTCAAAATGCGCTTTTACTTTGGGGTAGAGTTCTTCGAGTGACTGTTTTAGGGGTTTTTCGGGGTTGATGTTGGCGGTGTCTTTGCCGCAGAGCCAAACAAGACGCTCCCCGCCAGCCAGCTTGGATTCGCCGTGGCAGACAGGGCACTGCGGATTTTCTGTTATTGGCAGGACTGTGAAGTCCATGTCGGTGAAATCGCAAACCAAAAGCTTGCCCAACAGTGGCTCGCCTATGCCCGCTATGAGTTTGATGGTTTCAATGGCTTGGAGGCTGCCGATTATGCCCGCAGTCGCCCCAACGATGCCCCGAGTATCGCAGGTATCCATTCCGCCGCCTGCCCCACTGGGCATTAGGCATTCGAGGCACCCCGTTTTGGGTGGATGGAACACGGACAGGTTGCCTTCGAACCCGATGGCGGCGCCGAAAACGTAGGGCTTCTTTAGCTTCACGCAGGCTCGGTTAACAATGTGCCTCGTCGGCATGTTGTCAAGCCCGTCAACGACGATGTCTACGCCTTTGAGCAGGGCTTCTGCGTTGTCTGCGTTGAGGTTCTCCGAAGCCGCCTCCACCTGCACCAGCGGGTTCTGCTTCTGCAGCTTCTTCGCGGCAACCTCCGCTTTGGGATAGTTGAGGTCGTCGGGGGTGTAGAGGATTTGGCGATGCAGGTTGTGGGGTTCGAGGGTGTCTTGGTCGATGACTCGGATGTAGCCGACCCCTGCCAACGTGAGGTAGAGCGAGGAAACGGAGCCCAAACCGCCCACGCCAACGACTGCAACTCGGGCTTTCGCCAGTTTCTTTTGCCCTGCGGTGCCAAGTTCACGTAGTACGGTTTGGCGACTGTAGAATGTCTCTGCAAATGCTGTTCTGGCTGCTTCATCCATCGCTTTGTGCTCCATGGGGAATGTTGTTTGTCAGCTATATTTGCCTTTTATCACGGCTGCCCATAACCAAGTTGAAGCCACTCAGGTGAATCAAGTATACCTGCGTTGGAGTAACTCATTTTTGTGCCATCCGTAAACTCAATTGTGCCGTTTACAAGAGTTTTCATTCCGTTGGGAAGTCCATTTTCAAAGTTTTGGTAGCTCGCCAAATCTGTAAAGTAGAAAGCCACCACCTCGGGCTGTATAGCAAACGCCGTCGCGTTATATATCAAAACCCTGTACTGGCTTGACGGTTCGTTTGTGTTCTGAGCGTAGGCTTTCTGGATTTGTATGCCTGAATACGAAACTAAGGCTAACGCCAAGATTACGCTTAGGAGAAAGAGGGCTGCAGCGGTTTTTCTATGTCTAACACGGGGTTTGAGGTTGGTGGTCTGTATGTTTTGAATCCTGTGCAACGTCTGGGGGTGGGAGGCAAGGATTGAGGCGCGATGTGCAAGGGGAGAAACAAGAAACAGGCTTGCAGAAAAACGATCCGCTAAACTTGGAGGGGGACACTGCTGCACCACCGCTTCGACCTTTGCGAGTACATGCGCCATCAACGCGGGTTTACCCAGTATGGCGGTGCCTTTTTGGTCTGCAAGTAGCTCCCTCTCCCTTTGAGCTCGAGACGACGCAAAGTAGGAGAGGGGATTGTAGAAGGCAACAAAGTTTAGCGTGTAGGTTAGGCTTTTGAAGAGGTAATCTTTGGATTTGATGTGAGCTAACTCATGGGAAACAACTGCTGCCAACTCTTCAGAATCCAACAACTTTAGCAACCCCAAAGAAAAAACCACCGTTGCTTTGTGCCCATAACCTAAGGTGTAAGCGTTGGGCACCAAATCATCGATTAAACCGATTTTGGGCGCTGAAATTCCCAGTTGATTAGCAGTTTCTTTCACTCTGCCCTGTAGCGTTGGGTACTCGTCTTCGGCGAGGGGAATAACATGAAATCGTCTTAGGGCAATTTTGCTTCCAAAAATTAATGTAATCGAAAAGTACCCTGCCGCCCCAATGACGCCGCTTAAAAAAAGCAAGCCAGTGATAGATAAGGCGTTAGTGCCCCAGAAAAGCAAGCGGCACCCACCCAACGCGGACGTAACATCCATGGTTGAGGGCATAAAGGGTTTAGCGATTATTTGGGTCTGGGGAGGAAAAAACAGGAATACGAGAACTGGAACAGCGAGAGGTAGCAGCCAGAGGAGGCTTTGATTTCTCCTAGAGAGCGAGGAGTTTAATTTTAAGATGATTTTGACGCAGACAAATGCCAAGGAGAGAAAAACCAAAGAGTAGAGGAAGTAGGGTTGAGCGATTTGGACCAAAAAATCGTTAAAATCAACCATGCAAATCACTTTTTCTTTTCTTTTAGGGTCCTGTCGATTTTTTCTTTAAGCGCTTCAAGCTGCTTGTCGTCGAGTGCAGCTTTTTCGAATAGCGCATTGGTGACGAGTTCGTCAAAGTTGTCCATGAGGCTTCCCAGCACTTGGCGGACAGCGGCTTCTTTGAAGTTTTGTTCTTCAAGTTTGGGCCAGTACACGTAGTAGATGTAGGTGCCGCCTTTCCCTTTTTCGATTTTGCGATCGAGGAGTCCTTTTTCGTAGAGACGGTCCATAGTGTTCATGACGGTGGTGTAGGCGATGGTTTTTTGTTTTTTTAGTTCTTCGAGGACTTCTCGGACGGTTATGGGTCTTTTTTTGCTGGTCCAGATGGTTTGGATGATGTTTGCTTCGAGTGGTCCTAGGAAGGCTTCGAGTTGTTTGCCTTCGATGTTGTATTGGTTTAGGGGGCGTTTGTCGGTGGGCGTTTTTGGTTCTCCTGACTTACCATGTGGGTTGGTAGGCTTTTATTGTTTTCTGAATGTACCTACCATTGCCGATAGTAAGCATTATAAGCTCTACCATCATTAATGGTAGGCAGGAGACCAAAACATGGGAACCCTAACAAGAGCCACAAAAAACATAACCCGCAGAAAAACCAGAGCCCTCCTAGTAATAATCGCACTAAGCCTCGCACTCACCATCCTAACCTCCATACCTCCCAGCATCACCGCCAACCAACAAGCCACCCAAAAAACCATCAACAACATCTCAGCTGGCATGCAACAACAAACCGCCATGATAAACATGGTAGCAACACAAATCGAATGCAGCCAACCCCTCAAATTCCGCACCGACTCAGGACCATACCATAACGAAACTACCTTCGAAAAACCCCTTATGAACATCACCGATTACTCGAACCTCACACGCATAGCAAACGTCGACGCTGTTATCCCTATAATGCAGCAATTACAAACAGACACAGAAACCAAAAACTCATACAGTGTAGTCGGAATACCCACCGACGGTTCAACTCTGACCAGTTACCCCTCAATTTTGCCCGCGAACATAACTGAAGGGAGAAACCTGCAGCCAGAAGACACAGACGTCGTTGTTCTACAAGAACGGGCTGCCGAGCTGTTCGGCGTTGGTGTGGGAGATACGGTTGAGATTTTGGGGCAGAGCTTCCAAGTTGTGGGCATTCAAGGATTAGACGCCTACAATATGACCGCTGTCTACATGAGTTTAGGTGAAGCCCAAAGCATTACCAACTCGACTGGTAAAGTGTATGAATTCAAAGTATTCGTTAACAACGTCGAAGATGTGGGTGCAGTGGAAAGCGAAATCAAAAAAGCATACCCTGACCTCGAAGTAATAACCGCCAAATCCCTAATCGATGCAGCACAGCAAACACAGCAGTTGGTTGACCAGCAGATCAACCAAGCACAGAACACTTTTAACCAAGTGCAGAGCACCGCATTGATGGAGATGAGCGTAGTCGTCGTTGCTGACTGCGTAATTGTACTCTTCATTATGCTCTACACGGTACGAGAGAGAACCAAAGAAATCGGTATACTCAAAGCTATGGGCGCAAGCAACAGCACTATTCTGGGACAGTTTTTGGTTGAAGGCACCATGCTGAGTCTAATCGCAGGAGCGGTGGGCATAACAGTCGGTTCGGTGGTTGCGACTTCGCTGGCGTCTTTGTTGTTGCCGCGGCTGAACCTGTTCGGAGCAGATCTAGTAATGACAGAGGATGGGCATTTGATTTCGGAACCTATCGCTGTAACCATGACGCCTGAGATGGTGTTGCTTGGGTTGGGTGCTGCAGTGTTACTGGGTGCGCTTGGAACCCTGTACCCAGCGTGGAGAGCAGCCAGAATCAGACCAGCGGAGGCAATGCGCTATGAGTAAACCAGTCCTACAAATTGAGCATTTAACCAAAGTCTACAAGCTTGGCAAACGCGAAGTGCAACCCTTAACAGACCTAAACCTCAATGTGCAGCGAGGCGAATTCACAGCTATCATGGGGCCATCGGGTAGCGGCAAAACCACACTGCTAAATATCGTCGGCTGTATCGACAAACCCACCAGCGGCAAAGTCATCGTAGACGGCTTAGACATCGAGCGGCAACCCGAATCACGGCTCTACAAGATACGCAGAGACAAAATCGGATTCATATTTCAGAACTTCAACCTCTTGCCGTACCTCAACGCCCGAGAAAACGTCGAGTTAGCCATGGATTTATCAGGTAAATTCAAGGGACAGCGAAAACAGAAAGCGCTAGAGCTTCTTGCGACTGTGGGCTTAGCTGGGCGAGAACAGCATCGTCCCCAACGCCTCAGCCAAGGTGAGCAGCAACGCGTCGCCATAGCCCGCGCGCTCGCCAACGACCCCGCCATCATCTTGGCTGACGAACCTACAGGCAATCTAGACAAAAGCAACAAAGAAGAAATCGTGAAGCTACTCTGGGAGCTTAACCGTAAACAGGGTACAACCATCATTATGGTGACGCATGACGAGCAAGTTGCATCTCAAACTCGGAGGATGCTGCTGTTAAACGACGGTAAAATACGCGAAAAAGTACCTAACTCTTAATCTTTCCTTTTTTTGTTGTAACATCTGCGTTTTGCCTTTGTTCTTGAATTGCTTTTCGTAGATTTCTCTTACTTGCCCATTTGTGCTCTCAAATAGAGGGTCTCTTCTGCCTGTTTGGCTCTTATAGAGGTACCTTTGCAGAAACCTGTTAGGGATAGGCTCAAAATAAGAGAGGAAGGAAAAATCAAAAGAAAAGGTTGTTTAGGAGAATATCGAGAACGATGATTCGCCCTCGGGTTCCTCGTTTTTCTTGTTTGCTTCGGCGATTTTCTTGTTGATTTCTTCAACTTCTTTCTCGTTGCCCAATGCTTTGTGTGCGTCTCGGGCGTTTTCCAGTGCGCTTATGCCGTAGCGGTCATAGCCCTTTGCGAAGGAGACATCTGCGGCTTTAGTGAATAATTCAACTGCTTTCTGGTAATCTTTTAGTCTGAAGCTGCATTCGCCCGCCTTGTAAGCCATTTCTGCTGAGCCAAAGTAGTTCTGGTTCTTGTAATATAGCTCAGAAACTTTGACGAAGAGGTCACGTGCCTCTTCATACTTGCCGTTTTCCATGAGGGCGTTAGCGTCTTTGTGGAGTTTAATGACGTCTACTTTTTCACTCATAAATCATCAACGGGAAAGTATTGGCGGGAACTCACATTTAGAATTTTCCCCCAGCGCAATCCTGCCTGAAACCTCATGTACCGCTTAAAACGGGGGGGTTACGGCATTCGATAATTCATCTACTTGCTTGAATAACTACTAATTACAGCTGCCGACGTTCAGGCGCCAACTAACTTTAGGAAAATGGCTTTTGCCGAGTAGAGTCTGTTTTCGGCTTGTTCATAGATGACTGCTTTGGGGTTTTGGATGGCTTCTGCGCTGATTTCGTAGCCACGGTGAATGGGCATGTCATGCATGATGTAGGCGCTGCTGCCTTTGAGTAATTCGGCGTTGATTTGGTAGGGCATCATGAGTTTGATGCGTTTCTCTTTTTCAGCCTCAAATTTGGGGTCTGTGAAGAATTCCATGTCGATCCATGTGTCGGTGTAAACGAAATCGGCGTCCTTGACGGCTTTTTTGACGTCGAGGGTGCTTTCCCAGAGCCCAGATTTCTTTCCATCCGCTAAAATCTCGTCATCCCTTGACGCTTCGTTAAAAATAGGCGTAACCGTGGTTAATTTGATGCCTGTTTTTGTGCAGGCTTCGATGAGGCTGTTGGTTACGTTGTTGTGAACGCCTATGTAGACGAGTTTGGCGCCTTTGAGTTTACCATGCTTCTCTTTAATAGTGATTAAATCTGCCAATACCTGACTGGGATGATACTTTTCGTCGCAACCGTTGATTACGGGTACGCGGGAAGCGGCAGCCATCTTCTGCAGGTCACTGTTGTATAGTAGGCGTGCCATGATGCAGTCTACGTTGCGGGACAAGTACGCGATTTCGTCGGAAATATCGGCGAGTGTAAAGTTGGTGGATCTCCAGTCGATGTATAATGCGTGTCCTCCAAGCTGTGTCATGGCTACTTCAAAGGAGACACGGGTGCGGGTGCTGGTTTTCTGGAAAATCAGCGCTGCAGACTTGCCCTCGAAGGTTTTGAGGTGCTTTTTGGGGTTAGTTTTGGTTTCTATGGCTAAATCGACGAGTTCGCCGAGTTGCTTGCCGGATAGTTCCTTGAAGTTTAGCATGTGCATCTTGTTTGTTGCCTTCAATAGGGTCATTCAAGGATGCAATAATAAGCTTTATGCAAAAACTTTTTCCGCACTAGCACTGACCATACAGTAGGGTAAAGTCATGATTCTACTTGTCTCATCCAACAAGGATCCTGCAAGCTTAAACATCAAAGAGCAGATCCTCAAAAACTATGTTTTCCAAAAAACGTCTGAGGTCTTCGAGGACAACCCAGTTTACAAGGCAGACGTTAACGGCAAAGACGTAACATTAGTGACGCTTAACCGCGAATCAGTTACAGCCCAAGATTTACCCCCAAAGTTTCCAGACGCCAAACTCATCGTTTTCATCTCAAGACATAGCAGCCAAAGCGGCAAACCTACGCTTTCCGTGCATACTCCGGGAAACTTTGGCTCTGCTGAACTCGGCGGGAACCCCAAAAGCCTGTCGATAGCGCCAGCAGTCGCTATGCAAACAGCGTTGAAAGCTATGGTGCACTATAGAGAGCCGCTGTCGCTGGTGTTTGATTATGAAGTTTCCTACGAATGTACCCACCATGGCCCAAGCTTAAACGTGCCCGCAATGTTCGTGGAGTTGGGCAGTTCTCCTGCTCAATGGGGCGACATCAAAGCTGCAGAAGCCGTAGCGCACAGTGCCATGACCGCCATCGCCACCTTCACTGAGCCAGCGTCCTCAGCTGTGTTAGGCATAGGCGGAACCCATTACAACGACAGGTTCACCACTATGGCGCTGGTTGGAGCAGCAGCTTTCGGCCATATGATTCCCAAATATGCCGTATGCAACATAGATGCCGCCATGATCAAGCAGTGCGTTGAGCGAACCTATGAGAAGGTGCAGTTGGCGCTGTTGGATTGGAGGGGTATAAAAAGCGAGGATAAACCAGCTTTGCTGGCTGCTTTGGAGGAGGCGGGGCTTCCATACCAGAAAGTTTAGTGGCAGAAATCCCGAAAAGTCCTTTGCTGGGGAATGTTTAATAGTCTAAATAGAGTACTTTTTTAAACCTAAAAATTACAGTAACGTTTATTATATCTAAGTGAAATCTTGAAGGTGCGGTAAAAATGGGAATCAAATCTTGGCTTGAACAAGCAGGCAGAACGTTAAAGTTAGCCGTTAAGCCCGATCGCGAGGAGCTTTGGCTCTCCATCAAGATTAGCTTCTTAGGCATCGGCGCAGTAGGCTTGATCGGCTTCGTAATTAAAATCATTGCAGTCGGTCTCGGTGCGACATAAAAGAAGGAAACGTCATGGATAAAAAAGAAGAGCTCTCTCAAGTAAAAATTTTCGCAGTAAAAACAACCACGGGGCAAGAACGCAACGTGGCACGGTTAATCGCAACCAAAGTTGAAATGACCCATATCCCCATTAAGGCTCTTCTTGTCCCTGACACCCTAAAAGGCTACGTGTTCATAGAGGCAGACGGTCCACACCTAATCGAAGAAGCTATCTCAGGCGTAAGACACGTCCGCTCCAGAATCCCGGGGCTAATCAGCTTCAACGAAATCGAGCGCTACATCGTCCGCAAACCAGTCATGGAAGACCTCGGCGAAGACGACGTCGTCGAAATCACCGGCGGACCCTTCAAAGGTATGCGCGCCAAAATCACAAGGCTCGACAAGTCAAAAGGCGAAGTTACCCTTGAGCTACTCGAGGCAACATTCACTTTGCCCATCACAGTACATTCAGACTATGTAAAACTAGTAGAAAAAGCAAAAGCATAAGGAGAAAACAAACATGCCGGAAAAGAAAGTTGTAGAAGTAATCGTCAGCGGCGGTCAAGCTAATGCAGGTCCACCTTTGGGTCCAGCTCTTGGTCCGTTAGGCGTTAACGTAATGGCTATCGTCAACAAAATCAATGAAGTCACCAAAGAGTACGCTGGAATGAAGGTTCCCGTTAAGATCAGCGTTGACACTGAAGTTAAAACCTTCGAAGTCACCGTAGGTACACCAACTGCATCCGCGTTGCTTGTGGCTGAACTTAAGATCGAAAAGGGTTCAGGTACACCTAATTCGGTGAAAGTCGGCGACTTGAGCATGGAGCAGATCGTGAAGATCGCCAAGATTAAAGGTCCTCAGCTGTTGGCGCCAACCATAAAGATGGCAGCTAAAGAGTTGCTTGGTACATGCGTAAGCATGGGCGTTACTGTTGAAGGCAAAGACCCCCGAGAAGTCCAGAATGAAATAGATGCTGGCAACTACGAAAATCTATTCGTTTAACGGAGTATGTTAAGCGAATATTTTTATAAGTGGTTTCTTATCCCCTATTGGCACGAGGCTTAAAAATGCCCCTAGACAACAAGACTATCTCTGAAGCAATAAAACAGGCAAAGTCTAAAGCTGGAGAAAAGAAGTTCAACCAGTCCATAGACCTGATTCTGGACATTCAAGAAATTGACATGAAGGCTCCTGAAGGTAAAATTCAGGAGGTTGTTGAACTTCCACACGACACGCTCAAGCCTAACAAGGTTTGTGTTATTGCTCAAGGTGAATTTGCTCTAAAAGCAAAGAACTCAGGCGCTGATTACGTCGTTGAACGCGCTGATTTAGACTCACTTAACGGTAAAAAGAAGGAACTGCGTAAGATTGCAAACGACTATGATGTCTTCATATCTGAAGCTCCGTTGATGCCGTTGGTCGGTAGGATTTTGGGTCCAGTTCTGGGTCCAAGAGGCAAAATGCCAATTCCTGTTCCGCCAAACGCAGACATAGCCGCTTTGATTCTGAAGCACCGCAAGACCGTAGTTGTCCGTATGCGCAACCAACCCATAATCCAAGTTACTGTAGGCTCCCAGCAGATGAAAGATGAAGATCTCACCGAAAACATTATGGTGATTCTTCGTGTTCTCGACGGCAAACTGAAACGTGGTCTAAAGAACGTAAAGTATGCTTTCATCAAAACCAGTATGGGTGAGCCAGTAAAAATCAAACCATAAACAAGAGTAGAACCATCATGCCATCCGAACAAGTACTCCAACAAAAATCAACCGAAGTAGAGGCAATAAAAGACATATTCAAAGAATACAAATCCGTCGGCATCGCCAGCTTACAGAAAGTCCGCGCTTCACAGCTTCAAGAACTCAAGAAAAGCATGCGCGGCCAAGTTTATCTCCGCGTACTCAAGAATACACTCATCAAAATCGCCATTGAAGAACTAAATCAGGAAGAACTCAAGAAGCTTGAGGAATACTTGGAAGGATCAAACGTCTTCCTCTTCACCGACATAAACCCCTTCAAGCTAGCTTTGATGCTGGAAAAAGGCAAAGTCAAAACCTTCGCTAAAGCAGGCGACACCGCAGCAGAAGACATAGTTGTTCCATCAAGCAATACCGGTCAACCTCCAGGACCAGTTATCAGCCAGCTGAACGCAGTCGGCTTGCCTACAAGAATCGAAAACGGCAGCGTCTGGGTCAGCAAAGATACTCTCGTAGTGCGCAGAGGCGAACCCATTAACGACCGCTTAGCAGGTGTTCTCGCAAAACTCGGCATAAAATCCGTTGAGCTAGGCATCTCTATGCGTGCGGCGTATGATCACGGACTCATAATCACAGGCGACCAACTCAAAGTCGATGTGCCAGCCACCAAGAGAAGCGTTGAATGCAGCAACCAAGAAGCATTCGCATTAGCATTAAGCATCGGATATCCATGCAAAGAAACCATCAAGCCCCTCCTGCAGACAGCACACCAGAAAGCAATGTCTCTCTCAATCGGCGCAGCAATCCCAACAAAAGAAACCATCGGCGACCTCATCCGCAAAGCCAACGCTGAAGCAGCTTGCCTGCAAGAAAAAGCCAAGCCGAAATCGGCTTAACCCACTTTTACTTTATTTTCTTTTATTAGCAATTGCTTTTATGTATTAGCTGCGGTTATGCAAGCTCTAAAACCTTTGAGTTGCGTTTTTTAAGCGTTAAAGTTGCTTTAACTGGAACAGTTAAGTATTATTTGTCTAGGCGGTGCCTGTAGCATTCGTAGTCAGGTAGCTTCCGGCAGTAGTCCTCATTCATGAGTTGCGAGGATATTATGAAGTCTGCTGAGCTGCGGTTCATGGCTATGGGAATATTCCACACGACAGCTACCCTTAGTAGCGCTTTGACGTCGGGGTCATGGGGCATCGGCGAGAGGGGGTCCCAGAAGAATATGAGAAAGTCAATGTCGCCATCTGAGATGCGTGCGCCGACCTGCATATCTCCCCCCAGCGGACCTGACTCTAAAAGGTTAATGTCTAAACCCAACTCCTTTTCAAGTAGTAACCCTGTGGTGCCTGTGGCGTAGAGCGTATGCTTCTGCAATGTGCCAACGTTAAATTTAGCCCACTGCAGCATATCCTCTTTTTTGTTATCGTGAGCGACTAGCGCAATTCTTTTTTTGGGTTTAATCAAGGCGGCTCTTACCAAACTTGCTCCCTCGCTGTATTGGGTCAGATGAGTGGGCTTATAATTGTTCCGCTGTACAACAGTTGCGTTACCTTCAGTTTTGGAATAAACGTTAATTAAGTAAGCCCCAACTATGCGGATAATGGGGGAGACTATATCGGGTCACTGAAAAGTCTGGCCCAAGGCTACTTAGTAGCAACTGGGCTAGTCTGGATATTCAACATCGCAACGCTCATTCGAGGCGGGGATGCATGGCTTGGCTTAACCTACCTGCTTATCCTGCTTATCCCAGTGACCAGTATCGTCATCCTTAAACTGGGCCGTTTCACTCCTGTAGCTAGAGAGGGCACAAAGAAGTGGCACAACTTGCTCTTTGCCTTCCAAGGAGTCGCCTTAGCTTTTTGGAGCTTCGACATGATAACCACCTTCTACGCCATCGACATCACGGGTTTGGCGGTTGAGCTTAACCCGCTTGGCTGGCCCCTTGGTATATTGGGCGCTTTCGCATTTTATGGCCCCGCTCTCATATTCTCCTACATCCTGCTGTTTAGACTTAAAGAGAAAGTTTCCTTCTACGCAGCCATTCCTCTGACGCTTCTCACCGTCGCAATGAGCAGCATGAACTTGATTGCGGGGGCAGAGAATTTTCAAGTTTTTGTTGACACCGCAGCGTTGGCAGTGAACGTGCGTTTCAGTCTTTTAGCGGTGATAGCCGCCTTCGATGTTGTCGTTCCTATGGTGCTTTGGCACATGATTGTGCAGTCTAAGCATAAGTTTACCTAAACTCGCCTTCGCCCTAAAATGTAACTTAAAATTAGAACCTTATTGAAGGGGCGAGTAAATAATTATGAGACAAGCTTCTTTGTCATTACGTAGGCGTCTTCGCCGTCGCTGTAGTAGCCGTTGATGGTTCTTGTGATCTCGAAGCCCAGTTTCTTGTACAGCGAAATGGCGGCGTCGTTAGTTACACGTACTTCGAGGAAGCCCTGTTTGGCTTTATAGTACTCCATACCCTGAAGCGCCTTGTTGATGACTGCTTGAGCAGCGCCTTTGCGCCGTGCCTGCGGCATAACTGCTATGGATACAACGTGGCCTTTACGTACTAAACCGCCAAAGCCATAATTCGACAACCCCACTTCTATGCGGCACATGATATAACCGATGATTTTTCCTTCTTCTTCGGCTACAATGAAGGTTTCTGGGAAACGCTGGTGAAGATCAACGAAGAAGAAGTCAGTGTAGTTCTCTGGTAGGCAGACGCGGTTTATCTGCATGACTGCCTGTAAGTCATCAGGTTTGAATTTGCGTAGAGTGAATGATTGCTGCACACGTTTCGCCTTGCCTAACAGGATTTCAGCATGCAGACTTAAAGTTTACGCTTAATTTTTCAATATGTCACTGCGATGGCACGTTGGAGCGTATTGTTACGGGTTGTTATCTTCTGGAGCCTTATAGACGGGTAGAGTGTGGCTGCCATTAGGTATAGCCCATACCCTAGCGGCTGAACCCGCAGTTTTGAACGCCTCAGCTAACGCATCGTTAACGGCTCTGGCGGTTTTAAGCTTGAAGATGTTGGTTGCGTAGAAGTCAGGCATTGATGAAACCAAAATGATTTGATGATTAAGCAGCGCCTTAAGAAGATAGTATGCTCTTTGCCCGCCTATAGCGAAGTTCCGTTTAACCTCTCGTTCAACGTTTTTTATTTCGACTAGCCGTGACATCCAGTCATAGAAGACTTGGTTGCCGTAGCCCTCAATGCATTCGGCGACGAGTATTATTATTCCTCCTCGTTTAACAGCGTCAAGGGAGGCATCCATGCCTTTTAGCGCTTGATAGAGGGTTAAATCCCAAGGGTGCCCGCCGGCGCTGACCACGATTATGTCTGCTCGACGATCCACTGGAACAAGATAAATTTCATCCACAAGTTTAGTGGCCTCCAAAAAAGCTGCTTCCATATCCCCTGCGAATGCCTTGACGATCTCGCCTTTCTTGTTCTCAACAACATTAACTATGAAGTCAACTTTGGCTAGCCGCGCCGCCTCAGTCATGTCTATATGCACGGGGTTATTTTCAAGGTTACCTGCGGTTGCACTGGCACTTACAAGAAGGGCGTGATTGTGCCGTATCGTTTCTGCGCCTGCAACAGCTGGCAAGACGCTCTTTCTTCCCCCGCCGTAACCTGCATAATAATGATACTGGACATCGCCCAAGAGCACTTTAACGTCTGCTTCGGCGAATATCTTGTTAACATATACCTTGTTGCCGTAAGTTTTGGTTGTACCTATATAAACGAGGTCGGCGGCTTTTGCATCGTGGTTTATAACTCGGACACGCTTTGTAGCTTCTTCCCCTAAAAGATGCACCATTTCTTCGGGGTTAACGGCGCGGTGAGTTCCACATCCGAAAATTACTGTAACGTTCTCATCTTTTACTCCTACAGAGTTTAACTCCGCGAGTACAGGTAGAAGCATACATTCGCTGGGGCTGCGGCGGGTAGAATCGTCAACTACAATGGCGACTTTAGATTCTGGCTTGGCGATTTCGCTGAGTCGTTTGGTGCCTATGGGCTCTTTTAGAGCGCGTTCAACTTCAGCTTTGACGTCGGCTACGCCCTGTTTCTCTTTAGGCTCAATTGTGCCAAGGAGGTTTCGGGCTGGAATTCTGACGCATACATCGGTTTTTCCGTATGGAAGCCAAACATCAACCATGCCAAATCACGTATAATTGAATCTACACGGCGCATGAAGCTATTAAGCCTTATCAAACTTGGACTACGATGGCTTTAATTGCAGATCTACATGGTTCTTGCCAGTTTGATGCTGCAATAATTTTTTTGTGGTATAAAAAGCAAAGTCAAATTCTTGGGGGCGGCTTTTTGTTCTATGTAACAAACAGAAACATTAACCCGATGTTGCGTCCATTCACTCTACAGCACCGAATATGCGTTTGTGCTGGAAAAAATTTTTGCATAAACGCAACAGGC
>JBNIDR010000009.1:94310-111868 GCA_050108155.1 Bathyarchaeia archaeon | reverse complement strand
GTCTCCCTGAGCGAAAACAAGCGTTAAACGCAAACTGCTACATCCCAGCCGAAATTTTAGGCGCATAAAACCTCAATTAAAAGCAACATAAGCCGCTTTTCAAGGCGCCTATACTAAGAAAGTATAGAAAAAAATCGCAACAGAAAACGCCAACTACCGAAATCAGCAAACGGCAAAAAAACGTCCATAGACAATCCTCACAGCCGAAAGCGCAGTAGCTACCCCAAATATCAAAACCAATAAAAACAACAAGCATCCGAAGAAGCCTTAAAGTTTATATTTACGTTTACTTTTTGCAATAATCCGAATTAAACAAAATTCTACTAAAGTAGGTGTAACGTATGGCGTATTTGACAACAACCGGTTCAGGACAGCCAGTCCTTATCCTCAAAGAAGGAACAACCAGAAGCAGAGGCAAAGAAGCCCAAAGAAACAACATTATGGCAGCCCGCGTAATCGGTGAAGTACTAAAAACCACCCTTGGCCCAAGAGGCATGGATAAAATGCTCATTGACAGCCTGGGTGACATAACAATCACCAACGACGGCGCAGCCATCCTAAAAGAGATCGATGTTGAACATCCAGCGGCAAAGATGATGGTTGAAATCGCCAAAACCCAAGATGACATGGTCGGCGATGGAACCACAAGCGCAGTAGTCCTCGCAAGCGAACTACTCAGAAAAGCCGAAGAGCTCCTCGACCAAAATATACACCCAACCATCCTCATCAGCGGCATCCGCAAAGCATCACAGAAAGCCATCGAAGTAATCGGCAAAACCGCAGTTCCACTAGACACAAACGACAAAAAAACCCTCCTAAAAGTCGCATTAACAAGCATGAGCAGCAAAGCAGTCGGCTCCGCAAGAGATCACCTAGCAGAAATCAGCATCGACGCAGTCAAACAAATCGCCGAGCAACGCGGAGACAAAATCATCGCAGACATAGACAACATCCAAATGGTCAAGAAAACAGGCAAAAGCCTGCTTGAAACAGAACTCATCAGAGGCATCATCATCGACAAAGAAGTCGTTAACCCGGGTATGCCAAAGATGAAGGAAAACGCAAAAATCGCGCTACTCGACAGCGCACTTGAAATCGAGAAAACCGAGATTACCGCTGAAATCAGAATCAAAGACCCAGCCCAAATGAAAGCCTTCCTAGATCAAGAAACCGATATGATGCAGGACATGGTTACAAAAGTCAAAGCCTCCGGCGCAGATGTAATCTTCTGCCAAAAAGGCATCGACGACATGGTCCAGCACTTCCTCGCAAAAGAAGGCATAATCGCAGCGCGCCGAGTAAAAGAATCCGACATGGAAAAACTGGCCCGTGCAACAGGCGCAAGAATCGTCAGCGACCTCGACGACCTCAAAAAGACAGACCTCGGATTCGCAGGCTTAGTGGAGGAACGCAAAATCGGCGACGACAAAATGATATTCGTCGAAAAATGCAAAGACCCCCACAGCGTAGCCATCCTAATCCGCGCAGGCCTCGAACGCTTAGTCGACGAAGCCGAACGCGCAATGACAGACTCCCTCTCAGTCGTATCTGACGTAATGGAAAACAACAAGATCGTCCCAGGTGGCGGCGCCATCGAAATCGAAATGGCAAAGGAACTGCGCAAATACGCAACCAAAGTCGGCGGACGCGAACAACTTGCAGTTGAAGCATTCGCAGACGCACTTGAAGTCATTCCACGCACACTAGCAGAAAACGCTGGACTTGAACCCATCGACATCCTTGTTGAAATGCGCAGCATACACGACAAAGAAGACGGCAAATTCAAAGGCATCAACGTCTTCACAGGCAAACTACAGGACAGCATCGCAAACGGCGTCATTGAACCAATCATGGTAAAAGAGCAAGCCATCAAATCAGCAGCAGAATCAGCCGCTATGATCCTACGCATCGACGACGTCATCACCGCCAAAGCACCAAAAGCTCCAGCAGGCGGTCCAGGCGGTATGCCTGGCGGAATGGGCGAAGAATAAACTTCCCCACAACTTTTCCTTTTGTAACTATTTTTAAGTTCAGCTTTTTGGTTTAGCGGAAGCTGAGTTAATTGGGATGTTTAACAGACGGATTTTAGCTGGAAGTTTACGAAAACCTATTTATTTGCAAGAGTGAACACTTGTTGGCTGAAATGTGCGCTCCGGTAGTATAGTCCGGTCAAGTATAGCGGCCTCTCGAGTCGCGGACCCGGGTCCAAATCCCGGCCGGAGCGCCACTCTTCTTTATTAGCACTCTAAAAACGGCTATTACTTGAGGTTAAACGCCTGCCTCAGTAAGGGATCTAATCCGCCTCTTGCTTGCAGAGTCATGGCGTCATTGGTTAAGATGTCATGATCACCATCAATTTTGATAAAGTGCGTCTTTACTCCTCCCGCTTGAAGCTTAGCGTTAAACGATTCAACTATCTGTATAGGCACAACTCTGTCATTTACTCCATGGATGAGAACAAAAGTTGGGTCGCCCGCTGTAATGTATGTTACTGGGGAAGCTTCTTTCCAAAGCTGAGGATTCTGGCTGTAGGAGACGCCGCCGAATTGGCTACTGACTATTTTGTATATTAAATCGTTGTTTTCCGTCCTATTCTGCCCAACGTACTCTAAATCTTCAACACCGTCGAAATTGATGATCATGCAAACTTGGCTGTAAATACTGCCTTCCCTATTGCCCGAAAGGAAAGGTTCATCACCCGTGAGGGTTCCCAAAAGCGAAGCTAATTGTGCTCCCGCGCTACTGCCCATAACTGCGATTCTGTTCCTGTCCACGTGGTAGAGGGCAGCATTTTCCCTGATGTAGGCTAATGCCGCTATTGCGTCTTGGATGTTTGCCGGCCAAGCCGTGTTATTAGCGGATGCAAGCGTGTAGTCTATTGCGAAGCCTGCTATTCCTCTTTTAGCGTACAGCGTGGCGGTGCTATTGAAGTCGGAGCGGTTTCCTTCTACCCAGCCGCCGCCGTGAATGTAGATGATTGCTGGGAACGGGCCGTCACCATCCGGCAGGTAGACATCCATTAGATGGTATGGATTTGAATCATTTATGTATGGAATGCTGTTTTGTATGTGGTAATCGGTTGTCTCCAAAAGAAGGTTATCTGCCGTAGCTTTTGGAGATTTGGTTTCTAAGTAAACAAGTGGCACAGCTATAACTGCGATGATAATTAATGCTGCTGCAACGTAGCGTTTCTTTAGAGAACCGTTCATCTGCACTTAGCCTATAGTTTGCAATACAGTTTATTACTTAAATAAAGTGTTCCTGCCCCTATAGAATACTCTCATCTTAACAACTCGCATCTTAACCATAAAGCTCGGCGAAATCATTTTTGGCACATATCGCCACGCTAAGAAAGCCAATGGGATACCCACCAGCAGAACTACAATCCGAACAGCCTGATACAAATAGAATGCGATGCCTCCTGCAAACATTGACTCGCCCATACCGAACACGTAGGTCAAAATCAGGAAACTGATGAAGGGTTCGGAGAGGTAGATAAAGGCGCTATGGTCAGCAATTTGCTTAGCTAAACCGTTAACTGGCAGCTTGATTCTCCTAAGAGTCATCAACGCTAGGATAACTAAACCCATCGATAACATCATGCAGCGGCAGTTAAAGTAAAACTGGGCAACCAAAGCGTTTACGGCAGTGTCATAGTTGAATAAGTACGACAGGTCAACTGAGAAGAAGAGAACTATAGGTACAGCTATAAACGCTGTTTTGTAGTTTAGTAGCTTATCGTAGAGACGGAATTTGCTGATATAGAATCCGAAGACAAAGACGAGTAGGTACTGGTTAAATAAGCCGTCTACGCGTAGTGGTGCATTGTAAATCCCCAGTAACGTTGTAACAATGAGTAGCGCTGCTATCGCCGTCAACTGCAGCTTGATGTTTTTGACGTATCTTTCAAGCATGCAGGTTATTCCCATGAATAGAAGCATGAATGGGATAAACCAGAGTGTGCCCCAGTTGTAGACGGTATTTAGGCTTGAAAAAATGTTTAACATAGAGAGCTGCGAGAATAACGCTATTGGCTGAGTTTGGGCCCCCATTAATGTGTCTAAGGCAAGATAGAAGATGACTGCAACTGCAAAGGGCACATACAGACTTAAAATTTTGGATTTGAAGAACTGCGTGAGGCTTTTTTCGCGCTTTTGGAATGAAGTGTATGCTAGGTAGCCTCCTATGAAGAAGAATATGCTTAGTAAAAACCAGTCGACTGGATTCATGATTGCAGGGTATGCGGTTACGAGGTCGCTGTGAACAAATATGAGTAGAATTAGAGCGCTGATCTTTAGTATGGTTAACTCTGATATTGAGTGCGCATTTGACTGCGGTATGTATTGAGTCATCATATACACCGATTGGTTTCGCGCACACCCACCTGTCTATCTTATAATTGTTTCGGAATAAAACCTATAAGGCGCCTTGGAGCGGCTGCTAAAGAGCCAAAAATGAACTGTAGATGTGTACGTCAGATGCTCGGAGTAAATCACGGCTAAACAAGGCAGCAAACGTTGGGTTTATAGCTGGTTAGGCTATTCCTATGCAAGTAGGCATCCTGAATGATAGCATTCACAACAAAGCAAACCGTAGCCTGCATATCCGGTGTAAACGTGGGCGGACAACCTGGAGAAAACCCTACCTGCATAATCCCCAGCATCTTCTACGATCACCACAAAATCGTCAGCGATCCCATAAAAGGCGAATTTGACAAACAACAAGCCGAGGCGTTGCTGAACAGGGCCGAAGAGCTCTCAGAAAAAACTGGTTGCCCTCTATTCGTGGATGTTATGGCGACAACCGCTGATGCCTTGATAAAATATGCAGATTTTGTCTCTGAGTTGGTTTCAGGTCCGTTTTTAGTTGATAGTGTTTCTCGGGATGCCAAACTTCAGGCTGTTAAACGCGCCAAAGAAGCAGGATTAACTGAGAAAATCATCTATAACTCAATCAGTTTCCTATCAACTCCCCAAGAACTCCAGGCACTGCGTGAGTTCGGTGTTAGGTCCGCTGTAGTGCTTGCTTTTGACCCGAAAAATCCCTCAGGCAACAGAGAAACCATCCTATCTGGAATTGGTGACCAGCCAGGTTTATTGGCCGTTGCTCAAGGCGCTGGGATAGAGAACATTTTAGTTGATACCGCTGTTCTGCAGGTGCCAAGCTTAGGGGTCGCTGGCAAAGCTATCTTTGCTGTGAAAGAGCGGTTTGGGTTGCCCGCTGGGTGTGCACCAGCCAATGCAGTTTCAATATGGAAGAAACTCAAAGAGGGCGAATTTGGGCCTGAAGGCAGAAAAGTCTGCTTAGCCGCTTCAACCCTGTATACGCAGATGATGGGTGCAAACTTCGTTATAGCTGGCCCCATAGAATACGCCGAAGCAGTGTTCCCCGCCTGCGCTATGGCAGATGCTATAATAGCAGCGGAAGCCCAAAAAATGGGCATAAAAATCTCTGCAAATCATCCGCTCTACGATTTTCTAAATCATGTAGGTATCTATTTGTAGGTCAGTGTTGAGCAGAGTTCTTCTACAGTGCGGTTCAACGTGAGTTCCGCCATGTTTCTGCCGTAATCCATGATGCGTTTAGAGCTGTCAAAGATTAACCGAAGAATAGCCGTGACGTTGGGATCCATTTTTTTGCTTGCAATTAACATCATCAACTCGTTTTCCAATGCTAAGAAGGATTCACGTTTGGAAATCAGCTTTTCTGCGTCTTTGTAGTCTCGCTTAAACACTGCTTTCACAGCGTTCTCGTAGAGTTGCTGAGCTTGCATATTGTAGTTTGTAAGTTGGGCATATACTTCGTCGTCTATGGGGTCTCGGAGGAAAAGTGTTTGATCATCGATTTTCTTTTGGAATGCCCCGATATTGTTGACTATGTTTAAGGCGTTTTCTGCCATATTTTCGATATCGTTAACAGCTATGCGGTAGAGCAGGAACTCTTTCGGGGTGCGGAATCCAAGTTCCCGGTACAGGTTGCGTTCTATGCCATATTTTAGTTGGCGAACAATGTAGAGTCCTAGCCTATTTACGTCGTTGCGGGCATGGAGAACGCTTTCGAAGAGGGCGGTACTGTGGTCGGTTAAGTAAGACATGGCGTCTCGGTTGGCGACTAGCGCCACGATTGCCATTCGGCGGACTGCTTTTTCGATGCCGAATTCACTGTGTTTTATGAGTATCTGGAGGGTTATCTCTTCTGGGGTTTCATCTATGATTTCTGCGCCTAAGAAGGTGTCTCGGACAAAGTTTTTGGTGTCGTTTTTGAATTTTGGGGCGTCTTTGATGTTTTTGAAGCGGATGCGTATTATGTCTGCACCTATGGCGTAGAGTGCCCGTATCATGCGGAGTGCGGATTCTGGGGCTTCTTTTGGGTCGACGTTGATGTAGTATTCTTTTAGTTTGGCGGCGTCGGTTCTGCCTTCTTTTTCAGCTATTTTCCTTGGAATTAATGATAGTGTATTGTCTGGTTGGATGTTGAAGGCGATTTCGCTTCCGCGTTTGAGTCCTATGTCTTCTACCCATTCTTTGGGGAGAGAGATTATGTAGGAGCCTCTGCCTGTGCATTGGACTCTTCTGTATCCAAGGTCTTTTTCAGCCATTGTTCATCAACTTTTGATATACGTTTCATTTATATTACATACTTCCTGAACTATCATATAAATGATTAAGGTCATGGTTATATAGAAAACATTCTATTTTGGTGGGCACGATTCAAAAAAGAGGGGTCAGCATTGCCGCTAAACACATGTACAGTAATTTCAAAAAATAATGATCAAAAAGCAGATACTAAAGGAGTTTCCTGCACACGTGACGCAGAACTTCACATTTACATGCTCACTCGCGTGCGCTAAACCCCAAAATATTGAAGGTTTAAGAAAAATGAAGAAAATAATCGCTAAACAAGAAGCTTGCATGGGCTGCGGATTATGCGAAGTCTACTGTGCTACAGCACACTCTAAATCAAAAGACATAATCAAAGCATACAACAGCGAAAAACCTAAACCCATCAGCAGAGTTCGCCGAGACATAAGCAAACCAGTCTCGTTTGCAATTCAGTGCCGCCACTGCGACGACGCTCCCTGTGTCACCGCATGTCTGACTGGTGCAATGACCAAAGATCCCAAAACAGGCGAAGTAAGCCACAACAAAGACAAATGTATCGGATGCTGGACCTGCGTTATGGTTTGCCCATACGGCGCCATCAAAATGGACAAAGAAAACAAGGTTGTCGCCAAATGCGATCTTTGCCAAGGCGAAAAAGAGCCTGTCTGTGTCGCCAATTGTCCCAATGAGGCGTTGGTTTTCGTTGAGGTGAAACGCAAATGAGCAAATACGTTATCGTCGGCGCTTCCGCTGCAGGCATCGGCGCGGTTGAAGCTATCCGAAAAGTTGACCCCTCAGGCTCCATAACTGTTATCTCAGATGAGGCTTGCCCACAATATAGTCGCCCAATGATTAGCGACTTCGTTAGTGGTAAAGCAGACTTTCCCAAGATGATGTGCCGCGGAGGCGACTTCTGGACACAGCACAAGGTAGAAGCTCTCACAGACAAAAAAGCCGTATCGCTTGACTTTGAGAAGAAAACTGTGGTATTGGAAAGCGGCGAAAGAGTCTCGTTTGAGAAGATTTTGTTGGCGACAGGCGGCAAGCCGTTTGTTCCCAAGATGGAGGGGCAGGAAAAAGATGGTGTATTCACATTTACCACTATCCGAGATGCTGAACGTTTGGTCGCAAAAATCAACGCTATCAACGCTAAATCCGCAGTGGTTATAGGCGCTGGTTTAATCGGCATAAGCGTAACCGATGCCCTGACCAAACGTGGCGTAAAAGTCACTTTGGTCGAGTTGCAGGAGAAAATCCTCAGTCTCCTATTGGACGCTAAAGCCTCCGACATTGTGGAGGGCGTCGTCAAAGCTGCTGGCGTTAACATCATCACAGGGCAATCCGTTGTCAAAATTGTCGGCAAAGAAGGTAGCGAAGGTGCAGTTGGCGGTGTGGTCTTAACCAAAGGCGACACTGTATCTGCCGACTTAGTTATTGTAGCCATCGGTGTAATACCGCGAACCGAACTTGTAGTTGGCTCAGCAGTTAAAATTAACCGTGGCATAATCGTTGATGACACGATGCAAACCAATGTGCCAGACGTTTATGCCAGTGGCGACGTAGCAGAAGCCTACGACTACATACTGGGGCAAAACCGCTTGCTCCCGCTTTGGCCTCTTGCGATGGAGGAGGGCAGAGTTGCAGGCTACAACATGGCAGGAGTGAAAACCCTGTATAATGGTGGAACTAACATGAGCAGCCTAAAATACTTCGGCGTACCCATCGTTTCAGTAGGGTTAGCTAACCCTAAAGAGGATCCCGCGCTAGAAGTCCTAGTTAAAGCTGACTTAGCCGCTAAAGTTTACCGCAAAGTAGTTCTACGCAACAACGTAATCGTCGGTTTGACTCTCGTTAACTGCATTGAGCGGGCAGGCATCTACCTGAACTTGATGAAAAAGAAAATTGACACTAAAAAATTCAAGCAGCACCTACTCAGCGACGACTTCAGCTTAGCCGTCTTGCCAGTGGGTCTGCAAAAGAAGATGAGTGTGATACAATAATGGATCAATTAGATCAAAGAACAATTATTAACCCATACGGCGACGACAAAGACTTTTCAGCCTGTGGTATATTTGCAATGATGAACACCAGCGGCGGTCGCTTTAACAGCAAAGACCCCGTGCGCGCCATGGCAAACATGCATGACCGCGGCAACGGCTTAGGCGGCGGCTTCGCAGTCTACGGCATCTACCCCCAATTCAAAGATTACTACGCATTCCACGTCATGTACCTAGGCAAGGAAGCAAAAGAAAAAACTGACCGCATCCTTGCATCCAAATTCGACATCATCTACGACGAAGAAATGCAGACCAAACCCGCAAACGTCCGTGACCCACCAGTGGTTTGGCGCTACTTCGCAGCCCCTAAAAAGAATCGCCCCGAAGGACAAACAGAAGAAGACTACGTCATCGAAGCTATCATGCGCGTAAACACCGAGACAGGCAAAGCCTTCGTGTTTAGCAGCGGCAAAGATATGGGTGTCTTTAAAGGCGTCGGTTTCCCCGAAGATGTGGCAGAATTCTTCTGCCTCGAAGACTATCAGGGGTATTTGTGGAGTTGCCACAGCCGTTTCCCAACTAACACTCCCGGCTGGTGGGGCGGAGCACATCCGTTCAACATTCTCGACTGGACAGTAGTCCACAACGGTGAACTCTCCAGCTACGGCGTAAATCGTCGCTACCTCGAAATGTATGGTTACAAGTGTACAATGCAAACCGACACCGAAGTTTTAGCCTACGCTGTGGATCTCTTGATGCGTCGTCAGAATCTTCCAATAGAGTTGGTTACTAAAGTTCTCGCTGCACCTCTGTGGCAGGAAATTGACGCCATGGAACCCAAACAGCGTGCGCTCCTAAGTGCGCTGCGCCAAACATACGGTAGTCTTCTGATGAATGGGCCCTTTGGTATAGTTATTGCACACCACGGCGAAATGATTGGCTTGGGTGACCGCATTAAGCTGCGTCCCATGGTTGCAGGCTCCCGAGGAGACCTCCAATTTATCTCCTCCGAAGAAGCCGCCATACGACTAGTTTCGCCCCAACTTGACAAGTTCTGGGCACCTAGAGGCGGAGACCCGGTAGTCTGTCGACTAAAAAACTTCAAACCAGCAGGTGAACAATAATGAAAACTTACATTATACCCGAATACCTCGTTGAACGCGATCCTCGTCGCTGTATCCGTTGTAAAGTATGTGTTAACCAATGCACATACGACACACATGTCTACGACGCTGAAACTGACACTATTGTAAGTAAAGACGCTAACTGCGTCAACTGTCAACGTTGCGTCACCATGTGTCCCACCAACGCTATTACCATCCGCAAAAACCCCAACGCTAATCGCGACAATGCAAACTGGACGGTGGAAGCCATCCGTGACCTCAAAAAGCAGGCAGAAACAGGAACAGTTCACATTGTGGGCATGGGCAACGACAAACCCGCGTTCACCTTCTGGGATCGTATCCTACTTAACGCCAGCCAAGTTACCAACCCAAGTATTGACCCTCTTCGTGAACCTATGGAAATCCGCACTTACCTTGGCAGCAAACCGGACAAACTCGAAATCGAAAACAAGGACGGCGATGTAGAGCTTAAAACTCAACTTACCCCGCAGTTGGAGCTTGATACACCTATTATGTTCTCAGCCATGTCATACGGCGCAATCAGCTTAAATGTCCACGCAGCCTTAGCTCGGGCAGCTACCGAATGCGGCACCTACTACAACACGGGAGAGGGTGGCTTAGACCAGAGCCTCTACCAATACGGCGATCACACAATTGTTCAGGTGGCGTCTGGCAGATTCGGTGTCCACCCACAATACCTTAACTCAGGTGCTGCTGTCGAAATTAAGATTGGACAGGGTGCAAAACCCGGTATAGGTGGACACTTGCCAGGCGAAAAAGTAACTGCTCCAGTGGCTAAAACTCGCATGATACCCACAGGCACCGATGCGCTCTCACCCTACCCGCAGCATGATATCTACTCAATTGAAGACCTCCGTCAGCTTATCTATGCACTTAAAGAAGCAACCAACTACACTCGGCCGGTTAGCGTAAAAGTTTCAGCGGTTCACAACATAGCCGCCATTGCAAGCGGCATTGTTCGTGCAGGCGCAGACATCGTTGCAATTGACGGCGTCCGCGGCGCAACAGGTGCAGCACCCAAAGTCATCCGAGACAACGTCGGCATACCTATTGAACTCGCATTAGCACAAGTTGATCAGCGTCTCAGAGACGAAGGCATCCGTAATCACGCATCTGTTGTTGTGGCCGGTGGCTTCCGGAACTCTGCTGATGTCTTCAAAGCTATAGCATTGGGTGCAGATGCAGTTTACATAGCTACAGCGGCATTGGTGGCTATCGGTTGCACAGTGTGTCAACGTTGTTACACTGGCAAATGCCCTTGGGGTATCACCACAAGTGACCCTTGGATTGGTAAACGCGTTAACCCAGACGTCGCGACTAAACGCCTCGTCAATTTGCTCCACAGTTGGAGTCACGAAATTAAAGATATGATGGGGGGCATGGGTATCAACGCTATCGAGAGTCTCCGAGGTAACCGTTTAGCGCTACGTGGCATCGGCTTAAACGCGGTTGAACAGAAAATATTAGGCATAAAACTAGCAGGAGAATAAGGAAATGCAAGTTCCTCATCGAGAAAGCAGCAAAGTTATCGACCAGAAATACATAAATCGAGTTACTAAAGACGGCAACATCATAAAAGTTGATGCATGTGATCTCTACTATAAAGACCTCAACTGCATCCTACGGGCAGTCATCCAAACCCCGGGCATCGAACGCTTAGTCGTCAACAATGTCTGCGGACAACGCTACATAGGCACAGACCTCTATACCACTATACCCATTGACATCTACGGCACCCCCGGAAACGATCTTGGTGCATTCATGGATGGACCCACAGTTACCGTTTACGGAAACGCGCAAGACGGCTGCGGCAACACAATGAATGAAGGCGAAATAGTCATACACGGACACGCAGGCGACGTTACAGGACACAGCATGCGAGGCGGCAGAATCTTTGTTAAAGACTACGTGGGCTACCGCGTCGGCATCCACATGAAGCAGTACGAGAAGAAAATCCCAACAATCGTCATAGGCGAAACCGCAGGCGACTTCCTAGCAGAGTACATGGCAGGCGGTATCATCTGCATCTTAGGCTTAAACCTAAAAGAAGACGAAAAATGCAACGCACGCTTCGTCGGAACAGGCATGCACGGCGGTGTCATCTATGAACGCGGCGAATTCCTCTGTCCAGTAGCAGGCACAAAAGTCGAAGACGTCGGCAAACGCGACATGGCAGTCATCACCAAACTAGTTGAGCAGTACTGCAAATACTTCGGCGGCGACCCAAAAGAAATCTTGAACCACAAATTCAAGAAAATCCTGCCATTATCAAGCAGACCATACGCGAATCTCTTTTCGCATTAAAGCCAACCCCTTCTTTTCGGGGTCTCTTTTCTTATAATAAACAATTCCCGCAACAGCTACTATGATAGCTGTTAATGCAGCTGCAACAGGCAAAATGGGTACCTCTGGCGTTGCTGGTTCTGCTGTCTCTTCGTAGTTGTTTTTGGCCCAGTCGGGAAGGTCAACTGCGACTGAGTCTATATCCACGGGCTTCATAAGCGGGTAATGGTCCTCAGCAAATCCTGCACTCACAACCCCTCCGTTTGCGCTACTCCATCGTGTTCCCTCAACCCTGACTGGCGAGTCCCCTACGCCGTCCCAGTTGCCGTCAGCTCCTTTATAGTCATCATAATAGTTCCCTTTAGTGCCGTCGTCAAAGCGGTTGCTTTCTGCCCAATCATAATCGCCGTAGTACTGGATGTTCTGAGTGTTATTCACAAAGTTGTTTTGATAAACCGTGGTCTGGGTTAGTTCGCCGCTAAGTGATAGTCCAGTGTCACAGTCTCGGATTGTATTAGCCGCTACAATATTGTTTGTGCCTTCCTGTATGGCTATTCCGTTGTTATATCCGCCGTTTCCAGCGAAGCTGTTTTTTGTAATTAAGCTGTCTGAGCATCGTGATAATACCAGATTCTGGAAACTGTTTTTTAGGATAACATTGTTGTTCGAGTTTTCTTCTACCGTTAACCATGGAAAAGTGTTCTCTGAAACCAAGTTGAAGGAGCCATTTAGGTAAACTTTCCCCGCGAGGGTAGTTTCTGATAATGAGTTTTGTTCTATTATGCAGTGGGCGCCCTGAAGTTTAAGCCCCTTAACTATGTTATCCCTGATTGTCTGGTTATCCCCTACTAATTCGAGCGAATCACCAAACACGTTTTTCTCAATAACTGCTGAGTTGCCACTTAGGTACACTGTGTTGTTTTCGATTATATTGTTGACTAATTGGATTCTGTTTCCCGTGGCGTGTAAGCCTCCGCCGTAACCGTAGTCGCCCCTCGGCACGTTTATGGTGAAGCCTTCGAGTTTAACGTTGTCTGCATCTATCGTAACTGCGGCAACGGGAATCCACAGCCGATTACGAAGAATAAACTGCTCAACCAACGGCGGATTCAACGTGAGGACTACGTTGTCTCCTTGGGCGACGAGTGAAACTGATTTGTTTAAATCCAAAGTGGGCTCGAGGTAAACGCCGTTTTTAACTGAAATTGTGTCGCCCGAAGAGGCATGTTGTATGGCTTCGGCAATGGTGGCGTAATCGTCTGGGACAATGATAATATTGGATTCTGCCTTAACGGGCAAAACTGCTACTACAGAAGAAACCGCTAGTACAAATGCCAAGAGGCAAACGGCTTTGTTGCTCATTTTTATTCATTGGAATGCTTGATTTTTGTTATATTAGCGTATTCGTCAAGGTTTCTTGACTAACACTTCTTTGTGACTGTTACCGCGCAGTCACATATCATTAAAAGTGGTTCAAGCCAATGCTATACACGGTCTAGAACAGAGAGCTAAACCGTTTAAAACCGTGAGATTAAGAATATGGCTAAAAACAAAGCAAGGAAAGCACCACCCCACCTCTACGACGGTCCCCCACAAGACAGAGCCGACCGTGAAGAAGAAACCGACGATGTTTACAACCCAGATGAACGCGAAGCACTGCTGGAAGACGACGAAATAACCGATGCCGAAGCAGGCTTCATGGAGGGCTACACGCAGGAGCCGCCGAGCAAAAAGGCGACCCGCAAAAACGCCGTAAGCCACACGGACGAAACCGCAGTTGAATTAGCGAAAGAAGACGCAGAAGACGACTAAAACCGCCTTTCTTCACTATTTTTAGTGTAACCTGTTTTTTGTCTGAAAACTGTTTGGTTGATTGATTAGTTACCCTTAAATCGCGCCGTACTGCATAATCACCTAAGGCTTGAGAGAGGGCGCTGTTGAAGACTAAGAAGAGCACTAAGACTAGTAGTTTTGGCGTTAGCAAACGGGAGAGCCACGACAGCACAGCATTCTACGCAAGCAAACTATACAAAGAAAACAAAATCGAAGAGAAAACCCCCGAAGTCGAAAACACAATCTCCGCTGACCTCTTAGATAAAGTAATTTTGGGGGACAGCCGAAAAACAGGGTTACCAGACTCAAGTGTGCACCTAATGGTCACTTCTCCCCCATATAACGTGGGGAAAGAATACGACGAAAACTTGGACTTAACCCAGTACTTCGGTTTGCTGAAAGATGTGTTTGCGGAAACTTATCGCGTACTGGTTTCAGGCGGGCGGGCATGCATAAACATTGCCAACGTTGGCAGAAAACCATACATTCCCTACCACAAATTCGTTATAGACGCCATGCTTGACGTGGGCTTTTTGATGCGGGGAGAAATCATCTGGCAGAAGGCGGCGGGCGCCAACGGAAACTGCGCTTGGGGCAGTTGGCAATCAGCCTCAAACCCCACGCTGCGGGACATTCACGAGTACATTTTGGTTTTTTCTAAGGCCAAGTTTTCACGCTCCAAAAAAGGCGAGAACACGATATCGCGGGACGAGTTTCTTGATTATACTAAGAGCATTTGGAGTTTTCCGCCTGAATCCGCCAAAAAAGTCGGGCACCCCGCGCCTTTCCCAGTCGAGTTGCCCTATCGCTGTATCCAACTTTACACTTTCAAGGGCGAAGTTGTGCTGGACCCATTCGGCGGCTTAGCTTCGACTGCAGTAGCTGCAATAAAGGCGGGGCGGCATTTTGTCTGCTTTGATGTGAACAGTGAATATGTCGAGAAAGCTCAAAAAAGAGTTGAACGTTCTACAAAACTTGGCTTTAAACTATAACCTGCCCAATTTGCATGTGAGGCCTAGCTTTTACCCTTCAACGTTTTTTGTTTTTGCGAATTTGTATCTTGGACACTTCTCACAGTTCCTGCTACAGTATTGCGCCACTTCCGTAGACTTTTTCATGGCACATATAGCATTACATCTACCGTCGTTTAGGTGGTATGGACAAGACAACCGTTAACTCCCCTCTCCACGATTCTATTTATGGTGTATCGCCTTTATGTTTTTCTTAAAAAACAAAGCAAACTACGCTTGCCCTGTCTGAAAGTCGAGACTTTAGGAACGCAGAGGGTAAGTTAAAATTGGTTTCTAAATATTTTCACAATCAGTCAGCAACACTCATAAACCTACCAAAACACAATTGCCCACAATAACCCCCTCTAAGAAGCAAATGGGGCTATATTGCAGTTCTAACTTTAAAATAAAAAGGAAGTTCGGGTTGAACACCACTAATTTGGGGCTGGTGTTACCGTTTGGTTTACGAGGTGAGGACAAAGCGTTCCACAACCCGCTTCCATAAACCTGTATGTGTTTTTTCTATAATATTGGTTACGTAGCTTCGATATGATGGCTATATTCATAAAAAATTACGGTGCCCCAAGTTACGTTTTCGCCCGCCGCAAACACGCTTAGGAACTTTGGTGTTTTTGCAGTTTTTTGCATTTTAGGAAAAAAGCGCTTTTTCCCCCGCATATGGACTCTCAGATAGCCTGAATTTGAAGGGGCCCAAAGGCGAAACAGAGGCTTTAGTGGTGTCAGTTGCGACATTTTGTTGAAGCGATGTCCTATATGGTGCGAAGGCTTTTTATTATGGAATGTTGCTATGATTGTTTCCCTAATGTTGTGGGCTTGTGAACCTAAAATGGGGGTTCACAGGTGGAAAGGCATTAGAAGCGCTGTTTCGACAGCTTCGAAATCACGAATAAAGTGTAACGATACACTTATATTCGCCGATTATGCTTCTATTGCAATCCCAGTAACATGGGTTACACAAACAAAAGGATGCAACTCTCCACCATAACACGATGGAGGGTGAAGCGGTGAATAGGCGCTACTGGCGCTTAAAATGACACCATGCACAGGCTAAACATATACAACGACGCCAAACACTTAATTTGAAACATATGTGTTTCACTAAACGCCAAACAGACACTACCATTGGCCCGTAACATGCCACGCTGTCTGGAGGATGGCTCGGCTTGAGAGCCGAAGAAGGGCGCGGCAAGCCGCGATACCGCCTCGGGTAAGCGCAAGCAGCCTTAGATCCGAGGATACCCGAATGAGACTTCTCAACGTCCGCAAGGATGTTGCTCCTAACGGAGCGGGAACCCCCCGAACGGAAGCATCTTAGTAGGGGGAGGAAAAGAAACCAAACGGGATTCCCTTAGTAGCAGCGAGCGAAATGGGAACAGTCCAAACCGAATCCGATACAGAAATGTATTGGAGATGTAGGGTTAAGGGCCTTGCTTCCTCTTCGCTGGCTAAGTTGAAGTGGCCTGAAAAGGCCCACCACAGAGGGTGACAGTCCTGTAAACATACGCCAGAAAGAGCTGAGCGAGAGTCCCAGAATACCATACCATGGCTTTGGTATGGAAATCCGGAAGTCACCAACTTCCAAGACTAAATACACCTCAAGACCGATAGCGCACTAGTACGGTGACGGAAAACTGAAAAGTACCCCGGAATGGGGGTGAAAAGTGCCTGAAACCAGACAGTTACAGACGTGCGGGGCCCAGAAGAATCGACGCTTTCTAAAGGAAACTGTTGTGAAGCAGCTGTACGAAGAAAGCTGATCAGGGTTCCGCGTTCCGTCTCGAAACACGGGCCGGGGAGTTTATAGCTATGGCAAGCCTAAAAGTGTCAAACTTGTAAGCAAAGGGAAACCAACACGCACGCAACTCGCAAGAGCCAGGTGCAGGGTACGAAAGTGCCCGAAGTCATAACTATACATACTAGAAACCAGACGATCTAGCCCTGGGCAGGGCGAAGCTAGGCGAAAGCCTAGTGGAGGCTCGCAGGGGTTCTAACGTGCAATTTGTTCCTCAGACCTGGGGCTAGGGGCTAAAGACCAATCTAGTCTGGTGATAGCTAGTTCCTTCCGAAGTGGGCCTGAGCCCAGTCCTGAGCGAGGCGGCTAGTGGGGTAGAGCACTGATTGGAAAACAAGGGTCCGAAAGGGCCCACTTTCCTTTCAAACTACGAATCCACTCGCACCTAAGACCTCGGGAAGCGGGTTAGTGGGGGTAAGCTCCACGACCGAGAGGGGGACAACCCAGACTAAGGTTAAGGTCCCCAAATGCTGGCTAAATGTCAAACCAAAGGGCGTCGTCAGCCTCAGACAGCGGGGAGGTAGGCTTAGAAGCAGCCATCCTTCAAAGATAGCGTAACAGCTCACCCGCCGAGGCTGACGGCCCCGAAAATTGACGGGACTAAGCCAGCTACCGATACCTTAGAACGCAGCTTAAGCTGCGCTGGTAGGAAGGCGTCCTGATTGGACAGAAGCTGGGCTGTAAGGTCCAGTGGACCGGTCAGGATTGCGAATCCCGGTGGTAGTAACAGCAAAGAGAAGTGAGAATCTTCTCCGCCGAAGGGGCCAGGGTTCCCCGGCAACGATCGTCAGGCGGGGGTAAGTCGATCCTAAGGCATAACTTAACCGATTATGCCGAAAAAGGGAATCCGGCTAAAATTCCGGAACCATAGAGAT
>JBNIDR010000009.1:86381-94300 GCA_050108155.1 Bathyarchaeia archaeon | reverse complement strand
GTCGCGGGCGAGAGTCCCCATCGACCCCGCGGCTTGGTACCTCGATGTCGGCTCTTCCTATCCTGGCCCTGCATAAGGGGCCAAGGGTGAGGCTGCTCGCCTATTAAAAGGGAACGTGAGCTGGGTTTAGACCGTCGTGAGACAGGTCGGACTTTATCTGCTGGGAGTGTTGGCTGCTTGAGGGGAAAGGGTCCCTAGTACGAGAGGAACGGGACGCTGTGGCCTCTAGTTAACCGGTTGTCTGATAAGGCAGTCGCCGGGCAGCCACGCCGTTGTGGATAAGAGCTGAAAGCATCTAAGCTCGAAGCCTCTCCCGAAAAGAGGCAGCCATTCCAGTTTCACTGGACGAAGGCTCCCATAAAAGATGGGTTTGATAGAGCCGGGGTGTAAGCTAGAAGACTTCGGTCGACTAGCTCAGCCTGCGGCTACTAATCGCCTGAGATGTCGAGTCAATGTAGTGTCTGAGCGATATTTAGTTGAGACGCATATTGCTTCGAGTTAAGTGAGTCAGAACATATGTTTGGCCTGTGCATGGTTAACCGTTTGTTTGTTTTTTTGAGGTTTACGCGGGTCTGCTTGGGGTATTCTGTGTTTGTTATGTTTTGGGTGTGCTTTTTATGTGGGTGTGGTGGGGTACGGTACACCACAAGAATGGCTGCGGGTTACGTTGCTTTTTGGGGAAGCAATCGGATTTGGCGTCTGTTTCGGTGTGGGCTAAGATAAATCCTTCACAAGAACAACATAGAGCCATGTTGAAGTTGCCGCGGTGTGGGTGTGGGGCATGTTGGGTAAGAACAAAATTGGGTATGTAGCGCTAAAGGGTCTATTGTCTTCTATGAGGACTCCTCTCCCCATATGTGTGAATCAAAGAATGCAGAGTTATCCATTGAAGGGGTGCGGCTTGGTTTTTGCTTGTGTTTGCCGTTACGCTTTTCTTCTTGCTCCACAATTTGGGCAAACCAGAGTGGTTTCGGGCATCGCGGTTTGGCAGTACTCACACGGTACAAGCCTGATCTTCGGCGCCTGATTTGCTGGTCTCTGACTTTCCGGTATAACTTGAAACTGCTGAGTCTCCGTGGTTAGGTCAGGTCTTCCATGAAAAGCTACGACTCCCTTGATTTGCCACCGAACATTATCTATGGCTGACATGAATGTGGGGCGTGCACCTGCTGGAATGTTAATGCAGAATTTGAAACTGCGGGTCACTCCATTCACGAGTTGTGTGGCTGGGTTGCAGACGGCGTTTGTCTGGTAGAGTACCCTGTTTTCTGTATATTGCCTGGTGATCACGCGTTTGAGGGCGGGGTCATATTCCGTTCTTGTAACTTGAACATCTTCGATGCAGCCGAGTTCGCATCGTATTTCGTCAGCATCAACGGTTTCCCGGGTAGTTACAGTGAAGGTTCCCTCCAGATCGTCTCCTAAAACAACATAGGGGTCAGATAGCTGCAAGTTAGCGTCTGCTTTAGGCGGGACTAGATGGGCACCGAGTTTTTTGAAGAAGCTCATGGTCTCACAGATACTGCGAACCATCCGCTTAAAAGCTTTTATTCAACACATTTTCCGCTTACTAGCTGTCGTAGCTGGTGTAACACACACAGTATTATCATCCTAAACCGGCTTTAATATGTAATCAGCAAATGGGTGGATGCAACGGCTCCAACTCTTCCATAGTGGGTGCCAAAAAGCTGAAGTTTGCATTTCTTTCTCCTTATGGAGCCTCACCCACCCCCTCTCCTCCTCCAAAAAACCATAAATTTTGCAAAGTTCTTTAGCCTATAGGTGTTTAGTTGGTTTTTGATAAATCCGCTCATTTTCTTGGCTGCCAAGTGGCAACCAGTTTATCGGTTAAGCAGCATAAACTAAAAAAACGCATAGCTTGGCTATCGGACAAAGAGGTAGCGGCAAAATCGTTTATTTCTCTTTACCTGCCATTCAATGTAGCCATTGATGTGGCTGTTGCGGCATTAAAGAATTCTCTTAACTCCGATAGCCCCTATGGAGTACAAGCTGAAGCTACGCTCAAACATCTAATTCAGCATCTAAAACAGAAAAGCTCCCTGCCCGAAAATGGTGTTGCTATATTTGCGGGTGAATTCTCCTCCAGCGAACTAGAGACTGTGCATCTCAATATCGAGGAGATTACGCCTCCGGAACCGATTGTATCTTACCTTTTTGAAGTTAACAATACCTTCCAACTAGCGCCTTTGAGAGAAATGCTGCGGGATCCAAAAGTGGTGGGCGTGCTTGCATTGGATTCAAAAGAGGCAACTTTAGGTCTTCAAAACGGTAAACGGCAAGAAATTATTGACGCCTTAACCTCGGGTGTTCCAGGTAAAACGGGGAAAGGCGGGCAGAGCCAAAGACGGTATGAGCGTGAGCGGGATATGGAGGTAACTGCTTTTTTTCGCCGTATAGCTGAGCATGCTTCAAGAGAATTTTTGGAGAATCGTCAAATTACGGCTTTGCTTGTTGGGGGGCCAGGGCAGACTAAGCATGACTTTGTTAAGGGCAATTTCCTGCACTACGAACTTGACAATTTGTTACTTCAGACTTTTGATACACAGTCAGCGGGAAAAGATGCTGTAAAGGATATCCTCTGTAAAGCTGAGGAACTGCTAAAGGCTATGTGTGGACCAGAAGAAAAGAAGCTTGTAGAGCGTTTGCAGGTTGAATTAAGAAAACAGGGTAGTGGCTTAGGTACTTATGGGCTAGACCAAGTTATGGGTGCTCTTCGAAAAGGCGAAGCTGAAGTAGTATTGGTTACAGATGATTCGAATTGGTTTGAAATCGGTGCTTTATGCAAGAAATGCAGCTATAAAACCACAAGTATGGTTAATGGGGATAAAATGCAGGCGATGCGAGAATTGATTTCTCATCCGTGCCCCAAATGTGGCTCCACAGCTTATGAGGTGATGGAGCGGGATGTTGTGGATGTACTGGAGGATGTAGCTTCGCAGACAGATGCCCGCGTCGAGGTGATATCTTCACCATCAAACGAGAAAGCTCAACTTTCTGCGCTGGGCGGCGTTGCGGCTGTACTGCGCTACAGACGCTAACAACCTTTTCTTTGTTTCTGTGCAAAACTTATTTTAGAAATCATATCGAATGCAATAGTTATAATCGGTGGCTATTATGAAAAGCGACGACTCAGCATTATCCTTAGATGCCAATATTTTCCTGCATGACATCGAAAAAGCCGACATCCTCGTAGGTATCCCCTCATTTAACAATGTCTTAACTGCTAGCTACGTTATTAATCAAGCAGTGAAAGGTTTAGAAAAATACTTTCCTAACTACCGTTCCGTCATTTTTGTTTCGGACGGTAACTCTAAAGATGACACTCTGAATTCGGTTAAGCGGGTTAATCTGCCCTCAGAAATCAAATTAATTCCTGCTATCTACATGGGCATATCTGGCAAGGGGCGAGCGGTAAGGGCGATATTTGAAGCTGCAAGTAAACTCGGCGTTAAAAGTGTGGCGCTGGTGGATTCTGATTTGCGTAGCATAACGCCTGAATGGATGAAGCTTCTTATTGAGCCTACTTTGTTGGGGACTGGGTTTGTTGCGCCCTATTATAACCGCCGAAAATACGATGGAACCATAACCAATTTTCTTTGTTACCCGTTAATCTGTAGTCTGTTTGGTAAAGATATCCGTCAACCCATAGGAGGCGACTTCGGTTTGTCCAGAGAATTAGTTGAGGATATTTTGGATTCTTCGCTGTGGGAGATTCCTGATGTGTGCCGATTTGGCATAGACATTTTGGAAACGATAACTGCACTTGCTAAAGGTCATGAAGTTAAACAGGCTTATTTGGGTATAAAGGAGCATGACGCTAAAGACCCTTCCAGTCAACTTGCAGGCATGTTCCGTCAAGTAATAAACACCATGTTCACTGCCATAGAAACATGTGAGGCTGAATGGAAAAGCGTCAAAGGCTTCTCGGAGACGGAAATGGTGGGTAAAAGGGTAAACAACGAAACCCCTGAGCCCATCAAAGTTTCCCTTGAAGAAACCATGACTGCATACAAAACTGGTTACCCTCCATGTGCCTCATTCTTTAGTAGTTTCCTTGAACCTGATTTGATTTCGGCGTTTGAAAAACTAAAAGACGCTGAAATATCCAGTAATGTTGTTTTGTCCTCTGAAGTTTGGGTGAAAACTGTTTACTCCTTCCTAGCCAAGTTCCACAGGACACCTCTGGATGAGCGTGAGTTCTTGATTAATTCTCTGCGGGTGCTCTGGATTGGCAGAGTCGGCTCCTTCATCAAGGAAACCTTGAATGAATCGCGAGAGCAAGCCGAAGCAAGAGTGGTTGAGGAAGCCAAAGTCTTCAGACAACTAAAACCATATCTACTCGAAAAGTACTGAGCCTCGGTCGCCTGTTTAGCCCGTTTTAGCGCTGCTGGTTTGGGCTAACGCCAAAATTTCACCCCAAACTTTTTCCCTCGGATTTTTTTCGTCAACCCAAAAAGCTCTATCAACGATTTTTAGCATGGGCAAATCATTCGCGCTATCTCCAACACCCAAAAACTGGGTATCCACAAACTCTGCTTTGTAGAGCTGTTTTAGGATTGCTGCCGCTTTTCCTTTATCGGTGTCGCCTATGACATGTAGGTATATTCCGCCTCTGGTTATGCAGAGACCTTGACTGGTCAATGCCCTTATAACCTCATCCTCGTTTCCGCTGAGGATTTTGAAGGGTTCACTGTACTGCCTCTTTTTGGCAAGCTCTGCCAAACTCAAAGGCAATCCGCTGTCTTCCGCTATTTCATAAGCGGACATGTCTCCAAACCCTTTCAGTTTAGCACCCGTCTGTTTTTTCGCCGCTGCAAGTTTATCTCTAATATCGCTATACGATTTTCCTAACTTGACAATTTCGTAATCTGTTGTCTGCTCCGTGAATTTGATGTTTTGCTGGAAATAATTTTTTGGAATGAAGATTGCGCTGCCGTTCTCGACTATATACGGGTCTTTGATACCCCATTTTTTTCGGTAATGCTCAATTTCAGCTTGGGTTTTGCTGCTGTCAAAAACCACTGAAGCCTTCAACTCCAGTAGCTGGCGAAGAATAGGCTCGATGGTTTCGGCTTCGTATTTGCTGCTTAGAAGGCTGCCGTCTATGTCAGCGTAAACTATGACTTTGCAGGTTTTATTGTTCAATTGCTTTTTCCCTAAGCTGTTCTCTAATGTTAGGCATCGCAGCCATGGTTCGCAGCCAATCAGGCAACTGTGCTCTTATTGGGTTCTCCAGATACTTTCTTCCCCCAGAAAGGATGACCGAGCATAGGCGGTCAACGTTAGTTTCTTCTTCATGCCTATCAAACGTAAGCATGTTGCATGTGGCATCCGCGTGAAATTGTCTTATTTTATCCTGAGCCAGCCTGCGATATGATACTTGGAGGCTTGTCAGGAAGGATTCGGAGATGTCGATATTCTCGGTTTCTGTTAAAGTGCGCAGTAGGGTTACGAAACTGTCTTCGGCGGTTCGCAGTAACCCGTTGGCGTCAATCTGTTTGTGTCTGTGATCATAAAATCCTAAGTCAACTTCACATATGCGTCCATAGGCTGCATTTCTGTAAACTTCGGATAGCAGTCCCAGTTCTAGTCCCCAATCGGCGGGTATTCTTAGGTGAGTGGCTAAGTCGGTATAAGCAGCAATTTCTCCAGCAAGTGGATAACTAAACGATTGCATATACGTTAAGAATTTTGAATAATGCAGTTTTTCCTGCAAGACTTCAAGAATTGGGCTAATGAAAAGGCGGTGGATTCGTCCATATATCCTTCGGTTTTCCTGACTGATTCTCGCATAGTAGCCTTTGGCGAAGAAAAAATCCAAGTTAGGCTCAATCACGGGGTAGAGCAGTTTTGTAGGCATCATCTTTGTGTATGAAACAATGTCGACGTCGTGCACAGCGAAGGCGAAAAGCTCCAGCGATGCAATGCCTATGGCCATCCAAACATCTTTGCCTTTCCCTGATACACTCGTTACGTCAAGCCCCTTCTTTTTTAGCTCCTGCAAAACCTCCTCAACTTCGGGTTTGTTGCACCATATTACTTCGCAGGGTATCTTGAAGCTTCGGCTTAGCCGCATGGCTTCTTCGTATTCACGTGGGTCCTTTGTGGAGAGGGCAAGGTATATTTTGCTTAGGTAGGTACACTGGTTTATTTCGCTGACGATTCTTGATATTCCTGGGCTGTTAACGTCGCTTCCAAATATGGGAATTACTAGCCCCGATTTGAATTTGTCTTTGTAACTTTGCAGCTGATTTGAGAGAACATCAAAATCAAGGAAGAAATCGTGTATGTTAGCGATTTTTCTTTGATCAGTATTCATAATTATCCACTTGGCTAGTAGAGCGAGTTGAAGGTAAAATGCTTTTCAGTAATACTTCTACTTGGGCTTAATTTCAGTCGCTTCGAAAATACCTTTTAAGTGTAATGAATTATTATACCAAAAATGTATAGTAAAGTTAATATTATATAGAATAATGTGGGTGCGAAAAGTTGATAAAAAAATGGTTCAGTGTCCAAAATGTTGCGCCGAGGTAGACAAACCCACAAAAGTATTCGCTAACGAAAACATATTCACCGTTTCAGAATACATATGCGGTAAATGCCACCATCGATTCATAATAGCCAAGTACGATTGAATGCTCCAGTTTTTTGGTTCTGCACTTCAAAGGCTGAATTTTCCTAATGGTAAAAGAAGCTGCGGCTGCGTTTCTGTAGAAATTAAAATCTAAAATCACCCCTCTCAAACCATATGAAAAAGCTAACAAGGGTACTTGATTACTGCTTCTTTATTATAGCCAAGAAATCATCAATCACTAATGCAGGCAAACTCTCAATCTGCACAGTCCCGCGTGAACCCAACTCGATGGAAACCCGCAGAATCGCCTCGTTACTGGGCGCCTCAACGATGTTAACGAAGTCAAATTTTCCGATAGTGGCGTACTGCTGCAGAACTTTTGCGCCGTAAGCCTCGATTTCCCTGTCAACTTCTTTTATCCGCTCTGGCCTTTCCTTTATGGTTTTTCTGCCCTCAGAAGTAAGTTTAGACAGAAGAATATAGATTGGCACAAAAATCGCCAAATAAACTATGTTTACAGCCGATTTAAGTGTTGAGGCATGGGCTTCCTTTAGGCGCTTACCTAAACTTGAGGCTGAAACCTCCTCCGTCTGAGAGTGTTATTGAATTATTTCGCCAGTCACCGTTTTATCTTTGAGGACTTGGGTTACCCGGATTTTTACGCATTCGCGGGGTTTAGCTTTCGGCACCACTATAGTGTAGCCGCGGATGCTTGTCATTCCCGCTCCGCTCGGATGCGTACCGATTATGTTAACTTCTAACTCGTCGCCTACTTCGACAGGTGGGGGTTGACCGGCGTAGTTTACTTTGTATTTGCCCCCTCGAACTCTTCTATGAACCATTTAGAAACACTGCTTTTCTTGCAAAAAGACGATGACACGTTAAATCTTTTAAATCTTAACCAGATTTTCTGAGGTTTGCTTGTTAAGTTCAATGGTTATCAAATAGAGATTTGAACCCTCAACGTTTGTCTCTACTGTCTCCTATGAGGTTCTAAAATTGTAGCGTTTGAGATCTCATTGGGGATAGTTAATACAAAGCGTACCCCTTGCCCATTTACGCCTCTCTCCTGAACCGACCACCCGTACATTTCACATATGCGGCGAATCAGCCAAAGCCCATACCCTGTTCCCTTGGTGGTAACGCCTTTTCCAAAGAGCCTATCTCTTATTTGAGGGTCGATTCCGTTCCCGTTATCCTCGTAAATTAATTCGGTTGCGCCTTCCGCGTTGACTTGTGCATAAACTTTGATTTCGGTGATTTTTGGGGGTCCATATTTGAGGGAGTTGTCAATCAGGTTGTGAAAAAGCTCAAGCAACATCGA
>JBNIDR010000009.1:25210-86371 GCA_050108155.1 Bathyarchaeia archaeon | reverse complement strand
ACTACTACCCCAAATTTCATGCTCTTCACGATCGTATACTTTGTAGCGATACATGAACTAAATCTTTTCGTAAAAAATTCATTTAGGGTGGCGGGCGGGGAGGGATTTGAACCCTCGACCCCCAACTTAGGAGGCTGGTGCTCTATCCGTACTGAGCTACTCGCCCAACAAGCCAAGGCTAAAAGTCTTTTGACATTTTAGGTAATTTAGGCTTTTGATGCATAGAGATATGCCTGTTTGAGATAAAGGTATCCCGCAGCGCCTAATGTGCCCGCTTTTATAGCATCCACAAATCGTTATTCTACCTTAAAAGTCGGCGTCTCCGACCACAACAGAACCTAAATACATTAGAAAGGCGCTCAAATACACAGCGCTTCACAGATATACTGAATTATAATGAAAACAGCGTAAACCACAATCAGAAAAGCCGCGTCTTTTTTGCTTATAACGCCATCCCTTGAGCGTAGATAAACAAACACTACAGATAACGCTACGAAAACGCCGGCGGCTAATGGAGAAGCCATACTCGGGATTCTAATAGGCTGGATAATTGCGATGATACCTATTGTCAGCATTGAATCGGCAAGAACGTTGCCTAAAATGTTACCTATACCAATCGAGCCCTCTTTTTCTGATGCACGAATTGCAAAAGCCATTTCCGGCAAACATGTTCCAATGGCGACAACTATACCAATCAAAAATAGGGGCAAACCTAAAACTGAACTTAACTCTTGCGCGGATTCCGTTACAAGCTCGCTGCCTATGAATAATACTGCTATACCGATAATCAACATGAAAACAGTAATTCCTAAACGAACTACTGTTTTTGATAGACGCATGCGTTCCGAAATTCCTCTTTCATGCCGCCCCCGTATAAGTAGCCAAATAACATAAACCGCAAAAGCCACAACCAAAAATGCTCCATCTAAACAGGAAATTTCTCCGTCTAAAAGTAAAATAACAGGGAGAAGAACCGCGATGAACGATATTTTCAAGCTTTTTAGCATGTCAACTGATGTTTTTTGTTCTCCCGCAAGAAGCACAACAACACCTATGACTAGGGTTAAATCGGCAACGTTTGCCCCAAAAATTAAACCTAAACCAAAGGAAGACGTGCCCTCGATAGCGGATAGTACACCGATGGACAACTCTGGAAGTACAGCAAGTGTGCCTGCTATCACTACGCCTGTGACGAATGCAGAGATACGAAAGAACTTTGACAAGTTCAGAAGCCGCTTTATAGCCTCGTCTGCCCCGTAGACAACAATAGCTATTCCCGCAAAAAGGATAATCAGCGAATCCCATGCCATTCTTATCAAAATGCAAGCATAGGAGCCGTCTTATTTAACCTTAATATGCGCTTTACATTAATTCAAGAAGGCATGCGTACCTTAACGTTGGTATCTAAAAGAAAACGGAAAAAGCTGAACCCACTCAACTATTCTGTTCAGCAAACGTCTAATTGCATAAGGCGCCGCCAAAAACAACTGCGCAGATACGTATCTGATTTTGATACGTATGTTCTCTTTGATACATTGTTCACCGCGAAATCTGGCTTATATTAATTCACAATATACGATTTATTAAACAGAAACGTGAGGTTAACAAAAAATGTGTGACACAATAAAAGCTATAATCGGCGGAGTCGGAATCTGCGTTGCCTTCAGCATCCTGGGTTATGTAGGATATATTTTGTTGCTCAAGGGGTCACTCTAAGTGGCTGCTGAGGAATCCTGCCCGCAAAGCCAAGACGTTTTGGCAGAGAAATGCAGGCTTGCACTTGAGAAAAACTGGGGCACACCCATTCCAGTACCGAAATTTCGGCACTAAACAGGATATTCTCAGATGATGCTGCATTCACACATAGCTGCTTGTATTCCCTTTCTGATTATATGGAAATGCCTCAACCAGTCAGCAATCCAGCATAACTCGGACGCCAGAATCACTCTTCTTAACTAAATTGTTAGTCCAGAAATCTTGACTAAGCCTTAGTCAACAAATCTTGACAAAAACGCTTTTACATAAACAGAAACAGCTCTTTTACAGGAGTGAGCAATGTATGGCTGTAAACCATTATGTAATAACTCACCGCCACATCATGCGCGTCGAGAAAAAAGGGCAACTATTATGCTTGATCTGCCATAAACCAATCCTTGAGGGGCAACGGGTAGCAACTCGGAAAGCTACAGCGATTCGGCATGAGGAATGTTACCAGAGATCCTTCGTCTGAGCAGAATCGGGTTTTTTCTTCACCCGACTTTCATCTTTTTCAGAAAACCATTTTTTGTACATAGCGGTCGAAAAAGTAGCTTTATTTGCGGAATTTCGCTGCACGATTAGCAATTAAAGCAGCCACCGCACCCGCTGCAACCCCGCCGTCGATATTGACCACAGCCAAACCTAACGAGCAAGACTGCAACATAGCCATAAGTGTGCTAACACCCTTAGCGCCGAAACCGTAGCTATTCGAGGTGGGCACCGCAATAACGGGCACATCCACCAGCCCAGAAACCACCGACGCTAAAGCGCCCTCGCGCCCGGCAACCACAACCACTACGTCAACGTCGTTGGCGATAACCTCTTTTATGGGTTCTAGGAGGCGGTGGATTCCTGCAACGCCCACGTCATAGCTGGTATAGACTGTGCCGCCCATTTCTTTGGCTATAACTTTTGCTTCTTCTGCAACTGGGATGTCGCTTGTGCCAGCTGTTAGAACACCGATTTTACCCCCGTTTTTTGCAGCTACGTAATCTTTCTTTTTCAGTACCACCATACGGGCTTTATCATTAAGTTCAACCTTCAATCCGTCAATGGAAATTGCCCTTATTGTTTCCATATGCTCTTTGCTGCATCTGCTGACAATGACTCTGCCGTTATGAGACAGCATAGCTTGGCAGATTTCTGCTACATCACAGGGCGTTTTACCTTCAGCTAAAATCACCTCGGGAATGCCCTTTCGAAGTTCACGATTGCCATCCAACTTCGCCATGTGTCCAAGTTCATCCACAGCGAGCAGCTTAAGCATCTTCTCTGCTTCATCAGGCGAAAGTTCACTGCGAGAAACCTTATCCAAAATATCCCTAAGCGACATAAACGGACAATACTTAAAAAACTATATAATAATATATCTATTATGCTAACTTGTTTAAACGAAAATTTTGTGATTAGTTATGATTGGCAAACAGAGAATTTTGGTTATCGACTGTAACGCTTCAGGTGTTGCAGGCGACATGTTTTTGGGTGCGCTGCTGGATTTAGGCGCCAACGTGGAACGGGTTATCTCAGCGATTAAGACGCTTGAGGCGCCAGAGTATGGCTACAAGCACATCGACATAGCCATCGACGAGGTTATGCGGGGCGAGTTTCGAGCCACACAAATCAACGTAACCTCCGCTGCGGCAGAGAAGCGTCACGGTGACGAACTCATCGAAATCGTGGAGAAAGCAGCCGCAGGAATATACATGTCTGAAAAGGCACGAGCGTTTTCGTCTAAGGTCATTAGATCAATCATTCAAGCCGAATCGGACCTGCATAAAACCAGTTTCGAAGACTCACATCTGCACGAAGTCGCCCTCATAGACACCGCCGCAGAGATAATAGGCTGCGCTGTTGCACTCGACGACCTGCACCTCTTTGAAGCCGTAATCGTTTCAACTCCGCTTGCAGTCGGCGGGGGAACAGTCACGTTTTCTCACGGCACCGTATCGGTTCCGGCGCCAGCAACTTTAGCAATTCTACAGTCCAAGAATTTTCCTTTCCACGGCGGACCCGTCGAGGAGGAGCTCGCTACACCCACAGGCACAGCGATTCTAGTAAATTTGACGGAAAAGGTCGATCGCTTCTACCCTACACTCTCGCCGCTTAAGGTCGGTTATGGCGCTGGAACCAAGGATTTGGTGGGGGTGCCTGCAGTATTACGTTTAACAATAGGGGAAACATCAGCTGGGGAGCAAATTCAGGACAGAATTGCTGTGTTAGAAACTAACATTGACGATGCTACAGGCGAAGTTTTGGGTTACGCAGTTGATAGACTTCTTGCAGAAGGTGCTAAAGACGTAAGCATCATCCCAGTATTCACCAAAAAGAATCGTCCAGCCCATATTATAGAAGTCATCGCTGACCAAAAAGACGCTGCCCGCCTCTCTGATGTTCTTATAGCTGAAACGGGCACGTTGGGTGTCAGAGTTCACAATTGTGAACGCCACATAATTAACAGGGAAGTACTTTCCGTCGAATTGACAGTTCTGGGCAACAGGGAGTCTGTGCGGGTAAAGGTTTCAAAGAACGCCTCTGGCGTGGTTATTCGTGTTAAGCCCGAGTTTGAAGACCTTAAACGGATAGCTGAAAAAACTGGTCGCCCCTTGAGAGAGCTCATGGATTTGGCAGTTTCGAAGGCACAGGAGATCGTCCCAAAAAGCTGAGGCAACCATAATGGAATCTCTGGACCATAAACTGGAGGAGCTAAGGCAATTCATCGCTGACAAGGGCAGAAATGGCGCAGTTATTGCATATAGTGGCGGCGTCGACAGTGCAACCCTTGCAGCGTTATGTCTCCAGGTCTTGGGGAACAAAGCCGTTGCGGTTATTGCTCATTCGCCCACGTACACCGCTGAGGAAATGCGAGAAGCAAAAATACTTGCTCATCAAATCGGTATCCAACTCTTTGTCACCTTAACCTCTGAGTTAGAGAACGAGGACTTCGCCAGAAATCCCGAGAATCGCTGTTACTACTGCAAAAAGGAGCTCTTACAGAAGCTGCTACTGTTTGGCCGTGAGCATAACCTCGCTGTTGTGTTTGAGGGCACAAACCTAAGCGACCTTAGCACCCATCGTCCCGGGTTTCAGGCAGTACAGGAGACAGCGGGCGTTTATAGCCCATGGGTGGCGTGTAAATTTGGTAAAGATGAAATTCGCCAAATCGCCAAAACCCTCGGCTTAAGCGTTTCTGATAAACCCTCACAGCCCTGTTTGGCGTCTCGGATTTCTTACAATGAGCGCATAACGGCTGAGCGGTTGAAGCGGGTTGAGGCGGCTGAGCAGGCGATTCGGAAAATTGTGGCTGTTAAGGTGCTTCGAGTACGGGATCATGGTGAGATAGCTCGTATCGAGGTTGGTGAATCAGAGCGTAGTCTCTTTTTCGATGTAGAGGTGCTGGATAATGTTGCTGGAGCGCTTAAGAAGCTGGGCTTCAAATATGTGACTTTTGATTTAGAGGGTTACCGAAGCGGCAGTATGCTTCACGACGGCTAACATGCTTGTGCTTTGGTTTTTTCGATCCTCTTCCAGAGCCTCACGTAGGCTAAATAGGGAAAAAAAGTTTAGGCTATTTCGTTTTCAAGCGGCTTCTCAACGATGCTGACTGAGCCGTTCTTTCCAAGCCGCAGTTGCTTCTCACCCTTAAACATCGCTACATGTGCGTTCTTAACTTCCACATAGTCCCCAACATGCACCGTGTTAACTTGTTGATCCCAAAGGCAAAGCAGAACGTTACCTGTTTCATCTTTGATGACTGCGTTTGAAACAATGGCGTTGTCCCGGAACTGTGTATGAACACGTGATGGCTCAGCAACTTCAGTTACTTCTGCGGCGATATTGACTTTTTTCATGCCAACGCGCAAATCCTCGATTTTCAGATGCGACGGCGCAGGGTTTTGACGAGCGATTTCTCTGCGTACCCTGCCCGTATCCATGGAGCTGTCAAATGATACGTCTGTTCTGTTTAAGGTGTCGTTTGGCACGCGGAACTGAGCAATCACTTTGCCCTCTTTGGTGATTAAAAAGATGGCTTGACTGTTAATTTGCCCTCTGTAGTCAATGCATAAGTCGCCAACTTCCGTTTTGCGGCTCTCTTCTTTTGACTCCACAAGCGCCGAGAACAGTTCAGTAGGGTAAACGTCATGCTGCGCTGAGATAAACGCTAGTTGATCCTCTAAGGTTGGTTTCTTTGATTTCATCCATTGTCTCCCCCATTTTTTGTTTGGCGAATTATCTCGAAAAGATTGGTAAATCAAAATTACCTTTTTCTTGATTAAATTCTGCAAAATCATTATGGAAGAATTAGGTATATAGGTGTAACTGTGAAAAACTGAATTTTTAATGTTAGACTTGGACATTTTTGGTTTATCTGTTCAAGAGTGTGATTTTGAAGCGTTCAATCTCTTTGTATCAGACTGTTCACGGCGTTAGAAAGGGCTTTGCACGCAGCCTGCCTCGCTTCAATAGAATTATCGGTCTTAAGTCTCTGCAAATCCTTGTTTAAACGTTCGGCTTCATCCATAAGCCCCTTCTTCTTGAGGTCATATTCACTACGAAGTTTCTCCTGCTCAGCGTTAAGATTCTGCATTGCCAGATTTAGCTCATCATTAGCAGATTTTAGGTTCTGTTTTGTTTGGGGAAGCTTTCCCGTACTTTTAAGAAGAAGTTTCCTTTTGCTACCCTCTTCTTGACTTTGAAGTTCTTTTTCTAACTCTCGGATTCTGCTTGCTAATGGTTCTACCTCTGCATTTCGCTTTAGACTTAGCTCTCTTAATTTTTCCGTGTACTCTTTTTCTGTTTCTGTGAGTAGCTGGCTGTTTTCAGCTAACGCTTTCTGTACTGACTCTATGTTTGATTCTTCAATCTTCTTCTGGGATAGTGCACTTTCAATGTCTTGAAGAATCTGTGATTTTTCCTTAGTAAACTGTTCATCTTTTACTGGGCAATTAGCTTCAAAATCTGAAATTGTTTGCCGAATGTCCGCCAGCCATTTATCAAAGTTTTGACTGTAGGGTGGAGTTGTGAAGCTTTGATTACCCAGCTGGTTTAGCTCTTCACGGGTTTTTTCGGCAAGTTCAGTTAGATAAGCTGCTTTTTTCTCTTTCAGAGTCTGAGTGCTTGTAAGCTGAGGCGTTTCTCCTTCCATCAAAGATTTTAGCGCGTTTATATCTTCCTTTAAATTAGAAATATCGTTAGACAAAGCTGACGCTTTTGCTTCAGCTATTCTCTTTAATTCTTCAACTTCTGTCTGAAGACGCAGCTTTTGGCTTTCTAGCTCCTTTAACCTGTTGACTGTATCTTTGAGGCTGCCGCTCAATTACTCCTTCTCCGTTTCCTCTGCTAAATCTAATCGTTTTTTTTACACTTAAGACTTTCGTAAATGAGAAAACAATCTATGCTATATTGCGTAAGGCTATACAAAGTATAGGCTTAAAAATTTTAAGTAGGGATCTTCATTACAAAATATTGCGTATTTTGTAAATAGGTATAAAAACCATCATTTAGCCATATTTATTGGAGTAGGGAGAAAGGCTGATGGAGTGCAAACAAGGAAAGCAGCGTATGCTTTTTTCTTGTTAACGCTTTGTGGCCCTTGAGGAAGAAAAAGGGTAAATGAAAAAATCTAAGTTGCTGACACTTATTCTTGTATCAGTCATCTTATTACAATTGTTATTCTACACTAACCTAGCTGGTGTAGACGCAAGGCCGTTCCATTTCCCGTCACATAGCTGTTGCCGCTACTGCATTCTTGATTATGTACAAATTAGCCCAGAGACCGCAACAATTAGCGCAGGTCAATGGCAAACCTTTACTTTAACCGCTTATGGCAAATTCGGTAACAGCTGGGACATATCTCATTATCCCCCTGTAGTATGGAGCATAGACAGCGGTGATGGAACTTATGTGTGGGCAGGTAACTCCGTACAGGTTACTAAAGCTGGCACTTGGACCATCACAGCGACTTACGGATGCAAAACAGCTACAGCCTCCTTAACTGTAACCCCTGCGACTGCGCAATCAGAGCTAGATTATCTGGTAATTAGCCCTACCTTAGCAACAATTGCTGCAGGTTCAAGTCAGTCTTACTCCGCCACAGCCACTGACTTGTTCGGTAACTCTTGGGATGTAACTAACGAAATCTCTGCCCTAAACGGCTGGGGCATTGCTTTGGAAGCTGGGGGAACTTGGAATGGGGCAGTTTACACCTCAGAAAAAGCGGGTGTTTGGATGGTTACTGCAACTTATCTAACCAAGACGGCGACTGCCACATTAAACGTAACTACCGGCGTCAGCCCAAGTAACCTCGCCTATATCACCGCTTCTGTATCTCCAAACTCAATTTCTGCACCTGAGACCACAACTGGAACCGCAACGGCATATGACACATTCGGCAACAGTTGGGACATAAGTACCCTCGCAAGTTGGAGTATCCTTGAGGAAGGCGACGGCGGCTCTTGGACTAACAACATCTACACGTCACAGAATGCCGGCGTTTATACCGTACAAGCTTCCTACGGAGGCAAAACCGCCACGACTTCCCTATCGGTTACGCATTCAACAAACCCAGCTTACCTAGACCACATTAGTATAGCGCCGAAAGAATCCACGGTCAACGCTGGCGTATCTCAAGCCTACACTGCAATGGCGTATGATACATTTGGTAACAGTTGGAGCGTCATAGCAGACTATAGCTCCCAAAGCTCAAACATAGCAGTGTCTGGAAACTCGGTCTATTCAAATGTCTCCGGCGTTTATACAATAACTGGAACTTACAGTGGTAAATCTGATACGGCAAAACTCAATGTGGTTGGGCACTTACCCACGATTGTTACCCTTTCGGTTTCTCCAAAAACAGCAATGATTCCAGCAGGCTCTGCGGTAAGCTATGCTGCTATTGCTTCAGATGGATATAACACATGGGACGTTACAAGCATTGTAACTTGGAGCATTGACGCTGAGGCGGGTGGCTCTTGGAATCAAAACACTGGCGAATACACAACTGCCAACGCAGGAACTTGGACAATAAAAGCCGCTCTGGAGAAATTATCAGACACTGCAGCTTTAACGGTTACCGCAAATCCAGAACTGCTTTCTTACATAGTTGTTAGTCCGAAATCCGTCGCCGTTGCCGCTGGTGGCTCGCAAAGTTTTACAGTTGCTGCTTATGACCAATTTGGTAATAGTTTAGGTGATGTCACCGCCTCAACGAGGTTTAGTGTTCCCGGAGCTTCTGTGTCTGGAAATTCTGTTGCAGCAAACGTTGTCGGTGACTATCACGTTACAGCAACTTATAGCGGATTAACTGACACCTCAAACTTACAAGTTACTGGCTACACGGTAAAGTTCATCCAAAATGGCTTACAATCAGGAACAAGCTGGAGCATACGTTTTGGCGGGCAACTATATTCCTCGTCAACAGACACCATAACCATAAACAATGTCTCAGCGCTAAGTTATTCATGGAGCACCCAAAACCCCATTGTAAATGGTCAAACCCGCTACTCAACCTCTCAAACGTCAGGTAACATAGCGGTTTCAGGTCCGCTAACGCAACATATTGAATATTTGAAACAATACTTGGTTTCGTACCAAGCAACAGGAAGCGCCTTATCAGTATCAGTTCCGTCACCCGAATGGGTTAACTCAGGCGGAGCTGCTTCCGGCGTATTCCCAGAGCAGATAATCAACGAAGCACAGGACACTAGATGCAGCTTTGTAGGTGACGACCGACCCAAAACAATAACACAGCCAACAGTCATAACCGGCGATTATTTGACACAATACAAGGTGACGTTCCAACAGACGGGTCTTTTATCTGATGCAAAAGGAACAGTCTTAACGGTTGCAGGTGTTCCAAAAGAATACTCTGACTTTCCAATTATCCAGTGGGTTGATGAGGGCACCCAACTTGCATTCAGCTTTGAAATCTCGGTAGCAAGCACGACAACTGACACGGTCTACGCGTTAACTGATACCAATGTAGTCTCGCCTATAGTAATCGATGAACCAACACTGATACAGGGAAATTATGCTCCCCAAATCAGCACAAGCCTATCCCTAGTGCTAATATTTGTTCTGCTAGCCACCATTTTAACTGCACTGTTAATGCTGGGTTATCGCAGGCGAAAAATGAAAACAGAACAAGAAATAGATGCCGCCGCTAACAAATTTTGATTGAACCTTACCGCTGGGGCCTTTCAAAATTTACCCGTTTCCTGTGCCTTTTTCGTTAGCATAGTCTGTTTCCGTTAAACCCAATTTTTCTTCCAGCTGCTCAACGGTATACACCGCACTTAAGCAGTAAACCACTCGTTCCCATTTACCCAAACGCGCCGCTTTCACAAGAGTCTTGGCTTCTTTTCCACCGATTTTTTTGGATTCACGTAATTCAGCTAACATGAGCAGCAGTTTTGGGTATGGTTTATCTGACGGCTGAAGTAACGACGCCCGATACTTTAGACCCCTAGCTGAATATTGAGAATAAAAAAAAGCATTCAATCCCTTTTTATTCACAGTTACTTCTTCATCCTCGCCTCGTCAATCACTTCATGTACGCGCTTAGCACTGTTGCTTCTTACATTAGTGCTGTTATGCTTTAAATTCATCGATAGCAACCTTGCTGCTTAAAAACTGTATTTCAAAGAGTTTTTTACTTGCTATATTAAGGACCTGTTTACAACCAAATGTAATCCAACCCTAACGCAGACTGTTAACTGCGCTGTTCTGCATTTTTCTCAGGTAAAGAGGCAATACCCAAAATCTCTCGTAAACCGCAAATTTTACTGATAAAGGCGCGGAGTAGATGGCAATCGCAAAACAGAAAACCTAGACGCCACATAACACTTTCAACTATCTTTTGGTGCAAACGCTATGGATGAGGAACTGAAGCAGCTAAAAGACCTCACAAAAGTCAAAATCAACAACCTCGACAAGTGTCTCTACTCCGAGGCGGAAGTAACCAAAGGCCAAGTCATCGAGTACTACGTAAGAATGGCGCCCAAAATCCTCCCCATCATTGCCAATCGCCCGCTGGTGCTGACACGGTACCCCAACGGCACAAAAGACTCTGCACTTGGCAAAACCAGCTTCTTTGAAAAAAACGCTCCCGAAGGCACACCGGACTGGGTAAAAACTTTCTCCATTTACTCTCCCACTTCCAAGCGTGACGTGAACTACATTGTATGTAATGATTTGGATACGCTGATTTGGCTGGCTAATTTGGCGGCGCTTGAAATTCACATGCCGTTTGCCACAACCGCAGATGTGGATAAGCCTGATCTGCTTTTCTTTGACCTTGACCCTGAACCGCCGGCAACGTTGAGTGACGCAGCGGAAGTTGCGCTTTTGCTTAAGGATACCTTGGACAAGATGGGGTTAACGCCATTTGTTAAAACTTCTGGAAAAAAGGGGTTGCATGTTGTAATCCCTATAGTTCCAGAGCATACATTTGGGGAGGTTCGAGCTTTCGTACATCAAGTCGGCGTAATGCTAACAAAACAAAGCGACATAGTGGTCTCAGAATTCAAAGACACAAAGAAACCCGGCAAAGTCTTCGTCGATTACCTGCAGAATTCGCCCATGCGAACCATGGTTATCCCCTATAGCCTGCGCCCCACGTTTGAGGCGACGGTTTCGACGCCGCTTGATTGGCAAGAAGTGAAAAGAGGGCTTAACCCATTGGACTTTACAATCTATACTGTGCCTGATCGAACTGGCAACCCTTGGAAGGGCATTTTTGAAAAAAGGTGTCGGCTTGACATTTAGGTTGTCCTTTTTGGGATTTGTCGTCAGCTGTCATTTTTTTGCAAAGGTGGTTGCCGCAAGAATTAATAGTAGGAAAGTAGGATAATTGTACTGATGAAAATGAACACTGTCGAAGAGCCAGAAATAACCATTATCAGCGAAAAAGGCCAAGTAGTAATCCCGCAATCGATACGCAAAGAACTTGGAATAAAACCGAAAAACAGATTCTTAATCTACGGCAAAGGCGACACCATCATTATGAAAAAAATTCAGCTGCCCGACCTGAAAAAAGAATGGGATGACATTTTCCGAGAGATGGATAAAAAAGAGTTGAAGCTCACAGAGGCAGAAGTGCAAAAAGAAGTAGATACAGTTCGCAAAAAAGCCAGATGGTTCCATGCTAAGGGCAGTTCTTGACACCAACGTCCTGATAAGCGCTATAATATCAGATGGAAAAGCAAGAACCCTCTTTAAAAAAGGAATAACCTGCCAGTACCGAATCATCACATCGGACCTGATTCTAAAGGAATTGGCAATCGTTCTCAGCCGCCCCAAGTTTAAAACCAGCCCAGAGGAAATCAAACAACTCACAAAGGCACTAAGCAAAACAGCTGACGTTATAGAAGTAGAGACAAAAATTAAAGTAGTCAAGGATGACCCAAAAGACGACATGGTAATTGGAACCGCCCTTGACGGTGAAGCACAAATGATAGTTACGGGCGATAACCACCTTTTAGCGCTTGGAGCCTTTCGGGGAATTAAAATAGTCACAATCGAAAAGATGCTAGCCTGCCTTAATGCAGACACCTAAATAAATCCAGAAAAAGGTTAAACACTTCCATCGCCATATTCCTATTAGGTTAATTTTGGAGTCGGTATTCTTTGGATTTAGAGCAAGAAAGCCCTGAGCAGGCGCAGACAGAAAAGACAAGTGCGCAAGCGCCCAGCCGCTCAATCTGGACGGGCTCAATCACAATAGGTCTAGTCAATGTCCCAGTCAAGCTTTACTCGATGATTTACGACAAAGGCGTAACCTTTCATTTTCTCCACAAAACCGATGGTCAACCCCTAAAATACGTGAAAATATGCACAAAAGAAAACAAAATTGTGCCTTGGAACGAGGTTGTGCGCGGCTACGAAGTCGCCAAGGATGAGTATATTGTTTTTGAGAAGGCTGAATTGGATGCTGTGCGCCCCGAATCCGACAAGCGTATCCGAATAAGCAAATTCGTGGACTACTTCTCTGTGGATCCCGTCTACTTCGACCGTACCTATGCCCTGTTGCCTGACAAGAGCAAAGACGCTTACAACCTACTTCTTAAGGCGTTAGAGAAAACTAACAAGGCAGGTGCCGCGCGCATCACGTTGCGCACAAAAGAATACCCTGCGCTACTGCACACTTACAAGGGCGCATTAGTGCTTACTACACTGCGGTACGCCTATGATGTAGTTGACCCAAGAGACTTCGAGAAACTCGGCGAGCTTCCAGAACCCGAAAAAGCCGAACTTGACCTCGCCGTAAAAATCGTCTCTGACCTTTCAGGCGACTTCGACATAACTGAATTCCAAGACACCTACCAAAAAAAGGTGCAGGAACTCGTAGCACAGAAAATGAAGGGCGAAAAAATCAAGGTTGAAAAGGTTCCCGAAGAGCAAGCTAAGAGTTTGATGGTTGCGTTGCGTGAAACGCTCAAGCAGTTGGAAAAGCAGAAATGAGCAGAAGCCGCTTCTACAAGCCTATGCTTGCCCAACCAGCGGAACAAGCCTTCACTGATGCCGAGTGGATTTTCGAGATAAAATGGGACGGCTTCCGCGCCATAGCATACGTTGAAGAGCCATTCAGTCTTCGTAGTCGCAACGGAAAAGAACTTAAACAGAACTTTCCCGAACTCACCCAGCTTACTAGCCTTGCAAAAAACGTGGTCTTAGACGGCGAAATCGTAGTAATGCAGCAAGGTGTCCCTGATTTTCAGGCGCTACTCAAGAGGGGACAAGCAGTTTCAACAGGCGTAATCCAGCGACAATCACAACGCGCCCCAGCAGTGTACATAGTCTTCGATATCCTCGAAAAAGACGGCGTAGCCCTCACTCATCTTCCGCTTACGGAACGCAAAGCAATCCTCCAAAAATCCCTAAAAGAAGGCTCCAACGTGTTGCTCTGCGACTTCATCGAGACAAAAGGTGAAGCTTATTATGGGTTGATTTTGGAGAAGGGTTTAGAAGGAGTTGTCGCTAAAAGAAAGAGTAGCTTCTACGAGGAAGGCTTGCGCACGGGAAACTGGCTGAAAATCAAGAAGCTCAAGACCTGTGACAGTATAATCTTCGGCTATACACGAGGCGAAAACGTTCGCTCAGAAACCTTCGGCGCATTGCTCCTCGGACTCTATGATGCAGCTGGGAAACCTGTGTATGTGGGGAAAGTCGGCACAGGCTTCAGCGAAGAAAACCTTCGCCGACTCATGAGCAAATTCAAGAAAATAACAACCGACCAAGCCCCGTTTAAGCCAGAGACAGGCGATGTAGTCACTTGGCTTCAGCCCAAGCTGGTTGCTGAAGTCGCATATCAAGTAGTAACAAAGGATGGAAGATTAAGAATGGCACGTTTCAAAAGACTAAGAGAGGATAAACCCCCCGAACAATGCACCCTTGACCAACTGAGCGGTGCGCCGGCAAAACCTGATGTGCCCAAACAAGTAAAGTCAGCTTCAGATGAGCAGCTATCCGAATATAACGCTAAACGCAACTTCCAGCAAACCCCTGAACCCGTAGGCACCCCAGACAAAAAAGAACCTCTCATCTATGTCATTCAGGAGCACAATGCTACGCGTCTCCATTGGGATTTCCGATTGGAACACGGTGGCGTGCTGAAAAGCTGGGCGGTTCCAAAGGGAATTCCCGAAGCTCCCAACGTGCGTCACCTAGCCGTGGAAACAGAAGACCATCCCTATGAATATGCAAAATTTGAAGGCACAATTCCCAAGGGGCAGTACGGTGCTGGAACAGTCAAAATCTGGGACCGAGGTCACTATGAAATAAAGGCTTGGGAGAAAGACAAAATCGAGGTTATCTTAAATGGAGAGCGGCTTCACGGTAACTACGTGCTGATTCGGCTAAAGAAGTCTGAGGATCAAAAGAATTGGTTGCTGCTGAAGGGAAAGGACAGCCATGCCTAAGCTGCATTTTGGCACTATCGGCTGGAGCTACAACTTCTGGAAAGGCAACTTTTACCCCGCTAAAACCGCCTCAAAAGATTTCTTAGCATTCTACTCCAAACAGTTCAACACAGTAGAGGTGGACGCAACTTTTTACCGCAACCCAACAGAGCAGACGGTTCAAAACTGGCATGATGCGACGCCCAAAGGCTTCACTTTTTCCCTAAAGTTCCCACAACTCATTACCCACATTCTAATGCTGCGTAACTGTCAACCCCAAACCGACGCTTTCCTCCACAGCATCGAGGGTTTAAAGGAAAAGCTGGGGCCACTACTGCTCCAGTTTCCCCCGAACTTTGCAGCAAACCACTTCCAAGATCTGGCGGCTTACCTGCAGAAACTGCCCAAGCAGCACCGCTACGTCGTAGAAATCAGAAACAAGTCATGGCTAACACAGGAATTTTTTAGTCTTCTAAGGGAAAACAAGGTTGTTTTGGCGTGGGCAGACAGTGCACTCATGGCAGAGGTCAGAGAGGTTACGGGCGATTTCCTCTACATGCGCTGGGAAGGCGACCGCAAAGCCGTCGTGGGCACAGTGGGCAAAGTGGAAGTCGATAAAACAGTTGATTATCAGCGATGGACTGACAGGCTCAAACCCTACCTTGAAGGTACTGAGGTGTTTGGCTACTTTGCCAAGTACTACTCGGGTTTTCCACCGCATGACATAGAATCGCTCTCACATCTGCTTGGTGTGAGCGCTAAAACGTCTGATGCAGCCGTATCTTCTTTTCAGACACAACTATCCAGTTGATCCGCTCAAAAATTCGACTGATTTTTGGTTAAGAGATTTATTATCAGGTTAATTCCGAAAGCCTTTTCTTTTTAATGTAATAATAGAAGACGGGTTAGCCATGACTCAAAAGCTGAACGAGGAAAAGCGAAAGTCACAGCCCAGACCTTATCCAAAGCAAAGTCCGCAAGAAGCACTGAAGGCCGCAGAAGCATTTCAAAATGGAAATAATGGTAAGTCGATGAAAGCGATTTCTATTGCAAAAGCATTAGGCATGTCACCCCCGAGCACCAACTCTAAGGGTATTGAGTGTGTTAGTACACACCTACCTTCACAAATTGTTAGTCCTTAAATTACCATAAAGAGTAATGGTCTATATGTCAATCCTACAATCAGCTTTTAAAAATGCCATGCAATTATGGCAGACTAAATCGCCCGATGGAGAGCCTAAACAAGGTGTTCCAGTTTATGACCACTTCAAGAACTTAGAAAATATCGTTAGAACTGAAGCGATCCTGCAGGGTGGGGGCGGCTTGATTGTAACCGCAAGTGTAGGTAAAGGTCATTGGGCTGAGATTCCCTGGATTGGAATGCGTTACAAAGATTTAGCCACTAATTTTCAAGAAGGCATTTACCTGGTCTACCTTCTGTCCCCTGATTTCAATATGCTTTACTTAACAGTAATTCAAGGCGTCACTAAGCATACAGCCGATGAACTGAATAAAATGACGCCTTTTTTACGAAATGAGATCAAAAAGCCTGAGGGGTTCATAGTGGGCATGCAAGGTAAGCTGGCACTCAATGCACGGGTTAACAGTAATCCAGACAAGTATGAGCGCGGAGTTCTTTATTCAAAATGCTACGACATAAACGCTCTCCCTCTCGATGAAGAATTGAAAAAGGACCTTAAAGCAGCTATACAGGTCTACAAGGAATATTATAACAAATTTAGCTAACTTTTTTATACGGCCTTGTAACGTAGTAACAGTACTATCCTCAAGGGTGGGTCAGATGTTCGACTGATTTTCAGCTAAGAACTTTTGGCTAGGCGCTTCAAGTTTTTGCGTTGAATTGGTGTTCTGAACGTTTCAAAGCAGTCCACAACCATTCTGCAACGTGAACTAAAGGCTGATATAGAAACGCAATTTTTTCCTAAGCCTGTTGGTTGTTGTTGTGTATAGGCGATTTTTCACAACAACTACTAAGAAAAAAATTAGTGCTAATCCAAAAAAACAAAAAGCCATAAAATAATAAGCCGATTTGAATTCATACATACGCAGGTTCTGTAACATGATTGACCTAGCTCAGCTATGGCGTTTAGCGTCGCCTTACTTGGAAAAAAATGACTTTGGCATAGCCCACACTCAACGTGTCTTCAACTTAGCAAAGCAGCATTTTCCTGTTGACCCAGTTCTCCAAGATTTAACTTACGCCGCTATTATCCTCCATGACATCGGCGGCTCATCCATCAAAGACCAATACGAAAAAGGCCCACAAATCGCAACGGAAATACTGCAACAACTAGGCTGCAAAAACTCATTCATAACCCAAGTTTGCAAAATCATCGCTACCCACCACGACCACCCAGATTACCCATCAGATTCATTCAGAGCATTATACGACGCAGACAAGCTAGTGATGTTCTCCCCTGAAGAGTATCCACACTACAATGCACGGGAAGGTTTTGACTGGGACAAGATTGTATCTCTGATTTATACTCAAAAGGGCAGGACGCTGGCGAGGGAGATGCTGGCACAGAGGCGAAGCGAGTAGGTGATTTTATGCTGTTTCGGCAGATTCAGCGGCATGGCGACAACTTCTCATACCTCATAGCTGATGAGGCGACAAAAGAGGCGGCGGTTGTTGACCCAAGCTACAATGCAGATGAACTAATCAAAACAATAAAAAACCAAAACCTCACGCTGAAATACATCATAAACACGCATAGCCACTCCGACCATACAGCAGGCAACACAGAGCTCCAGCAATTATTCGGAGCCAAAATAGCCGCATCCAAACAAACAAAAAACCAAGCCGACCTACAACTAGACGACAGCGATACTCTGTCACTGGGCAAAATCCAGATAAAAGTCCTCTCCACGCCTGGGCACACCCAAGATGGCATATGTCTCCTCATCGACGGCGAGAAACTCCTAACAGGCGATACCCTCTTTGTAGGAGAATGCGGCAGAACAGACCTCCCCGGCGGAAACGCAAAACAACTCTACGAAACTCTCTTCAACAAGATCCTCAAACTAAACGACGAAATCGAGGTGTACCCCGGCCATGACTACGGCGTTAAACCCTCCTCAACCATTGGCTACGAAAGAAAAACAAACTATGTACTGCAGCCAAGAACCCTCAAAGAATTCCTTCAATTCATGAGTCAACCATAGCCGCTGAGGCTTTTCTTTTGCGTGGAATTACAGCGACGATAGTGAGCACGACAATAGCTATTATGACTGGTACAGCGATTATGGGCTGAGAAATAATAGTAAAAAAGCGTAAAAGAAATTGAACGGCGGGGTTGTCTATTATCGATTGCGGAGGCTGATTTTCTGTAGACACAGGTAAATCCGAATAAATTACTGATGCCGGCAGAATAACCGAGCTCTGATTAAGCCAGCTAGCAACAGGGTAAAACCTCTGTGTATGCGTCATCCAGGCGAAAACCGTGGCTACACCGTAAGCGTCTAACGTGGAGATCCCCTGAGGTAAACCGCCAAGCGAATAAACAGGGTACATCATATCTCCCGTATAGTTGCTGTGACCCAGCCCCAAGGCATGACCAAGCTCATGCAGAATGATATTTTGCATGTCGACATCCGAAAGTGTATTTCCGTAGGTTGTGCGCGATGCCAAGACAATTTGGCAATTACGTACTGTGTTATCTGCAGCAACAAAGGTTGTGGCTAACCCTATCTCGTCCGTGGAGTTGCTAAGCGAGGTTTTACTCCAGTTAATGTACAAATCATAATTCGGCTGCGCCTCATTTGCAACTTGCGGCCGAATAAACATGTTCAACATGTAAGAATACTCCGAGTAATTCTCCGCAAAACCTCTAAGCGCTTCGTTCCACTGTCCAATTGCTCGAAGCGAGTCATTGAGGTAGTTTGGGCTCCACCATGATTCATTATACGCCGTCACAACAAGAGCCGATAATGTGGAGTGACTCCAGGTGTATCCTTGAAGATGCAGCACATATGTCTCTTGGCTATTCGCTACTGAGTTGTTAATTATGCTCCCGACAGAAAATAGCGTAATTAAAAAAACTGCCCAAAAAACGCGCATACTACTTAGAATAGAGAGAACTTTGGCTTCTATAAGTTTACCTACACGGGGTATATGCGAAATCCAGATAAGTTAGCGCCAATAACACACTATTCGTAGTGGGGTAATTTAGGCGTCAAACATGGTGAGCTAGTAGGTGTCAGGTTTATTGAGATACTTATTTATCTGTCCTGTTCCAAACAATGGGTTTATTACCTCATGCAGCAATAGGGTGAAAAACAAAAGTTAAAAAGTTTAAACGGGCATAGTGAAAAATGTAATGAACACACGATTTGTCTTCCTCCAAAGTAACAGGTTAGATAGCCAAAAGGCTTTACAAATAGCCTCTACGGGGAAGATAAATCCAGTTTTCGGCGCCGCAGCTTCCGTTAACTTTTGTAAGCAAATCGGGCTGGCAGGATCTCCTTGATAGTTTTTGATGTAATCTCTGTTATTCTTCTGGCAGTTTTGCTTTTCTGGACCATCTATAATGGCTCAATCATCTACGTAGGCGTAAGAAGCAAACGCAAAGCCGTCACTGCACCAGTAACATGTAATTCTCAAAGTTATCCAACTTATTCATTTATTGTGCCAACAAAAAACGAAGAAACAGTAATTCGCCGATGCCTAGACGGCATTCTAAACATAGATTACCCAAAAGAAAAAATCCAAATCATAATAGTCGATGGGCAATCAACGGACGATACAATGAAGATATGCACAGAATTCGAGCAGAAATACCCTAAAACCTTCAAGGTGATTTCCGAAAAAACAACAAGCGGAAAACCCGCCGCACTCAACATAGCATTGCCCTATGCTACAGGCGAGTTAATCGCCGTTTTCGACGCAGACAGCTTGCCTGAACGAGACGTTCTAACAAAAGTAACCGCCTACTTTAGCGATCCAACAATACAGGCTATCCAAGGAAGAACAACCTCTATCAACGAAAAAAGCAGCATCCTCACGCGAGTCATAGCGATGGAGGAAAGAGCATGGTTCCAAATGCTTCTCACAGGAAGAGAAAAACTACAGCTTTTTGTTCCATTAAACGGAAGTTGTCAATTCATTAGACGAAATATACTAGAGGAGCTCAACGGTTGGGATGAACACTCACTAACAGAAGACGTTGAATTAGCCGTAAGACTCGTAGAGAAAAAACACCTCGTTAAATATGCCCCTGACGTCTGCTCAGGGCAGGAAACACCTAACGCCCTCAACAGCTTGATAAAACAACGTGTCCGCTGGTACCGAGGCTATATGGAAACAGCCCTAAAATATGGGCGGTTGCTTGACAACATCAATAAGAAAACGGTGGATGCAGAAATCTCACTGGGCGGGCCATTTATGATGGTTGTTTCCCTGCTAAGCTACATTAACTGGTTCTTTATAGCGATCCTGTTCTCGCAGAGCACACCGGTCTTGGACTTCACAGGTATAGTTATCGTTTTAACCGCCATCTCACTATTTTCAATCGGCATTGCAGTGACCGCCTCCGAAAAACCCCTTAAACTCCGAAATATCCTATGGATACCTGCGGTCTATGTATATTGGCTTCTCCAGATGTTCATCGCCGGATGGGCATTTTTGAAGCTGATTTTTAGACGTAAAAGAGACTGGACTAAAACAGCCAAAAGCGGCCTTGTCGTTCCAAGCAGCAAGAACGGCCTTTTCTCATAACTCCGTTCTTGCTCCCCTTTTGCGATATGGTTCTCACAAGCAGCTACATTTGGTCGATTTTTATGCCCGATTTGTCCGGATTGTCCGGTTAATTCAGCATAATCTTAAATTAGACCTGTTCAAACATACCTGTTGTCTGTTCGTTCAGAACCGAAACTATCGGCCCCACCTCTCGGAGCATTTCACATGGTTAAGCAAAATTTACAACGAAACACTCGTTTCTTTATGCGTGCTCCCCGCTCTTTTTACAGGAGTATAAATACAGTACCAGCCGCAAAAAGAAGCTTCTGGCACTTCAATAAGATAGAAAAAATTGTAATAGTCAGCGTTATTACCGCTATTTTGCTTGTATCCTTTTTAGGATTTTCAATGACCGCTGACCCAACACAACCAATCGACAATACATCCGTCACGAACCCAACCACTACCCTCTCTCCTGCACTGCAGAGTAATTCAAGCTCAAATCCAACTTCAACTACCCAACCGCAGATTACCACCACTCCAGATAAAGTGCCATTCGTTCCTGTGGTGCAGGGTCCCCAAACAGATCCAGTTCCCGGTTTAATAGAATCAAACCCAACAATGGGCAATACCACCTGGTATACTATAGCTAGAAACGCTTGGAGCTTTTACCAGCCGGGGCGAGGCGTAGATTCAACCACTGGATTGCCTGCTAGCAGTATCGGGTGGAACCACTTTACTGACTGGGACCTAGGCGTCTACATACAAGCAATAATTGACGCTCAAAAAATAGGTTTGATCAGTACTGATGGTGCCTGGGGGTCACATGATCGCCTCGAAAAAGTAGTTTCATGGCTTGAAACAAGACCGCTAAATGGCACCACCCCCTATTGGTTTTATAATTCAGACGGAACAGGGTACTTGAGTGGGCCAAGCATTGACGCAGTTGACGCTGGAACGTTATTGGCTGCTCTTTACAATCTCAAAACATTTGATAGTAGTTTTGCATCGCGAATAGATAACTTGGTTTATAATAAAAACAATAATCGAGCTAATTATGATTCATTAGTGATGGGTATGCAGAATGAAGCTGGATCAACGAGTATCTATGGGTATTATGCGGTATACGGTTTTGCATGTTTCTGGCCTAATCAGCTCGGGGCAATACCGAATAAAATACTTAATAATATCCGCAATGCTGAAACAGTCAATACCTATAATGTAACTCTGCCAAAGGCTTCAATATTATGTGAACCGTTACTTTACTCAGTTTTTAACTCTAACAACTCTTCAAACGAAAACTTAGCATGGTTAATGAATTTAACCTACTCCGCTCATGAGGCAATGTATAACGCAACTGGTCAGTACGCTGCTTTTAGTGAGGGCATTAGTTCTGCAGGTTTTGTCTGGGAATGGGTAGTATTGCCCAATGGAGATACTTGGAAAATTACGGTTAGCGACGGTTCTTACCCCACAATAAACCCTGTTATCTATAATAAAGTAGCGTTAAGTTTTCTAGCTCTTTACAATACCACATTTGCTTACAACATGGTCGTGTATCTTGAAAAATTGTCACCTGATCCTTCAACTGGTTACTGTGCAGGTGCAGACTACAGCAAAGACATCAATTTTGCCAACGTATACCCGACTGTCGACAGCAATACCAATGGTCTGATACTTAGTGCCGCAAAATATGCTCTACATGCTTAATGCTCAATAGAATCGGAAGCATAAGGCATTTAGGCAAATTAGGCTTTAGTGCTTAACATTGGAGAAGTAAAGTGGTGTGTGTTCGTTCCCTAACCAATCTCTTATACCAAAAGCAATATCTCACCCCTATACTTGTATTTTTAATACCCCTAGCCATAAGGTCTATTCCTGAGTTGTTAATGGGCCCTTACATAGTGGGCTTTGACACTATGGCTTTTTATGTGCCGAACACGCTGGCATGGTTGCATGGTGGTTTCAATATTTGGCAATACCTTGCCGTTGCCCCACTATTTTACGTCATTCTAATGTCCATTGTTGCATCAGGGGTTCCAATAATTATAGCTCTAAAAGTAATATCGCCAGTACTTCTCGGCTTTTTGGGGTTATCAATCTACGGGTATGCAAAAAAAGGCTTAGGATGGTCAGTTGCTAAGAGCGCTTTTGTTTCGTTTCTAGGGGCACTATATTTTGTAGCGTTAAGGGCGTCCTGGGACCAGCTAAGAGAAGAGCTTGGATTAGTTTTTCTATTTGTGGTTTTAACGCTTTTGATCAATCGAAAAGAAAAGTCCTGGAAGTATTATGGCCTACTTAGCATACTGACGGTAATAGTTGTTTTATCCCACCAATTGGTATCCGTGATAATGCTTGGTATCATCCTCTTTACAGTTATGCATGGGTTAATCCGCAAGAATTTTTTTAACTCTATAGCTTTAACTCTTTCATGTTTGCCATCTGCACTCTTTTTTATTCTCGTATACTTACCTGATGTCGCACCAGCAGGTTTTCAAGATTATACCCTGAGCGCAGGTTCCCCCCTAGCTACTTGGCTTGGTTTCGAGTCTTATCAATCAATGTTGCTTATTGAAGGTGGCTTTTTCTTGTACTGTTTTCTGCCTTTATTGCCAGTAGTGTTGCTATGTTTCAAGAGATCCATTCATTTTCAAGTTAGAGTTTGGTTAATGTTAAGTTTCATTCTTTTGTTAATTCCGTTCGCTTTTGTCAGCCCGTACAGATGGATACTACTACTAACCTATCCATTAGCGTTCCTCGCCACAGATTCTCTTACATGGTTAAGTACCATAAAATGGAAGCGCTCTCTATTTACTCTGAAAAGATTTGCGATACTTTATCTTATTGTTTCAACCGCCGTTCTAAGCTTTGGCTATATACTGGCTACACCGCAGCAACCGTTCGGCTATTTCAATCCCCAACAAATGAATTATTACTCGTATCAGATCCCAACATCAATGCTCCAAAATACTATTTCAGTAACAGATTGCCAAGATACCTGCAATGCTCTACAATGGTTCAACGCCAATATAAACAGTAGTGCATTAATGCTTACGCATTCTGTTTTTTACAGCTGGGCACTGCTAACTATCCATGGCCATCAAATAAGAGATTACGGCTTCGACGACCCAGTTCAGGTGGCCGCTCTTGCCTCCCAAGGAGGAAACTCTGTTTACCTTATTTGGTGGGTTAGCGGACAGGGGTGGTATAATGAGACAAGCTTACCATCGGCATTCCAAGAAGTTTATCGCAGCGGAAAAATAGCAATATATAGCTATAACGCTTCAATTTGAAGCAGTTGAATATGTTTTCCTGCTTATTTTTGCAATACTAGGAAGCGCTAATAGCATAATCCATAAATAGCAATTTCGAATGACATATCGAGAAATCATTACCTTTCAGAAATGACCCTGAAGACGGTGGCTATTTCCCGATCTTGTTAACAAAAAAGCAGTTAATCAACATAAAAACAAAAGCAATACGCGCAGGCGTATGGTTCAAAGTTTTACAAAGAATAGACAGAGTACTCTTTGATTTAACGATAAGAGTAGTAGAAACCATCCGAAGTTCTCAACTAGCAAATGCCGTACTTGTGATATCAAACAAGCTGATTAATGCTACAAAGAGCCACTTTTCTAGTAGATTGAAAGCAATTGGACGATCATTAGCTGAAAAAGTAAGCGTAATAGCTAGTAAACTTGGAAACGTTCAAGCAAGCGTATGGGTCTCAGATGAGTCTTTCATAAAATTCTTAGCAATAATGGAGATCAATCGTGCTCATAGTATACCTTCCGATAACTTGTACTGATTAATCGAGGCAAACGTTAAATCTTGAGTGAATCTTTACGTTGGATTGGCAAACAATGCAATTAAGACTGATTCAAGGGAATACTGCGATTAGAAGTAAAATTAAAGCATACGTTAAAGAAAACTGGGGCTCGCCATTCATACTTGCGTTTATGGTGCTCTTACTAAGTGCTGCCGTTTTCTTATCTGCGGGGTTATCGAATCAAGCTGATGTCGTCGCTGTCTATGCCTACTACGCATTGGTTGCTGGCGTAGTGTTGCAACTCGTTTGCTTTTTAAAGCCAAAAAAAACTTGTGCCACCGAGGTTAACCAATGAGCCAAGTTGAGCTGTCCTTTGTTGTTCCCGCATATAATGAAGAGAATTACATTGAGAATACGCTCGAGACTATTGACAACATAGTAATTAAGAAAAATTTGCCTTATGAAATTGTGGTCGTAAACGATGGCAGCGCTGATCAAACTTTTGCAAAAGCAAAAACATATGCGAGAAAAAACGGTCATGTTCGAGTTCTAAGTTACAGTAAAAACGTGGGAAAAGGTTACGCCGTTAAAACTGGTTTCATGAAAGCAACTGGTAACGTAGTCTTTTTCACAGACAGCGATATGGAAATTGACCTTAGCAAAATATCTGATTACATTGAGGCTTTAAAACACGGAGACATTGTTATAGCCTCTAAAAGACACAATGCTTCAAGAGTAGCCGTGCCCATATCTAGGAGAATTTTAAGCGAATGCTTCAATGCACTAGTTAGGATCTTAACGGGAGTTCCACTTAAGGATACTCAGTCTGGGCTAAAAGCCATGAAAAAAAGTGCATTTAAAAATATTTTTCCCAGGTTAGCTGTCAAGCGTTACGCCTTTGATGTCGAATTGCTAGCTGTAGCTCACCTTTATGGCTTAAAAGTCGTGGAGATGCCTGTAAGTATTAAGTTAGAAGCTAAATTCAAACCCATTGAAATGTGGCATATGTTTCTCGATTTGCTTGGAATAGCTTATCGAATCAGAATTCTTCACTGGTATCAGAGGGAACTTCCGAAGAAGGACGCACTTCAAGAACTCTTCTCACATGTTTTCCGTGAAACATAAATGAAAGATTTTCGAATTCTTTGGTTTAATTGGCGCTGTTGGTTAAATCCAGCTATGGGAGGCGCTGAAGTTTTCACACGAGAAGTTGCGAAGCGATGGGTTGAAGATGGCAACGAAATTACTTTGTTTACCGCAGAGTTCCCTGGCTGTAAGAAAGAGGAGATTGCTGACGGTGTTCATATAATTAGAGCTGGCGGGCGGTTCTCAGTTTATCATAATGCCCGAAAATTCTATAAAAAACGATTTAATACTGAAGACTTTGATGTTATAATAGATGAGATCAATACTGTCCCTTTCTTTGTGCCTAAGTTCGTTCGAAATGAAAAAAAAGTTGTTGTCCTGATACACCAGTTGGCTCGTGAATTTTGGTTTTATGAAATGCCATTTCCCTTAAGTCATATTGGATATTACTTCCTTGAAGAAAAGTGGTTACGTCAATACATTAATCTTCCAACAGTTACTGTTTCTGAGAGTTCACGTGCTGACTTAGCTAAACTAGGGTTTAAGAATATATTTGTCGTGCCAGAGGGTTTGAATTTTAAACCTTTAATGTCTTTGCCTGATAAAGGGTACAAACCAGTTATAGTTTATGCCGGGCGTTTCAAGCGCGCTAAGAGGCCAGATCACGCCATTAAAGCTTTTAGATTGGTGAAAGATAAAATTCCTGATGCTGAATTATGGCTATTAGGTGATGGGCCATTCAAGAATGATTTGGAATGTATAGCTGGAGAAGGTGTACGCTTTTTCAGCGGATTAAGCAATGACGATCGAAGGCTATTAATCAAGAGAAGCTGGGTTTTAGTCAATCCGGGCGTGCGTGAGGGTTGGGGCTTGAATATTATTGAAGCAAATGCGATGGGAGTTCCTGCCGTAGCTTACAATGTTCCGGGTCTGCGCGATAGCGTTAAAGACGGAAAAACAGGGTTGCTATCGAAAGCAGGTGATATTCAAGATCTTGCAGACAAGATTTTGATGCTACTGAATAACCATGCACAAAGGGAGCAGTTCAGCAAAAATGCTCTAGATTTTTCTAAAGAATTTAATTGGGATACAACCGCAAGCGAATTTTTCAAGGTTCTGAAACTATGGCCCTTAACAAACCACTAGTTTACGTGATAATTCTAAACTATAACGGCAAGAAATACTTAGGGGCTTGCCTCTTCTCCATCCTGAGGCAAACTTACTCGAATTACAAAGTAATTGTGTTTGATAATGCTTCATCAGACGGCTCAACAGATTTCATAGCTAGCTCTTTCCCTTCTGTAATAATTCTGAAGTCGAAAAGTAATCTGGGGTTTGCCGAAGGTAATAATAAAGCTATACAATTTGCTCTTGATCAGAAAGCTGATTATATTTTCTTGTTAAACAATGACACGCAGGTAGAACCAAATTTGCTTGAAGAGCTAGTTGCACGAGGTCAGATTGATAGTTCTATAGGCATTATTGGTCCCTCAATCTATGACTATAATAATAGAACATTACTTCAAGAAGCCGGAATGACCATCGACAGGTTCGGTTTTCCCATACCAATAAATTGCGTTTCAGCCAAGCATAATGCGTCTGAACCTTTATTTGTGTCAGGATGCGCCCTACTTGTTAAAGCAATCGTATTCAAATCTATTGGACTTTTCGACAGCACATATTTTATGTTCGCAGAAGATTTGGACTTATGTTGGCGGACGCAACTTGCTGGCTATAGGGTAGTTATTAATGATATGTCCTGCATTTATCATGCAAGCGGGGGGAGCATGTCAGGAGGCGTCGCAAAAGCGAAGCGTTATTCAACCGATGTTAGGCGCGTTTTCTTAAGAGAGAAAAACACTTTACGAACTTTAATCAAGAATTATGATATCAATAACTTATCAAAAATTTTTCCTTTATACCTGCTTTTACTTTCTTTGGAGAGCGCAATGTGGCTAGTTCTCCTTAAACCGCGCGTTTGCTTGTGCATACTTAAGGCTATTATTTGGAATATTACGGTCTTACCTGACACTCTTAAACAAAGGCAGCAAGTTCAGTTTATACGAAAACTTTCAGATGAAAATATCACTCAAAAAATGTTTAACAGCTATGGCAAATTGTATGTATTCAGGCTTATTAAAATTCCCCGTTTCACTAGCTCAAAATAGCTACGTGCGTGAACTTACAAAACTTACTCATCTTTTTTATAAGTGCCTTGTGAGTGAATAATGATTAAAATTGCCTTGAAAATCTGACGGGGTTCTTATGCAAAAGATTACCCTCCTTGAAATAATTCTTTTGTTCTTGGCAGGTTTAGTGCCATTTCTCTGGCTAAAGCCTGGGTTTATAATCAGTAACGGCGATAGCTTTCCACTTTTTTTTACCTCTCAGAAAACATTGAATACAGGTCTCTATTTGTGGTCCTCTGATTTCATGGGGTACGCAACACAGGCACCTGCTTACGCGATATATCAATACCCTGGAGTTTTTCTGAATTACTTAGGATTGAGCATCGAAACAATTCAAATTCTATATCAAGTTTTTCTTTTCATGGGCGCTGGATTTTCAATGTATTATTTTTCAAGAACTGTTTATCCAAATCTTAGAATGGCTCCCTTTGTTGCAAGTTTATTTTACATGTTTAACTTCTTTGTTATGGAGAACAGGCTAAATATAGGGTATTCATGGACTTACACATTTCTGCCACTTTTATTGGCCTTATTAATGAACACTATAAATGCTGCCTATGATCGAGATAAAGGTTCAGTAAATCGCTATGTTATCTACTTCGCTGTCACATCGACTATTACACTTTCTGTAGCGAGCATAAACCCTGCAGACATCGCACTCACTATTCTTGGGTTAGCTGTATTTGTGTTCTATGACTTGATTAAACACAGGAAACAGTTACGACCGTTTGTCATAGTTATTGTAAAAATTCTGGTAGTAACGATTCCCTTCAATTTATGGTGGTTAATTCCAATGTTGAACACCTATGTCTTATCGCCTCAAATGCTCAATTCTCAGATTAGTTTTTCCTCATGGGGTTGGACTCAGGCAAGATCTTCTTTTCTAAATCTATTCTGGTTAAATGGCATATGGGGGTGGCTCCCAACTTATGTTCCTTACATAAACTTTTACTCAAGTCCATCCATGTCACTCTTGGTTTTTGTTCCTTTCCTTTTAGGAGCATCGGCTTTATTTTTTAAGGGTCGCAAATCTATTTTCAACGCTTACATAATGTTTTGCATATTGATTTTCATGTTTCTTGCAAAGGGGATACATGAACCCCTTAGTCAAGTGAATTCATTGCTATACCAGTTTATTCCCGGTATGGCCATGTTTAGAGAACCTACATCTAAATTCACAATGCTTATTGTATTGTTATTATCTTTGCTAATTGGTTACGCTGGCAGTAGTTTATCCAATTTTAAAATTATCAAAAACAACCGCTTGTTTAAATCCTCAGTACCTGTTGTACTTATAATAGTTTTTATCATTGTCGCGTTTCCCTTGGTGATTAACCCTATTGAGACTAAAACAGCTCAATTACCCTCATCGTATATCCAGATACCTGAATATTGGTATCAAGCGACTAGTTGGATAAATCAGCAGCACGGTGATTATAAGGTGTTGCTTACACCTCTCAATGATTTCTATCAAATGCCCTACTCATGGGGATATTATGGGACTGATCAATTGATCGAGGGCTTAATTCAAAAGCCTGTAATTTCAACAAGATACCTTGATGGCTATGAAGTCAATCCTGCAACATCTGCCAATTTGCAACAATTGCGGGCAGCAATTGAAGATAATAATTCAACTGAAGTTAAATTTATTTTAGATTTACAAAATATCAAGTATATTCTTCAACGTAATGATGTAGAATACAACTTTACGGGAAGGAACATGATGTCGCCTGATGAAATGAAGATGTTTTTGACACACCAGCCATATCTTCATCTTGTTCAATCATTTGGTCAATTAGACATATACGAATATTCAGAAGCAAAACCGTTTTTATATGCAGTTAATCCATCCTCTATCAATGTCTCGTATCCACTTCAATTTGAAGATTCTAGTGCAACAATTTTAAACTATACAATAATAAACCCCACAAAGATTGTCGCTGTGATTAATATATCCCGTCCTTGTGTTCTTACTGTGAGTGCGTCGCTAGATCATTCATGGATTGCTACGTTTAATGACAAACAAATCAAACCAATGCCTGTCTATTCCGGAATTAGTGGTTTTTCCGTAAATGATACTGGAACATTCGAAGTTACTATCGCGTATGAGCCTCAAATCTGGTTTTATTGTTTCTCAGCAATATCAATTGCGGCTATAGTTTTTTGTTGTACATACGTTGCTTATTCCATCTGGAAATCTGGACTGTGCCCAAGGAAATCGTGCTATAACATTGATGAATCTCTTAATTGAAATAAAAGAACCTATAATTTTCTGGGGGTCACATATGATTTGATTATCCTATTTTAGATTGATGATAAAACACTTTTCATACCTTCATATAGCTAAACCTTATTACTCTGATTTTATGTAAAATGACTACATGAAAATTAATTTCACTATGACAGAAGTTGAAAGGACTGGCGGCGTGCGCGTATTATTCGAAATTGCTAACAGACTATCTGAAAGGGGTCATGATGTTACTATAGTAACTTTAGGCAAATCAGGGTCTCATTCTTGGTTTCCCTTAAAATCAAAAATTATTTTTGCGGAAAATGAAAGGTCATTAGTTAAAGGTAAATCCAACTCTTCACTTCTTAAAAATGTTTTATCTGTGATGCCTAATAATATTGCAAGTAAACTGAAGTCCGGAGCTCCTTACAATACTCTGCGTGCGCACGCTATTAAAGTGCTAACGGAGCATATACCACAAGACATTGATATTAATATCGCTACGTTTTGTTTTTCCGCATTTTCCGTTAATGACAGCGGTGCTGGCATTCCCTTCTATTATATGCAACATTATGAGCCTATCTTTTTTGACGACAATTATACTAAAAAATTGATAGACAAAACTTATCTCTTACCGCTTAATAGGATTGCCAATTCTACATGGCTACGGGTATTGTTAAGAGAACGCCTTTGCGTTGATTCGTATGGTCCTGTTATACCCGGAGTTGAGCATGAGGTGTTTTATCCGAGAGCTGTTAGAAAGAATGGTTCTGAAAAGCTGATATTGGCCCTTGGCAAGTCTCAACAATGGAAAGGTTTATGGGACCTTTTCGAGGCACTCAAGGTTTCAAAAAAGGATATTCCGAATATCAAATTGATATTATACGGTTCAGAGCCCAACATGAAAGAATTATCGCCGGTACCTTGCGATTATCTCACTAGAATTAACGACACAAGACTAGCAGAATTATATTCAATGGCTGATGTGGTTGTGACCCCCTCATGGTATGAGAGTTCACCTCTTCCACCTTTAGAAGCCATGGCGTGTGGAGCACCGGTTGTTACAACTCGGTATGGAACCGAAGATTACTGCTTTAATGATATAAATTGTCTAGTTGTGCCTCCCAAAAATCCAAAGATGTTGAGCGATGCAATACTGCGACTTTTGCGAGATAGCGCTCTTAGTGAGCAGTTCCGGAAAGAAGGTCAAAGAACAGCTAAACAGTTTACATGGGAAAATGCGACAAATAAAGTTGAACAGCTATTCGCAGAAATATTGTCAAAGAGTTGAGACTATGCCTCTTGGTTCTGTATTAAGATCTCAGTATAAGAGTCCTATGAAGCGGGTTTATTGTGGACTTTTCGGAGTTGCTGATCTCCACAGTCATATTCGATGGAAGGCGATTAAAGGTTACTTGGACACTAACTGCGAAAGAACTGCCGAAATCGGTGGTGGTTGGGGTTTGATGTCGATAGAGTTTGCAAAAATAAGCAATAGATCTATTGACTGTATTGAAATCAATCCCCAGCAAGTAACGATTGGGAAAACACTTTCCGCAGAAATCGGTGTTCAAATCAATTTTGTGCAAGATTTTTTGCCAAGTCTAACAAAGCTTGGTAAAAATAAGTATAATCAAATCTTACTTATTGATGTGTTAGAACACGTCCATGCTGATTTGGAATCGCTAATCCGAATAAACAGGCTTCTCGTGGCAGATGGTCAGTTAATCATCTCGGTTCCTACCCCGAATTATCCCAAAGTTTTTGGAGAAGAAACGGCGACAAATATCGGTCATGTACGAGATGGTTATACAATCAAGAGTTTGCAAGACCTCCTAAGCAGGGCTGGTTTCACATCCATCAATTGGCGCTATCATACGAATTCTTTATCTTCATTTCTGTGTAGCTTATGGTACAAAAAACATTACCCCAAAGCGTTCAAAATTGCATTATTCCCTTTTTTCATGGTATTGACTGCCCTTGACCCGATTGATCGGAAAACAAATAGTTGCGGGATAGTAATCAAAGCACTAAAAGTGAACGAATTATGAAGATAGCACTGCTTGGTGGTGGTCTCACCGGTTTGACAATTGGTTGCTTATTAAGCAATAATACGCATGTTGATTTTGAGGTCTTAGAAAAAGAGTTTGAATGCGGTGGCTTAATGAGAACATTATATGCGGAAGGATTTAGTTTCGACTATGGAGGTTCACACATAGTTTTTTCGAAAAATGATGAATCTCTAAATTTCATTAGGAGCTTGCTAAAAAAGAATAGAGTGAGGAACCGACGGAACACGAAGGTCCTCTACAAGAATTGCTTCATAAAGTACCCTTTTGAAAATGGGCTATCAGACTTGTCAAAAGAAGAAAATTTTGAATGCTTGTTCTCATTCATACAAAACTTATTTAGCAAAGAGAAAGGCAAATCAAGCAAACCTGATAATTTGAAAGAATGGTTTTACCATACATTTGGAAAAGGAATAGCTGAAAAATACCTTATTCCATATAACGAAAAAATCTGGAAGTTTTCAGTTGACCAGATGGGGCTGGATTGGGTTGAGAGAATCCCGGACCCTCCAATCGAAGACATAGTGAAGTCATCTTTGGGTATAGAAACAGAAGGATACAAGCATCAATTATATTTTTATTACCCTAAAACTGGTGGGATTGAAGCCATAACAAAAGTGCTCAAAGAAAAAATAGACGAACACGTAACAACAGGTTATGATGTCAAGAAAATAAAAAAAGAAGGTAACCAGTGGATAGTCTCCGATGGGCAAATTGAGAAATTCTTCGACAAAATAATTTCTACCATTCCAATCCATAAACTGGTGGCTGCTGTTGATGCTCCCAAGAATGTGAGAACCGCAGCTAAAGCGCTCAAATACAATTCTCTTATTACTGTTATGCTCGGCGTAAACAAAAACAAACTTAACGATTTATCCTGGCTGTACATACCAGACAAATCCGTTCTGACGCATCGCGTGAGTTTCCCTTCAAACTATAGCCCATATGTTGCTCCACCGAAGAAATCATCTGTGTTAGCGGAAATAACATGTAATTTCAGAGATAAGCTTTGGACAATGACAGACGACAGATTGGTTGAACGCACCACAGACGACCTATCACGACTAGGGTTGATCGACAAAAAAGATGTATGCTTTGCGAAGGTTCAAAGAACGGAATATGCATATGTAATTAGCGACCTTGAATACAATGCTAACTTAAAAATAGTAACGAAATACTTTGATGAACTCGGCATCGGATTAGTTGGAAGATTTGCGGAATTCAAATATCTAAATATGGATGCCTGCATAGAAAGTGCAATGAATTACGTTAAAATAAACTATCCCAACTCTAGTTAACCAAAAAGTTCGTCTCGTTCAATGTAGGTTTCGTTTAAAGCCCCTTTCAATCTTTGCATTTTGGGAAAGTAAAGGGTCACATAACTATATCATAATATAACAAACAAAAGTTTACAAATCCAAAATTCTCAATATTGAGAAATACAATTATTCGTTCTAACGTTTGTAAAAAATAGAGCTATACGGTTGTTTTTATGCTGATCTTTTTTGCTATTGTGTTGCTTCTTGCTATGGCTATTCCGTATCTTGTGGTTGCTTTTAAGCCGTAGATTCCGGATACTGATGATATGCGGGAGTCTCGAGTTATTCCTATAGTTAATCAACTGTTGTCGGAGGGCGCAGCGGTTACAGCTTATGATCCGATTGCTTCTAACGTAGCAGAGACTATTTTTGGAGAAAAGGTTTCCTATGCAAGTCAGCAAATGACTGTTTGAGAGACTCCGATTGTTGTATTTTGGTAACTGAGTGGCCTGAGTTCACGAAACTAACACCCGAAGACTTTGTGAAAAGCNAGCAAATGACTGTTTGAGAGACTCCGATTGTTGTATTTTGGTAACTGAGTGGCCTGAGTTCACGAAACTAACACCCGAAGACTTTGTGAAAAGCATGAAACAGCCTGTTCTTATCGATGGTAGACGGATTTATGATCCAGAAAAATATGGCAAAAAGCTCCAGTTTTATGCAGTGGGTTTAGGTCAATAAGAGGCCTTTTTCTCTGCCTTTTTTTATTCATTAGGTTTACATCTTTATTTCTTAATTTCTCGTCAGAATCCCTGATACTGTGTAGCTTTTTGTTGATACTAACTATTGGGTGTTTTTCTAACCCGTGGTTGCTGCAAAAAAGGTTTTATCTGTAAGCAAAGTATTCGTCAAAAGCTTTTTCGTACAACAACTATTAATCCAGCGACCAAAACCGATAAACATCACTTCCTCACCAACAGTTAAATCAACACTACGATTGACCGGGATAAGTAATGAGCAAGGCAACTGATATGGCGAAGGTTTCTGCCAAAGGCGGCTTCCACCTACTCTGGGGCCTTGTAGTATCCACGGTGATCTCGGCGGTTGGCACCATTGTGATCGCTCGGCTTTTAGGTTCAGACAATATGGGCTTGTACTCGATTGCAGTCGCTGCTCCGAACTTAATTGCCACCTTCAGAGACTGGGGCGTCAACACCGCCATGATCAAATACAGTGCCCAGTACAACAGCGAGAATGACTCAGCTAAAATACGCAGCATCTTCATATCGGGATTCATCTTTGAATTAATTTTAGGGTTGATTCTGGCGGTATTCGCAATTTCCATTTCAGGCTTCCTCGCGGATATGTTCCAGCGCCCGCAGATTGCACAGTTGATTCAGATAACCTCAATTTTCATTCTAACTGGCGGTTTAGTCAACACTGCGACTGCCGCTTTTACCGGCATGGAAAAAATGCATCTCAACAGCATCATGCTGATTATTCAATCGCTTGTCAAAACCGGCTTGATTATTCTCTTAGTCTTCTTTGGTCTTGGAACTCTTGGCGCAACTATTGGATATACAGTAGCTGTGGCGATTGCTGCGATAACGGGCGTTTTGCTTACTTACACAATATATGCTTCTTTACCTAAATCAACAGATGGCAAATTAGCAATCGGTGAAACCACAAAGGCGTTGCTAAAGTATGGTTTGCCTCTTTCGATAGGATCTATTTTATCTGGCTTTTTGACTCAATTTTACAGTTGGATAATGGCGATATTTGTTACCGATAACGGGGCTATAGGTAACTATTCTGTTGCAACGAACTTTGTGGTGCTAATTACTTTCTTTGCTACGCCAGTAACGACAATGCTTCTCCCCGCCTTCTCAAAATTGGATTACAAAAAAGAGTATCAAGACCTAAAAAATATCTTTCAATATTCGGTAAAGTACGCGGCGCTTATAGTATTGCCTGTTACGACTTTAGTTATGTCTCTTTCTCAGCCAGCTATTGGTACTCTATTTGAAGATAGCTATCCATTAGCCCCATTGTTTCTCACGTTGCTGTCATTGAATTATTTCTTCTCAGCGTTTGGAAGTTTGAGCATTGGTAATCTTATCAACAGTCAAGGAGATACAAAATACAATCTCATTTTGACGATAGTTTCAGTGGTAATAGGTTTTCCGTTGAGTTTCTTGTTAGTTTCACAGTTCGGGATTGTCGGTTTGATAATAACAACTACTGTCGTGGGTATTCCGGGGCTCGTGTGGAGTCTTGGCTTCATAAAGAAACGTTACGGTATAGAGGTAGATTGGGGTTCATCTGCAAAAATTCTCTTTTCTGCTGGTTTGACAGGAATTTTGACGTATCTATTTGTTTCTTGGTTGCCATTTAGCGATTTGATTCGATTATTACTTGGTGTGGTGGCGTTCGCAGTTGTCTTTTTAGTAATAGCAGTTGTAACCCGAACTATAACTAGGTCTGATATTACACTTATTCGTCAAATTGTAGGGGGGCTAGGTCCACTGCGCAAGCCCTTAACATTGGTTCTTAATTTGCTTGAGAAGTTAATGTCTAAATAAAATTAGCGGCGCTGCCTTTTTTCACTTACTGCTAGTCCCGTTTGCGGAATAGGGTCTTGTTATTCGCTGCCATTGTCTTCTAATATTTATAGAATTATGTGACCTTCCCGAACAGCTAAAGCTTATTTTGTTACCTCGTCGTTTTGGCATAAGTAATAATACTTCGTTTAACCACACGGTAAATAAGGTATCAACATGAAAGCGCTCGTCCTCAGCGGCGGCAAAGGAACAAGACTTCGGCCTCTAACCTTTACCTGCGCCAAACAGCTCATTCCAGTAGCAAACAAGCCTATTTTAGGATACGTTTTGGATCAAGTTGCAGCAACCAACATCAGGAAAGTCGGCATAGTCACAGCGCGTGAGACGGGAAAGTTCGTTGAAGAGTATGTTAAGGATGGCGAAAGCTGGGGTTTCAACGTATGCTATATTCCCCAGGAACCGCTGGGTCTGGCGCATGCAGTGAAGACTGCGAAAAAGTTTCTGGGGCAGGACTCGTTTGTTATGTGTCTGGGCGACAACGTGACTGGACAGGGTTTAGAGAAGTTTGTTAAAAAATTCAAAAGCGAGCATCTTGATGCTCTTATTATTCTTAAAGAAGTGGATAATCCGTCAAGTTTCGGGATAGCCCAGTTGGATGATAAGGGTAACATTGTGAAACTTGTGGAGAAACCTAAAACCCCTATGGGCAACTTGGCAATTATTGGTACTTACCTGTTCTCTAATAAAGTTCATGCGGCTATAGAGCGTATTAAGCCGTCTTGGCGTGGCGAACTTGAAATAACTGATGCTATTCAAGAAATGATTAACATGGGCTTCTCTGTTAAAGCGGAGATACTTACTTCGTGGTGGTTGGATACTGGCAAAAAGGATGATATTCTTTCAGCAAACGCTAGAATCTTGGATGAGTACATAAAAACTGACGTTAGGGGTACGGTGACCAATAGCACGGTGGATGGGCGAGTGAAAGTTGAGGATAGCGCGCAAATTGTTAACAGCACAATTCGTGGTCCATGTGTTATTGGAAAGGGCGTTGTTGTTGAGGATTCCTTTGTGGGGCCCTACACTAGCATCGGGGATGGCTCAAAAATCTATAACTCTAACCTGCAATACTGTGTTGTCCAAGATTGCGTAACTATCAAAGATATTGAGCGGCTTGAGGATAGTTTAATCGGCAAAAACGCTAAAGTAACCCGTAATTCCCATAGCAGAACATTGAAGCTACATTTGGGTGATTACTCAGAAGTACAAGTATAACTGGCCTTAATAGACAAGATTATAAATAATTCAACTGTAAGATTGACGGGTGGAGCTAAGACTATTCATGTTGGATGGCATAACGGTAAAAGCGATTAAGCGTTTTCCGGACGAAAGAGGCTATTTCTGCGAAGTTATGAGAACAGATTGGAAGGACTTTTTCGGTAAAGACGTGATTGCGCAGGTTAACCACTCTTTTACTTACCCTAATATTATTCGTGCTTGGCATCGTCATCTCCGCGGTCAAGTGGATTACTTTTTGGTTCTGAAGGGAGCGGCGAAAATCTGCGGTTTCGACGATAAAACAGGGGAACTGGATGAAATCGTTTCAAGCGGTTCGGATTTGCAGGTGGTCAGGATGCCTGGTCACTATTGGCACGGCTTTAAAGCTGTAGGTAACGAGCCAACATTGTTGGTTTACTTTACTACGAATCTTTATAATCCAAGTGACCCTGACGAGGAGCGCAGAGCTTGGAATGACCCAGAACTTATTCCTAAAATGATCAACGGTAAAACAGCTGATTCCCGTGTTGGTAAAAGCTGGGACTGGAATCAACCACCAAACAAGTGATAAACCATGAAAGTGTTAGTTACAGGCGGCTTAGGATTTATCGGAAGCAACTTCTGCAGGTACATGCTTGCAAGGTACCCTGATTACGAATTGATAAATGTCGACAAAGTGGGGATTGGTGCTAACCCGGCTAATCTGCAGGATGTTGAGAACGATAAGCGTTATACCTTCATAAAAGGTGACATATGTAACCCGCAGTTGATGGGTCGATTGATTCATCAAATTGACGCGGTAGTGAATATTGCCGCGGAGACGCATGTTGATAGAAGCATAGCAGACCCTAATGTCTTTCTGCAAAACAATACATTGGGTACATTTACGATTCTTGAGGCTATACGTCGGCACAATCATAAGGCGCGTTTGGTGCAAGTTTCCACTGATGAAGTTTACGGGGAAGCGGTTGAAGGCTCTTTCACCGAGGAGACGCCTCCCAGACCTTCCAATCCCTATTCTGCTTCTAAAGCCGCAGCTGACATGTTTGTGTTGTCGTACCACAAAACTTTCGGTTTAAATGTTTCAATAACGCGTTGTACCAACAACTTTGGTCCCTATCAGTTGCCTGAGAAGCTTATTCCAAAGACGGTTATTCGGGCGCTCCGTGACTTGCCTATTCCTATATATGGTAAAGGCACAAACATCCGCGACTGGATATACGTTTCTGATCACTGCGAGGCGATAAGCACGGTGCTTCAGAAGGGCAAGCCCGGCGAAATCTACAATGTTTCGGCAGGTAACGAGAAAACTAACATCGAAATAGTCAAAAAGATAATACAGCAACTCAAAAAACCCGAGAGTCTAATAACTTTTGTTGAGGATCGTCCTGGGCACGATGTCCGCTACAGCTTGGATTCCTCTAAGCTTCGCAAGGAGCTAGGCTGGAAACCGAAAGCTAACTTTGGTGATGTTTTGGAATCTACGGTGCAGTGGTATCTTGAAAACGAGCATTGGTGGACGCCCTTCGCTACAGATGTAATTCTTCATCCTACTCCTTGGAAACTGGGTGGTTTGCATTGAAGCTTTTGATAACGGGTGCCAGCGGCCTTTATGGTTCAAAATTGGCTCAGAAAGCTCTCGGAGAAGGTATCGACGTTTATTCTTCTGACCTTCAGAGTAATTCCGTCTTTGGCAACGCGGTTAAACTGGATGTATCTGATAAAGTGCAGGTTGAATCGACCTTTGAAGCGGTCAAGCCTGCCGTTGTGGTTCATGCCGCCACCCTGACTGATGTGGACAAATGTGAGTTGAATAAGGATTTGGCTTGGCGAGTCAATGTGGATGGTACCAAACACATTACCCAACTATGCCAAAAAACGGAGACGTTTTTAGTTTACATATCTACCGACTACGTTTTCAGCGGCGAAAAAGGCAACTATGTCGAGTCAGATTCACCTGAACCTATCAACTACTACGGCTTGACAAAGCTTCTCGCAGAGGAAATCGTGCAAACCCTTCCCGAAACAGACTATTTTATTGCCAGACCCAGCGTGATGTATGGTTCGACGCCTTCAGCGGGAAAAGTCAACTTTGCCCTCTGGCTGATCGAAACCCTCCGCAAAGGCGAACGCGTAAAAATCACCACAGACCAATGGAACACGCCGACGCTTAACACTAACTTGGCAGAGATGACCCTTGAAGTTATCGCGCGCCGTTTAACAGGACTTTATCATCTGTGCGGTGCAACACGAGTTAGCCGCTTCGAATTTGCAAAGAAAATCGCCGACGTCTTCGACCTTGATAAGAGCTTAATCGATAAAGTTTCAGCGTCGCAGTTTACGTGGCCTGCTAAGCGTCCATCGGATTCGTCGCTTGACACCTCAAAAGCTCAACGGGCTCTGAAATGTAAGCCGCTGACGTTGGATAAGGCGCTTGAGCAGCTTAAACTCGAGTTAGATCAGAAACCCTGCTAGTTCAGTACGCAAGCGTTATGTAAGTGAACCGTGCATTTCAGCATTGTTTATACTATGATGAAGCAAACCGGCATTAAGCAGATTGCACAGCAACGCATCGAAATCCTGTTCGCTCAAGCCAAGAAGATAGCTAAAGCTGACCCCAAACTTGCAGCCCAGTACATCCTGTCGGCTCGGCGGATTGCTATGGCAGCAAAAATCCGCTTGCCCATTGAGTTTCGGCGCCAAACCTGCAAGGACTGCAACTCGCTGTTTGTGCATGGGGTTAACTGTCGTGTTAGGGTAAAACAGAAAAGGGAGCCTCACGTCGTAGTAACATGTTTAAACTGCGGGAAACAAACCCGTTATATGACTAAGAAAAAGGTGCAAAAACTAGTTGAGCAAGATAACTACAAGGATGAAGCGGCATGTTAGGCACGTCTTGAAAGATGAGAACCCGACGATTTGGGTTGGCAAAGACGGCTTATCAGCGCAGTCGATAGCAGAGATGGAGAAGCAACTGCAGAAAAACAAGATGGTGAAGGTTAGAATATTGCCTGCGGCACTCAAGGAATTAACCACTGCTGAGGAAATTGCTAAGAAAGCCGCTCAGGCAACCGAATCCGCGTTGGTTGAAGTCAGGGGACATGTGTTTATCCTGTTTAGGAAACGTAGAACACCTGACACCGAGCAGCGGCCCCCAGAGACCAAACTTTAGCTTTTCTTTGTATCCGCTCTGTTTTTCGTAAATTCTAATTTCAACCTTTTACTGTGTTTTATGAAGGAAATCTTTTTTTGCTTTTCACTATAGCCAACCTTTAGACTCAAGAAAAACAGAATCTGAACCTCTGTTCTACAGTTTAATAATTATTCTGAATAAAGAAAGCTTTAAAGCAAAAAACCCTCAAATATAATTTAGGGTATGCAAATGCAGGTAATCGGTGTTTTGTTATTGTTACTTAGTGTTGGGTTAGTTGTTGCACCAGTTGGCGCTGTAGTATACATTTACAAAGACGATTTAACTGGGCTTGTTGTTCCACCCGAAATAAAAGGCGCCATAAACGGTGACGCTGGTTTTATCTTAAATGATAACATGGCCAGTATAGACGGTTATGGCGATGGCAACGACCCCAGCGCGGTTTTCAACAATTTCGTTACCCCAACATTTGTGGATGCTAATGTTGACAAAAACACAAACACCTTCAGTTTCAGAGTAAACGTGACTAATCCGCTTAACTATGATTTAACCTTAAACGAGTTAAGCACTGAAGTTCAAAGCATACAAGGTGAAACCTTGGCCTCAGTTACCCTACCTCATCCATTCACCATTGTTTCTGGAGAAAGTACCATTGTCCAAGTTGACGGCACATGGACGCAGGCAGGAGACACCTTCATAACCGATCACTGGTACGACTCCTCAATCACCATAGCGCTCGCCAACATTTTCGTTGATGTTAACGGTATACAAGTTGAGCGAAATCAACCCTTAACAGTGTCTCTGCCGATAACGCTCTCTGGTGTTCTTGTGGGGTAATAATATGCAAACAGGTAACGGCCTTCTAAAACAGATTAACATAATAGCCTTGGCAGCGGGCATCTCCAGCCTCGTTTTGGTTGCGGTTTCATGGTTTGTGCCGTGGTGGCAATTCATCGTGGGTAATCCCGCGATAGCTACAGTTAACTTTTCGCCTGTTAACTTCAACTTTGCCCTCTTTAACACCTTGCTTACTGTACCCATAATTTGGGCTCTTAACCTCGCCTGCCTCTTGACGCTGCTGGCCGGCGGAGTCGCCATGTTGGTTTACTCTTTTTTACCTAACAAAACATACTCTAAAGCTATACTTGGCTTCGGTTACAAAAAACCCTTCTACGCCATAGTCATCTTCATAATTGAATTGTTGATTTTGTACTTCTCTGCTACCCTGTTAACTGGTATGAGCCTTCCGCTTATGGGCTCAGCCGCGTTGACTCTTCCCACAGCGTTTGCCCCCGGCGGCATCAGCATCAGCGTCGCAGTGTCAGCTGCGTTTGGATGGACGTTCTACTTTGCAGTGGTAGTGGTCGCACTTTGCATAGCCGCACGATTCTACCACAAAAAAGTCTCAGTCGCTGCCACGCCAGCTTAGCTCTTTCAAACCGTGTGAGTGCTTTTCTTATCGATATATTTGAGGCATATTGGCTCATTGTAGAAACCGATAATGGGAAAAGTTAACCATAGACTGCATTGTATCGAGAACTCGGGTATGTAACGATGTTTCGTGTTTGTTTATATGCATTTTAAGCAATACTGTGCTATCGGTGTCAGATATGGCAGCTTCAACCACAGCGCAGAAACTTCAGCATGAACTCAACAGCCTCCTCGGTCTGTCGGTAATAAACATAGTATGCAGTGCGTTAGCGTTGGCTTTCGGAGTCTACTTTCTTATGCCGAACCTTTTATCGGTGGCATTGACGCAGACTGTTGAGTTAAACCAGATTGGCTTGATGATTCTGGGCGGCTTAGCTTTCTTCGTCGCCATAAGATGGCTGATTTCAAGCGCCAAAATAATCGAGGTTAACTCTGAACTATCTGCTGTACTTTCCGAGCACAAGAAAAACAACACCTTAGACGATGAAACATTAACACGCTTAATCATTGATATGGCGGCTGCTTACCGAGAAAACAAGCCCACACTCAAACTGATGGTGACGATCAGTAAAGTAGCCGCTGTTCTCTTTGGTGTAGCTGCCGTACTAGCGTTAGGCTCGGCTATCGCTGGCGCCGTATCGTCTGCGCCGCTTTGGACGTCTGTGACTCAAGTTTCAAACGCAGCTATTAACTTTGCAATTGCGACTGCCTGCTACCTCATTCCCCACTTTTTTGCGCGATACTCCACGATTTGGGAGGAGCGGTTAAAGCAGACCGAAAAAGCCGAAGCGCAACTGCAGAAGATGCTGGGGGAAACGTAGGATGAAGCGGACGCACTACGAGATTTTCTGGGAAATCCTCACCTTCTGCAAGACGCCGCGGTCCTTTACCAGCATAATCAACCGCTGCAACCTCAACAGCAAAATCGGGCAGACGCATCTGGATTTCCTGAAGCAGCGGGGTTTCCTTGTGGAAGTTACAAGCGGCGGCATGACACTGCTTAAAGCTACTGAGCAGGCAGGCGAGTATATCGCCTTGTTTAACAAGACCTACCGTCAATTGTTCGATGATACGCCCGAGTTCAGGCTTTAGTCATGGATCTCCCAAGTTACCTCTTGGGTAGTTTATGTCGTACCGTTTAATAGTCGCATATGGCGCCGTTGCTTTCACTATCGTTCAGTGATGTTTTGTGCGTAAAACGCAACAAACACCACGCAAACCGCAACCGCGGGTGCGTTTTCCGCTGACATATTAGGATCCAAATATCAAACCTATGCAAAAACCTATAGAGGGAGCTGTACCTTGGGTGAAAAAGTGCTTAAAACGCATCTGTTGCGCTGGTAGCCGCTTTTCACAGGATTAGCAGTGGTCGCCGAATGCAACAAATGACGTGCTTCACTCCGCTTTTATATTGCTGTCTACAGAAAAAATGTAACATCAACAAACCCTTCAAATTAGCTGCGGCGCCATCCACAACAGAAAAATTAGCTCCTAAACTTTTGAAACTCTTATATACAGCACTTGATTATCTCATTGTTGAGATTCATGGCTGAAGTTTGTTCAACATGCGGACTACCTAAAGACCTATGCGTTTGTGGGGAGATAGAGAAAGAGCAACAGAGGATTCGCATACGTCTTGAAACCCGAAAATTCGGCAAAGCAACCACAATTATCGACGGCATGGACGATAAAAACCAGAATTTGCAAAGCGTCGCCCAGAAACTAAAGACCTATTGTGCTTGTGGAGGAACACACAAAAACGGGCAAATCATGCTACAAGGCGATCACCGCGATCGAGTGAAAGAATTTCTCATAAAAATCGGCTACCCACAGGAAAACATCGAGTTGCAGTAAACCCCCGCGCAGACTCAACTATCTATAAGGTGTAACCTCTTCAGATGAAAAAGCTAGATGGCATACGAGACGTTTTCAAGCACACAAAACGTAGACATGCCACTGCAATTTTTTGCCCCAGATGCGGCAGCCCCAAAATTCAGTTAGCTGGAAGCTTAGAGGTCTGGCTAACGCCAAAACAATACTATTGTAGCGAATGTGGCTATCACGGTATTCTCGTAATGGAATTGGAGCCCATCGAAGAAACTGCGAATAGTAATAACGAAGAAAAAGAAAATGAACCCGCTGATTTAAAAGAAAATGAAAAATAGCCCTTAATCGGGCAACTCTAAATTAAGCTGCTTCTTAAGCGTCTTATAGCGGTTTCGAACAGTAACTTCTGTTACGCCTGCTGCTTCAGCGATGTCTTTCTGCGTCTTCTTTTCGTTGTTCTGTAGGCATGCGATGTATAGGGCGGCAGCTGCTAAGCCCATTGGGTCTTTACCTGCGGCGGCACGTTTACGCCTTGCTTCTCTTAGGATATTGATTGCGGCACCTTGGGTTTTTCCTGATATGCCTGTTTTCTCAGCGATTTTCGAGACGTAGGTTAAGGGGTCAGCGATTGGCATATGAACTTCCAACTCACGTAACAGCAACCGATAGCAGCGTGCAACGTCTTTCTTGTCAACCAAACTTGCTTCAGCAATCTCGCGGAGAGTACGTGGTGTTCCGCTTCCACGGCATGCCGCGTACAGGGCAGCTGCAGCAATGGCTGCGATTGATCTACCTCTGACTAAGCCTTTGTCGAGTGCTTTTCGGTAGACAACGGCTGCTTTTTCCTTGATTGGCGGCGGGATGTAGACTTTGTCGCTTAAGCGGTCAAGTTCCGCCATAGCTTGAGCGAGGTTGCGGTCGATTGATGAATGAACTCGGCTTCTGATTTGCCATTTACGTAGACGCCACATCTGGAGCCTTGTTGAGAGGGGTAGTTTTCTGCCAAAGGCATCTCTGTCTACTTGGCTGATTGCTGTGGATAAGCCTTTATCGTGAACTGAATATGAAGTTGGGACACCGACACGACTTCTGGACGCCTTCTCTTCCTGTGTGAATGCACGCCATTCTGGTCCTTTATCCATCATTTGCTCGTAGAGAACTAAACCGCAATCTCCACATACGGTTTCGCCAGTATCGTAATCGTGAACCAGATTTTGGCCGCCGCATTCAGGGCATTTGTCAGCCTGACGTGTGGCTGTTTTCTGGGCTTCTTTTTTTATGCTCACTTCTTGCTACCTCGTTTAATATGCGTAGAACCGTCACCATAGGCCACTCTGGCTAGAAATAGTACATTCGGCCCGCGCAGACTAAGCTGATGAACGTTTTTGCTATATAAGTGTTGTGGTTTAATAAATCTATTGCACACGATACTTTCTAAATCCCCAAGCTGAACAAACAATTTAATGGGTAAAGAATCATCAAAGTGTAAAAGTGCCATCGAAACAATGAAAAATATCCATATGCTAAAACAAAAAGACCCCGCATTTTTAACTGAAAAACAACCACTATACAGTTAGGGCTTCACCTAATCCGTAAGATATAATTTCCCAGAAAACCACTATCACGAAAGGTGCACCAGCCCAAATTGAACATACCCCCCCAGGACAGCAAAACAACCATCCCCGTAGATTTAATCCGAACCGTCGCCATAGTCGGCGTTCTGCTGCTCCACGCGGGAAACGATCTAACCAACCAAGTGACCCTAAACACTCTCGAAATTGTGCGCTGGACAACAGTTGATATCTATCAATCCATCGGGCGCCTGGGCGTTCCTCTGTTTGTAATGCTTACTGGTGCCCTTCTGCTTGCACCCTCAAAAACAAACGAGGACTTAGGCACATTCTTTAAGAAACGCTTCAGCCGCATCGGCTTACCCTGCCTATTCTGGGGTATCCTATATTTTGTTTGGGATATCTTCGTCGAAAACCAGTTAGCAACCGCCCAATCCACAGCGGCATTCATAGCGCAAGGCCTCTTGACTGGACCATACTTCCAGTTCTGGTACATTTACATGCTAGTCGGCCTATACCTTGTCACGCCGTTTCTACGCCTCATGGTAGCGCAGGCTAGCAACCAACTCTTCAAATACTTCACAGTACTCTGGTTTATCGGAACTTCGCTAATACCATTCATTTACCTCTTAACACCCCTCAAAGTAGACGCCAATCTCTTTCTTATCCCGACCTTTGTCGGTTACTTTGTACTCGGCTATTACCTGCTCAGGGTACGAGTAAACAGACGCCTTCTTAAGGAGATGCTGGTGGCTAGTTTAGCTGGAACCGCAATTGGAACCTATTTTGTATCTCGATACTTCGGCGGCTCAACCAGCTGGTTCTTCCAAGAATACGTCAGCCCAACAACCATCATCGCTTCCATAGCGTTATTTACGTTACTTGTCTCTGGCAAGTCGTCTCAGCAGCAAACGATGCATATTCATAGATCTCGGGGACAGAAACTACTTCACATCATAAGCGAGAATACACTCGCGATTTTCTTTTTACACCTAATAGTACTTTATGTGCTCCAACAGGGCGTCTTAGGATTCGCACTTAACGGAAACACAGTAAACTCCATTATTGGTGTGCCTCTTGCAGCTGTTTTGACACTGTTTATCTGTTTAGCCATCATAGTTCCGCTCAAAAAGGTGCCTTACCTCAAAAAATTCATCGGCTAACCCTCACAGAAATCGAGGTTTCAGCATGCCTATGCAAGAACGCTTATTAGGCAAAATGTCGCCCTTTTACCTCTAACAATAAATAAAACCGCACTTTAATTGGTGCGTTGACACAGCCCGTTGGTGTAGTGGTCAAGCATATCGGGCTTTGGACCCGACGACGAGAGTTCGAATCTCTCACGGGCTACTCAAATTAAAGTAGGCTCTTTCTGAATAGGAAGACGCATTTTACTTGAACTCGCCGTTCTCTGTTGGTGTGCTTATCCTTTATACAGGGATTCTTTGTCTTCTTCTGTTAAGTCTTTTTCTTCCTCAACAAATTCGTCAAGAGATTGCACAAGAAGCTCCGCTTGTTCCTCGGTGAAACCATATTGCATTAAAGATTTCTTGAAGTATTTTCTTCTTGCTTCTTTAACCTTCTTCGCTATGGATGAATTTTCATTTTTTAGAAGCGGGTCGTCAAAAGGCATCGAAGAGACACCTACTGTAAATTAGGTGTTTAGTATTCTTAACATTTTCTAGTCAAGAGCAAGCGACAGTTCTTTTCTCTAACAAAACTTCGTTTCCGCTAAACCCTAATACTTCAGTATTATCCATAGTTTGTTGGGGAATTGGTTGGCTGCTAAACTCTGTGTTTTGCCTGACGGACGCAAACTCGCATACACAACAGTGGGTGAAGGTTGCCCATTGGTGTATTTTAACGGAACCGCCAGCAGCCGCCTCGAAGTTTTGTTGCTCCAGAAACTTGCAGATTCAGGTTTGCAGCTAATCGGCGTGGATCGACCAGGCTACGGTTTATCAACCTATAAGCCTCGAAGGCGCCTCACAGATTTCAACGGGGACCTCAACTGTTTGGCTGACCATTTGGGGCTGGAAAAATTTGCGGTTTTGGGGTGGTCGGGCGGAGGAGTTTTCGCATTAGCCTACTTAACCCACAACCCCGACCGAGTATCCAGAGCGGTGGTAGTCAGCGCACCCAGCCTGCCCTTTGATGTTTCAACCGCCCACAACACACCCCTCGCTAAACATCTCATGAAATTCCCAAAAATAGGCGAATTCGCTATGCGCTACCTCAGCCGCCAGCTCCTAAAAGCAGACGGCGACCCGCAGGCCTTTTTGGCGACGCCTCAGGGCAAACAGCTACTGCATAGCTGCTCACAAACCGACTTGAAATTCATCAATGACCCCACGTGGCTTGGGCTGATGTATCAATCCATGTCAGAAGCCTTCCGCCAGAAAAGCGGCGCCAAAACAGTGGTCGAGGAACACCTGCTTTTCGTTGCGCCTTGGACTCTGCCCTTTGAAGTGGTGGACGAGGGGAAGCTGTGGATTTGGCATGGCACAGAAGACAAAACCTGCAGGCTGGAAAACGCCTATGCAAATTCGCGGCTGATGCCTTCTTCAACGCTTGAAGTTTTCGAGGGCGCAGGGCACTTTGTCATGTTTCAGAATTTGCCGAGGCTTAGCGAAATTTTGCGGGGGAAACGCTGATTTACGATTTGCCTATCTATAGTTTTATATTTCGTCTCTGCCATAAGCGATGCTGATTGAGGTATCTATATGGCTGATTTGAAAGGTTGCCCGTTTGGACAAGACATCAAAAACGACTGCAAAAACTGTGATTACGGCGACAAAAACCACTTCGATGCCGCATCTGGGCAATGCGTAAAACGCTGACCGACCAACGCCTCTGATAGGCGTTATTTTCTTAAATTACACAAATTGGCAACTGCAAACGGTACCAGCATCTCCTCCGCACTTAAGCCGCCATGCTGCCCTAAAAAAGTGATTCTGCGACCAGAGGGATTCTTGAACCACACGTTCTCATTTCCATGTGGTATAATCAGCAGGTTCCCTGCTCGCTCAATGAACTGCTTGCTTGGCTTCCCCAGCCCGAACAAACCCGCCTTAATCGCCGCCTTTGTTTCTATCACTTGAGCTTTTTCGCCGAGTTGCCACTCCAGTGCTTCTTTGGTTTGGTCAACTTTTTCCTCTTTTATATGCAAAAAGATGTCTCTTGGGCTGCCTGTAGGATGGATGCGTTTGCGGTCTTTCCCAACTTGCCTAAAGGTCAACGGCTTCTGGGCTGGGTCGAGGTAGGTTGTTTCGTCGGGGTTGACGTTTATACTGCCATGGTCGGCGGTTATTAGCAGGAGGGTTTCTTTGGCGGTTTCTGGCTTGATTTTTTCCACAAGCTCTTTTTGCAGCAGAAAAGTAATTGCCGAGAGTTCAGCGGCGTACTGGTCACTTTCTGGTCCGTACTCGTGTGAAATTGTATCTAAGCTGTCTATGTGGACAAAAAAGTAGCCGCTTTGGATGTTTTCGAGGTTCTTCCGTAAATTAACGATTAAATCCGAAGTCTTCAGCGCTGGGGTCATTGTGCTTCCGTTGAAAAGCAGTTTAGAACAGGCAGTGAAGGCGTTTGCCGAATTCATATGTGTGAATGTGCTTATTCCTTTTTCTTTTAGGGTTTGATGGATAGTTTTTCCTCTGAACAGGAGTTTTGGGCTGAACCCATCGTCTGCCGGTTTAGTTTTTTTGGAGTAAATGCGCTCAAACCGCAACGTATTGACTATACCAATCTCTTTTAGATAGAGAAAGTATTCGAAAACGCCGTGTTCCTGTGGTGTCAGCCCCGTGTTTAGGGTTGTGAGAGCGTTAGTTGTCTGGGAGGGGTAAACGCTTGTTATGGGGGATACGTCGCCGTTGTGGGCGAGGTTTGTTAGGAAGGGGTTTTGTTTGTGGTGTTTTAGGAGTTGGTCAAATCCAAAGCCATCCATTACTATTAACACGATTTTTTCTGCGTTTTTTGTGTCTGCTTCTTGGATGTGGCTATCGAGTTGTTTGGTGGGACTGTTGTTTTGGACGTGGAGAAGGTGTAGGATATGGTTTGGGATGTTGGATATGGATTGTTGTTGGTAGTTGGGGAGTGTGAAGCCTTTTGGGTTTTGTGTTGTGGGCTGGTATTGTGTAATTAGCATTTGGTTGCCTTTTTGTGTTGTTTTAGGGTGGTGATGGTTTTGTTTAGGTGGTTTGGCATATAAAAGTTGGTTTAATTTGGGTTGATGTTGAGTTGAGGGGTTTTGTTTTGGGTAGCACATTGTGATCAACTTAATGTTAACTTAGATTAAACTAAGCTTTATATCGGTTGGATGGATTATCCAATAGTTGTTGGCTTCAGACGTGCCAAAGAAACCAACAAAATAAAACCAACCAAAATGGCCCATCGTAGATGCGCCGAAGACGCAACCAGCTACCGACGGGGGTTCCTGACTGCCCGCAGGGACCTCCGCGGTAGAAAAAACTAAAAATCAGCAAATTTTATTCAAGCAGTTTCCACGGATCATCTGGCCCAAGCGAGCCTTCCGCTTTAGGTTTCATGGCGGATGGTTTCTGGTACTTCTGAAGTGTAATCTTCAAGCTCATATTTGCGCCTATCTGCTCCGTCTGCATTAATTGTCTAGGTAACTCTATGATGACGGCATCGCCGAGTTTCTTGGTTTTAACAACGTATTCACGCATAGTCTTTCTCTCTCTTTTGGGGAAATATACTTTTACATAGAGTTCGGCGCTTTTTTCTTTTTTCTATACATTTGCCCAGATGTTGATGTAAAAACTGATTGTTCTGCTTGTCTTCGGGTAGAAGAAGTAGTGCGGCACGGCGCTTTTCTTCTAACTAAAAAATGAAACCAGCCGTTCAAGTATTCTATTTCTCTGGACCTTCAATGCCGCTTATTCCCGCCGAGTCAAAGTGATACTCCACAAGGCTATGCCTGCACTCATCCAAAATAACCGCTGCTGTTTGCTCGCGACTAACGCGCACCCAACTACCGCTCCAATGTGGGCACCGAAAAGCAGAGGCGCTAGCAATCCTAGTCCAAATGCACCGTATTTTTTCAGACACGGTAAAAGTATCCCTCAGGTCTTTCTTTTCGCAGTAGCGTCACCTTATTATTTTGTCTCTTATTTTTGTGCCCGCTAATGCAACTTAGAAGCGCTAAGTATGGCCTCCATATGATTTAGCGATGGTTACTGCTGGGTTGAGGTTAAATGGAAATCCAACTGGGATAGCTGCCCGCAATTCGATTATGCTTAACCCGAAAACTGTTACCATACTTGTGATTTCTGTAAAGTGGCACTCAGCGCCCAACTGGTTAATTAAATATTTTATATTTATTGTTAACACAGAAATTATCTGTAACCATAGAAAAACTTTAGAAACCACAAGAATCATATGACTACTCAAACCCTTATTATGTCCGTGGGATTATGCAGAAGGTTTGGGAAGAACTAAAAAACATAGAAGCACGAGCTGACCAAATCGAATCCGACGCAAAAGAAAAAGCCAAACAAATAATAGCCCAAGCCCAAAAAGACGCCGCTACTCTTCTCGCCAAAAGCCAAGCTTACGGTGCAGAAGAATCCAAAAAACGCTACGACGCCGCAGTCGCTGAAGCCAACAAAACCCGTCAGCAGCGACTCGACGAAAACGAAAGAGTCGCAGCTAAACTTAAAGCCCAAGCAGAGAAACACATGGACAAAGCCGTCTCGGCAGTCGTAAATGCATTTCTCGAGGAAAAGCTCTGATGCAAACGACAAAGTACGCTTCGGTTCTTCCTAAAATCGGAGCCGAGCGAAGTAAACTGCTAAGCGAAGCAAAACTGAAATCGTTGGCAGAAAGCAGAAGCCTCGATGAAGTCGCCTCGCAGCTTCGGGACACGCCTTATCAGGAGCAGTTTTCCCATTTAACCCCGCCTCTAACAGGGCGCAAGCTTGAACGCTGTTTAAACGAGAACCTTATCGAAACTTACCTACGTATCATAAAATATTCTCCACCCCGCGCAGTCCGATATCTTGACTTGTACCTGTGGCGGATCGAAGCGGAAAACGTCAAAACCCTCATCAGAGCCGCCAACGCCCAACTCCCCGCTGAGCAGCGCCTCGGCAGAATCTACCTCTCGGTCGAAAAATATTTTGACCATGTGACGTTGATGGAGGATGCAGCTAAAGCTCCAACTGTAGCCCAGGTAGTGCAGACTTTCAAGGGTACCGAGTTTGGTCCAGCGTTGGCTTTGGGGCTTAAGAGCTTCCAGGAGACCGGCTCAGCCATAATGTTTGACATCTACGTGGACACGCTGTTCCACGAGAAATTCTATAAAACCTACAAGGGCTTGCCTAGACGCGAAAAGTCTCACGCAGCTTTGTATGCTCGTCTTGGAATCGACGGGTTTGTTTTGTTCACTTTGCTTAGAGCTAAAAATCTCAACTATGACCCCAACTGGCTTCGGCTCACAGTTCCTAAGAACACTTTCAAACTGGGAAAGAAAGAAGTTGAAGGCATCATAACTGCGCTTAACTTCGATGCCGCCCTCCAAATCGTGCAGAAAACGGAGTACGCAGAATATTTCGAGCGGGCGCTTGACCAAGCCCCGGAGAATGTTGTGGCTAAAGCCGAAAAAGCCTTCCGAAACACACTTCTACAGCATGCGCTACGGAACAAAATACGCGAAATCTTCAACATAGGCTCAACCCTTGGCTTTATCACCATTAAGGAAGCAGAAGTCCATAACCTATCCGCAATCAGCTTAGGCGTTGAAGGCGGCATGAAGCCCGAGGTAATCCGCAACCAGCTTCAAATCTAAACTTTTTATTCTGTTTTTTTCATCGTTAAAGTTGTGTGGGTAAAGGTCTGTTTGAATGGTTTGAATTCTGTTCCTGTGCCAGCGTAGAATTTGCTGAACCACTCATAGAAGTGTAGCCTCAGTGTGTGGATGAAGACGATTAAGCCTTCAAGCGCGATTACGCCTATATTGCCGAGAACTATGATGATTCCGCCCAAAATCAGCCCTAGTACTCCTAGTGGCGTGATTAGGCCTGAGACTTGGTAAACCACCAGTAATAGCGCCCAGTGCGCCATAAGCAAGGCGAGGATTCGGCTGTATGAAATGGTGTTGCTGAGCAGGCGAGTGAAGAAGTCTCCCCCCTCAAAGAGTCTTCCCACTATTGTATCTGACTCGGCGTGTTCAGGGTCAACGTGGTAGTTTTTGGGTTTAGCAAATTTCAGGTACAGTGGTTTCCCAGCGACCATTATAGCGAATGGGATTACCGGTATTAGTATGGGTCCAGCGAGCCACTTGGCAAAGTCCAATTGGCAGGTGACGATGAGGTAGACTCCGCCTAAATAAAATGCAATTTGTGGTATAGCAGTTAAGAATGCGTCAGCGTAGTGTCGTGTCGCAACGTAGTTAGATAGCTCGATTAGTATGCCTGTTATTATCTGCACGATGCCTACGGCTAAAGTGAAGACTAAGAAGTTAAACACGTTTGTTTCTTCGAAGGGGCTGTACCACAGTGGCCCCCACGACGGATTTATTTTAGAAAATTCTATTCCAAAAACCTCGCCGAAAAGAAATCCTGCAACGCAAGCTGCGGCGCCGCAGGCAGCCATGATCCAGCAGACATTCTTCATGCCCTGATTACCTTTGATAAGCATGCCAACGATTAAACCGCCCAACAGAAGCACCAAGCCGTGTCCCAAGTCGCCGAACATCAACCCGAACAAAATCGGGAAACTAATGGCGATAAACGGTGTAGGATCCATCTCCATATATGTAGGCAAGCCGTAGAGCCTTGTGATTTCTTCAAAGGGCTTAACCCATCGGCTATGCACGATTTTAGTGGGGAGCTCATTTGCCGTGTGCTCTTCAGAGTCGTTTGGGAGGACCAAAGCTTTTCCCTCCATTGTTGCGGTGACGGTTTGCTTTAGTTCAGTGTACTTGTTCTGGGGCACAAAACCCTTGATCGTTGCTAACCTGCCAGACTGCAAAATCTTCTTCTCAGCCTCAAGCAGTAGTAAAATGTTCTCCGAGGTTTCTTTCCACGAAGCCAGTTTATCCCTGTTTTCTTCGCCCAGCTTTTTCAGTTGTTCGCTGATGTCTTTTTCTTCTTCTTGATTCTCTTTTAGGCGCCTTTGAACTATTTTGTGTGCCTCACTGACGTTGTGGGGCAGGTCTTCTGGCATGTGGAAGATGTTCGCGTGGTAAGTATGTAGAATCCGCTCGACTTCTTCTCTATACTTGGCGGGTGCTGCTATTGCTACAAAACATTCATCTTCGCATGGATAGCTGCGGTTGATATAGAGTGGTAGGTTGGTGATGGCTATTTCGAATGGCTCGCAGTTCTTGGTTGGGATGCAGGCGAAGCTTACGTAGATGAGTTTGAGGTTCTCGACCACTTCGAGGTCAGTGCCCATGTTTTCCATGCTGGATAGCATCTTTTTGAGGTGGATAAGACCTGCCGTTTTCTCTTTTAAGTCAGTTAATTGAGCGTTGAAGCTTTCGATTTGTTTTTTAAGTGTTAAAATTTCTTGGTTTGTGTTCTCTAAGAGTTGCTGCCAGTTATCGGCGGTTACAACAAGCTTTCTAGGTTCGGAAACTTTGAAGATGCCTAGTAAACTGCTTTTTTCAACAACAAGTTGCTTGATTAACCCGTCGGCATCTGCGATACGTTCCTGTACAAGGTGAATGTTGTGGTCGTAGTCGGCGGCGCTGGCGTTCTCTTGAGGGGATGCTTCAATGTGGAATTCGCCGAATGCGCTTAGCGTCTCAAGTATTGCCTCGACATCTTTTTTCAGACAAACAATAGATGCCGCCGCCATTCTTTCGGGTCGCAACATTTTTAACAGATATATTGAATTTGCTAACAAGCATTTAAACCTGTATTTGGTGGCTGCATGATTGGTTACGTGATAGGCGACGGCGACATGGTAACCGGTTTTCGTCTGGTAGGTGTCGAGGGCACCGAAGTTGCTTCCACTGAAGAGGCAAAGCAAGCCCTTAATAAGGTGCTTTCACGTAGCGATTTAGCAATAATCATAATCAGCGAAGCGTACGCGTCGCACTCCTCGATTCGCGGTCAAATCGAAAGAATTCGGCAAGAACGCGTCACACCCCTAATCGTTGAGCTCCCCGGAAGCAGGGGACCACAGAAAGGAATCCCAATATCGGAAACGATAAGTAAAATCCTGGGCATCAAGATATAGAGGTAACTTGAAGTTTGAGCAATAAAAGTGGCGTTGCAGCAATCGCCGGTGAAGTTATCGGTGACGTACAGAAAGAAGCGGAAGCCATTATCTCCGCAGCTGAGAATCAAGCAAAAGAAACCCTTCGAGCCGCCAAAGAACAGGCAGACCAGACTTTTAGGCGAATCGTCGCTGAATCCAAAGAGAAGGCGGAAGCGGAAAAACATAAAATCGCCTCAGTTACCGAAGTCGACCTGCGTAATCGCTTACTGCAAACAAAAGAGGAACTCGTTGACCAAGCCTTCGAAAAAGTAATTGTGAAACTCAAAGATTTTGTTAACACTGAGGAGTACCACACCTACCTTCTCAAGCAGATTGAGGCTATCGCTGCGAAAATGCAGCAGAAAAACCTCATAGTCGAAGTTAACTCTAAAGATAAAAAATGGTTAAAACTCGACATGCTTAATCAAGCAGAAAAGACGCTTAACGTTAAGTTCAAGATTTCTAGCCAAACCGAAGACTACATCGGCGGAGCCAAACTTTCAAGTGAGGATGGCAAAATAATCTACGACGGCACACTGGACAATCGGTTAGAGGAACTTAAACCTGAGTTGCGCACCGAAATTGCAAAACAGCTCTTCAAAGGGGAGGAATAAGAAAATGGTGTCACACGGAAGTGTAATTCGAGTAGCAGGCCCAGTTGTTGAAGCCAAAGGGCTCAGTAATGCGGTAATGCATGAAATGGTTGAAGTCGGCAACGACGGCTTAATAGGCGAAATCATTCGTTTGGAGGGGGATTATGCGACGATTCAGGTTTATCAGAACACCTCGGGTTTGAAACTAGATGAACCCGTCACGGGTACCGGCAGCCCCCTGTCCGTTGAACTCGGTCCCGGCCTTGTAGGAAACGTCTTTGACGGCATTCAACGTCCGCTTGAGGTCATTCGAGAAATAACCGGGCCTTTTATCAAGCAAACGCGCGGCGTAACATCAATTTCGCGAACCAAAAAATGGAAGTTTACCCCAAAGGCCAAAGTAGGCGCAAAACTAATTGGCGGAGATATACTTGGTACCGTTCAGGAAACTGACCTGGTTGAGCACCGCGTTATGGTTCCAGTAGGTATCCAAGGAAAACTAACAGGACTCGTCCCCGAAGGAGAGTACACTGTTGTAGACAAAATTGCCACACTTGAAGCCGATGGCAAAAAAATCGAAGTGCAGATGCTTCAGCGCTGGCCAGTCAGAACCCCTCGCCCCCACACACGACGTCTCTTTGCCACCGCCCCCCTCATTACAGGGCAACGAGTAATCGACACTTTCTTCCCAATAGCGAAAGGAGGCAGCGCAGCCATCCCTGGGCCCTTCGGTGCAGGCAAAACCGTCACTCAGCAGCAGCTTGCCAAGTGGTCAGACGCCAACATAGTCATTTACGTTGGCTGCGGTGAACGTGGTAACGAAATGGTTGATGTCTTGGACAGTTTCCCCAAGCTGCTTGACCCAACAACGGGGCACCCGCTTATGGAACGCACAATCCTTGTCGCCAACACAAGCAACATGCCCGTTTCCGCCAGAGAAGCCAGTATCTACACAGGTATTACGCTGGCCGAGTACTATCGCGACATGGGTTATGCTGTGGCGTTGATGGCTGACTCAACAAGTCGGTGGGCAGAAGCTCTACGAGAAGTATCAGGCAGACTTGAAGAAATGCCTGCCGAAGAAGGCTTCCCAAGTTATTTGCCATCCAGATTAGCTGAATTTTACGAACGCACAGGAGTCGTCGAAACTTTGGGCAGCGACGACCGTACCGGTTCAATCTGCGCCATCGGAGCGGTTTCCCCCCCAGGCGGAGACTTCTCAGAGCCAGTCACCCAGCACACCAAACGCTTCACCAGAGTTTTCTGGGCGCTGGACGCGGAACTTGCAGATGCCCGCCACTACCCAAGCATCAACTGGATGGCAAGCTACAGCGGCTACATTGCTGACCTCGCAGCTTGGTGGCACAAAAATGTGGATGAAAAATGGAACGCTTACCGAGAAGAAGCTATGCGTATCCTGCAAGCAGAGGACGAGCTCAAAAACATTGTCAAACTTGTTGGGCCTGAGGCGCTTCCAGACAAGCAGCGTTTGGTTCTTGAAACCGCCCGTATGATTCGCATTGCTTTCCTGCAACAAAACGCATTAGACGCCATTGATACTTACTGTAGTCCGCAGAAGCAGTTCAAGATGCTTAAAATCATCGTTGATTTCCATCGCTTAGCGGAGGGCGTAGTCAGCAAGGGTGCACCAATATTTAAAGTCACAGAGTTACCTGTAACCGAAGAAATCATGCGTATGAAAAGCAGTATCCCCAATGATCAACTCTCCAAACTCGACGAGTTAGAGCAGAAGATGTCTGATAGCATCGCCGCTTTGGAGGCGACTTTGAGGTAGATATGCCATGACTGGAACAGGTTTAGAGTACAAAGGTGTCGGCTCAATCTCCGGCCCAATAATTATGGTTGAGAACGTCAAAAACGTAGGCTACGACGAACTAGTCTCCGTCAAAGTTCAAACTGGCGAAACCCGCCTCGGCAAGGTCATCCAAGTTAGCCAGAAAGCCGTTACCGTTCAGGTTTTTGAAGGAACTACTGGTTTATCTCCCTCGCAGACGCGTACTCGCTTCTTGGGGCACTCATTGGAGGTTCCGGTTTCAACGGAGATGCTTGGGCGCGTAATGAACAGCTTCGGCGAACCCATTGACGGTCACCCACGCTTTTTCACAGAGGAAAAACGGGACGTAAACGGTTACCCCCTCAACCCAACAGCGCGCGAATACCCCAAAGACTTTATCCAAACAGGCATATCCGCCATTGACGGCTTAGCTAGTCTTGTGCGTGGACAAAAGCTGCCCGTCTTTTCAGGTCCCGGACTCAGCCATAACGAGTTAGCAGCACAAATCGTTAGGCAAGCCCAAATTCTTAACGCAGATGAATCCTTCAACATTGTTTTCATCGCTATGGGTTTAGAGCACGACGACGCGGCGTTCTTCAAGAAAAGCTTTGAAGAAACGGGGGCCATCAAAAACGTTGCCATGTTCCTTAACCTAGCCGACGATCCCCCAGTTGAACGTATAATTACGCCCCGTGCAGGCTTAACTTTGGCGGAGTACCTTGCGTATGAGGAAGACAGCCATGTGCTGGTGGTTATGACGGATATGACTAACTATTGCGAGGCGTTGCGTGAGGTTAGCGCTGCGATGGAGGAAGTGCCCAGCCGCAAAGGCTACCCTGGCTACATGTACAGCGACTTAGCCAGTATCTATGAGCGCGCAGGCCGAGTGGTGGGCAAGAAAGGCAGTATCACGCAGATGCCTATTCTAACTATGCCAAACGACGACATCACTCATCCAATCCCAGACTTAACAGGCTACATTACTGAAGGACAAATTGTGCTCAGCCGCAACTTAGAGAAACAGGGCATTTACCCCCCAATCTACATCACCACAAGCCTCTCTCGACTGATGAAAGACGGCATCGGCAAAGGCAGTACCCGCGAAGATCATGCAAACGTGGCAAGCCAACTCTACAGCGCCTACGCCCAGTACAATTCCGTAAAGTCCCTTGTAACCATAATCGGTGAGGAAGGTTTGGGTACACGCGAAAAAGAGTACTTGCGCTTCGGGGAGCGCTTTGAAAAGTCCTTGATTAATCAGGGCAAGAACGAGAACCGAACTATCGAGCAAACCCTTGCCATAGCGTGGGATGTGTTGAGCGATTTGCCAGAGGAAGAATTAACATCGATCAAACCAGAATATATCCAGAAGTATCTGCCTAAAACAGACACTGAAGTAAAGTAGATGCAAGCATGTCTTCGGAGAATATTAGCCCCACAAGAATCAATCTGATTCAGACTAAGAAAACTCTGAATCTTGCAGAATCGGGACGGGAAGTTCTCGAACGCAAACGCGATATCTTGCTGCGTGAACTTCGTAGTAGTGTCTACGATGCCGAAAAAGCCCGTGAAGACCTACTTGAAGAACTCGCAAAAGCTTACCAAAGCCTTACTGAGGCGAACATGGCTAAAGGCTCAGATGCCATCGCTAATACCGCCTTGACAACCAACAGGCAAGCAGAGTATTCTGTAGATTACCGTAGCATAATGGGTGTAACTGTGCCTATGGTGACTTTCGAAGGACAAAATGACTTAAAACCCAACTACGGCTTCGCGAACACCAGCGCAGAACTTGACCAAGCCTTCAAGCGATTCTCCAAAGTCATCCAGTTGCTCGCGCACTTGGCAAAAGCCGAAGGCACTGCGTTCCAAATAGCCAACGACGTACGCAAAACCCAGCGGCGTGTTAACGCATTAAACCATGTTCTGATTCCTCGCTACCGCAACACAGCTAAATGGATACAGTTGGTTCTTGAAGAGAAGGATCGCGAAGAGTTTGTTAGGACTAAAAAGATTAAGTCTATGATTAAGGGACGCAACAAGAAGGAGATGGAAGCAGTTGAATAAGTTTAGTTCTGAGACAATTAAGAAAATTCTTGTTCCAACCGATGGCTCCGATTACAGTACGCGGGCAGCCGAATATGCCATAAGCATCGCAAAGATGCATGACGCTCAAATAATATTTGCGTACGTAGTTGACGAAATAGTTGTCGATCAATTCTCCAAAGCATCGGAGCGAGAAGCTATCGAATCCGACCTAAAAAAGAGTGGCCAAAGAGCCATCAAATACGTAGTCAACCTTGCTGAGGCTGCTGGTGTAAAAGCCACCTCAAAACTTGTGAAGGGCAGACCCTTTGAGCAGATCGTGAATCTCGCAAAGAGCTTTGAAATTGACTTAATTGTTATGGGCACCTATGGGCATAGAGGCGCTGAGCGTATCTTAATTGGTAGCGTCGCAGAGCGCGTTATCGAGTATTCTCCGTGTCCAGTGCTAGTTATCAAGTAGGTCGTGCAGTGTGAAAAACGCCGTTATATCCTCGGAGAAATTGGAGCTTGATTATCAAGCTTTCATCAAAAAGGTTGAGCAGACAGCAGCCGCAGATAAAGAGAAAGTGCGCTTTGACTTAGAGGTGCTGAGAGGTCAAGCTGCAAAGTATGAGGCTTCAGCTTAATTTACAGTTGAGTGTTAGCAAATAAGAAAAAACTTAAATGCTAAGTAATAATGTGCTATTGAATAGTATTGGAGTTTGAGGTAACTTGAAACGTAAACTATTGCTATTCGTGTTACTTCCCCTTGTGCTTCTACCCCTTATGGGCGTGGCAGCGGCACTTACAGTCCAAACTGTCCAAGATCAAACAGACACAACAACAACCCCTGTCTCAAACGACAGAGTCGCCATCGCATTTGCGGCTATGTTATCTATCAGTATACCTGGCATCGCCGCTGGCTTAGCAATTTCGTCTGCCGGCACCGCCGCAATTAGCGCATTAGCCGAGAAGCCCGAAACATTTTTCAGAAGTTTCTTGATCGTTGCGCTCGCCGAAGCATTGGCAATTTACGGCTTAATTATGGGCATCTTGCTCTGGCTCAAACTCTAAGCCTGCAAGAGTTTTCTTACCCACAGTTAACCGCACAAAAACTTTTTTATTTCATTTCTAACCCAAAAGAAATTATGGATACATATACCCATTTTTTGGGTACTATTGTTATTTATTTTTCTATTCGGCGGCTTAACAGCGTCATAAGCAAGGACCATGTCAACGCTTCCTGACGACTGATCCGTTTGTAGGGCGATTTAACAGTTTGTAGAAGCCCACCTTCGCAAAGTCCGTTATGATGAACAGTGTTAAAGCGTATCCCCAGATGAAGAGTGCTAACCCCCAGCCCATCGCGGGAAGCAGAATCCCGTAAACGGTGATTATGGTAGCCGTTAACTGAGTAAGAATTACCGCTAAAAACAGCGGCTTAGCAGGTTTTACTGACCAGAAATGCCCTTTGGTTCTGGCAACGAAGACTGTTAGGTGACCTGCGACTGAAAGTTTGAGGTAAATAAAGGACTGCAGTACCAGCGGATCTAGTTTGAACACTTCTGTTCCGATGTAGAGTATTCCGAATGACGAAAACACGCCGATGACTCCCAGAAAAGTCGCCACCGCCAACAAGACCCGCATATCCCATTTTTCGGGGAAATTCGAGTATTTTACGTTGTCATATGCGATGGTCATTATGGGTAAGTCGTTGAGGATTGCCAGTAGCACAATCATGAGGGTCGTGACGGGGTAGAACTGGAAGAGGATGATTGAAACTGTAATGAAAAGTAGCACCCTGATTGTTTCTGCGATCCGGTAAATTCCGTAGTTTGTCATTCGCTGGAAGATTTTTCGGCTTTCCTTAATCGCATCAATAATAACCGATAGACCCGGTTTGGTTAATACGATGTCAGCGGCGGATTTCGCTGCGTCAGTCGCCCCTGCCACGGCTATTCCAGCGTCGGCTTCTTTAAGTGCGGGTGCATCGTTGACGCCGTCCCCCGTCATGCCTACAATATGGCCTTTTTTCTGCAGAAACTCCACAATGTGGTATTTGTGTTCGGGAAAAACCTCGGCGAATCCATCTGCGAGTTCTACGGCTTTGCTTGCGTCTGCCTCATGTTCATCTATGAAGTCTGATGGTAAAACGATGTTGCTGCCTAATCCTACTTGGTTGGAGATTTCTTTGGCGATTGCGATGTGGTCTCCAGTCACCATCTTAACTTTGATCCCCATTGACTGAGCAGTTTTTATGGTTTGAGCTGAATCTTCTCTTGGAGGATCATAAAGACCGATTAGACCTACAAAACGCCACTTGCCGTTTTTGTCTGTGGCTGCTACTCCGAGTGCTCGGTTTCCAATTTTGGCAAATTCATCTATTTGGCTTAGCACCTGTTCTGACACTGTTTTATCGTTCTCGGAGAGCGCCAAAATCACTTGAGGCGCCCCTTTAGTGACTTTGAAGTTGCTGCCGTCGGATTCTGTAATATTTGCTTCGGTTCTTTTAGAGACAGGATCAAATGGTTTGAAGCTACTTATCCTGTATCCTGCAGCGCCCTCCGATATGGCGGCTATGTTTTTGGCGCGTTTAGCGATGGCTTTGTCGATTGGGTCCGGGTCTTCTTCTCTGGAAGCCAGCGTCCCAAAGAGCAAGGCATGGTTCTCTGTGAAACCGCTGAAAGTCTTCACTTTCCCCACGGTCAACTGGTTTTCGGTTATGGTTCCGGTTTTATCTGAGCACAGTATAT
>JBNIDR010000009.1:0-25160 GCA_050108155.1 Bathyarchaeia archaeon | reverse complement strand
CCACGAGTTTGCTGACGATGGCTTCTTTTTTGGCGAGGGCAATGGCGCCTATAGCCATGGTGACTGAAAGCACCGCGGGCAACGCTGCTGGGATTGCTGCAACAGTCAAAACCAAAGCAAACTGGATAAGCTCAAGTATATCTTGGCCCCTAAAGATGGAAACCAAAAAAATCAAGATTACCAGCATAATGGCTAAAACAATGAGATAATCGCCTATCTTGACGATTGCTTTTTGAAAGTGACTTTTTGTTTGGGCTTCTTCAACCAATTTGGTTGTTTTTCCAAAAAACGTCCTAGTGCCAGTATTAACGACTAGAGCATCCATTTCGCCCTGCCTAACAATCGAGCTGGCGTATCCCACATCGGATGTATGTTTCTCAACGGGTAAGGACTCGCCAGTTAAGGCTGACTCATCAGTTAGTAAATAGTCACCCTCAAGCAGCTTCACGTCAGCGGGGATTATTTCTCCCAGCCGCAACCGCACCACGTCGCCTGGGACTAAATTCTTGGCGGGTTCTTCCCTCCATTTCCCGTCCCGCAAAACTCTCGCGGTAAGTGCCAATTTTTGTTTGAGCAACTTTATGGCGTTGTCCGCTTTGTTTTCCTGCCAAAACCCAACAACAGCATTCACCATAAGCAGCATCAAAATAATGGCGAAGTCAGACCAATGCGAGATGGTTGCCGACATGATCGCTGCTGCTTCAATCATAAACGGAATTGGACCCCAAAAATAGCTTAGAAACTTTCTGATAGGGTTTGCTTTTTTCTCTTTGATTTCGTTTGGGCCGTATTCTTTGAGGCGTTTTTCTGCTTCAGAAGATGAGAGTCCATTTTCGTTGCTTGACAGTTTGCCAAGTAGGTCTTGGGTGTCAGCTTTTTTTGCTTCCTCAGTGGTTAATGTGTTACTCCCCAAAGTTCAGCGCCCTATTTTGATTAGTTGTTGGTTAGATGTTTATTCATAGTTTATTCCCCAGAGGTTCATCGTTGAAACGTTGTTTGCTTTTAGGTGCTCTATCAACTGAACCGTTAATTTAGCGTCTAGATGCGTTAGAGCATAGAAACTTTCAACCAAGAAAAGATGCAGTTTGAGGGATTCGAAATAGGCTGTCTCGAACTCTTTTAGTTCTTTAAAAAAACCTTTGGGCATTGCTATTCCGTGGTCTATCCATGGTCCATGTATTTCCATTTTTTTAGCTGCCTTACTAAGTGCATACTGGATGCTTTGTTTTATTGGACGATTTGTTTCCCAGATGCCCTCAATAAAGAATGTTTCTCGGTCCTTATGCGCAGTTAATTCTACGCTTTGTCCGTTTTTGTCTTCCATAACTGATACTTTGTAGCCTTTATTTCGCATGTGTAGCCTGACGCTTGAAACGATATCTTCTTTAGCTATCGTTTGCTAGTTTTTCTCCTGATGTAATAATTGCTTAACCGGTTTTTTCCTACGTTGAACAAGTTTCTTTAGAATCTTTTTTGTTCAAACGGTTAAGCCCATTGTACCTTCGTAAGGCAGCAGAGACTTTATCGCTTTTATTTTTTTGTTGTTACATTTTGTAGCTACAAAAAATTAAAAGCAGAAAAACAACCCTAACAAGTTTTTAGGTGTTAGTCATCGCTGAATTCTATCATTTCTTTTTAGCAGCACCAAGGCGACTTATCTACGTTGCGTTTGACATCGCCTGTGCATGAGGTTTCGAATTCGGCGCGTCTTTTCTTACCGCAAACGGTACACACAAATGTTGGCATACACGAAAAACCGCAACAAAAATACATAAAACTTTTCCCATCAAAAAACATGTTGGCGCTTGGGCGTAAGCAAGTTTTTATTTTATCTAGCCTAAAACATTGAGTAACAAGATGGAAGGTTAACTTAAACGCAAGCGTTTATTCAGGAAGAGAGAGGGGGAAACACTTTGCCTGCTTTTAAGTTAACCTTTTTTGCTGTATTACCTACATCATTATTGAATCATAAATAGCGATGTGACTGTACTGCTACAACCACAGCCACCAAAAAAGAGTGTTAAGCGGATCAAGCCCTGCGCCAACATTGGAGAAGCACAAAAACTTGAGGTCCCCTGCCTCGGCAGTGTTGGCAGCCAGACCCGCCCAACTCGTCGGGCACCAAACACTCCTTTTCCACACAAAAATCTAATTCTAAATGTACATAAAAGAAAATGCTGGTGCCAATGTGTTGCAACAAGCGATGAAGCAGGCGGAGCTGAATATAGCTGTGGTTGCTATAGTAAAAATAAAGGGGATTTTGCCTATTTTCGTCTCTTATAGGCTATTAGTCCCAGCGAAACTATGACTGCTGCGGTAACTACTCCAAAGACAACGTATTCTATGTTGGTTAAGTTGCCTTCTGTGGAGGGTGTTGTTGTTTCAGCTGGTTGTTCTAGTTCAGCTACAGTCCAAGTTGAGAAGTGGTCTGTGTTGCATACCAAGTAGCTGTTCTGGTCTATGGAGCTTTCCACTGTTTCCCATTGTGCTTGTGTCTGATTCCAGTACATCCATGTTAACCGTGAAGTGTTGACTTCTCTGTTCATGTTTTGGTTAAGCTCTGTCTGGTTTATGTATAGTCTGATCTGTGCTTGAAGCTGCAGTGTTGCGTTGGGTTCTATTCCTAAATAGAAGTTAAGCGCCCGCTCATTTACCCTTGCTCCGTTGAGAGGCGATTTGGTTAGGTTCATGTTGAGTGCCATGGTCTGGTTCGGTTCCACTGATAAGCTGAATCTTTTCGGTGTTACTTCATCGTCAGCGGTGAAGGATACAGTGCAGTTTTGTGTACAGTTCATGAGCATAGTCATGTTTCTGTATTGGAACATCGTCTGTTCCTGTGCTCGGATTTGTTCTGTTTCACCTTTTGGTGTGATATCTGTCTTATTGTACTGCTTTGTGTTGCCATTATCCAAGGCGCCGCTAGTGATAGTGCCAGACGTCTGTCCATTATATATTTGATTAGAATTCTCTGTGGCGTTTGGGGCTGTGTCAGTGTTGTTCCCGTTGCCTGTTTGGCTGCCTTGGTTTGCGCCATTGTCATTGCTGGCGACAACTGTGGCTAACGGGGCTAAGAATCCAGCTATTAGCAGAGCAATCACGATTATGCTGAGCTTCTTTGGATATTTTTTCGGTTTTATGTTGAGCATATTTTTCGCCGATAAGGGAATATTACGATGCTGGACTTAAGGGACACTGTGAAACAAGCGTTTCAAGCCAAAAAACAGCTTTTTCCATGGGCTACAATGATGCCTTACCCCCTAAAAAGCCGTTGGCTGATAGCCATAATGTTTATTTTTACATTGGTTAACATTTATGTGAAGCACCCATGAGACAGTCTGGTTGGCGCTTATGCATTATTACAATTGTTCTGGCGCTATCCGCGTTGCTGCTTTACTCTGCCATGGTGCAATCCACTGTTAGCATCACTTCAACTGATCTTAGGGTTTACCGTGACGGTTTAGTGCATGTCAAACAAAAGCTGTCAGTGGATGAGCTTTCCCCCCAAGCAACTCTGACTCTACTTTCTGACCATGTAGAAAATCTAGCCGTTTTGGATGGACAACAGTTAGCGGTGGATTACCAGCTAACCGATAATCAATTAGCTATTTACTCCTTGGGCGCCACCGACCTCACGATTGACTATGACATTAACACGTTCACAAGCAAACAAAACGAGATCTGGACGCTCCTTCTCAACAACCCCTACAGCGTGCACGTGTCCTTCCCAACAAACTCTTCAATAATCTACCTAAGTAACACGCCCACAGCAATAGACACTGCAACTAATGAACTCTCTTTGGGTTCAGGTCAATGGGAAATCAGCTACATCTTACCGCTTGTTGCCCCCGACGAAAGTTCACTAATCCCCACAGATTCCTCTCAGTCATGGATGGTGCCGCTGGCGTACCTGATTGCCGTTATAGTAATCGTGGTTTTCGCAATCGCTGCGGTTCTCTTTATGGTTAAACGGAAACGCAAACCTAACATCAAAAAAACCTTAAACGCCAACCCACAGCTGATGAAAGACGACCAAGCAGTGCTAGAATTCTTAGCTGAAAAAGACGGCAAAGCCTTCGAAGCCGAAATACGCCAACGCTTCCCCGACATGCCTCGCACAAGCCTCTGGCGTCTAATCAAGCGTCTCGAAAAACTTGAAATTGTAGAAGTAAAAAAGATCGGGCTAGAAAACCAAGTTATCCTCAAAAAATAGTAAAAAAGCGACTTGAATTATTTGCTGCCTTTGCCACTGCTGCCGTTATAGCCCGTGTTGCTGCTGCTATTGCTTGTGTTGTTGCCTCCGATTGTGTCTCCGTTTCCAACTCCGCTGCTGGGGCCAGTTGTGGCGCCGCTACCTGTTGGGTTTGGTCCCTGCTGGCGGGCGTTTTCCTCATTAAGTCCCTGTTGCATCTGCTGGACCATCTGATTGATTGTTAAGCATTCTTCGACGGCGTTTTTGATGTCTGACTGTGACTTGGCAATCTGTATCTTATTTTGGAGTTCTTGCATGAACTGGTTTTCGCTTTGATATCCGAGTTTTTGAAGGGCTGCGCTGTAGTCGATGCCATTGTCGCTTCCGTACCTGAAACCCTCCTGAATTCTCTGTTGCATAATCTGGCAGTACCCGCTGAGCCGCCATCCATCGGATTCTTCGGCTTGCGTTTTTATGTACTGGTAAATTTGGTTGATGTTCTGTTTGGCTTTAACATAGAGGGTTTGTGCTTGGTCGTATTTGCCCTCTTGAAACGCTTCTTTAGATTCAAATAGGGTATTGTTGGTGTTTTCAAAGAGCGCCTTGACTTCTTGCGTTGCATTTACAGCAAAAAGGTTCTGGATGGTGTCAATTCTTTGAATTTCTCGATTAATTGCATCCAAAAGTTCCTGATTATCTATTGCCGAGTTATTCTGTAGATCCGCCGCTTCCAAAATTGCCTGCAATGAACTGTAAACTTTTCTAAAGGTTGAAAGGGCTTGAAGAGCAGAATCAGCGGCAAGGTCAAAATTTGAGTTTGCCAGTGCCTCTTTGGCTGCAGATAGTTTGCCCAAGCCGTCTTGCTGGTATAGCGTAACATTGCCTTCAAACTGATTAGTAAGACTAGCATTTTCTATCTTGCCAGTCGCATTTTCGTCTGCATAAACCGCGGTAATTACACTCTGAATCTGATTACCAGTTTGCTCCGCTAAATTGACAAGGTTTTCTTCAACTCCTGCGTTTACTTGGCCGTTCACGAAGAGAATTGTGGGTAACATGGCGCAAATTAGTAGAATCAGCAGGGATAACGTTGCGGTTTTGCTTTTCTGCATCTTTCATCGCTATACCTATAGCGTATCGGGTAGTTAAGGGCTATTTTGAAACGAGCGTTTCAAGGTGGCCACCGAGTCTGAAATTTTAAGAAAAATGTCCTGAAAAAGGGGTGTGTTGAAGGGAAATAGCGGTTTTTACCAGCAGTCATGAAGTTGCTGCTTAGTTTGCAGTTTTGTTTGGTCTTGGAGACAGTCTGGGGTGTAGTCGCAGCTTTTGTCTTGCATTTTGTCTCTTGTCTGGTCTTTTGTTTGGTTCATGTCTCCGTTGCCAGCTGCCACAGAGGCTGTTAGGAGTGTTGCGCAGGCGGCAACCATGAGGATGGAGAGGAGAAGAATGCTTTTTGTTTTTGTATTCATTTCTTTTTCACCTCAGAAGCCCCTTTGTAAACAGTTAAAATTAAGGGACACTACGCAACGAGGGTTTCAAAACCTGGAATGCTTCTTCCAAAGGGGCACTAAACCACGCTAAAGCAATATGGGTGATGTTTTGTTTGCTCTATTAGTTACTTTACTCCAATGCCTCTAAAATTATCTGCTTCAATATGTCTATGCTGTGTCTTGTTTCGAGTTTCTTTTCGCTTTTTCTTTTTCATAAAAAATTGGGATTTCAACTGTTTTATATCTGCTCTAATTACCCTGGCTCAGTAACTTGGCCAAAAAGATCTACGTCATTAAGCAGATTATGAGCAAATGAAAGTATTATGTTGCTCAAGTAATAAATTGGGTAAATTGTGGGCTGTTATTGTTTAAACGCTAATTTTTATTTTTTAATAGTTGTGTGGGAAGCGGGTTGTTACCCCCCGAGATTTGGGCTATCGTATGACTGGCGAGGTGAGGACAAAGCATTTTTCAACCCGCTTCAAACATGTTTATCTGTTTCACGAATTATATTGGTTGTGTATTATCAATATATTGATTTATTTCATAAAAATTTATCAAATAATTTACTTTGCTTGTTGCGTCAGCGTGTTTTGTTGTGTGCAATCGCTTTTAGATGCCTTGTGTTGCACTGGCATCGCCTTTGTTTTCTAAAGTAACGCTTGCATGGCGTCACACGCGCAATCCGAGTTTCACGTATTCTTGTGGCGAAAAACGCAGCTGCCACACCGAAACAGAAGTCAAAAACCTTTGCGCCGCGTAACGCAGTCCGCAGTCAGCCATGTGGTTGCCGCAAACCCCACTGAAACCAGAAACCAAAATGTGTTGTTTTGCCCTATCCATTGGAAGGTAACAGACAGAATCCATTGAAACTCTAAATGAATAACTAAAACTTAAGTTGTGAAAAGTTTCCTGTGCCGCACTTTAGTGGCTTTTAGCGTGAAATGCGGGGGGCGAACCCATTTTTTCCATGGATTACCGAAAAAATCTTTTCAGCCTCTGGAAAACCATTAAAAATCCATCAAAAAACTGCTTTTTGCTCCCAAATGTGTTGATGGCTTAAACTACAAATCGGCTGCCGAAATGTTAAAAAATATTCATTGCCCATTCATATATGGTGACATTGTGTTCACTGGGTCGTGATTGGGTAGCAAGTCGCGGTTTAAGTGAACTGAAAAGAAATCTTTATATGATTAAATGTCACTTCTAAGTGAATTCAGCTACTATTGCTACCCCGCAATTATCACATGGCGGCGGCTCAACCCGTACCGGAACGGCGATTTGCCTTACAGGGATGATGGAGTTGGCCTCCAATTGCGGGGACACGTATGTGGACCTGACTAATTGCTCAGTTAGGTCTGAATTGGGCTTTGACGTATAGAGTGGAATGTTTCTCCCTCCAAATCCAGTTAAGTAATCAGATGCGAGGAAGATGTGTAATAATATTCGTACCACACAAAAAACAAAAGATCCGACAGATTACTGGAGTGCATAACTCCGGTTGATCCTGCCGGACCCCACTGCTATCGGGATAGGACTAAGACATGCTAGTCGAGTGACTCAGGCAAAACGAGTCACGGCGCACAGCTCAGTAACGCGTGGCTAATCTGCCCTTGGGACGAGAACAACCCCGGGAAACTGGGGCTAATTCGCGATGGGCAAAGAACTCTGGAATGAGTCTTTGCTTAAAAGTTGCAACGTTATCCTCGTTGCACCGCCCAAGGATGAGGCCGCGACCGATCAGGTTGTTGGCGAGGTAATGGCTCACCAAGCCTTTTACCGGTGCGGGCCGTGGGAGCGGGAGCCCGGAGATGGGTACTGAGACAAGGACCCAGGCCCTACGGGGCGCAGCAGTCGCGAAACCTTTGCAATACACGAAAGTGTGACAGGGCTATCCCGAGTGCCATCCGCTGAGGAAGGCTTTTACCCAGTCTAGAAAGCTGGGGGAATAAGGAGAGGGCAAGTCTGGTGTCAGCCGCCGCGGTAATACCAGCTCTTCGAGTGGTGTGGATGTTTATTGGGCCTAAAGCATCCGTAGCTGGCTAAGTTAGTCCCCTGTTAAATCCACCGAATTAATCGTTGGATCGCGGGGGATACTGCTTGGCTAGGGGACGAGAGAGGCAGACGGTATTTTCGGGGTAGGGGTGAAATCCTATAATCCCGGGAAGACCACCAGTGGCGAAGGCTGTCTGCTAGAACGCGCCCGACGGTGAGGGATGAAAGCTGGGGGAGCGAACCGGATTAGATACCCGGGTAGTCCCAGCTGTAAACGATGCAGGCTAGGTGTTTGGACGGCCACGTGCCGTTCTAGTGCCGCAGGGAAGCTGTTAAGCCTGCCGCCTGGGGAGTACGATCGCAAGATTGAAACTTAAAGGAATTGGCGGGGGAGCACCACAAGGGGTGAAGCTTGCGGTTTAATTGGAGTCAACGCCGGAAATCTCACCGGGAGCGACAGCAGTATGAAAGCCAGATTAAAGGTCTTGCTAGACGAGCTGAGAGGAGGTGCATGGCCGTCGCCAGTTCGTGCCGTGAGGTGTCCTGTTAAGTCAGGCAACGATCGAGACCCGCGTCCTCTGTTGCAACCAGTTTTGTGCTGGGCACACTGAGGAGACCGCCACTGATAAAGTGGAGGAAGGAGCGGGCCACGGCAGGTCAGTATGCCCCGAATCTCCCGGGCCACACGCGAGCTGCAATGGCAGGTACAATGGGTTCCGACCTCGAAAGGGGGAGGCAATCTCGAAAGCCTGCCGTAGTTGGAATTGAGGGTTGAAACCCACCCTCATGAACATGGAATCCCTAGTAATCGCGTGTCACTAGCGCGCGGTGAATACGTCCCTGCTCCTTGCACACACCGCCCGTCGTTCCATCCGAGTGACTCTTGGGTGAGGTGCCGTCTAATTGGCGGTATCGAATCTAAGTTTCACAAGGAGGGAAAAGTCGTAACAAGGTGGCCGTAGGGGAACCTGCGGCCGGATCACCTCCTAAGAAATCAGCATATGATTGCTTAATTGGAGGAGCAAGGAGAATACATCAACCAGGATATACGTCAAAGCCCATTTAGCAATTTAGCAATGTAGCTAAAACGGGTTTCAATTCTTTCATTTTAATTTAGATGCATAAGTCATTTTTCTATAGTTGTTGTTGCAGGGAACCTTCTAATACACAACAACAACCAGCGGGCTTAGTAGGTGACTGTGTTTTGGATTCTGCATCTGGGTGCCGTTGTAGGTTGGTTGTGGCGGCTTCCATAAGCAGTCCCCGGAGCACAGTACAGGTTTTGTTGCTTTCACGCGACCTGCATCTCCCTTTAACAAGAAGCAAAGGTTCAGTGGTTGCGTAAAACGCACCCTCCCCGCGCGCTGTGCTCCTCCTCTATAGGTTCTAATATACATTTAATATTTGGATCCAAATATGCCCACAAAAAACGCACTGCAACAGCGAAAAAAGTGAAACCTAAATGTAACGTAATGCGATTCAAGCATTAACATAGTACACTTCAAAAACCACGCAACTCTTAGACCTCTTGTCTTAGCCAATTTCTCGGTACATAATGTATGTGGCGCTTGTTTCAGTGGCTGGAAGCATACGGCAAACTATAGCTGTTTCTTTCAGGTTTTTCTCGTTTCAGCTGTTCTTTTTATTATATTTTTAAAACATTTTAGTTATTAAAAACTTATAAATAATTAGCGCTAAAACTTATTTTTTTAAAGATGGGCTGTATGAATCTGAGAATAGATCTGAAAAGTATCTTCAATGTTCTGCAAAAATGGTTAGGCAGTTTAACGTTGGCTTTGTATATGCTTCTGGGGACATTATTACTTTTGTTAAGTCAACGGTTCTGGGTTGACAATTTTACTGTTCTCGGCAAAGATGTCATTTGTTCATACTCCTTAACCACTGCCATAGCGCTGTGGTTGGGATCATTGCCTGCTTTTGTTGCCATTTTGTTGGTAACCCAAAATATTAAGAATGGCGCTTTTGTAGCGAAAAAGTTGACGGGTAAGAACGAGTTTAAATCTGAGTGGAAAGCCATTTTTGCGGCGTTAATTAACGGCGTAGCTGGATCTATTACGTATGTCTGTTACATCGCTTTTCTTCCCGAGTTAGTTACCGCTTTTTCAATAGCATTTACAGTTATTAACATCGGAATCCTCTGTGTCTCCACTTTTTACTATCTAGCACCCTTGCCGAAAGAACTAATGAAATCCAGTACCGACCCGACGGCTCTCTTGGAAGCATTAAAGCTGGAGCACAGCGCCAACATGGGTTTAGCCAATAATGTCGTCTGGGTAACCGTTATTCTATTGGTAAGTGTTGTATTTTTAGGTTGGACTCAGGTGATCTATCCTAGTGTCGATGCGACGCTGAGACTATCTATCGCACTGAACTATCTTCAGGCTATCACTGTAATACAATTGGCTTATCTCTGCCTTGGCGTATGGTTTGGAGTACTTTCTAGACTTTGGGATAGAGCATGGCGGATCGCTAAGGAAATAGCCGACTTAAAATTACATTCACCCTATTGATCTTTATCATTAATACATCTTCTGGCTTCTTTCTAAACGGCAGTTTTAGATTATTTTGTAGCTATCTTTCTTGGTTGACAATGGATCGATAGAGTAAATAAACGGCTTCCCACCATAAACTGTGGTCGCATTTAACGTAATCACTCTGCCACCGTGGCTTACATGGGGCTTTTTTGCGGCGAGTTGCGGCTCGTGGCTCCGGATAATCCTCTCAACCCCCAAGGTACTGCAAACTGCCTTCGAAACATCACAGCCCCATTCGACGCCTGCCCCGCGCATCCAGTTCGGTTTTTCCCCCTCCCCGTCTATGGGGTCAGACCAGAGCAGGTCAGTTCTCAGTTCATCTGAAGGATGTTCCAAGTCGCTGATGCCCTTGATTTTGCTTGAGACGCCTCCGTGAACCAGCAGTGCATTGCTGGGGATTAAGGCACAGAGGTGCAGGCTGCTGATGAAGGGGTGGAGTTCGTCTTGGAAGTAGCGGCTCCAGCTTCCCCCCTTAGCTTCCACCTCAGCGATGAGCGTGCAAGGGTTAAACTGGGGTTCACCATAACGTGAGTAGTCTTCGTGGTTACCCATTAGTGGCAACACGTTTTCGGGGTGCTCCTTTTGCAGTTTTGCGACTTTTCGGATGACTTCTACGCCGTCGGGGCCGCGGTCAGCGTAATCTCCCAAAAACACGAGCAAATCAACGTTTAAGTCAACCAACTTTAGCAGTGCTAGAAGTGACTTGTAGTCTCCATGCAAGTCACCTATGACGGCGATTCTTCCGTACTTATTTGACTCAACCATGAAAAGCGACGACTTCAAACGTTGCCCTCCTTGTAGAAGAATACTGATTTACTGGATAAAGAAATCGCAAGGGGCTTTTTTGGTGATGTGCATGGCTGGGGAGACTCTGGGTTCTTGAGAGGAGAAAGGAAATGCAAAACCTTTTTTTCTCCCAGAGCCCCCGAAGCCAACTTCAGGGACAAACATCTTCGCTTGCACATCTGCAATTCTACTTCATCGTTACTGAGTAATTAAACGCTTTTTCAACATTATACCCAAATTAGCCCCCAATTATACTGCTGGACGGCAAAAAAGGCGTATCAAGTAAGCGAGTCATATTTCGAGTTTTATATCTTGGCAAAATTGCAGGGGCTATTCGTTTAGGTTTTTTATGTACTCCCAGATTTTGTCGCCAACCCAATGTTGCGTTTTGACTACTGGCCCCTTCTTGGTAGCGCGTGCGGTGGCTGAATCCATCATAGACTCCGCAACCGCAAGTGATTTGCCGAATTTCACATCGGAAACTAGCACCAAGTCACCAGCGTCAAATTCTCCTTCAACACGTACAATTCCCGGCGCCATCACCGTTGCACCTTTACAAACGTAGGGTACAGCGCCCATGTCCACAACAATTTTGGGAGCTTTTGTAGTAAACTCGCCAAAGCGTAGGGTGGGCAAGACTTTGTCGCCTGACTTATAAAGCAGCGGTTTAGCTTCGATGAGGTAGATTTCTCCCACATCGGATTCTATTACTTCAACGTTAGCTTTGGCTCCGAAGAGATGCTCAAAGTCTATTTTAAGTTTCGATGCAGCTTCATCCAGAATTTGCTTTGCCTCTTTGGTTTTTAGTGGGTATCTTCGTTGTTTAGTCGGCATGTTTATCGCCTCCATTGGGTTCTTGGCTGGGTTTATTAGTTTTTTCTTGGGTTTCTGCTGGTCTGCGATGCAGGTGTTTTTGAGCTAACTTTTCCAGATCCACCTTGAAAAGCACATAGGTAATTACCACTGTTAGGACAATCGAGACCACTATTGATGTTACAAACATCTGGTCAGGTGTTAACCAGCCTTCAAACAGGTGACTTGCCTCGCGCCCGATAAAGACGCCTAACACCGCGATTGTGAGCTTTCCTAGGAAGTAAGCGCTGAGGAATTTGACTGGATTATACTTCATTAAACCTAAAGGTATTACCACTGGCTCATCGGGTAGAGGCGTAGCTGCAACAAGATACAGCAGAGGAAACGCCCAGCGCTTAACCATGCGGGCATCCATGTTGAGTTTTTCTTGGCGTTTCTGGCTTAAATGACCACTGACAAAGAATGTAACCATGTAGTGAACGCCTTTAGCCAAGGCCGCTGCTAAGGCGATGATTACTCCAACCATCATTAGCACTCCTGTGTCTGCACCAACTAATCCGATTGCGGCGGTGGATGCAATGAGGAGGTTGGATGGACCTGCGAAGGGAATGAGGTTAAACCCAAATGCCGTTGCAAAGATTATGAGGAAGTCGATTATTGTTGCCATCGGCGGCTCCAGCGTTTTTCTCTGTGGAGTTAGTGTGCGCCGAACTTATAAGTGCAAGCTATAAGTGTGGCTTTTAAACCGTTACGTGTCTGCTCTTTAGAGCCTGTTTTATGCAGGGATTGGTTGGGGTTCAAGGGTAGCATTGTGTTTTCTGGTGCACACGATTTCTGGGCATCCTTCGCAGCTTTTGAAGTTGCGTTTTTGGCAAGGGATTGTGTATGGTCGATCCACTTATTTTTCTCCTAAACGCTGTAGTATAATGTGTATTAATAAACATGATGATTTTGTTTTCTTGACCACAAACAGTCCAACAAAAATACGCAAATCATTGCTTGAGAACAATTCCTATAACTTTGGCAAGCTCCGCCTCGCCCGTCGGAGTCAACTTCACAACTTCATGATTAAGGCTCTGATACAAACCCGCAGTGTTTAAGAAATTAATGAAGAACTCCCTACCATCATAAACGCCATTATCCATACATCTCTGCCTCACAGTATTAATCGCAAACTCAAAAGAGCCACTGGGTGTCTTCAAAGCACACTCAAAAGCAGTTAGCAACGCAATCTGAACCTGCGCTTTCGCTTTAATCTTCTCCGTGATCTTGTAGATTGGTTTGATTTCGTTTTTCTCTTTTATGAACAATTTCTCCAAAGTTTCCTCAGAAATATTGTTATGTTCAAGAAAACCCTTCACGTTAGTCGCTAAATCCTCCATCGCAACCACCTTGTTCTTGTCGGTTTCCACTGAAAAACCAGTTTTTGCTCCTGAAGTGTTCAGTAAATAGTGGCTTAATAGGACTTCAAAGCATTTTTCGCGGTATCTTTCATCGATGGTTTCGGTTAAGGCGATGATGTCTCGGATAGGTTTTTTGTATTTCTCGTAATCGTTAACTTCAGTGGTACTGATTGGGTTTTCGGCGGTGGTTTCCATTTACTGTTGACCCTGTGGCGTATATGGAATCGTGCTAAAAATAAAATTGTGTGTGAAGACAAAAGTATGCACAGTTTACCGTTCCCTTAAAATAAAGGTGCGCCGTAACAGGTAACCTTGCTACTACAGAGGCCTCTCTTCAGCCTCCTGTAACAGCTGAAAGCAAAGCCACCTATCAATTCACTGTTTCGTATAGTCTATGAGATAGGTTTAAATGTTGAGAGATAAAGTATAGAAGAGATAAAGATACTTGAGGATTCCAATATGAGCGAAATGACAACCGAAATCCTTGAACAGAACCTCAGCAAAATCGTGCTTGTCCGCTTAAAAGGCGGCAAAAGCCTCAGAGGTAGACTCAAGGGATTCGACCAACACCTAAACTTGGTCTTGGAAGAAACAGAAGACACCACAGTCGTCGAAAACCAAAAGAAGTTAGGGCTAATCATCGTCCGCGGAGACAACGTAGTCCTTATTTCACCACCACCAAGGTGAGTTAAATGGGAAAAGGCACTCCATCAATGGGTAAGCGCCAAGGCAAAGTCGTGCACATCATGTGCAGACGTTGCGGCAGACGCGCCTACCATGTACGCAACCATCGTTGCGGGGCTTGTGGCTTCGGCGAACAGAAGACCATGAGACGCTATAACTGGCGAACTAAGACTCTTCAGAGGCAAAGAGTCGCTTAGACGCCGACAAAACTCCATTTTAAAAAACAATTTTTGGCTATTTTCGATAACCATTTCTTTTTAATCCACTTCTCATCCACAAATACCACCGCATAAACTGGCTTATAGGCTGAGCGTATTCCACACGGTAGCCGCTACTCCATCCAATAAATACCTACCGTGCGCCTATGCCTCATTATTCACTACCTGCTTAGAGGAGCTGTCAAGGTTTGAGTCATAGTATTGGTAGCCGCCAAATCCTGACTGCTGAGCGGTAACGTTTTAGGAAAAAGCCTATCCATCACTGGCTTTTCCAAAGTGCCCCTCTCTTGCCCTACGACTAATTGACAATTACCTAATCAGATATACATAAAACGGAAAATAAAAGGAAAATTTTAGAGGAAAACTCGCTATTCAGCTGTTGTGTTATAGTAGCCCTTGTCTACTTTTACGAAAATTAATGGGCCGCGGCTCTGTGCCATTTCTCGTGCTCGGCGGAGTGCCCTGTTTAGTACAGTGAAGACTCTTTCCTTTTCGTCCATGTTCTGGACGTTTTGTTCGCCAAGCTCTAATTTAAGTAGGTTTTCAGCTAAAATGTCGGTTCCGCAGATTTCTCCGTTTTTGATTAGGGTGGCGACGACGACTTCTTGGAGCTCCTGTTTATGCTCGATTTTGCGCCATAGTGGTTCAGCGTCGGTGATGGTTTTTGTCATTTTGCTCCATTTGTTAGCGTTCTGGTTGCCTATGAGTAGCTTCACACGTTCCTTCCATTTTTTGAACCAGATGTTGCACCAAACTGCTAAGAACTCATCTAGCTCTTCTGCGTTTTCTTTGAATACGCTGTCAAGTTTCTCTACCATTTCACATTGGTTTGCCTCTTTGCCTATTAGGTTCCAATGGAATTTTAGGTAGTTGGTGAAGTCTTGGCAGGCGACCAGCAAAACTTTACGGTCCGAAGCCATGATGTCTAAGGCAGGGTCCGCGTCTTTCAATTTCTCCCCTATTATCAACTCTACGTAATTCATTACGATTCCCGCTGAAGCCCTCTCAATACTGACTAAAGTTGAGGTTTTAATTAAACTTTATTTTTTAAAAGCCATATAACTGGCTTAGGCAAAAACCCGTCATATTACGGATTTGGATATATCAAAACAAACAGTTACTCGATGTGTTCAGGCAGTTTAGATATGTCTGGGAGAATCAAATCTGGTTTTTCCTGTAATAGCTCTTCCCGACTATATAGTCCCGACAGAAAAGCCACCGTTTTTGTCCCTGCTGCCTTGCCAGCCCGCAAATCGTTTACGGAGTCACCGGCCATTAAACATTCACCCATATCAATGTCAAGTGCTTTTACACATCGTATTAGCGCTTCCGGTGAAGGCTTGGGTTTGTCTGTGTCTAAGGCGGTGAAGATATGCGTAAAGTATTTGGCTATTCCATGCGTGTCGAGTTCTTTCTGCAGAACTTCATTAGGTACATGCCGCATGGTAATCAGCGCCAACTTGGCTTTCGCAGATAAACATGCCAATGTAGCCTCAACGTTAGGTAGGAGTTTGGTTTCCTTTTCAGTGATTGAATGATAAGCGTGGAAGTATACCGGCAGAAACTCTGCGGTCGTGCCCTCTGTAATGTCATCTAACGAGCGGTACTGCTCAACTCTTTTGGGCAACTCCAGTAAAACCTCAGTTCGCGGTGGAATTTTGCCGACTGAGCGGAAAGCGATTTTGGCTGCTTCTATGTAGGCTGAAGTGGAATCTACTAGTGTGCCGTCTAAGTCTAAGAATATGGCTTTTGCTTTGAACTTTGGTTGATGCATTTTCGTCTGCTTGTTGAGGTTGTTCTTGTTTCATAAATGTTGAGGTCTTTTAGGAAAAATTTGTATTTATGCAATGTTGAAAAAACGGTTTTGCTCTTTTTGGCCTCTGAAAAGATTCAATCACAGTGTAGCCATTAGTGACTTGCCTCTATATTGATATATAGATTATGGAGGGTACCTCTATAGGCAGCTTTTGTGTATTACTACTTGAAAAAGTAGAGGAGAACCCAAAAATGCTATCAAGAGATTGTGATGGCTGCTCTAAGATAAAAGAATGTGGAAAACGCTTCCATAGAGCCCAAAAAGGCGACAAAGTATACTGCCCAGATGGCACAGCCCATCTCATCGACAGTTCAAGCATCTGCCAAAATGCAGAAATCGTTTACGTTTTAGAAGCCTTACAGTAAATCCTCCAAACCCATAGGCTCTTTTTTATTTTGCTAAAAAAGCAGTTGTTCGTAAATTCGCTATGAACATTGTTGAACACCGTCTGTTAGCTATTTCGATAAAAATGAGATTTTTAACCTAAGACCGATTCAACGTTTAAGTTAAGAACAACCTCAGAGATGTCAGCGGCGTACTCTGCGGTTCTCCGTATGCTTTCGATAATTAATCTTAGGTTAACGCTTTCTTCCACACTCGCAGTGGGCAGGCTGAGAACGGTTTCTTTTTCGATTTTGTGTATGCTGCTGAGTTTTTCGATGACGCTTTCTGCAAGCTTAAAGTCATGCTTGAAAAGGGCTTCTACGGAGTGTTCAAACATCGCATTTGCTAACTCGCTAAGCTCAGTAACCTTCTGTAGTAAAGCACCATTGACTTGGCCTCTAAGGAGCAGCGTGTTCTCCGCAATTTTTGTGGCGTGGTCCGCGCTTCTCTCCACAGCCTTCGCAATCAATCTGTAACCTAAGCATTCCCTCTGAGACCCTAACCCAATTTCCTTAACAATACGTTGGTTAGATACTGCCAGCTTCAATAGCCGCACGATGTAGAGGCCGAATCGGTTGACTTCCCGGTCAGTTTCGATGACGGCTTTTGCGCTGCTATAATCAAGAGTCCTGATGGCTATCATGGCTTCTTTATGCATGGATGAGGCTATGATTGCCATGCGGCTTAGTGCGTTTTGAACCGTAAGCTCTGGATAGTTAAGAAGTACTTGGAGCGTTAATTCGTTAGGGGTATCGATGACGATTTCGGTTCCTACTAAGTAGTTGCGTGCAAAGTGTTTGAGGTGGTTGCGTGTTTTGGAGGAAAGAACTTTTTGTCCTTGTGAACGGATGTGGAGGATGCTGTATCCGTTTAGGTAGGCGGAGATGGCTGTGCGCATTGTGGCGTCGGGATTGTCAGTTGGGGCAACTCGAATGTAGGCTTCGTCTTGTTTTTCTTTTTTTGGTAGGCTTGTAGGTGAGATGCTAAGTGAGCCGTCGTCTTCTTCGCGGACGATCATGCTGCTGCCGCGTTTAAGCTCATTTTTGGTGGCCCACTCCTTGGGGAGTGAAAGTATAAATGTGGATCCTCCGGTTACCTGAAGTTTGCGTTGTTCTTCAGTTTGTTTTTCTTGTTCCTTTGTCACGGTTGACTCCAAGAACATCTTTGTGTGTGCTGTCATTATATTAGTTATACCTATATAGTCTATTAATTTTATGGCGATTTACTATATAACAAATAATGGGGGATAGAGTGACCTGAGGAATAAATATGAAATCTACATATGTTGTAGTAATTGCAATAGTTGCAATCGCAGTAATAGCGGGCTCAATAATAGCATACACGTACATGGCAGCTCCGCCAGCAGAAGAAGTAACGCTTAACGCTTCAGGTGCAACCTTTCCCAAACCGTTTCTAGACAAAACAATTATCGAATTTAACTCTCTGCACTCTAACGTCCAAATTAACTATGCCGGTGGCGGTAGCGGACAGGGCAGGACCGACTTCATAAACAAAGTTGTCGATTTCGCAGGTTCAGATGCAGCATTAACTGACGAACAAAGACAACAAGCAACCGGCGCACTGCACATCCCCGAAACCATTGGTGCAATCACTGTAGCTTACAACATCCCAAACATTGACACAGGCTTAAAACTCACAGGTGAAGTTGTTGCAAAAATATTCTTTGGATCAATAACCAAATGGAATGACCCAGCAATAACCGCTCTAAACCCCGATTTGACGCTGCCTGATCATGAAATAGCTGTTGTACATCGCTCTGAAGGTTCAGGAACTACCGACTGGTTTACAAAATATCTCTCACTTGTCAGCGACACATGGGCAACAAAGGTGGGTGCAGGCACAACTGTTGAATGGCCAGTAGGTGTTGGTTCAAGCGGAAACTCTGGTGTTGCATCAACAATTGATCAAACCGAATATTCAATTGGATACATAGAATTGGCATATGCACTAGAAAACAATGTGACAGTTGCAGCCCTTAAAAATCCAGCAGGTAACTATGTGTTGCCATCTCTTGAATCAACCACGGCAGCAGCGCAGTCTCTATCAAGTGGCCTTCCAAAAGGAAGCGAAAGTTGGGCAAACGTATACATACTCAATACAAACGGCGAACAAGCATACCCGATAGTAACTCCAACCTACATCTTAGTTTACCAAGACCTCGGCGTAATTCCAGGCATGACGATGGCGAAAGCAACTGCATTAGTTCAGTATCTCTGGTATGTCGTGCATGATGGGCAAGATCTTGCAGGATCATTAGAGTATGCATCATTACCTTCAAACCTAGTGGCAATCAATGAGGCAACGCTAAACTCGATTACATTCAACGGCGAAAGTATACCAAAAAGCTAAACTGCCAGAGGTAACGAAAATCTTACACAAATCTTTTTTTCTTTCAATAAAAAATCATGCGAGAAGATTCTTATGGTAAAGCTGAAAGGCGACAACATCTTTAAAGCCATAGTTGTTGTAACCGCCACTTCAGCACTTATTATCTTACTGCTGAACACTTTTGTGCTAGCTACAGGTGCAGAACCAGCCCTAGCTAAGTACCAGTTTAATTTCCTAACCGGCATAAATTGGAGCGCAAACTCCGATATGTATGGCGTGCTCCCCTATATTCTTGGAACACTAATCACATCAGGCATCGCTCTGCTAATAGGAGTACCATTAAGCTTAGGTATCGCTATTTTTTTGGTGGAGATGGCTCCAAAAGTCATCAGAGTTCCCTGCTCATACCTTGTTGAGCTGCTCGCTGCCGTACCTAGCGTTATCTTCGGGCTCTGGGGCTTGTTTGTGCTGCGCTTTTGGATACTCAACAATATAGAAACGCCCCTTCATACATATTTAGGCTGGATTCCCCTTTTTAGTGACACTCCTTTTGGCTTAGACTTTCTAACTGCGGGCGTAATTTTGGCAATAATGATTATACCAACTATAGCCTCCGTTTCTCGGGAAATAATCAGCGCCGTTCCAAACTCGATTCGGGAAGGCGCCTACAGTATCGGAGCCACAAAGTGGGAAGTAATAAGGCACTGGGTCTTAAGTTATGGCCGCTCAGGTATTTTTGGAGCTATAATCCTTGGCTTAGGGAGAGCAGTAGGTGAAACTATGGCGGTTACAATGGTTATAGGCAACGCTATTGGACCTAATGCTATGCCGTCTTCGCTTTTCCAGGCGGGTCAAACTTTACCTTCCTTAATTGCAAATGGCTTTAAAGAATCCACAGACAAATCACCCTATATCGCTGCCGGCCTAGTTTTGCTTATAATCAGTTTAATCATAAACATCATAGCGCACTTCACAGTAACAAGAGTGTTAAAGGTTAAAGGGGGCGCCGTTGAGTAATGCCAAACAAACTTGCAGAAGTCCTCCGTCGTCTTAACCTTGATAACTACCGTTTCCGCAAGTTCAAAAACAGGCTCTTTTATGTTCTCTGCCTTATCTGCCTCGTTGTGGCTATAGTGCCCCTAATCAGCATACTTACAGAAGTAATCATTCGGGGTGCACCTGTGATCAACCTCCACTTTTTAACCGCCGACTACTTACACGGAGGAATCGGCCCTGCAATTCAGGGCTCCTTAATTCTCATCGGCTTAACCAGCATAATCGGCATACCCATTGGCGTATTAACTGGCGTGTACCTGTCCGAGTATGGCAACAACCACTATGCCTCTTGGCTAAGAACAATAAATAACATTCTCACACAGTTTCCATCAATCATAGTGGGCATTACTGCTTACTTAATAATCGTTGTAGGCCTTGTAAATATGGGCTATTCTCCTTTAGCTGGCGCAGTAGCTTTGGCTTTCATGCTTATTCCTATTGTTGCACGAACAGCTGAAGAATCCATGAAGCTTGTGCCCAACAGTATTCGTGAAGCTTCAATGGCTCTTGGAGCCCACAGATGGCGCACCATACTCAGCGTAATAATTCCATCTGCAAAAAACGGCTTAATCACAGGTTCCCTTTTAGCCATTGCACGAATTGCTGGGGAAACAGCGCCAATACTGCTCACGATTCTGGGCAGCAGCTTCTTCTTCCATGGTTTAGACGCGCCTATGGATGCCTTACCGCTTAGGATTTTCCTCAATTCGCAGCTGCCCTCCGCTGAGGACCAAGCAATGGCGTGGGGCGCGGCGTTAGTGCTAATTCTAATGGTGCTGGTTCTCAACATTACTGTTAGATTAGTGGCCAACAGAAGTAAATTTGGCAAGTTATCAAGGTGACAAGAAAATGGATAATGTAAAAATGCAAAGCGTAAACTTGAACGCGTGGTTTAGCACAAAGCAGGTCTTAAAGGACATTAACATTTCAATAGCCCCAAACACAGTCACAGCCATCATCGGTCCCTCTGGATGCGGAAAATCTACCTTCATCCGAACCCTAAATCGCATGCATGAGCTTGTACCTAACGCCAAAATGGCTGGTCAAATTTTGCTAGACGGTGAAGATATTTACGGCAAAGACATTGACCCCGTTATGGTGCGCCGCAGAGTTGGCATGGTATTTCAGAAACCTAACCCCTTTCCAACGATGTCCATCTACGATAATGTCGCGGCGGGCTTACGCTTGACAGGCTCCAAGAAAGGGAAAAACCTTGACGAAGTTGTAAAACGCAGCCTCGAGCAGGCTTCCCTTTGGGAGGAAGTTAAAGATGACCTCAAAAAACCAGGTACCAGCATCTCAGGTGGGCAGCAGCAGCGCCTCTGCATCGCCCGCGCTATTGCATTGCAGCCTGAAGTGATACTAATGGATGAACCTTGTAGTGCATTAGATCCCATTGCCACTGCCAAAGTCGAGAAGTTGGTTGTTGAGTTAAAAGAACACTATACAGTGGTCATTGTTACTCACAACATGCAGCAGGCTTCCCGTGTCTCAGACTTCACTGCCTTCATGTATCTGGGTAATCTTATCGAGTTTGGACCTACAAAAAACATTTTCGAGTCTCCCAAGAACCAATTAACAGAGAAATATATAACAGGTGAGTTTGGCTAAAAAGGAGAAGCGAGTTGCTATGAGCAGAATAATTGACCGTGGATTAGAAGAGCAAATAGTGTTGCTTACTCGAATGAGCGAGTTAACATACGAAATTCTCTCAGTGTCACTGCATGGGTACCTGCAGGCAAAAAGTGTTCAAGCACAGGTTCGTGAAATGTCAGATATGCTTGTCGCGATGGCAGATAAAGTGGAGGATAAAACCTTTGAGTTAATAGCCCGCTTCCAACCCGTTGCATCAGACCTTCGAGCAATAAAGTCATACATGAAAGTCAGCAATGACTTTGCAAGGTACAGCAGATACGCACTTGACATTGCCTCTATTAATGAACAATTAAACGGAATAGAAAAGTGTGAATCTTGGATTAAGGCGTATCTTGCTGAGATGAGCCAAAAGGTTCTCTCTATGGTTAGAGCAAGCGTAGATTCCCTTCGAAAACATGATGTAGCCATCGCTACAACCATCACATCCACAGAGCGCGAAGTTGACAAGATGTATCTCGACTTCTTCAACCGCTTAATCAGCGACGACAAAGTGGATAACAAATGCGTTGTATCTAGTATGCTGGTAACACGCTATCTTGAACGAATCGCCGATCACGCAGTCTACATATGCGAATCCGTTGTTTATATTGTAACAGGCGAAAAAGTAAGCTTAGGCTAAATCGTTTGGTCGAAGCGGTAACTCAATGATGAAAGTCGTCCCCTTTCCCAATTTTGTTTCAAAACTGACAGTTCCACCCAATGCTTCAGTAAGTTTCTTCACCACCGCCAAACCGAAGCCCTGCCCCTTCGATTTTGTGGTGAAAAGAGGCTTGAAAATACGCCCTTTTAACTCATCGGATATGCCAATGCCTGTGTCAGCAACCACTATCAGAACAGCATCCCCCCTATAGAGTGCGTTAACTGTTAATTCGCCGCCCTTCTCCTCCATAGCTTGAATACCGTTGCGAACCAAATTTGACAGGATACGCTTAATAAAAGACGCGTCTGTTCGCATTAATGGAAATGCCTGTGGGATATAGTAGCTTACTTTAACGTTGGTTGGGATCTCAAGCTCCAATGTTACATCTTGGATTGTTTCTTTTAAGTTGCATTCTTGAATGGTGGGCGTAAGTGGTTTGGCGTAATCTTGGAGATCGGTTACAATTTTGTTTATGTAGAGTGTTTGCTCCTCGATTGAGGTGATACTTGTAAGCAGGGTCTTTTTTGCTTTGGATTCTGGCAACTCGTTAAGTTCATCTTTTGCCAAATACAACTCGCCAATGATTGATTGCAGCGGGTTACGAATGTCGTGGCCAATCATGCCCGCTGTTTCGCCTATAGTCGCCATCCTTTCTGCGTTCTTCAACTTCTCTGTGCGTATACGTACCAACTCCTCAAGCCGTTTAGTGTATTCTTCAAGTGAAATCTGAATTTTTTTGCGTTCAGTTATGTCTTTAGCGAGTACTGACACACCGTTTCCAGTTGGATTAATTTCCAACTCAAAAATGGCGCAAGATGTTGCATTAGGCAGCCTATCGGTAAATGCTCTGGGTTTTTTTGTCCTCATAACATCAAGGCAAACACTTGATATTTTACTGGTTTCTCGGTTTTTTCCAAAAACCTCAAAGAAATGTTTGCCAACTACCTCACCGCTAGCGTGTCCAGTGTGCTTTTCGCTTGACCTGTTCCAGTAAGTAATCTTCAGACTAGAATCCAACGCAAAAAAAGGGTCGTTTATACTGTCGGCTAATTTTCTGTATTTCTTCTCTCCCTGCCTTAATTCTTTCTCGATTTTCTTTCGCCATGTGATGTCTTTGATTATCACAGCGAAGTATCCTTCTCGAGGTGTGTATGTGCTGAGACTTAGCCATTTATCCAAAATGGGAATGTGCTTTTCAACGATCATGCTTTTTTTGGTTAATACAGATCGGCTGAATTTTTTGATCCAGTTTGTGTAATTTTTTGAAATTTCTGGCATGAACTCAGATGCTTTCCTGTTTAAAACCTGTTTCTCAGACAACCGGGTTAATCGTTTAAAAGCTAAGTTAACATCTAGAACAACATAATCTACCGGTTTGCCATCAACAAAGATTACTCTACAGAATGCTATTCCATCATTCATGTGCTCGAACAGGCTTTTGTAGGCGTCAGATGCTTGAGCTACCGCTGAGTTGTCAGCAGCATCTGCAGAAGCACGGTTTTGAATTTTCTCTTCTGGAAGCCTCCCCGCTTCTACCAAGACATTGACTCTCCATCCTTATTGAGCTAAAATTCTGGATAATTATCTAATTCAGCTACTTCAAATCTGTCATGTAGCTTGCTACATTTTATGGCTAAATTGATTTTTTAGCTTTTCTATTATGCCTAAAATGCTTTAACACCGCACAAAAAGAAAACATGTGCTTGAAGCAGCAGTAAATAAAAATGAGAAGTAAACTTCATTGGTTCAGGCGTTAAATAGTCAATTGTCTCCTTGAGCGATTGCGTCTTTGGTCTGCGTGTTAAACATTGACCTTGTTGAGCTTTGTTTTTGTTTTCCAAAGCGAATCTAAAGTAAATAAAGACTGATTTGTTTGTTAAACCTATTTTTAATCTATAGATTATATGTGCAATTCTTAAGAGCCTTGAATACCTGTATAGCGTTTGCTGTAGATGCAAGCCGACGACGACATACGCTCGGCGAACCAATGTTCAAAGCCAACGTGTCCCCGGTTAAACCCTTGTTTGCCCATAAGATTGAACGTTCGGTTCGCTGAGCCGCTATTTTTAGCATGCGGTGCAACTCAAGGGTGAACGTGCATTCTCCACATTTTTCTCGATCAAATATGGGCAACCTTCAAAAGCAACCCCCAAACAATTCATTAATTAATGGTCCCTGTTCTTGACGTTAATTGGCAAAGCCAACCAGCCGATTATTCCCCCAGCGAACGCGAAGCAGACGTTTTATCGCTAATCGAAACTGAAGATTTAACCCTGTTCACTTTCGATGGGTTAAAACGGAGAACAGGGTTTCACTCTGAAACGCTCTCTCGCATACTTAGTCGCCTTGAAGACGAAGGCATCATTAAAAAGGTGCGCGAGGGGTACAGTGTAACCCTCAAAATAACTGAACTAAAACTTCCTCAGCACAGTGCCGAAGCGCTTTCAACCCCCCTCATCCAGACTTTTTTGCCGTCTGACCTTATAACTCAGAAGCTTATTCTTCAACTAAGAGGCAAATGGTTCGGAGCTTTGCGGTGGTTGGGCATGTCCGAAAGCAGCATGGGTATAACTCTGAAATGGGTAACTGAGGATGGCGGAATACAAATAGCTGCAAACATTCAAGGTACCGCACTTAGTATCGAAGCGAAATTTCTTAGCAACAACAACCTAAACGCAGCCTTGAAGGCTTCTTATCAGCTCATGTCGCTTATAGGTAAACTATGTATAAGTGCGCAGGCGAATAAACATTTAATTGCTAGAAATGTCAGTTACTTTGGCGGCTATTTAATGCCAACTTAGTCTTTGGCCTTTTTGTCTAAAAGTTGCTCTTTACTTTATGTGGTTTTTTAAAAAAATAAAAGAGGGGGAATTTTGTTTGTTTTGGTTTTTGTGGCTGTTTTTATGGGTGTTTTCGTAGCATGAGCATGATCGCTGCGCCGATGATAACGATCACAACGATTATGGCTGCGATGCCTGGCAGGAAGTACATGTCAGCTATGCTTGGCTCTTTTGTCGGTTCAGGTGTGGGTGTTGCTGGTGCTGGGTCAACTGCGAATGCTGTTGTTGCAGTTGAGGGCCAATATGATTCGCTGCCGTCGAAGGTAACATAGACTGTGTATTTGCC